>NZ_JBIUWO010000001.1:0-379075 GCF_044743505.1 Pseudomonas sp. NPDC087612
CAAGCAAGCAAGCAAGCAAGCAAGCAAGCAAGCAAGCAAGCAAGCAAGCAAGCAAGCAAGCAAGCAAGCAAGCAAGCAAGCAAGCAAGCAAGCAATTATAAGCTAAATCCAGCTTTCCTCGCAAGTTTTTTTACTGCGCTTTCTGGGTGTGCGTCCCCTGACCAGCATATAAAACCCGAGCCAACCGGCTTTACTCACTACTACGACAAAATAAAGTCTGAAAACCCCGATTATCACTGGGAATTCATTGAGGGGTCATCCAAATAATGGCCCTTAAAAAGAACTTCTTGTTTATGGCTTTAGTTTGCGCATGGTTCGACGCCTCGGCAGACTGCAAATATTATGAGGGCCACCAACAAAATTCCATAATTTTTGATATACCTTCAACACTTTCAATCCCCAGGGACACAGCAGACGGCACGACCATCTATCAAACAAACACCGTGACATTTCAAGGAAACAGCTCACACAATTGCACAACCACATTCGACAAGGGGATCAAGAATAACCTAGGAACAACCCTCCCCACCTCAGTCATATTCCCTATTAGCAATAGCGGCCTGGCTTGGCAATGGATAAGGGAGACTGGCCCAGTCAAAGGGTTTGGCGGTAGCTTTGGGGAACCTGGGGGATATGGCTTCAATGGCACAACCCACACACTACATCTACTTAAGATAGCCCCGCTCAAGGGAAACTTAACCATCCCAGCAGGGGATATTGGTTATTACCAGATAGGTACGCTGCAACCTCTGGCAATGCGCATATCCAAAAACGTATCGATTGTAGCTCAGTCCTGCGAAACCCCAGATGTAAACGTTGAAATGGGACAGTATGATCTTGGCGTTTTTTCCGACATTGGTGACACTTCGAAAGCAACTGCATTCAACATCCTACTCAACAACTGTCCCAGTGGAATAAATAAGGTTATGTACAGTTTAGCTCCAAACCCGACCACCCCAGCCTGGGATGCAGGCCAGGGCATCATCGAGCTAAACAAGACCTCAACGGCCAAAGGCATTGCCCTACAAATACTAGACAGCAATCAAACCCCTCTGGAACTAAACAAAGATCACGCATTCAGCGACTACACCTCTACAGGCGGAAATTTCCGGATACCACTGAGCGCACGATATTATCGAATACTTCCCGCAAGCAACGGCGGCAAGAATGACTCAGGGGTAAGTCCTGGAACGGCTAACAGCGAGGTGTCATTCGTTATGAGCTATCTATGAACCCTCGTGGAGGCAACAACCGCGAACATCCGGCGCATTATCGTCGATGGCCAGCCGGAAGACCGGATCAAGACCCAGCAGCACCGGGTGATCCTGCTCAATGAGCGCGCACTCCTCGCCTTGCGCCAGGCCCGGCGCCTGGCCGATCTGCGCCGAATCGCTGCGAAGTCCACGACACCCACCAGCCCATTTGTTCCTTCTTGAACGCATAGCCTGTGCTTTGATGTGAGATCACTGATGCCAGACAGTGTATCCCACCGAATGTCTACCCTGGGTTGTGGATTCAGCCAATCTGTTGCATCGACCGGTTGAATCCACAACCTATAGCTGCCGGTCGCGACGGGCAGAAATCGGCCAGAAGCGGACTGATTCGCAGCAGGCCAGTCTCCTGCATTGAGGTTCGCAGGCACCTACCTTTTCAGGGGCAATTCAATCGCCTCGCTTAACGCGCCATTGGCGCCGAAAGCGGCAAGCCCACTGCTAGTCTCGAAAGGCTCCCGGAGGGCGGTCGAACCAGCGCTTGAAGGCACGGTGGAAAGTGCTGGTATCCCTGAACCCCAGCCGCTCGCTGACCGTCGCCACGGGCAGCCCCTGGCGAATCAGCTCCGCGGACAACTCGCGACGTACCTTCGCCACCAGCGCGCTGAAACTGGTGCCCTCTTCCTTCAAGCGTCGGTAGAGGGTGGTGCGACTGACGTGCAACGCCTGGCAGGTTGGCTCGATGCTCACGCCTTCTGGCAGGCTTGCGAGAATCAAGCGACGCACCGTGCCGGCAAGCGTATCTGCGTCTTGCAGCTGCGCGAGTGTCGCCCTTGCACGAGACTCCAGCATCTGTCGCAGGTAGTCGCTGGCGCCGAGAATGGGATGCTGCAGGAAGTCGCGCGGCAGGTGGAGGCTGTTTCTCTCGCTGTCGAAGCGCAGCTCGCTGCCGAACAGCTCGACATAGTGCGCATGGTAGGCCGGGGATGGGAAAGCGAACTCGCAGGCCAGAGGCCGCAGCTCTACGCCGGTCATCTCCCGGCTCCAGCGCAGCACTGCACTCATGCTGCGTTCGATGGCCGCCTGCGGGTAGGTTTTGCCGGGGGCGAAGGTGATCTCCAGCACCAGAGCATCTGCCGTTTCACTGTACTGCCAGCTCTCCGAAGGGTTCATCAGCGCGATATGCCGCTGGAACACTTCCAGCACCTCGCTCACCCGACTGCATTGGCGCAACCAACTAGCCAGCACGCCATGCGTGGCGGGGTTGAAGGTCTGCCCGATCAGCAGGCCGATATGCGGCAATTGCGTGTTGTTCGCGGCGAACTGCCACAGCGCCAGTAACTGGGTCTCGTCGACACGCTGCTCCTGGATCGGCGATGCCGCAGCCCCCTGGTCGAGAAGTTTGGCACCCTCCACCCCGGCCTCCCGCAACTGGGTTGCAGTGACCACGCCGAGATTCAGCAACTGGTCGTGCAGATCCAGCACTGCGACGGCAGATACGGTGGTACTTCTGACCATCGGACTTGCTCTTGGTAGTTGCTTGGGTAACGACTCTAACGCACGGTGCAGAGCGGCGGCCAGCCGTCGGCCGTGCAAGTGCAGGTTGCAACCAAAAGCCATGCAGGTTGAACCGCAGAGCCATGGCTAGCCGTCATCGGACTGCCTAGCATCGACGACACGACCATGGCACAGGAAGACCTGCTATGCCCGAGCACAGAATCGAATCGTTAAGCGCCTTGCGCGCACTGATTCCGCCACCACCGGCGATGATGCACAAACGACTGCAGCGCAAGTTGGATGAGCACTGCCTGCTGATGATCCGCCAAGCGACGGTTTGCGCCGTCGGCTTCGCCGACCCGCGGTTAGATATCGAGTACCTCGATTTGCGCCACCATCCAGTGTTACGGGCCGAGGGCCAGGACATCTTGCTGCCCTGGCCGGCAGACAAAGCGATCTCACAGCAGCCGATAGAGGAAATGGCCTGCAGTCTGTATTTCATCCTGCCCGGCGTGGGGTTCAGCCTGCGCGCCAATGGCCGGGGCTCTCTGCGGGCCGGAAAGCTGTTGGAGTTTCGCGCCGAGGCGCTGTTCCTGCACTGTTCGCGAGCCAAGGTACGCGCCGATTTCTGGCGGGCCAGAGAGTACACCACGCCCTTTTTAGCTGACACAGGGCAGGCCTTGTCCGAGCCAGCGCAGGCCTTTATCGCCGCCTCGCCGTACCTGCTGATGCTTACGCAGCGCCAGGCCGACGCCACCGAGATGTCGCCACGAGGTGACCCGGCTGGTTTCGTACAGGTACTGGATCGCCACACTCTGCTGGTACCGGAACGCCCTGGCAACAAGGTTGCCTGCAGCCTGAGCAATATTCTCGTCGATGGCGCCTTGCGCCTGTCCTTCCTTCAGCCCGGCGCCGACACGGTTTTATCTGTGGCCGGGCGCGCCTGGTTGAACAACGACTCGAACTTGCTCGCCCCACTGGCAATCAACGGCAAGCCACCTCGGGTCGCTACCGTCGTGAACGTCGAGCGCTATCGCTTCCAGCACTGCCCAGCACTGCTGGCCGCGGGCTTGTGGGATCGCGCAACACACCTGGACGAAAGGCAGATTCCAGCCTTTTCCAGGATGCTGTCCGAGCACATGAACGGTACGGGCCTGTTGGGCAAGGCCACCAGCCTGGTGGTCGATGCGGTGGTCAAGCATGACCTGCGCCATCTCTACTGAGGTGACGGGGTAGGCGACGGCTTAAATGCCCTTCTGTACCTTGCCCAGCCGGATGCTTATTGCTGTCCGTCAGCATCCGAATCCACTGCGCTTTCTAGCGAGGTTCTGCTCTAGCCGGTCAGATCACCGCCAGGCTCTACAAGCACCCGCACTGGCCAAGCCAGATCTACGCGGCGTTCTTCGAGTTCGTGTTCTTCAGCGGCGTACGCCTGTCGGAGGGCCTGGCGCTGCGCTGGGATGCTGTCGACTTGGAGAAGAAGGTTGCCCATGTGAAGCAGGAAAGGAAAGGGGCGGGTCACGGAGTCACCGTTCATTTCCCCCCATCGAAGAACGCAGAGTACGTCCGGCAGACCTCTGATCTGCATCATCAGTGGCGGCCGGTACTTAAAGAACTGGGGATTCGTTACCGTCCGCCATACAACTGTCGTCACACCTATGCGACAATATGCTTAATGTCTGGCCTCAACCCCGCATTTATCTCCCAACAGCTCGGCCACAGCGTGCAAATGCTGCTGTCGACGTATGCGCGTTGGATTAACTCAAGCTCCGACTGGAGCGAGCTGGAAAAGCTGCAAATTGGTATCAAATCGGTATCAGCCGCAATGCCAGCGACGTAAGCTATTGATAGGTAAGCCCTTTGATCTCCACCGCTAACATCACCATGCAGTTCGGCGCCAAGCCCTTGTTCGAGAACGTCTCGGTCAAGTTCAACAACGGCAACCGCTACGGCCTGATCGGCGCCAACGGCTGCGGCAAGTCGACCTTCATGAAAATCCTCGGCAACGATCTGGAGCCGTCCGCCGGCCAGGTCATGCTCGAGCCGAACGTGCGCCTGGGTAAATTGCGCCAGGATCAGTTCGCCTACGAAGAGTTCACCGTGATCGACACCGTGATCATGGGCCATGAAGAGCTGTGGAAGGTCAAGGCCGAGCGCGATCGCATCTATTCGCTGCCGGAAATGACCGAAGAAGACGGTATGGCCGTCGCCGAGCTGGAAACCGAGTTCGCCGAGATGGACGGCTACACCGCCGAATCCCGCGCCGGTGAGCTGCTGCTGGGCCTGGGTATCCCGCTGGAACAGCATTTCGGCCCGATGACCGAAGTCGCGCCAGGCTGGAAACTGCGTGTATTGCTGGCCCAGGCGCTGTTCTCGGACCCGGAAGTGTTGCTGCTCGACGAGCCAACCAACCACCTGGACATCAACACCATCCGCTGGCTGGAAAACATTCTCACGGCGCGTAACAGCACCATGATCATCATTTCCCACGACCGCCACTTCCTCAACAGCGTCTGCACCCACATGGCCGACCTGGACTACGGCGAACTGCGCCTGTTCCCGGGCAACTACGACGAGTACATGACCGCCGCGACCCAGTCGCGCGAGCAGCTGCTGTCGGACAACGCCAAGAAGAAGGCCCAGATCGCCGAACTGCAGACCTTCGTCAGCCGCTTCTCGGCCAACGCCTCGAAAGCCAAGCAGGCCACCTCGCGCGCCAAACAGATCGACAAGATCCAGCTGGCCGAGGTCAAGCCATCGAGCCGGGTCAGCCCGTTCATCCGCTTTGAGCAGACCAAAAAGCTGCACCGCCAGGCCGTGACCATCGAGAAGATGTCCAAGGGCTTCGACGGCAAGACCCTGTTCGAAAACTTCAGCTTCACCGTCGAAGCCGGCGAACGCGTAGCGATCATCGGCCCCAACGGTATCGGCAAGACTACCCTGCTGCGTACCCTGGTCGGTGAACTGAGCCCGGATGCCGGCGCGGTAAAGTGGACCGAAAGCGCGGAACTGGGCTACTACGCCCAGGACCACGCCCACGACTTCGAAGAGGACCTGAGCCTGTTCGACTGGATGGGCCAGTGGACTCAAGGCGAGCAGGTAATCCGTGGCACCCTGGGGCGCATGCTGTTCTCCAACGACGAGATCCTCAAGTCGGTCAAGGTGATCTCCGGTGGTGAGCAAGGCCGCATGCTGTTCGGCAAGCTGATCCTGCAAAAGCCCAACGTACTGGTGATGGACGAACCGACCAACCACCTGGACATGGAATCGATCGAGGCGCTCAACCTGGCGCTGGAGAACTACCCGGGCACGCTGATCTTCGTCAGCCACGACCGTGAGTTCGTATCGTCGCTGGCCACCCGCATCATCGAGCTGAGCCCGAGCGGTGTGGTGGACTTCAGCGGCACCTACGATGACTACCTGCGCAGCCAGGGTGTGGTGATCTGATCCAGATCTGATCGCGGGGCAAGCCCGCTCCTATAATCCTGTAGGAGCGGGCTTGCCCCGCGATGCTGGAAAATCCGTTAGCCTGCTTCCTTTTCTCTTCGCACCCGGCGATCATGGGCCCTCTCCCACCGCCCGCCAGCGAACGAGCTCATGTCCGCGCAAGCACCCGCCCCCGTCGATACCGGGTCGATCACCCGGCAAATCCTTTCGATTGTCTTTTATACCTTTATCGCCTTCCTCTGCATCGGTTTGCCGATCGCGGTGCTGCCGAGCTATGTGCATGACCAGTTAGGCTTCAGTGCGGTGATCGCCGGTATCACCATCGGCCTGCAATACCTGGCCACCCTGCTCAGCCGGCCGCTGGCCGGACGCGCGGCAGACAGCCTGGGTACCAAGCGGGCAATCATTTACGGCCTGATCGGTATTGCCGCCAGCGGTGTGCTGACCTTTGCTTCAGCGCTGACAGTCGATGTGCCGTTGCTGAGCCTGCTGGCGCTGCTGGGCGGGCGCGTGCTGCTGGGCATCGCCCAGGGTCTGATCGGCGTCGGCACCTTGAGCTGGGGCATCGGTGCGGTGGGCGCCGAGCACACCGCGCGGGTGATTTCCTGGAACGGCATTGCCTCCTACGGGGCCATCGCCATCGGTGCGCCGCTGGGCGTGGCACTGGTCGACCGAGTCAATTTCGCCACCCTGGGCCTGGCCTTGAGCGTCCTGGCAGTGCTGGCCCTGTTGGTAATCCGCAACAAACCGTCGACGCCGGTGGTACGTGGCGAGCGCCTGCCGTTCTGGGCCGCATTCGGCCGGGTTGCGCCGTGCGGGGTCAGCCTGACTCTGGCGTCGATCGGCTACGGCACCCTGACCACTTTCGTCACCCTGTTCTACCTCGAGCAGGGCTGGAGCGGCGCAGCCTGGTGCCTCAGCGCATTCGGCGTGTGTTTCATCCTCTCACGGCTCTTGTTCGTCAACGCAGTCAACCGCTTTGGCGGCTATCCCGTGGCGATGGCCTGCATGGCCACCGAAGCCCTGGGCCTGGCCTTATTGTGGCTGGCACCCAGCCCGGTGCTGGCATTGATTGGCGCAGGCTTTGCCGGTTTCGGCCTGTCGCTGGTGTATCCGGCGTTGGGTGTCGAGGCGATCAAACAGGTGCCCAGTTCCAGCCGCGGTGCAGGCCTGGGCGCCTATGCGGTGTTCTTCGACCTGGCCCTGGCGATTGCCGGGCCATTGATGGGTGCGGTGGCCCTGCACCTGGGCTATGCCTGGATTTTTTGCCTGGCTGCTTTGCTTTCGCTGCTTGGCGTCGGCCTCACCCTCCTGCTGTCACGGCGCGCCGGCAACTACTGATCGGCCATGTGCAGGCCGCCCTGATGGCGGTCAGCCAGGGTGTGGTTGAAAAACCGCGCAGCCTCAGCCTGTAGCGTCAGGTGAATATCCTCACGGTCGACGCCGTCCGGGTCGTTGCACAAGGCGGCCATTTTCTGGCGCTGCTCGTCGTCGCACGGCGCCATGAACACGAAGTGCCCGGCACCGGCCAACAGCTTGTAGTTGGGCGTGACCGGCAGCTTGCGCGCCAGGGCCTGGGCATTCTTGTCGATGGCCAGCAACTGGTCCTTGTCGCCGCTGTAGATCAACGCCGGGACCTTGACCTCGGCCAACGCATGACGGCCGAACATCAGGCTCAGCGGCGCCATCAACATCAGCGCCTTGACCCGCGGATCGGGCGCGGCACGCAGGTCGGCGCGGTCGGCGATCAGCACGCCCTTGGTTTTGCAGGCATCGGCATCCAGCGGCCGCTCCTGGCAGTAGCGCTGCAAACGCTCCAGGTCCGGTTGCGCCCCGGACAGGATCAAGGCGGTCTCACCGCCAGCCGAATAGCCGATGACGCCCACCTGCGGGCCATTGATGTACGGCGCCAGAAAGCTATCGCCGAGGCTGGCGGTGATCGCTGCGCTGATCTGCAACGGCCGCCCGTAAAGGTTGCTCAAGGTGCCCAGGCGGCTGTGGTCGCGGGCATTATCGCCCGGGTGGGTGACGGCGACGACGATAAAGCCGCGCCGCGCCAGGGCGGTGGCCAGATCGTGCAAGGCCAGCGGCGTGCCGGTATTGCCGTGGGACAGCATCAACAGCGGATAACGGCCGATAACCATCGGCGCACCTTCCCAAGCCTGGACCCGGTAGCCGTCGATGCGGCTGCTGCGCTCAACTGCACTGGAAGGATAGAACGCCAGGGCCTGCACCGGCTGCGCATCGAGCGGGTCGGCGAAACTGAGGCGATGCACGCCGACACTCCAGTGCGCAGCCGGCTCGGCCTGCACCATCAGCGGGCTGCCCAACAGGACTAACAGGAGTAATGCGCCAAGACGCCGCATCGTATTGCACCTTAAGCAACGCTATCGATCAATGCTGATAGTGCGCAGCATAGAACGGGCCAGCCCGGCGCAGATGAAACCTCAATGAAAAAACCGACTGCAGGCGCTGCCGGCAGTCGGTTTGATTACTGGCCCAGAGATCAGGCGGCGACGAACAGGTCGGTGCTGATCTGCACTTGCGCGGCGTTCAGGGCCTTGGCCCGGTGCTCATCGCCATAGGCCAGGCCATGGGCACGGACGATTTCCAGGTCGGTGATGCCGATGAAACCAAGGAACACCTTGAGGAACTCTTCATGGCCGACCGCGGTAGGCTGGCCGGCGTGCAGGCCGCCTGCGGTCGATACCAGGATCACCTTCTTGTTGCCGCACAGGCCTTCAGGGCCGGCTTCGGTGTAGCGGAAGGTCTTGCCGGCCACTGCGACGCGGTCAATCCAGGCCTTGAGCTGGGTCGGCACGGTGAAGTTGTACATCGGCGCGGCCAGTACCACGGCGTCGGCGTCGAGAAACTCCTGCAGGGTTTCGGCGCTGAGTTTGGCTTCATGCTGCTGGGCGGCGTCGCGCAGTTCTTCCGGGGTGCCGGCGGCGACCAGGGTCGCGGCCGAGAAGTGGCTGATGGCGTCGCCGGCCAGGTCACGGTAAGTCACTTGCAGCGAGGGCTCGGCGGCTTTCCAGGCTTCAACCACGCTGCGGCTCAGCTGACGGGAGGCGGAATTATCGCCCAGGATGCTCGAATCGATATGCAACAGTTTCATGGGACTCTCCTGAATGAAGACCGCGAGTGGGCGATCACGATGGGGAGAATCCTACTTGGGTGGCGAATAGCTGATAAGTCAGCAAAAATGCGTTAGTTTGTCCTACTGGCAGGACAATGGTGACGCACATGCAAGACCTCAATGATCTGTTCTACTTCGCCCGGGTGGTCGAAGCCGGTGGTTTTGCCGCCGCTGGCCGTGTGCTCGGGATTCCCAAATCACGCCTGTCGCGACGTATCGCCGAACTCGAAGAGCGCCTGGGCACGCGCCTGCTGCAACGCACCACACGCCAGTTGAAGCTGACGGCCGTGGGTGAACGTTATTTGCGCCACTGCCAGGCCATGCTGCTGGAGGCGGAAATGGCCGACGAAGCGGTGGCGAGCATGACCAGCGAACCGCGCGGGCGCTTGCGGGTGTCGTGCCCGGTGGGCCTGGCCCATGAATTTTTACCGAACGTGATCAGCCGCTTCCTGCAGCAATACCCGCAGGTGCAACTGGACATGATCCTCCTCAACCGTCGCGTCGACCTGATCACCGAAGGTGTCGACGTTGCCCTGCGAGTGCGCGACCTGGGCGATGAAGACCCGGCGCTGGTCACCCGGCGCCTGCGTCAGGCGCAGATGCTGCTGGTAGCCGCCCCGCAGTTTGCTGCCGCGCAGGCGCTCAACCACCCGCAAGACCTGGCCAGCCTGCCGGTACTCGGTGCGGTGGATGCCGACCGCCTGGTGCATCTGCGCCTGCTCGATGGCCAGGGCCACAAGCACGAACTGGCCCTGGAGGCACGCCTGGCGATCGACGACTTTGTCGTGCGCAAAGCCGCCGCTGTCGCCGGCCTTGGCTTTACCACGCTGCCGATCATGCACTGCGAAGAAGAACTCGAACGTGGCGAGCTGGTGTGCCTGCTGCCAGACTGGTCGCTGCCCGGCGGTTATCTGCAGGCGGTCTACCCCCATCGGCGCGGGCTGCTGCCGGCGGTGCGGGTATGGATCGATCACCTGGTCGCGGAATTTGCCCAATGCGGGGAGCGTTATGTCTGACAAGAAAATCAGCGAAGAACAGGTCGCGGCCTTCTGCCTGAGCCTCCCGGGTGCGCGCGAAGACTACAAATGGGGCGGCATCCGGGTGTTCTCGGTGGCCGGCAACAAGATGTTTGCCGTGCTTGACCTGGGCGGCGCCGGGTTGTCGTTCAAGGTCGATAGCGAGCTGTTTCTCGGCTACGTCGACCGCCCCGGCGTGCGCCCGGCGCCTTACCTTGCGCGCGCGCACTGGGTCAGCATGGCAGCACCCTACCCCATGGGCCGCGCCGAGCTGACCGAATTGCTGCAACGCTCCCACCAACTGGTGGTCCGGCGCCTGCCCAAGCGCCTGCAGCCAGGCTTGCTTATCTGAGGATTGGCGCCAGGGCAGCGCCAAGCCAGCGGCCGCCGAGCAGCAGGTGGTCGATCCAGAACAACTGATGCACGCCGACAATGGTCCAGAAACTGAACTGAAACGACAGTTTGCGGGTCTTGTGCCGAAAGCGTTGCTGGGCCAGCAAGGCGCCCGGCCAGCCGCCGCACAGCTCACTGGCGTGAAGGACTTTCTCTGGCGTGCGCCAGGCCTGGTTGCGGGCCTGCTGCTTGTCGCGCCAATACAGCACAAAGCTCACCAGGCTGGCCAGCGGATAGGCCAGCGCCGGCACCCAGGACTGCCCGCTCAACAGCATCTGCAGGGCCCCGCCCACGGGCAGCAGGCACAGGGCGACAAAAACCAGCAGCTTGCTGCGCGGGTTTTGCATGGCGCCGCTGGCAGAGGCTGCGCGGCGCTGTTGGCTCTGGCTACGGCTCATCTCAACCGTGCGCCGTGGTCCAGTCGACCCAGCCGAACAGCCAGGTGCCGAGGATGATCAAACCGAACACGATACGGTACCAGGCAAAGGCCGCGTAACTGTGGTTGGCAATGAACTTGAGCAGGCCGCGTACCGCGATCATGGCGAAGATGAACGAGACCACAAAGCCGATGGCGAACACCGGGAAGTCGTCTGGCTGGAACAGATCGCGGTACTTGTAGCCCGAATACACCGCCGCACCGACCATGGTCGGCATGGCCAGGAAGAACGAGAACTCGGTGGCTGCTTTGCGCGACAGGCCGAACAGCAGGCCGCCAATGATGGTCGAGCCGGAGCGCGAAGTACCCGGGATCATCGCCAGGCACTGAGCGCAACCAATCTTCAGGGCGTCGGACCAGCGCATGTCGTCGACCTGGTCAACGCGGATCACATGCTCGCGGCGCTCGGCCCAGAGCATGATCACACCACCAACCACCAGGGCGGCGGCCACGGTGATGGGGTTGAACAGGTACTCATGGATCAGGTCAGCAAACAGCACCCCCAGCACCACCGCCGGCATGAAGGCGATCAGCAGGTTGACCGTAAAGCGCTGGGCCTCACGCTGACGCGGCAGCCCCACCACCACCTCGAAGATCTTGCGGCGAAATTCCCAGACCACCGCCAGGATCGCGCCCAGCTGGATGATGATGTTGAAGGCCATGGCCCGCTCACCACCGAAATTGATCAGGTCGGCCACGACAATCTGGTGGCCGGTACTGGAGATCGGCAAGAACTCTGTCAAGCCTTCGACAATACCTAGAATGACAGCCTGCAGGCCGGTCCAAAGATCCATGCTTCCCCCGTGGGGCAATGCCTGTGGCATGCCCCTTTATAGTCTTTTAGTTGCCAATGGCTGTTCAGCGCCTGGCCGTTTTACAGCGACAGTTGGTCGCAAAGCCAGCAGAAAAGTTCACGCGGCCTTCAGGTTTATCCCGTCGAGGCCGAAATCCTATCAGACCTCTCGGATAAACGCTGCTGGGACGACGCAACAGACCTCAACGAATCAAGCACTTAGTCCTTGGTCGAGTAGGTGGCGGGAGGCAAAGCATGCTTGGATGTGGGCAACAATAAAAAAGAACTCGAGGTAAGCATTCCATGAAGACTCTTCGCAGTATGTCGATCAGCCGGCGTTTGTGGCTGATCCTGGTAGTGGCAGTGGTGATGCTGGTAACCCTCGGTTTGCTGATGCTGCGCCAGATTCATGGCGACCTGTACCAGGCCAAGGCGGAAAAAACCCGCCATGTGGTAGAAACCGCCGCCGGCGTGCTGGCCTATTACCAGACCCTGGAAGCAGCCGGCACATTGAGCCGCGACGCGGCCCAGCAACAGGCCCTGAGCGCGGTGCGCGGCTTGCGTTACGATCAGAATGACTATTTCTGGATCAACGACCTGGGGCCGAAGATGATCATGCATCCGACCAACCCCAAGCTCGACGGCCAGGACCTCTCGGCGATCCGCGACCCGGACGGCTTTGCCCTGTTCAACGAAATGGCCGCGCTGGCCAAGGCCAAGGGCGCCGGCAGCATCGACTACCGCTGGCCCAAGCCCGGCGCCAGCGAACCGGTGAAAAAGACCTCCTACGTGCAGCTGTTCAAGCCCTGGGGCTGGGTGATCGGTTCGGGCGTTTACATCGATGACATGCAGGACGAGTTTTTGCGCCAGTTGCGCGATGCCTCGATCCTCGGCCTGGGCATCGCCCTGGTCATGACCCTGCTGGTGGTGCTGATTGCCCGCAGTATCGCCCGGCCGCTGCAGGAAGCGGTCGATGCCATGGCCACCATTGCCAGTGGCGAGAGCGACCTGACCCGGCGCCTGGATACCCACGGCAACGATGAAGTCACCCAGCTGGGCATCCACTTCAACAGCTTTACCGGTAAGTTGCAGGGCGTGATCAGCCAGTTGCAGGGTGCGGTGCATGCCCTGGCGCAATCGGCCAGCGATGTCGGCAACAACGCCGGCCAGGCCCAGCAGCGCAGCGAGCAGCAATCCCAGCAAATGGAGCAGGTGGCCACGGCCATCAACGAAGTGACCTACGCCGTGCAGGATGTGGCGAAGAATGCCGAACAGGCGTCCAGCGAAATGCATGACGCCCAGTTGCGCGCCGAACAGGGGCAACACAGCATCCACGGCAGCCTGCAGCGCATCGACCAACTATCGACGACCATCGATGAAGCGGTGCAGGTGATCCGCGCCCTGGCCGGCCAGAGCACGCGCATCGGCAGCGTACTGGAAGTGATCCGCTCGATTGCCGAACAGACCAACCTGCTGGCCTTGAACGCCGCCATTGAAGCGGCGCGGGCCGGTGAACAGGGCCGCGGCTTTGCCGTGGTGGCCGACGAAGTGCGCCTGCTGGCCCAGCGCACCCAACAGTCCACCGCCGAAATCCAGAGCATGATCGAACACCTGCAAGGCCAGTCCGAGGCGGCCGTCAAGGCCATCGACGCCAGCAGCGAAGCCTCGCGCCAGACCGTCGAACAAGCCAGCGAAGCCGGAGTCAGCCTGGACGCCATCAGCCAGGCGCTGCACAACCTGACCGCGCTCAATGCCTCGATTGCCAGCGCTACCCTGCAGCAGTCCCATGTGGTCGAGGAGATCAACCGCAACGTTACCGAGACGGCCGACCTGTCGCGTCAGACGGCAACGGCCGCACAGCAGTCGAGCAGTGCCGGCGTGGCCTTGAACCGCCTGAGCGAGCAACTGGATCGAACCCTCAGTCAGTTCCGGGTCTGACAGTTGGGCCCCGGGGAGCGTACCTGCGGCTACTTCGCCAGCGCACTAGTGGCGCTTGGCGTGCCACAAGGTACAATCCCCGCCCCACTCTCGAACCTACCAAGGAACGCCGATGTCCGGCCTCGAACTGTTCGCCGCCGTGCTCGGCGTTATCGCCGTGTGGCTCACGACCAAACAGAACCCCTGGTGCTGGCCGATCGGCCTGGTGATGGTGTTGCTGTACACCTGGGTTTTCTATGACGTGAAGCTGTATTCGGACATGCTCCTGCAACTGGTCTATGCCGTGCTGCAACTTTATGGCTGGTGGCAATGGACCCGGCCGGGCAGCACCCGCGAAGCCCGCCAGGTCAGCCTGTTGCCGGCGCATTCGGTTGCCTTTGGCCTGGGCATTGGCTTGCTCGGCAGCCTCGGCCTGGGCGCGGCCATGGCCACCTGGACCGACGCCGCCCACCCCTGGCTGGACGCCGCGCTGACCGGTTTTAGCCTGGTGGCGCAATGGTGGATGGCGCAAAAGCGCCTGCAGTGCTGGCCGCTGTGGGTGGTGCTTGATGTTATTTTCGTCGGCCTGTTCCTGTCCAAGGCCATGTACCTGACCGCCGCGCTCTATGCCCTGTTCACCTTGATCGCGGTACAGGGCTGGCGCGACTGGCGACGCGATCCGGCGTTGACCTACGCATGAAGGTAGTGGTACTCACCGGCCCTGAATCCAGCGGTAAAAGCTGGCTCAGCTCCGAAATCCAGGCGCACTTCGGTGGCGAACGGGTGGGCGAGTACGTACGCCACTTCATTGACGAGCAGGCGCGTGACACCTGCTATGCCGACATCCCGGCCATTGCCCGCGGGCAGTTGGCCTGGGAAGACGCCGCACGTGCGCGGCAACCGGCGCTGCTGATCCTCGACACCCACCTGCTGAGCAACATGCTCTGGAGCCGCACGCTGTTCGGCGATTGCCCGGCGTGGCTGGAACAGGCGCTGCTGGCCCGTCACTACGACCTGCACTTGCTGCTCAGCCCCGAGGCCGTTGCCTGGCACGACGATGGCCAGCGTTGCCAGCCGCTGCTGGCCGAACGTATGGCGTTTTTCAATACCACGGGCGAGTGGCTGGCGCAGCACCAGCAAGCGTTCCAGGTCGTGCAAGGCGACTGGGCGCAGCGCCGGCGCGCAGCCTTTGCCGCGGTTGCGCAGTTGCTCAAGACCTGAGCAACTGCGCGCTTCACAGTGTCCATTCCTGAAACACTCTCACCTGCGCAAAGCCGCGAGCTAAAGCGGCCAGCCCGTGCCCGGAGAAAAGTGTTAAGCCGCTGAAACAATCCCCGGGCATGCCTGTTGCCGGGCCGTGGCGCCCGCAGTATCAGGCGCTGAACAGCGCCGGTGTCTCAGCGGCGTTACAACATTTTTTTGACCCTGGCCAAGCATAAAACCAAGCCATTGTTTTCGCTTGATAAATAAAAACCGGCACACCTTCTGCTCTCTTCTTCGCAACGCTGAACAGGGCCAGCGCACCATAAGAAGGAATTGCCATCGTGGGAAAGATTGATAAAGGCATCTACCGCCTCCTGCTGCTTGCCTGTGCAGTGAGTTCAAGCCTGAGCTTGAGCCTGCCGGCCCAGGCCGAAAACGGCATCGTCGTCATCACCCGCGATGTGCAGCCGCGCAACGCCATGCGCCCACCGCTGGCGCCCGACCCTTATCCGACCACGGTCAACACCAACCCGTCGGCGCAGATCCTCAAGCAAACCAACGAGCTGAGCGACGGCGATTTTGCCTCGATCACCAGCGGCTCGGGAATTGGCGCCATGGTCACCCAGCAGACCAATAACCTGGGCAGCAACATCAATAACCAGACGCAACTGCCGAACCTGGCCGGTGGACGTTCCGGCAACTCCGGCAACGGCATCTCCAACATGGTCAATTCCAGCGTGCAGAAAGGCCTCGCGCCCCTGCAGATCCTCACCGGAGGCAAGTGAGATGAAGCACTCGTTGCTGATTCTGGCCATGTTCTGCAGTGTACCGGCCTTCGCCCAGCCCCCCGTGGTCAATAACGCCAACATCGACAATTCCGGTGCCCAGTACCAGGGCAACCTCACGGTCAACCAGGCTGCCGGCGATCAGCAGCAACAGGCCAACGCCCGGGCCATCGCGGTGGGCCATGGCGCCAGCGCCAGTACCCAGATCCGCCAGCGCCTGCGCACAACGGTAGACCCGAGCATCGATGCCCAGTCGAACATCCAGGGCAACTCTTTCAGCCACGGCAGCGGCGCCCTGGGCGTCAACCAGAGTGCCGGGGCCAGCAACCAGCAAGCCAACGCCATGCGGATCAGCATCAGTTCCGGTCCGCAAAGTATCGACGACAGCGTCCTCATGCAACAGAACGTGGCGCTGCTCAACAACTCCGACTCAGCTGACTCCGCACCCGGCTTTCGCCAGGTCACTACCAGTGACCAGGCCTTCACCGGTAGCCGTGGGGTGATTCAGCTGAATCAGAGTGCCGGGGTGGGAAACCGAACGGCCAACACCCTGAGCATCCGGGTCGCGGACTGACCCAAACAGCTAGGAACAACACTTAACCTAAAATAAAGTACGGAGAATCACCATGAAACCTTCGATGGCACTCAAGCCTCTGGTTTTCGCAATTGCTGCGGTCATGGCTGTTGCTGTACAAGCTGGGCAGAACGAACCACGTGGCCATGGCCATAACGGTCATCACAACAATGGCCACCACACCCCTCCTCCTCCCACTAAAATCTCGATCAACGCGACCGCCAACGCGTGGGACAAACAAAGCAGCACCAACAATCGCATCCGCAATGAAGGCACGGTGAACGAAGCCGAAATGAGCAGCTCGGCCACCGGCACCAGCGGTAACGTCGGCGTCAACGTGGCTGCCGGTGCCGGCAACCAGCAAGACAACGCCGCCGCCATCGCCAACGCCGCCACCGACAACTCGGAAATCGACAACACCTTCGTGTTCGGCAACGCAACGGCGACCGCCAAGGTCTCGCAATACAGCAACAACAACCGGGTCGACAACTACGGCAGCACCAACTCGGCGGTCATGGGCGGTTCGGGCAACAACGGCAGTGGCAACATGGGCATCAACATTGCCGGTGGCGACCTGAACCAACAGAAAAACACCATGGCAATTGCCAATACCAACGCTGCACTGGGTAACGCAACCGCCACCGCCTCCGCCGAGCAAAGCGGCCCTGGCCTGACCGTCAACAACAACGCTGACCGTACCTATCGTGTCGACACCCTGACGGTGACCAAAACCGCCAGTGGTAGCGCCAATTACGATAAATCCATGGAAGCCAGCGGCAGCAAGAGCAACTCTTCGAGCTTCGAGCTCGCCGGCGCCAACAGCTTCAATGCCAGCGGCTCGCACAACTCCGAAGCTAGCGGCTCTAAAAACCATGAAGCCAGCGGCTCGAGCAGTGCTTCTCTGACCGCTTCGCTGGATGCATCGGTTGAAGCCAGCAGAAACTCGTCCTATGACTATGGCCGTCATCACAGCGGCAGCAGCTCGCAGTCGGCCGATGCTTCGCTGACTGCCTCGCTGGATGTTGATATCGACAAGTCGTGGAACAAAGAGTCCAGCTCTTCGTACGATAAGTCCAAGAGCTCTTCGTTCGAAAAAGCCTTCGATTCTTCGTTCGAAAAATCGGGCAGCAAATCCTCCGAGTCTGAGTACAACAAAGCGAAAAGCTACAGTGAAAGCAGCTCTTATGATTTGAGCAATACTTTCTCTTATCAAGTGCTGACTCCAACCGGCTGGGCCAACCCTGTAACCAACACTGCAACCCTGAGCGGTTCGGTGAACGGCGGCAGCGGCAACCTGGGCGTCAACGTAGCAGCCGGTGTGGGCAACCAGCAAAGCAACTCGCTGGCCATCTCCAACACCTCGATGTAAATGCTGTGATCTGGAGGCCCCCTTCGGGGGGCCTTTTTCAACACCATCAGGGGGGCGTCGGACATGCGCGTTATCGCCTTGGCATTTTTGCTCTGCCTGAGCAGCATCAGCGAAGCGGCGCAATTGCCGCTTTCGGTATTACCGGGTGGTGCTGTGGTGTTCAAGCCCATCCAGAGCGTGCGTGAACGCAAATTCGCCGACCTGGTGCAACAGAAAACCGATTTCAGCTGTGGCGCCGCGGCATTGGCGACCATCTTGCGCCAGGCCTACTGGCTGGACGTCAGCGAAGAACAGATCATCGAAGGCATGCTCGCCCACTCCGACCACGATGTGGTGCGGGTCCAGGGCTTTTCCATGCTCGACATGAAGCGCTACGTCGAAAGCCTCGGGATGCGCGCCCGCGGTTACCGGGTACAACTGGACGCCTTGCAGAGCGTGCGCATTCCGGTGGTGGTGCTGATGGACGTGCGCGGCTACAAGCACTTCGTGGTCATGCAGAAAGTCCACAACGGCTGGGTGTACATCGGCGACCCGGTGCTCGGCCATAAACGCTACAAGATCGAAGACTTCGTCAAAGGCTGGAACGGCATTCTCTTCGCCGTCATCGGCCGGGGCTACGACAAGGCCAACGCCTTGCTCGACCCACCACTGCCGCTCACGGCCAAGAACCGCATCAATACCTTCACCCCGGTGCAAGACGCTGAGTTGATGGATTTCGGCTTCATCCAAAGCGACTTCTTCTAATGACAAGGGAGCATGAGGCTCCGGGAGCATCCCATGAAGACTTCTATCTGGCTCGCCGTGCTTTGCCTGGCCGCCAGCCTGCCAACCCAGGCCCAGACGCTCAAGCCCATTGAACTGAAGGATCAGGAACTGGCCAACCTGCGCGGCCGCTTTGTCATGCCCGGGCGGATCATCAGCTTTGGCATTGTCATGAGCAGCACCTGGCAAAACGCCAATGGCGAAGTGATTGGCGCCAGGTCTTCGATGCAAATCCAGCAAACGACGATCAAGCCGCAGTTCTACGTGTCGATGATCGACGAAAAAGGCAGCGGCGCGGCGCGCTCGCAGAGTGTCGGCAGCGGTAGCGTCACCGGTGGCAGTGGCCTCAACAGCACCGAGGGCGTGACCCAGGTGGTGCGCGCCGCCGGCGACAACAACAGCGCCTACAACAACGTCGATATCAACGTCACCAAGGCCAACCAGGCGCCCGCAGCAGCCACGCAGCCACAGGGCGAGGCCCTGGCCGCAGGTTCCACCCTGGTCGGCGCCAACGGCGCGGGTTCGCTGAGTGTGTCCTCAACCGGCAGCGGCGTGCAATTCAACATCATCGCCAACAACAACCAGGGCAGCACCGTGCAGCGCCTGGCCCAGGGTGGGCTGATGCAGAACACCACCTTGCTCGGCGCTGGCAACAAGGTCAGCAACCTCACCTCCCTGAACGTCGTGCTGCGTGACAACGTGCCGAGCGCCGGGGCGCTGAACGGTAACCTGGACCAGCTCAAAGGCCTTCGCACTCTCGGTTTCTGATCTACGCTCTGTCTCATCACTTGTAGTCAGAAGGGACGGCTAACCCATGCACCGATCGTTAACCTTCAGAGCTATCGTCTGTTTGAGTAGCCTGACCCCGGCCACATTGCTCTACGCAGCAGCCGACCCCCAGGTCGAAGCACTAAAACAAGAACTCATGGAGTTGAAACAACGTTACGAAGCCCAGCAGAACGCGTTGATGGTCCTCGAACAACGCGTTCGCCAGGTCGAAACAGCACCGGCAGCACCCGCGCCCAGACGCCTGACCAAATCCCCCGCCGAAACCGTCAAGGGCGGCCAGACCGTGGCCACCGGTGCGCCGGGAACCACCGGCAGCTCTTATGGGCAGTCGCTCAAAGACGACTCGGAACCGGCGCAAAGCGTTTCCAACCTGTATGACGAAGCCAGCGGCTTTTTTGGTGGCGGCAGGTTCAGCGTCGAAACCGGCCTGACCTACACCCACTACGACACCCGCGCCCTGGTCCTCAACGGTTTTCTGGCGCTGGACTCGATCTTCCTCGGCAACATCAACCTCGACCGCATCAAGGCCGATAACTGGACCCTGGACCTGACCGCCCGCTACAACCTCGATCAGCGTTGGCAGTTCGATATCAACGTCCCGGTGATCTACCGTGAATCCACCTATTCCTCCGGCGGTGCCGGCGGTGCCGGCCCGGTTACTTCCGATGCCACCGTCAGGCGCGATCCAACCATTGGCGATGTCAACGTCGGCATTGCCTACAAGTTCCTCGATGAGTCGGAAAACTGGCCCGACGCGGTCGCCACCCTGCGGGTCAAGGCCCCCACCGGCAAAGACCCCTACGGCATCAAGCTGGTCAACGACCCGACCAACGACAACCTCTCGGTGCCTGAGAGCCTGCCCACCGGCAACGGTGTCTGGGCGATTACACCGGGTATCTCGCTGGTCAAGACCTTCGACCCGGCAGTGCTGTTCGGCAGCCTGTCGTATACCTACAACATGCAGGACTCGTTCAGCGACATCAGCCCGACGATCAACACCAAGGTCGCAGGGGACGTGAAACTGGGCGACTCCTGGCAGATTGGCGCCGGTATCGCCTTTGCCCTTAACGAGAAGATGAGTATGTCGTTCTCGTTCACTGACCAGTTTGCCAGCAAGAGCAAGATCAAACCCGATGGCGGTGACTGGCAATCGGTGCCCAGCAGCGACTACAACGCGGCCAACTTCAACATCGGCATGACCCTGGCCGCCACCGACAACCTGACCATCGTCCCCAACCTGTCCATTGGCCTGACCGACGACTCGCCGGATTTCTCCTTCAGTCTGAAATTCCCTTACTACTTCTAAGGTTCACAGCCATGAAAAAGCCCGCTTCAGCGGGCTTTTTCATGCGCATTGGTCACGACTCAACGAATCTGATGCTTGTGCAGCAGCCGGTAAAAGGTCGGCCGGGAAACCCCCAGCACCTTGGCTGCGATGCTCAGGTTGTCGCTGTGGCGGTTGAGCACGTCGCACAACGCCTGGCGCTCGGCCCGGTGCTTGTAGTCTTCAAGGGTGCCCATGCTCGGGGCGAACTCGTGCTGGCCCAGCAAGCCCAGATCCTGTGCCTCGATCTGCCGGCCTTCGGCCAGAACCAGGCCGCGGCGCACGCGGTTGGCCAGCTCACGGACGTTGCCGGGCCAGTCGTGCTTGCCCATGGCCACCAGGGCGTCTTCGCTGAAGGAGCGGGGCCGGCGGCCGGTTTCCAGGCTGTAGAAGTGCGAGAAATGACTGGCCAGCATCGACAGGTCACCATGGCGGTCGCGCAGCGGCGCGGTGACCACCTGCAGGACATTCAGGCGGTAATACAGGTCTTCGCGAAAGCGCCCGCTGTCAATGGCTTTTTCCAGGTCGACGTGGGTCGCTGCCAGTACCCGCACATCGACGGCTATCGGCTGGCTGCCGCCGACCCGCTCGATGTGTTTTTCCTGCAAAAAGCGCAGCAGATTGGCCTGCAGCTCCAGCGGCAGGTCACCAATTTCATCGAGAAACAGCGTGCCACCGTGGGCGGCTTCGATACGGCCGATCTTGCGTTGATGGGCGCCGGTGAAGGCGCCTTTCTCGTGGCCGAACAACTCGGACTGGATCAGGTGCTCGGGGATGGCGCCGCAGTTGATCGGCACGAAGGGTTTGTCACGGCGCTGAGACTGGCGATGCAAGGTGCGCGCCACCAGCTCCTTGCCGGTGCCGCTCTCGCCGCGAATCAGCACCGGCGACTCGGTGGGCGCCAGCTTGCTCAGCAGCTTGCGCAGTTCGCGAATCGGCCGGCTGTCACCGAGCAGTTCGTGCTCCGGTTCATCGACATGCACATAGCCCTTGCCGCGCAGGCGCGCCATGCCGAACGCGCGGCCAAGGGTGACCTGTACCCGCGAGACATCAAAGGGCAAGGTATGAAAGTCAAAAAACCATTCGCAGACAAAATCGCCGACATTCTGCGCCCGCAGCTCCTGCGGACTGAGTACGGCGATCCATTCGGTATTGCTGCGGCTGATCAAATCCTTGACCGCATCCGGGTGCTGCAGGTGCGAAGCCTGCAAACGCAGCAGCCCGACGTCGCAGGGATGTTCCAGGGCCGAGTTCAAGGTGCAGCTGTGTACATCCCAGCCCACACTGCGCAAGCCAGGCAATAGACGATGGCAGTCATCGCAAGGATCGACGATCAGCAGGCGGCGGTTGGATGCAGGCTCTAGCATGACCTATTCCTTGGCGCCAATAGTTGGAATTTTAAATAGAAACAGTGTGTTGGCAGGCCCGTTTTAACAGTAGCAACGATGCGTCAATCGCCCACTACCGTCTGTCTGCTGGAAGGGAGTATTTGTCGAGCAATTGCGGTCAAAGGCGGCGCCGCAACGAGCTGGATACCGGGTCGGTACCCCTGCGGCAACCTTGAAATTTTGCTGACGCTAGAACGCCTGGATCCTCAGTATTCAGCGTACCAGCTGGCGGCGTTCGGGCAAGCCCGGGTCGAGCTGGCCGGTGGCGGGTTGACCGGCACTCGGGCAACTGCTGGCCACTACGCATCGCTGGGCCGACGGGGAATAGAAGCTGCCGGCCGGGCAACTGTAGGAAAAGCGATGCCACTTCCCACCTATTAGCTGACACTGGAAATAGCGCGTGCAGTCGCTGGGGTCTGGATGGTAACCCGCCCCGACCGCCGCGCAGCTCACCTGAACCTCGTCGTTGCTGACGCCCCCGGATGAGCTGCAGCCTGCTAACAAGGTAAATGCTGATGCGACTACCAGACGCCCCAAGGTACGACTTGCGGTAAAACGTGAACGGTATGACATGATGCACCTCTTGGTGGTGTGAATGCTCGAATCAAGCTGCCGCTCATGGCGACGGATTGCCTACGGTCAGGTACCAGCCGCCAGCATTGGTATTCTGGGAAATACAGCGAAATGTGTGAGCCGAACCCACCTCGTAAATACGCTCGGCGCCAGGGCATTGACCGTTGGTGAACAGGAAGAAGTAGCGGCGTAGCAAATCAGGGAAAGGGTGCCCATAATGCTGCTGCAACAGCGCTTCATCAGCCGCCGATAGCGGGTTGCCGCCATTGCGTTGCATCACTGCGTAGCCGGTGGCATAGGAGGTTGAGCTCTCATCGATATTCAGCCACCTGACATTGTTGACCTGAACGCTGTAGGAGGCAGAGCGCTGGTCCGCATCGCGCACGGTAATCACCGTGCTGCCATTGCGCGCCCCGGTGACTTTGCCTTGCGTATCGACAACAGCAATACCGGTATTGGCGGAGTGGTAGGTGTAAGGAGGACGTCCGCCGGTTGCTTGGCGCACCGCCGTATTGGCCGGGAAGTCGCGAATCAGCTGCCAGTTCTTTTGCACCCTGATCGCCGAGCCATTAAGCACCAACGGCTCCGGGGCGATGGAAAAGCCGGCTCGCAGGGTCAGGCGCAGAACCGGAAAGATCAGCGTATCGGCTTCATTCTGGGCTTGCGCGAAATTGACCTTCAGTTCAACCCGCAGTTCGCTATTGTCTCGTAACATCAGCAGGCGGTCGCGGGTCAAAGCTCTGCTTATACCCGCACTGACTTCACCGGGGTCAAGCGCTTCGCCGACGATCAGATCGATGATATCCGGGTCACCGTTCAATTTGGTGCCATAGCAGCGCAGCCAGATACGTTGGCCTGCCCTGGCAAAATTCCAGGCAGCCACCGACACTCGGGTGTTGCCGCTAAAGCTATCCAGGTCCAGCACCAGACCAACCGCATAGTCGACCTGTAGCTGCGTCAACCCTGTCAACGGCTGCACCCTCAGGTTCAGCAGTTGCGACTCCTGCGGCTGGCTGGCTCCTTGACGCAACACGGAGTAACGAACCTGCACCTGACGCTGGAGCGCACCGATATTCGCACCAATGTACAAGGGCGGTATGGGCACCGATAGCTCACCGTTGGCATTGCCAACAAGCGGTCCCACCGAGGTTGACCCCAAGGGCGTGCCGGTCCAGGACAGGGTGATGCGGTCTTGTGTCGACATACCGGTGTAATGGATCAGTACCGTCGCGCCCGATGTTGCCTGCAGCGGGTCAAGCAGGCCGCCAGGCGCTTGTAGCACGGTAGGCGCCAGCAGTTCGAGATCTGCCTGGCTGATCAGCAGCGTCAGCGTAAACGAATAGCGTGTCCTTACCCCTGCTTCGACCACCCAGTAGCGGACGTATACCTCGCGATTGAGGCTCGGTGTAATAAAGCCTATAGGGACGCTAATGGTAAACGCCCCTGGCGCTGTCACCTCGACGCTGGTGGTGAAATGACCACCTTGCGCACTGCCCAGCCACTCAAGGTGCACGGTCTGCCCCTGCCGCATATTGGTGTAGCTGGGGATGCGTACAGTCGCGCTGGTGAGTCCGGTCGGATCAAACACGCCATTCTGGGCGCCATCCACACTGGCTTGCTGCAGTTCGGGTGCGGCCTCGCCCACGTGCAAGAGCAAGCGTTCGGAGTCAACGCTGGGTCCATTGTCATGTATCACCCGGTAGTAAAGCTCCAGCGTGCCGCCAGCGAGCGCAATGATATGTTGCGCTGCCACCACGATGATGATTTCCTCGCCTATATGCTCATCCCTGATGATGCGATGTTCCTCATGAAGGTAGGGTTCATGGTCGGCACGCGTGCCGTCCCACACCAGCACCAGGCGCTGATCCTTTGCCATCCATGAATAAGGTGGAACCCTCACGGTCGCTTGAGCCGCGTCATCTGGCAGGTACTGGTCTGGCGCTTCATCCACGATTGGCCGTTGCAGCTTTTGCGGCTCGCCGACAATCCCGACCGATTTGCTCTTGGAGCGCAACACGCTGCCGTTTATTCTCTGCACCTCGTAAGACACCGCGGCCCGCCCGCGCGCGATCCCCTGCACCTCGGCGTTCGGAATGCTGAAACTGGCAAAATACGGCAGGAACGGAATCTCGAAGGGTTGCGGCAGGTAGACGATCGGCCCTACCCCTTGCTCGGTGAACCCGCGCCATTTCAGGTGGATGACATCACCGACTCGAAAGCCAAACGAAAGGTCGGCGAAAACCTGTACGGTCACATCCTTGCCAGCGAGTTTGTCCAGGTCGATCAAACCATTGGCGTCGGCGTCAGCGACAAACGGCGCCGGTAAATCTCCACCGATCTCGACCCAGGCGTGGCTCACCGGTGACCAGTCCGCGGAGTAGTTGCCGACGTCGTCGATCAAGCGATAGATCAGCACCAGCTGGTCGGCGTCACCTGCCTCGACGATGGTGTCGTAATCGACAATGATCTGGATACGTTGATCGACCTCGTGGCCCTGCACCCGATGGCGAACAAACACACCGCCCCAACTCAATTCAATGACGTCGCCCCAGGCCATGTTCTCCCAAGGGAAAATGTATACCTCTACACCCAGGTGGGCATGCTCCTCGCCGATCAAGTCCGGGGTCACCCGCGGTGGCTGCAAGCCCTGGTGGCCCGGCGTACCGAGATCCGGGTCGAGCCCACCCGGCAGCAGACGCCTGACCTTGACCCGCAAGCGCATCGACCGGCGAATATTGCCGCTCAACGGCCGGACCTGATACCAGACCTCTGAGATACCTTCCGGTATCCGCTCGACAGGTAGTAGCCGGACAATCAAAAAATCCGGCTTGTCGAGATCTTCAGGCCGCACGATGTAAGGCGACGGGCTGGCCGGCTGCTCCGGATCCCCCCAATACACACTGATCGCATCACCAGGCGCCATTTGCAGATAGCGTGCAACCACCACTTGCAAGCCGTGCGGGCTGGTTTGCAACAACGCCTGGGTGATACCGCCGTCAAGATTGTCCGGATGGTCGACCAGCGGCGTCATGTACGGAACATGCACACGACTGGCTTCCACCGAGTGAATTTCGTCACCGCGCAGGTAATCAGGGAGCAGATCCGCGTCGTCCAGGCCGGACAGATCCGTCAGCTTGAGTGTTGAAAAAGGCAGGTCTTGGTTCATGGGTCGCCTCTGCAGACGTGACAATCGGAGCAATGACCCGGTCCTGCCCATGAAAAAAAGGACCGACTGGGAAACTGCAGTCGGTCCTTATTCAATACCCTCTTTTGTTGCCTCGCTACTGGCAAAAATGTCAGGTGTTCAGGCGGTAAATGTCATGGTCTTGGTGAAGCGCGCCCAGTTGCCTTGGGTTAGCAGTTGGAAGGTAACCGAGATCGTCTCCGCTTGGGTATTGACCACGTCGATCATGGCATCAAACGTACCGTTGCGCAGAGGCACGTCGGCCACTTGGCCTGGATAGTTGGTAAATCGCGCGCTCCCGGTCAGGGTCACACGTACGGAACCTATACCCGTTATAGTCACCGTGTCGTAACTGATCCGGTTGCGAGAATGTCCGTCAGCGAACGCACCGGTGGCAAGATTGGCCTTGGCTTGAAAATTTCCACTGGCGCCATCTGCCGGGAAGCTGCCGCGAAAGGCGATCTGCGCCGTGACGGTGGGTCTTCCTGCCTGGGTTGCACTCAACGTCGTACTGGTGGCGGTACAGCTGATCGCCTGCCGTGCGACGCCAACGCCATCTAGCGTCACCTGGACGGTTTGCAGGTTACCGGTAAACCTTGCCGTGCCCGACAGGCTAAGCGTTACCACAGCCCCCGGCTGGCCCACGACAGCAACGTGGTTGGTTTCTCTCGCATGCGCCCAGTCATGGGGCAACGCCCCTGTGGTCAGGCCGCCACTGGACACCACAAGACGTACCGGTGATGACCTGAACGTATAGGTACGCGTCGGAAACACTGTCCCGGTATTTTCATTACTGCTGCCGTCCAGGGTAACGGTGGCCTCCACCGTGAGGCTGGCATTGTCGGCCAACTCAAGCAGGCGGTTGCGCGGCAGGCTTCGGATGATGCCGGTCTGCAGTTCTGAGGGCTGCACCAACACGCCGTTTGCCAGGGTTACCAGCCAGTTGTTAGGACCTCGACAGCGCAGCCAGACCCGCTGCACCGTACTGATACTGCGCCATGGGTCGAGGCTGACGGTTGCGTCGCCAGTGAAGTTTGCAAGGTCAACCACGTTACCACTTGCCTGGTTAATTCTTGGCGTCGTGAGCAGCACCTGTTGCACCACGTAACGTGGTTGAGGAAAGGCGATGCCCTCGGCTTCATTTTGGCTGCCATAGGGCGTAACGGTCATTTCAATGCGCAGCTCACTGAGGTCCCTCAGTTGATGCAGGTCCGAGCGCAACAGGGGTCGGCGGATGCCCAGGTCGACTTCGCCGATCTGCACCAGCACGCCATTGGCCAAAATAACGGTTTTATCCGCCCCGGAAGCAAGCCTGCCCACAGCCCGCAACCAGAAACGCTGCAGGGTGTTGATACCGCGCCACGCCTCGACGGCTACCGTGGCATTGCCGGTGAACCGCGCCAGATCAAGCAGATTGCCCTCGGCTTGCTCGATGAAAGGCGTGGGCGGGTTTATCAGCATGACACCTACCCACAGGGCCAGATCGTCGGAATAGCGCGTACGTTGCCCAGGCTCGGTTACCCAGTAACGTACGTAGACCTCACGGTTCAGACTTGGAGTGATGAACTCGATCGGCACCCGGGCCGTCAGTTCCACCGCGACAGTTACCGGGATGCTGAGGTTGTAGGTGCCTCCCGCTGCAGTACTCGACCACTCCACATGGACCGTCTGCCCCGCCAGCATATCGTCATAAATACGAATCCGCACAGTTGCGAACAAATGGCCTGTGGGGTCAAAGGCATCATTTTCGGCAAAGTCGACCGTTGGCTGGACCAGCTCCGGCACCGCGTCACCGACATGCAGGAACAGAGGTTCCGAATCCTGGGGTTCGTTACCGCTGACCAGTACCCGGTAATGTACATTCACCGTCCCCCCCTTCAGCAGCGCGATATGCCTGGATGGCACGCGAAAGTCGAGATAGTCCCCGACCATGTCCTCAAGGATCAGACGCTCCTCGGCATGGTGATACGCCTGGTTATTCGACTGCCGGCCATCCCAGATCATGCGTACCACCTGATTACGGGCCATGCCCGGGTAGGCCTCAATCCGTACGGTTGCCTCAGGCAGCGTATCGGGCAGAAGGCCGTCTGACGCTTCAAGAACACTTGGCGCCCGCAGCCCACTCAATTCACCCAGGATTCTAACCACCCTGCGTAACGAAAACGCCGAACCGCCGGCAAACTTGCGCAGCTCATAAGTGACATCGGCATAACCCTGGGGTATGTCCTGCAGCCGTTGATTGGGGACCGTGAAGGTTGCGATATAGGGTAACGTCTGCAGCTCGAAAGGTTCGGGCTCATACAGCAGCGGCCCAAGGCCAGTGGCGGTAAACCCGCGCCATTGCACCTGAATGATGTCCCACACCCTGAACCCCCCCGTAAGCGATGCATACACTTGCACCGTCACATCGAGGCCGTCGAGCTGTTCAAGGTCGATGTAGCCATTGGCGTCTGCCTCGCGCACCACAGGCGGCAACAGGCGACCGCCCCCGGCCTCGACGTGGGCGTAACTGGAAGGTGACCAACCGGCAGAAACGTTACCGACATCATCAAACAAGCGGTACTTGACCTCCAGCGCCTCAGAGTCCCCGGCGGCGATAATCCGCTCATAGTCGACGATCATTTCGATGGTCTGATTGACCTGGCCCAACCTGACCTCTTGACGCAGTATCACTGAGCCCCAGCTCAGCTCGATGACATCGCCTACCGCCATATTGGCCCACGGCAGGATGTACACCTCCACCCCCAACTGCGCATATTGCTCATCAATCAGATGGGGCGGTACCACCGGGGCTGCAAGCCCCTGGTGTCCAGGTTCGCCTGGATGCGGATCCGGGCCACCGGGCAGTGCCCGTTTGACCTTGATTCGCAACCGTGCCGAAGACCGGACCGGCCCCACGGCAGGTCGTACTTCGAACCAGACCTCGCTGATGCCATTGGTAATCCTGTCTACTGGCACATTGTCAAACAGGGCCTGATTCAGATTCTTGTCGGTAATGATGATGGGCGATGGCAAGACCGCTTGGCCTGCTCCCCAGTAAACCTGCACCTGGTCATTGAGCGCCATGCCCAGGTACGCCTCGATGATCACCAACAGGCCATCAGCGTCAGTGGCAAGCGCTGCCGCGGTGATACCGCCATCCAGGTTCTCCGGGTGACCAGTCAGGGGGTTCCAGTAGGGAATGATCAGAACGCTGCTTTCGATCAAGCGTACCTGGCCGAAGCGCAAGTACCATGGCCTCGGATCGTGCGCCTGTTGCGAGTGATGTGCAGCAGCGTGTAGTACAGGTAGTTGCGGGTCCTGGCTCATAGGGCACCTTGGCGTGGGTCAATGAAGCAGCCCCCTGCACCGTCCACAGACCAGGACCGACCGGGAACTGCGGTCGGTCCTTATTCAATACCCCCCACTCCCTGGCCGCTACTGACAAAAATGCCAGGTACCCCGGCATCAACCGATGAACGGCATTAAAATATTTTTAAAAGAAGTGTGACTTGTCCCCCGGTCGGGGGCATCAGTACAAGTAACTTACCGCTATGCAAACAAGCGCGCGGTTATATTCGATGTTTGGGCCCACAGAGAGACCGAACCCATGAACGCCCCGCTCCGTGTCAACGAAGCACTGCTGATTGCCGACCACGCCTTCGAACCGTTCCAGTGTGTTGCCTGGGATGCGCCCAATGGCACCGGTGAACTAAGCCTGGCAGTTATCGACCGGACCAGTACCCGCATTGGCAGCAAGCAGGTGCCGAGCAGCACCTACTCCGACCCCGCCCAGTGGGCTGATCTGATCGAGCAAGTGCGCGCCGAGCTGAGCGAAAAAGGTTATGACTTGCAGCCTTGGTCGATGCCTAGGTAACGACCGGTTAATTACCAAAGGCGCGGCCCAGGCGCCCGTCTTTGGTAACGTTGTTATAACTCGCCGATAAACTGCGACACTTGGCCGCAGTTATATTTATTGATGCCTGATTATTTGCCGAGTACTGCCAGCGTTTCCAGGTGCTGGTAATCGGCGTGCAGTTGTTGTGCAAGTAACTGCGCCCTGCCGAGCTTTACCGGCGAACTTTCAATATCTACCAGCAACGCTTGGCACGGCAGCGGCTGCAGCGCCTCCCAGGCCTTGAGCCGGCCATCGGTGACAATCAGGCAACGTTGCAGTTCTGCCGGATAACGCCGCTGACGCTCCTGCAGCCAGTCCCGTGCCTGCGCCAGTGCCGCCAGCAATGGCGTTCCGCCCCCCGCCCCCAACGCCTCAAGCCATGGCTGCAAGCTCGCCGAAGCCTTGAGCCCGTGTCGCTGCCAGTGGGGTGCATTGCCGCTGGCGGTGAGCAGGGTCAAGCGCGCGCGGTTGCGGTAGGCCTGGTCGAAGAAACTCGCCAGCATGCCCTTGGCCCGGCTCAGCGCCTGGTGTCGGCGGGTCGACGCCGACGCATCGACAATCACCAGCCAAAGCTCATGGGCGCTGGCCGTGCGCTGTTGCCAGCACAGCGCGTTACGCGTGCGCGGCCGGCCCTTGAGCAAGGTGGCCGGCCAGGCCACCGCGCCAGATGCCGCCTGTTTGCTGCGCCCACGCGGGCCTGCGGCAAGTGCTCCGGGCCGGGGTCTGGCATCCGCGCTGCTGCGGCGGCGGATGCTCAGGGCTTTTTTGCCCAGCTCGGCACCTCGCGCCGGGCGCCGCTCGGTGTGGCTTGCGGCGGTAATTCGCCCCATTGGCCCTGGCCTTGCTGCCCGGCCGCAGGCGGCAGCGCGGCACCGTTATCTGGCGCTTGCGATTGTGGCGCCGGCGCCTCGCGACGCCGGTGGCGCAAGGCGAACTCGGCCACCGCATCGATATCCTCAGCCTCGATTACCTGAGCACCGCGCCAGGCTGCATGGGCGCGGGCGGCGCGCAGCCAGACCAGGTCGGCACGCAGGCCATCAACGCCCGCAGCAAAACAGCGCTGGGTAATCTGCGCCAGGGCCTGGTCGTCCAGGGCAATCTGCGCCAAGCGCTCGCGAGCACCATGGCAACGCTCGCGCAGGGCCGCCTGAGCAGGCGCCCATTGGGCGCAAAAGGCCTCGGGATCACTGTCGAAATCCAGCCGGCGGCGAATGATCTGGCCACGGGCTTCAGGCAGCGGCTGGCCTTCGAGCATCACATTAAGGCCGAAGCGGTCGAGCAATTGCGGGCGCAACTCGCCCTCTTCCGGGTTCATGGTGCCGATCAGCACAAAACGGGCGCTGTGGCGGTGGGAAATACCGTCGCGCTCGACCCGGTTGGTGCCACTGGCAGCGACGTCCAGCAACAGGTCGACCAGATGATCCGCCAGAAGGTTGACCTCATCCACATAGAGCACGCCACCGTCTGCCTTGGCCAGCACCCCGGGGGAAAACTGCGCCTTGCCCTGGCCCAGCGCCGCATCCAGGTCGAGGGTGCCGACCAGGCGCTCTTCGCTGGCACCCAGCGGCAAGGTCACGAACGGCCCTTCGCCGAGCAAATCAGCCAGGCCCCGGGCCAGGGTGCTTTTGGCCATGCCGCGCGGGCCTTCGATCAGCACGCCGCCGATCTTCGGGTCGATGGCGGTCAGGCACAGCGCCAGTTTCAGCTCATCGGCGCCGACCACGGCGGCCAGGGGAAAATGTGCAGGTTCGCTCATGTCAATTCTCTTCTTCGCCGTCCAGCAGCTGTTCTTCCAACGCTTCACGGTAGTCGCCCGGCTCCTGCCAGAGCCCGCGCTGCTGGGCTTCGAGCAGGCGCTCGGTGATGTCGCGCAAGGCCTCGGGGTTGTGCTGGCGGATAAAGTCGCGGGTCGCATCGTCGAGCACATAGGCGTCGGCCAGCGACTGGTAATGGTGGTCGTCGATCAGCTGCGTGGTGGCATCGAAAGCGAACAGGTTGTCGACGGTGGCCGCCAGCTCGAAGGCACCTTTATAGCCGTGACGCTTGACCCCGTCGATCCACTTGGGGTTCAGCGCCCGGGCGCGAATCACCCGGTTCAGCTCTTCTTTCAGGGTGCGGATGCGCGGCCGGTCCGGCTGGCTGTGGTCGCCGTGATAACTGGCCACCCTGCTGCCGCCCAGGCTCTCCACGGCGGCGAGCATGCCGCCCTGGAACTGGTAGTAGTCATTGGAATCGAGCAGGTCGTGCTCGTGGTTGTCCTGATTTTGCACCACCGCCTGCACCTGGCTCAGGCGCCGGGCAAAATCGGCGCGCGCCGGTGTGCCGTCATCGGCGGTGCCATAGGCATAGCCACCGTGATTCAAGTAGACCTCGGCGAGGTCCTGGCGGTCATTCCACAACCGTCCGTCGATAGCATTCTGCACGCCGGCGCCATAAGCGCCCGGTTTGGCCCCGAACACCCGCCAGCCGGCCTGGCGAGCGGCCTGTTCGGCGTCCAGGCCCTGGGCCAGCAGTTCTGCGCGCTCGCTACGGACCTTGGCCGCCAGCGGATTGAGCTCATCCGGCTCATCCAGCGCCGCCACCGCTTGCACCGCCGCATCGAACAGCTTGATCAGGTTGCCAAAAGCATCGCGGAAGAACCCCGAGACGCGCAAGGTGACATCCACCCGTGGCCGGTCGAGCAGGCTCAAGGGCAGGATTTCGAAGTCGTCGACGCGCTGGCTGCCGCTGGCCCACACCGGCCGCACGCCAAGCAGGGCCATGGCCTGGGCGATATCGTCGCCGCCGGTGCGCATGGTCGCCGTGCCCCACACCGACAGGCCGAGCTGGCGCAGGTGATCGCCATGGTCTTGCAGGTGACGTTCGAGGATCAGGTTGGCCGAGGCAAAACCGATGCGCCAGGCGGTGGTGGTCGGCAGGTTGCGCACATCGACGGTATAGAAGTTGCGCCCGGTCGGCAGTACGTCCAGGCGCCCGCGGCTTGGTGCACCACTGGGGCCGGCAGGCACGAAGCGACCGTCGAGAGCCGCCAGCAAGCCGTGCATTTCTGCCGGGCCGCAGTTGTCCAGTTGCGGCGCGACCTGCTGCGCCAGCGCGTCGAGAATCGCCTGTACCTGTGCCCATTCAGGGCCGCCGACCAGCTGCACGCTGCCATCGAGGGTCTGTTCGATCAGTTGGCTGGCGTACAGCTCAAGGCGCTCGCGGGTATCGCCGGCGGTGCGCCAGGCTTCGTCCAATGTCGCCAGGAGTGCGGGCCGAGGGCCTTGCCAGGGCTGGCCGAGGTCGCAATCGAGCGGGTCGAAGCCCAGGTTCAGCGCCTTGGCCAGGGCCCGCAACAAACTGCCGTTGGCCCCGCGCCCATCACCGCGTTCCACCCGCAATAGCGCCAGCAAGGTGTCGATACGCAGGCGCCCGGCCGGCGACTCGCCGAACACGTGCAGGCCATCGCGGATCTGCGACTCCTTGAGGTCGCACAGGTAGGTGTCCAGGCGCGGCAGCCAGATCGCGGCATCGTCCAGGGCGCCTTCGATCTGCAGTTCGCGATCGATATGGTTGTCGCGCACCAGCGCCAGGATGTCGCGCTGCAGCTCGCGGGCCCGGCGCGGGTCGAGCAGCTGCGCCTCGTAGTACTCGTCGGCCAGCAGCTCCAGGTGGCGCAACGGCCCGTAGGTTTCGGCGCGGGTCAGCGGCGGCATCAGGTGGTCGATGATCACCGCCTGGGTACGGCGTTTGGCCTGGGCGCCCTCGCCCGGGTCGTTGACGATAAACGGGTAAATGTTCGGCAGCGGCCCGAGCAAGGCGTCCGGCCAGCAGCTATTGGACAGCCCGACACCCTTGCCCGGCAGCCATTCGAGGTTGCCGTGCTTGCCGACATGGATCAGCGCATCGGCGGCAAAGCCATGGCGCAGCCAGAAGTAGAACGCCAGGTAGCCATGCGGCGGCACCAGGTCCGGGTCGTGATAGACCGCGCTCTGGTCCAGCTGGTAGCCACGGGCCGGCTGGATGCCGACAAAAGTCAGGCCATAGCGCAGGCCGGCGATCATCATCCGCCCGCTGCGCAACATCGGGTCCTGGCTCGGTTCGCCCCAGCGCTCGCGCACAGCGAGCTGGTTGGCCTCGGGCAAGGTAGCAAAGGCCGCCAGGTAATCGTCCAGGGCCATGCTCTGCATGCACGGGCGCAGGTCAAGGCTGTCCAGGTCATTGCTGACGCCACCGAGCAAGGCCTGGATCAGCGCTGTGCCGCTGTCGGGCAAGGGCGCCAGCGGATAGCCCTGGGCCTGCAGGGTGCGCAGGATGTTCAGCGCCGCTGCCGGGGTATCGAGGCCCACGCCATTGCCGATGCGACCATCGCGGGTCGGGTAGTTGGCGAGGATCAGCGCCACGCGCTTCTGCCCGTTGGGTATCTGCGCCAGCGCACACCAGCGCCGCGCCAGCTCGGCGACAAAGTCCATGCGTTCGGGCTGGGCGCGGTAGCAGACCACGTCGGACTGGCTGCGCTCGCTGCGCCAGGCCAGGTCCTTGAAGCTGACCGGGCGGGTGATGATGCGCCCGTCCAGCTCCGGCAAGGCGATGTGCATGGCCAGGTCACGGGCACCCAGGCCCTGCTCGCTGGCCTGCCAGGCCGGTTCGTTGTCCTGGGCGCAGATCGCTTGTAACACCGGGATGTCACGGCGAAACGGGCGCAGGTGCGGCTGCTCGGGGCTGGACTGGGCAAAGCCTGTGGTGTTGATGATCAGCGCAGCGTCGACCTGGTCCAGCCAGTCTTCGACCTGCTGCAGGCACGCAACCTCCTTGAGGCTGGCCACGGCAATCGGCAAGGGGTTGAGCCCAGCCAGCTGCAAACGCTCGCAAAAGGTGTCGATAAAGGCCGTGTTGGCCGCCTGCAGGTGCGAGCGGTAGAACAGAATCGGCACCACCGGTTGCTCGACCTGCCATTCGCCGAACCAGTCCTGCAGCGCCGCAGCGGCCTTGCGCGGGTGGTACACCGCGGTGCGCGGCAGTTGCTGCGGCGCGCTCCACGGGTAGTCGCGCTGCAGGTACTGGCTGGCCAGGCAGTTGAACAGGTTCAGGGCATTGGCCTTGCCGCCCTGGCGCAAGAAGTGCCAGAGCCGTTCGGCCTGCTCGGCCGGCACCGTACTCAGGCCGGTCAGTTCCGGGTCGGGGCGGTCGTCGCCGGGCACCAGGATCAACTGCACGCCACGGGCGGCCAGTTCCAGCAGTTGCTCCACACCATAGCGCCAGTAACCGACGCCGCCGTGCAGCGACACCAGGATAACCTTGGCATGGCGCAGCACCTGGTCGACATACAGGTCGACCGAGGCATGATTCTGTACCTGCATGGGGTTGGCCAGACGCAGGCTGGGGAAATCCTCGGGCAGCTGCTGGGCGGTTTCGGCCAGCAGCGCCAGGTGCGAGTCACCGCTGCAGAGGATTACCAGCTCGGCCGGGGTCTGGCCGAGGTCGGCAATGCTGTCGTCCGGTACAAAACCACCGGGCTGGGTCCGCAGCAGGTGCATGGGTCAGGCGCCCAGGGCGGCGCGCAGGCTCGCTTGCAACTGCGGCGCATCCAGCTCCTGGCCGATCAGCACCAGGCGCGTGGTGCGCGGCTCTTCGCTGCGCCAGGCGCGGTCGAAGTGCTTGTCGAAACGGGTGCCTACGCCCTGGATCAGCAGGCGCATCGGCTTGCCCGGGATCGCCGCAAAACCTTTGACCCGCAGGATGCCGTGTTGCACCACCAGTTGGGTCAGGGCGTCGAGCAGCAGGCTTTCGTCGGCTTGCGGCAGCTCGATGGAGATCGAGTCGAAGGCGTCGTGGTCATGGTCGTCGTGATCGTCACCGTCGTGGTGCGAGTCGTGGTGGGTGCGGCGGCCATCGATGTGCGCCTCGGATTCGGCGCCCAGGCCCAGCAACACTTCCAGCGGCAGGCGACCGCTGCTGGCTTCGATCACCTTGACCGCCGGCGGCAGCTCTTCTTCGACTTCAGCGCGAACCTTGGCCAGGTCGTCGGCGGCGATCAGGTCGGCCTTGTTCAGCACCACCAGGTCGGCGCTGGCCAGCTGGTCGGCGAACAGCTCGTGCAGTGGCGATTCGTGGTCAAGGTTGGGGTCGAGCTTGCGCTGCGCATCGACCTGCTCCGGGTAGGCGGCAAAGGTGCCGGCGGCGACGGCCGGGCTGTCGACCACGGTGATCACCGCATCAACGGTGCAGGCGTTACGGATTTCTGGCCACTGGAAGGCTTGTACCAGGGGCTTGGGCAGGGCCAGGCCGCTGGTTTCGATGAGGATATGGTCGAGGTCGCCGCGACGCGCCACCAGCTCGCGCATCACCGGGAAGAACTCTTCCTGCACGGTGCAGCACAGGCAGCCGTTGGCCAGCTCATAGACGCGGCCGCTGGCCTCTTCTTCAGTGCAGCCGATGCTGCATTGCTTGAGGATTTCGCCGTCGATGCCCAGCTCGCCAAACTCGTTGACGATCACCGCGATGCGCCGCCCCTGGGCGTTGTCGAGCATGTGCCGCAGCAGCGTGGTCTTGCCCGAGCCGAGGAAGCCGGTAACGATGGTGACGGGGAGTTTGGCCAGTGTTTTCATTTCGATGCCCTTGGCAGGATGGCGGGCATGCGGGACGAGCGCCAAAGGTGTTGTGTACCTGGCCTGTTCGCCACCGGATCACCCCGCCCGGTTGAATGTCGGAAACTGTTCGAGGCAGGTCTCCTGGCTTGCATTGCACCGGCGCCGTGGCCAGTCGAACGACGCCTTCCCGCACGTGCTGCAGTGGCTGTGTCGAACCCTTCAATGCTTACAGTTGCGGGGGCAGCCGCGGCTTGAACCGCGTTCCCGTCTTAGCTTCGGCCAGCGCCGAAGAACCTCGAAGCGGCTAGGCTACGCAGTGCCCGGTGAGCGGTCAACTGCTGTCACGATTGACGCCTGCCCGCGCCCGTGATTTGCTAACGCCATTCGTTTGGGTGCCCCTTGAGGGTGAAACTGGGAAACCGGTGCGTCGTACGCTTCTTTAAAAGGTGTATGGCAAGTCCGGTGCTGCCCCCGCAACGGTAAGTGAGAAAAGCGTCAGAGCCACTGTGCCCGCTGTCTGGCATGGGAAGGTGACGCCTGTGGTGTGGCCAGCGGCCAACCCTCACCAGCCCGGAGACCGGCCCAACGCTTGACCGAACAAACCCGCGGTGGGCGGGCGCTGTTACAACCCCTGGGCGAACGCCGCGCAGGGGTTCGCTGCGCTTGCCTGTTGCCGACAACACCAAGAGGAAAGCGCCATGCGTACCAGTACCGCCATTAACCAAGCCGTTACCCCGTCAAGCCTCAGCCAGCGTCTGCTGGTGGCTGTCGGCGCCTCGCTGCTGGGCCTGTGCCTGGTGTACTTCGCCGGTTTCTCGCACATCGAAGCAGTGCACAACGCTGCCCACGATACCCGCCACAGCGCCGCCTTCCCTTGCCACTGAGTGCTGCCCCGATGATCAAGCGTATTGCCAGTACCGCAGGCTTTACCGGCCTGCTGGCCGCCCTGCTGCTGACCCTGCTGCAAAGCTTCTGGGTCGCGCCGCTGATTCTCCAGGCGGAAACCTATGAAAGCGCCGCGCCTGCGCTCGAAGCGCCCCATGAACATGCCGCCGGTACCGCCGAGCATCATCACGACAGCGAAGCCTGGTCGCCGCAAGACGGCTGGCAGCGGGTGCTGTCGACCACCGGCGGCAACCTGGTGGTGGCGGTCGGTTTCGCCCTGATCCTCGCCGCGCTCTACACCCTGCGCGCACCGAAGACCGTGATCAGCGGCGCGCTCTGGGGCCTGGGCGGCTTTGCAGTGTTCTGCCTGGCGCCGACCCTGGGCCTGCCACCGGAACTGCCGGGCACCGCAGCCGCCGATCTGGCCCAGCGCCAGGCCTGGTGGGTCGGTACTGCTGCTGCCACCGCCGTGGGCCTGGCCTTGATCGTGTTTGCCCACAACTGGCTGCTGAAGATAGTCGGCGCAGTCTTGCTGGTAGTGCCGCATGTAATTGGCGCGCCACAGCCGGAAGTGCACCAGATGCTCGCCCCAGAAGCCCTGGAAGCCGAGTTCAAGGTCGCCTCGCTGCTGACCAACGCCGCGTTCTGGCTGGCCCTGGGGCTGATCAGCGCCTGGCTGTACCGCCGTTCGAGTCAGGCCTGAGGATGCAGTTGTACCTCGGCCTGGGTTGCCGTCGCGGCTGCCCGGCCGATGCCCTGAGCGAGCTGCTCAACCGCACCCTGCTCGCCCATGACCTGCCGCCCGGCGCGGTCATGGGCCTTGCCAGCATCGACCTCAAGCACGACGAACCCGGCCTGCATGAACTGGCCCGGCGCCTGGGCGTGCCGCTGCGGTTCTACAGTGCGGCGCAGCTGGCCGCTTTCGAATCACAGCTGAGCCATCACTCTGCGCTAGCCTTCCAGCACAGCGGCTGTTATGGCGTGGCCGAGAGCGCCGCCCTGGCCCTGGCCGAGCAGCTCGGCGGCCCGGCCCGGCTGCTGGTCACTCGCACCCTGCAGGCCGACGCCAGCCTGGCATTGGCCTGCACCAGCGGTTTTCGCTGATAATCAGCCCTTTACCCGCAAGGACACCCCATGACCGTCTATTTCATCGGCGCCGGCCCCGGCGATCCGCAGCTGATCACCGTCAAGGGCCAGCGCCTGATCCAGCGCTGCCCGGTGATCATCTACGCCGGCTCCCTGGTGCCGGCCGCAGTGCTGGAAGGTCACCGCGCCGAGACCCTGATCAACAGCGCCGAACTGCACCTGGCGCAGATTATCGAAGCCATCAAGAGCGCCCACGACAATGGCCAGGACGTCGCCCGGGTGCACAGTGGCGACCCCAGCCTGTATGGCGCCATCGGAGAGCAGATCCGCTACCTGCGCGAGCTGGGCATTCCCTACGAGATCGTCCCGGGCGTCACCGCCGTGGCCGCCAGCGCCGCCCTGCTCGGCTGCGAGCTGACCCTGCCGGACATCGCCCAAAGTGTGATCCTCACCCGCTACGCCGACAAATCACCCATGCCGGCCGGCGAGCAACTGGCCGACCTGGCCCGCCACCAGACCACCCTGGCAGTGCACCTGGGGGTCAAGCACCTGGCTAAAATCGTCGAAGAGCTGCGCCCGCACTATGGCGGCGACTGCCCGATTGCCGTGGTGCACCGCGCAACCTGGCCGGACCAGGACTGGGTGCTGGGCACCCTGGAGACGATTGTCGAGCTAGCGGCAGCCAAGGATTTTCGCCGTACCGCGCTGATTCTGGTAGGCCGGGTGCTGGGCAACGACAGCTTCAGCGAGTCGGCGCTGTACCGCGCTGGCCACGCCCACCTGTATCGGCCCTGAGCGTATACACTGACGATTCCGTTCCGCCTGTGAGGACCTGACCATGCTCGAATTGCGCCCCAACTGTGAATGCTGTGGCAGCGACCTGCCCGGAGATAGCGCGGATGCGTTGATCTGCTCGTTCGAATGCACCTTTTGCCGTGACTGCAACGAACGTCAGCTCAAGGGCCAGTGCCCCAATTGCGGCGGTGAGCTGGTCAAACGCCCGGCACGCTCGGCGGCCAAGCTGGTCAACAACCCGGCCTCGACCCAGCGGATCGTCAAGGAACAGGGCTGCCCGAGCCATTGAGGTAAACCTGATTGGCAAGGCGTTGCCTTGCATCGCCGGCAAGGCTCCACACAATGGATCTGCATGCGCCGGACCTGTGGGAGCTGGCTTTGCCAGCGATCGAGTGCGCAGCGCTCGTAATCCAGACGCCACCTGATGTGCTGGCTGTACCGGCCTCATCGCCGGCAAGGCCGGCTCCCACAATTTTGGGAGCTGGCTTGCCAGCGATGGGTTTCACGGGGTTTGATACTGGCTGAGGTACTTGTCCAGGGTCGCGCTGTCTGCGCTGCCATCCCCCGCCACCTGCCACAGGCGCCGTTCAATGCCCTGGGCCAGCAAGTGCCCCACCGCCGCCTCGATCGCCGACAGCACGCACAGCTGCGCCGGCTCGTTGGTGGTGTAGCCGACCTCGGCTTCCAGGAGCTTCTTGAATTCGATGAACTTGAACACCCCGGCGCTGCGCCCGACCGAGTAGATGGTCTTGCTGGTCATGACGTTGGCCAGCACCTGGCCGCTGCGCACGTCCACCGCCCGCAGGTTGACCGAGACCTGGTCGACCCGGTACTCGCGCGACAGGTCGATACCCAGGTAGCGCGCGCCCTCGCCGCCGCTGCGCACGTTGGTGTCGTAGGCGATGATGCCGCCTTCGAGCATCAGGTTGGCCGCCTGCAGCGGCGGCAGCTCGCCCTGGATATTCACCGGGGTGTCGGGCTTTTTCTGCGAGGCGCGAATGATCTTGCGTTCGGTCAGCAGGTTCTGCAGCCCTTCGCGCTCGAGCACCACGAACCAGCCGCTGGCCTGCAGGGCGTCCATCAGCATGCTCGCCGCGCCCTGGGTGACGCTGGTGGAAAACGAGCTGGCCGGGGTCGGCTTGTATTGCCCGGTCTGGTCGCGAAAACCATACACCACCGCCATCAGCCGGCCCTTGGGCCGCGGCATGTTGAGCAGGTCGTAGTAGGTCGAGGCCCGTGGCGTCAGGGTCGGGCTTTCGCTGTCCTGTTCGGCCGGCATCGGTTCGCGCAGGCTGCAGCCTTGCAAGGCGGCCAGGATCAGCAGTGTGCTCAGAAATCGTTTCATCGCTGTTTCTCCCCGTTGTCCTGGCCCTTCAAGGGTTCAGGCCGTTGACCTGAATTTCCGAGATTTCCCCGGTTACCCGGTCGGTCACCTGAATGCTCAGGGCCCCCGAGTCGTCGATGACGTTGATGATGAAGGCGTCGGTCTGCAGGCTGCCGGTGTTGCCGTTGTTGATGTTGGTCAGCAGTTGCGAGAGCAGGCGCGACTCCAGCTGGCTGGTGAAGCGCTCCAGTGCCGAGGTGCTGGCAAAGGCCGAGGTGCGGTCCTTGATAGCCGGGTCTTCGTGATCGTTCTGCGCCTGGGCGTTGTTGAGCAGCCAGGTGCCGTTCAGCGGGTTGCCGCCAAACGCCGGGTTGACCGGGGTGTAGACCAGTTCCGTGGCGCTGGCTGCACTGGCGAGGCTCGCCAGCAATACCAGCGAGGCCAGGCTGCAGGTTTTGTTGTTGTTCATAGCTCGTCCCTCTCCAGATCAGTGGTGTCCTGCAGCAGCATCTGCAGCTTGCGCTGGATGATCTGCGCCTTGACCAGGTCCGCAGCCTCGTAGGCGGCGTCCTTAAGCTCAGTGGTGTTGGGTGGCAGAAAACGCCGGTACAGCACGCGTTGCTCGTACTCGACCGTCACCAGGCTGCCCCAGCGCGGGTCGGGTCGTTCACGTACCACCAGGTTGAAATCCAGGCGGCTGGTGGCACGCAGCCGCTCGGCAAAGCTGTAATAGAAGTCGTGGCCGATGTGCGAGATGGTGTTGTCGACGATAAAGCCCATCATCTCGTCCTCGGCGCCGCCCCGGGCGGTGCCGGCCAGCAGCACCAGGGCCAGGGCCAGGGCACTGAGGCGGCGGTTCATTGCCCGGCTCCCTGGGCCAGGCCCTTGCGGGCGCCGGCGGCGCTTTCGTTGAAGGCCTTTTCGGCGACGAACTGCCAGTCGCTGTAGTGCTCAAGGCCGTCGAACTCCGACCATTGCCCGGCAAAGCCGGTGCGTTTGAGCGGCAGGGCCTGGGAGCGGCTGTAGACGCCGGTGATGCGCCCGTCGATCGAGCGCAGCAGGCCCCAGTCATCGCTGGCGGTGATCGGGTCCGGGTACAACTTGCGCAGGTGCCGCTTGGGGTTGGGGTAACGGCTATCCTCCAGCAGCTCCTCAAGGCTCTGCGGGTATTGGGCCAGGCCAGGTGAGGCGCGAAAGTAGCTGCGCAGGGCCTGGGCATACTGGCCGCCGACCCACAGCAGCTCGCGTTCGCGCTCGCGCTGGGCGACGGTCGACCACAGCGTGCCGGTGGCCGCCAGGGCCATGCCGGTGACGGCAATCAGCAACAGCACGCCCAGGTAGGTGAAGCCTGCCTGCCCGGCATTACCACTCGGCATAAAGGCTGCCATCACGGGCCCTCCCGGTTGAACCGCTCTTGATGTCGGCGACGGCGCCGGCGACGCCTTCGGGTGGCGCCACCAGCAACCAGCCGTCGCGGCGTTCGGTGATCGGGTCCAGCGGCGCGCTGCGCAGGTAGCGCTGCTCGACCAACTGTTCCAGCGACTCGGGGTAGCGGCCGGTGTCGCCGTAGTAGTGGTCCAGCGCCTCGCGCATCACCGCCAGGCTCTGGCGCAGGGTGGCCTCGCGCGAGGTCTCGAGGCTGTTGAAGTAGCGCGGCATGGCGATGGTCATCAGCGTGGCGATGATCGCCATCACCACCAGCAATTCGATCAAGGTAAAGCCCTGGTTGCGTTTCATGCTGCTCACCACTGCCCGTAGGCGATGCCGTTGAGGCCCTTGCCGCGGGCCCGGGAGTACACATCAAAAACGTCTTCACCATCACGCGGGCTCTGCGCCGGGCTGTCGTAGGCGCGCAGGCCCCAGCCGCCCTGCTCGTCGTCCTTGCGCGCGGCCAGCAGCGGGTCCTGGGGAATGCGCCGCAGAAAGTAGAACTTGGCGCCCTTGGCACTGCGCACATCGCGCACGCCATCGACCAGCACCTGCAGGTTCGGCGGGTAGCCGCTGGCGTCGAGGGACTTCTCGATATAGCCGGCGTCGAAGGCGCGCTTGTAGGCGTCGATGGCATCGCGCAGTTGGTACAGCGCGGTGCGCAGCTCCTGCTCCTTGTTGCGCCGCACCAGGGTTTCGGTCAGCGGCGCGGCAATCGAGGCCAGCAACCCGAGCAGCGCCAGGGTCAGGATCACTTCGATCAGGCTGAAACCTGCCATCGGGCGTTTCATGATTTACGGCCTCACCGCGGTCGGTACCGCCGCAATGGGTTGCTCGTCGTCAACCTCGATGCTGCGGTTGAGGTTGCGGATCTGCATGCTGGTTTCAGTGCCGGTGGCAAACTCCATGTCTGACGGGCTTTGGTACGGCAGGTTGCGGATAATCCGCGGGGTGATCGACAGCACCAGCTCCGACTGGCTGTTGTCGCTGCGGTTGCTGCCGAACAGCCGGCCCAGGCCGGGGATGTCGCCAAGCCCCGGGATCTTGTTGCCGCTGCCGCCCTGGTCGTTGCGCATCAGCCCGGCCAGCACCTGGGTTTCGCCGTCGTGCAGGCGCAGGCTGGTCTGGGCGTTGCGGGTATCGACCTGGACCGGGATGGTGCCCTGGCGGGTCGGCTCCAGCGGCTTGGCGTTGCTGACTTCCAGGGCCACCTTGATCGCCACTTCGTTGTTCAGGTGCACCACCGGGGTCACTTCGAGCTTGAGGCCGACGTCCAGGTAGGTGACGCTTTCGGTGATCACCGGGCCCTGGGTCGAGGGCACCGAGGTGGCGCTGATGATCGGCACCCGCTGGCCAATGTGGATGCGCGCCTGTTCACGGTTGCTGACGCGGATCACCGGGCTTGCCAGGGTGTTGATGTCGTTGTCCTGGGCGTTGATCTTGGCTTGCGGGGCCGGGGCAATGCTGATGCGCGAAGAGTTGATGCCGCGCAGTTGGTCGAGGGTGCCCACCGGGTTGCCATCGGCGTTGAGGATGCCAAAGGTGTTGGGCCACTGCAGGCCGAGTTCGAGGATCCGCGAACGGGCAACCTCCATCACTTCCACCTCCAGCACCACTTCCGGGTTGGACTGGTCTTGGGATTGCAGCAGTTTCTCGGCCATGCGCACGGCGTCGGGGGTGTCGCGCATGGTCAGGGTGTTGAGGCGCTCGTCGACGAACACGTCGCGGGTCTTGAGCATGGTCTTGACCATGTTCAGCGCGGTGTTGGCGTCGATGCTGGTCAGGTAGAAGGTGCGCATCACCAGTTCCTGGTAATCCTTGATCTTCTGCGGCGAGTCCGGGTAAATCAGCAGCGTGTTGTCGTTCACCACCTTCTGGTGCAGCTGGTTCTGTTCCAGCAGCAGGGCCACGGCGTCTTCGATGCGCACGTCACGCACGAAGATGGTCGCCTTCATGTCCGGGCGCAGGTCCTTGTCGAAGATGAAGTTCAGCCCCGCCACCTGCGACAGCACCTCGAAGATGGTCTTCAGGTTGGCGTCGCGAAACTCCAGGGTCACCGGCCGTTCGAGCTTGCTGCGCAGTTGCGGGTTGGGCTGGGCGGTGCGGCTTTGCACCAGCTCGATGTCCTTGCGCAGGGCCAGGCCACCTTCGTTCTGCGGGTCGAGCAGCAGCACTTCGCGCATGTGCCGCTCGGCGCCGAACAGGTCGCCGCTGCGCAACGCCGCCTGGCCCAGGGCAATGCGCTCGCCCAGGTTGCGCATCTGCTCGATCTGGCGCACCGCATCCAGGGCCCGGCGGTTGTTCGGCTCCAGGGTCAGCACCCGCCCGTAACCTGTGCGCGCACCGCCGAAGTCATGGCGGCTGCGGTCGCTGTCGGCCTGGGTCAGCAGCGCCTCCACCGCCTGGCGCCGGCCCTGGATCAAGGCGATGTTCAGTTCGGTGTCGCGCGGGTGTTCCTTGAGCGCGTCTTCAAGCTGGGCGATTCCGGCTTCGTACTGGCCCTCACCGATCAGGGCCTGGGCGTCCTTGCGCACACCCGAAGTGCCGCATCCGGCCAGGGCGACACACAGGGCAAGCATCAGGTACGGCGCTTTGTGGCTGAGCCTTGGCGAATTCATGGTGCGCTCCCTACAGACAAGGTCTGGGACAGGTGCAATGGCAGGTAGACCAGGCTCAGCTCCGTGGCGGAGATCTGCTCGATCCGGTAGGTGTCATCAATCACGTCGCCGCGGCGCACGACGTAGAGTTTTTCGCCGCTTTGCAGGAACACCTGCTGGTCGTCGCGATCATCCAGGCGGCCAACGAACTGGAATGGCAGTGCCGGGGCGACAGGCGCCACGGCCAGCGGAGCGATGACCACCGGTTGTTCGGTGACGGTGGTGACCTGCACCGCAGGCTTCCAGCTCTTGCTCGGGAACAGGTCGCGCGGCTGCAGGGCTGCCGGCCTTGCCGCCATCTGCGCAGTCGGCGTCAGCGGTGCAGAAGCCTTGCCGGCGACCTCAACAGCCGCCTCGGCGTCTTCAGCGACGTCGTCGAAGAAATACCCCGGTGCCCAGGCCAGCACTGCGGCGGTGCCGAGAAAAGCCAGCCAGGCCAGGCTGCGTTGAGTGTTCATCATGACCTCGACAGGTAAAGGGTCATACGGATGCGCCCGGTCAGCTCGCGGTCGCCGATCTTCTTGCGCTGCAGGTCAATGTCTTCGAGCACCAGTGCCGGCAACTGGCCGAGCAAGGCATGCACGTAGCGGCGGATTTGCGGGTAGCTGCCGCGCACCGGCAGGAGGATCTGGTAACGCGCCAGCTGAGTCTTGGGATCGACCCCCAGGGCGTACTCGCCGCGGGCCAGGGTGATCTGCTCGGCCTTGGCCAGGGCATAGATGCGGTCGATGGCCACAGTGGCCTGAGGCTGGGCCGGCAGCTGTTTGTGAAAGTCTTCCAGCTCGTGCCTGGGCACCTGCGCCAGCTTCAGCGTGCCCTGCTTGAACTGCGCGACCTGCAACAGCGCCTGATCACGCTGCTGCTCCAGCTGTTGCAACTGCTGCCATTGGCCGAGCAAGGCAGTAACGCCATACAGCAGGGCCAGGGCCAGCAACCCGGTACCGGCCAGGCCCACTACGCCGAGCTGGCGGGCGCGTTCATGGAGGATCAGGCTAGGGATGCGCATTGCCGTTCTCCCAGGTGGCCGACAGGTTGAACTGCACCGGATGCTCGGCCTGCTTGGCGATGATTTCGTGGTTGAGCAGCGACACATCGCGCAGCTCGTCGCTGGCTTCCAGACGCTTGTGGAAGGCCAGCATGGCCTCCAGGTCGCGGGCTTCGGCGCTGATGCGCAGTTGGCCCTTGCGCGCATCGGGGGTCAGGGTGAGCAAGGCAACGTCGTCTTGCGGCAGCCCTTCAAGCATGTTGAACAGGCGCTCCCACGGCCGTTGCAGTTGCTGCGAGACGCTGCGCATCTGTGCCAGTTTTTCGGCCTGCTCGCGGCTTTGCGCGGCATTGAGCGCTGGCTCGGCCTGGGGCCGTTTGCCCAGTTGCCGGTCGAGCTGTTCAAGTTGCTGTTCAAGCCCGGCCTGTTGTTGATCGAAGCCCTGCTGCAGCAGCGCAGTGCCGAGCAGCAGGCTCAGTGCGCATGCCAGCAGCGCCCAGGCGGGCCAACCTGTGCGGGCGGGCTGCAGGTCCAGCATCAGGCGGCGCATTTCAGGCCACCGCCCGTGACATGCTGCACAGCACGTCGCGTACCGCCAGCGGCGCTGGCGCCAGCTCGCACAGTTGCACGCCCGCCAGCGCCGGTACTGGCTCAAGGCGCCCGGGCGCATGCAGGTACACCGGCAGTTGCCCCTCGCCCTGGTGCAACTCGCTGTGGCGGGCGATCAAGGCTTGCAGGGCCTGGTCACTGTCGCTGCAGCCCTGGGCACTGACGTGCTGCCAGGCGCCGTTTTGCGCCAGCAGGCAGACGCTGCGTTGCGGCTCGGCCAGGACGAAGAGAAAGTCGCCCTGCCCCAGTTGCTCGGCAAAGTGGTTGTAGGCCGCCATCAGGTAAGGCCGCGTCGAGCGCAGGCGTAGCCCGAGGTTGCGGCACAGGGCCTCAAGCTGATCGAGCAAGGCCTGCGGCGTGGCGCTGGCGATGCGCGGGCAACCGCCGGCTTCGGGGGATACGACAATGCGCCAGCCTTCCAGGCTCTGCCCGTAATGCGCCTCGAAACAGGCGCGGGCGTACTGCTGCAACTCGTCCGGGCGGCTGATGGCGGCGCTCCAGGGCACCAGGCAGAAGCGGCTGTACTGGGCCGAGAGCAACACCTGCAACTGCGCACCCTTGCCGGCATGTTCAACCAGCAGGTGCTGCAGCGACTCCAGGGCCACGGCCCAGGCCAGGCTGCGCTCGGCGATAAAGTCCAGGCTGGCGAGCCAGCGTTGCTGTTGACCCTGGCGTTGGCACAGGCCCACACCCTGGGCGCCGAGCACGGCGATAAAGCGATCAGGCGATAAAAGTGACACGATTGATCTCCTCCAGGGTGGTCCGGCCATCACGCACCAGCTCCAGCGCCGAGCTGCGCAGCAGGCGCAGGCCGCGTTGGCAGGCCAGGGTCTTGATTTGCGCCAGGGGCTTGCGCTCGACGATCATCTGGCGCAGGTCGTCATCCAGGTGCAGCAGCTCGGCAATCGCCGTGCGCCCGCGATAACCGCTGCCCCGGCACTGGCCGCAGCCACTGCCGTGAACGAAGCGGTAATGGCCGACCTGGCCGGGCTCCAGGCCCGAGGCGACGAGTTCTTCATCACTGGGTTGCTGGGCAGCGGCGCAGTGCGGGCAAACCAGGCGAATCAGGCGCTGGGCCAGCACGGCGTTGAGCGCCGAGACAAAGCTGTAGGGGTCGACCTGCATCTGGCTGAAGCGGCCGATCACATCGAAGACGTTGTTGGCGTGGATGGTGGTGAACACCAGGTGCCCGGTGAGTGCCGACTGCACGGCGATTTGCGCGGTGTCCGGGTCGCGGATTTCGCCGACCATGATCTTGTCCGGGTCGTGGCGCAGGATCGAGCGCAGGCCGCGGGCGAAGGTCAGGCCTTTCTTTTCATTGACCGGGATCTGCAGCACCCCCGGCAACTGGTACTCGACCGGGTCTTCGATGGTGATGATCTTGTCTACGCCGTGGTTGATCTCGCTGATCATGGCGTAAAGGGTGGTGGTCTTGCCGCTGCCGGTGGGGCCGGTGACCAGGATCATCCCGTAGGGTTCGCTGGCCAGCCGGCGCAGGCTGCGCAGGGTCTGCTGTTCAAAGCCCAGGGCCTGCAACTGCACGCCGCTGACGCGATCGGCCAGGTCCTGTTTGTCGAGCACCCGCAACACCGCGTCTTCGCCGAAAATGCTCGGCATGATCGAGACTCGGAAATCGATCTGCCGGGCGCTGATGCCGATCTTGAAGCGGCCGTCCTGGGGCACGCGTTTCTCGCCGATGTCAAGCTCAGCCATGACCTTGATCCGCGAGATCACCTGGTCGGCGAACTCGCTGCCACTGACCTTGCTGATGCTGTTGAGTACGCCGTCGATGCGGTACTTGATCACCAGGCCGCTGCCGGTCACGCCCAGGTGAATGTCGCTGGCGTGCATCTTCAGGGCATCGTAGAGGGTCGAGTTGACCAGCTTGACCACCCGGCTCTGGTCTTCGCTGATGCTGGCCAATGACAGGCTCTGCAGGCTGTCGAGCTCGTTGGCGGTTTCGTTCTCGGTGTCCAGCGAATCGACCGCGTGGAAGCTCTCTTCGTGGCGGGCCAGAAAGCCCGTGAGCTCAGCGGCTTGCACCAGGTACAGCGGTGCGCCTTGCAGGCAGTCGTCGATCCAGGCCAGGCGGGCGTCGTCGAAGGGGTCGGCGAACACCCCGAGGGTCTGGCCGTCATGCTGGAGGAGGATGAATTCGCGTTTCAGGCACTGGGCCAGGCTGACCCGCTCGAACAGCGGCGTGGCGGCGAACAGCGCCGGGCCGTCGAGCAGCGGGTAATGCAGGGTGGCGCCCAGGCACTGGACAAACGCTGCCGGCTCAAGGCCGCTGAGCGATTGCAGGGTATCGAGCAGGCGTTCGCCGCTGAGTTCGGCACTGGCCCTGGCCTGGGCCAGCAGCGCACGGCCAAGGGGCGCCGGGGTGCTGGCTACAACGGGAGGAACGAGCGACAACGGTTCCATGGCATGCTCTCCGACGCGGGGCGCGGAGAGCCTGGTTCAGCCCTGCTCGCGCGTTATTCCCCGGTGAGCAGTTGGTCGTCGTCGGGCCCCGGCGGCCGTGCGCCATTACGTCGGCGATCGGCCAGGACCCAGCTACCGTCGAACAACTGCAGGGGGAAACTCTCACTCCTGCTCTGGCGTCGTTCGACGAACCCTGTGTCCTTGTCGGCTGCGCGCCGGTTTTCTCGCTTGATGCCCATCAGGTCGAGGACTGCGCGGGCCAGTTCCGCCAGGGGAAAAGGCTTGAACAGGATATGGCTGACACCCAGTTGGCTGGCCCGCTCACGGACCTCGGCGGTCGGGTGGGCGGTGATCAGCACGAAATGACAGCGCGTACCTTGTTGGCGCACAGTCTCCAGAACCTGAAACCCCTCCATATCGGGCAAGCGATAATCCAGCACTACCACTTCGGGCCGGGTGCGTTCGGCAGCGCCGATGGCACTGGCTCCGTCGTGGGCAACATGGACGTCGAGGCCTTGCAGAACCAGGTAATCCTGGATATTGCCGGCAAGGGTCTGTTCGTCATCGACTACCAATACTCTGTTCACCAAGGTCCACTCCCTGAAGCATCGCTGGCCCGGTTTCCCGGCCCGGCACGAGTGCGGCCTTGTAGAGGCTTACGCATGCTTCGTGCCAGACGTGATACGGCGCAAATCACTGTGCTATGTCGTTGATTCTGTAAGCATAGACGCAAACGGGTGCTAGCCCCTTCCCCAATCCCGGGGGACAGATGGCGTTTTGCCCCTAGTGCTGCCCCCAATAGTGGGGGCGGCGCTGCGCTCAGTCGATACGCTGCAGTTGACCGCTGTCGCGCAAGCGTTGCAACAACGCCTGACGCGCCTGCGTCTGCAGTTGATCGATAAGAAGGGTTTTAGCCATTGCAAGTCCTTGCTCCCGTTGGACAGGGTCGCCCTGGCTTTGGTTCTGCCCACCGGCAAAGGTTTTCGCGTTGGCTTGATAGAACGCCGACACCTGCGCCGCGCTTGGCTCCGGCACGCGGCTGGCGGCCAGGAACACTTGCTGCGCGGCCATTTCCTGACGGGTATAGGCGGCAAAGCTCTGGGGGTCGAAACCGGCCTCGGCCAGGCGCCGCTCGAACACTTCATTGCTGCCGAACGCCTGGCGCAGGTGGCCGATGCGCGCCTCGACCTCGGCATCACTGACCGTCACACCCTGGCGCTGGGACTCCTGCCACAGCAGCTCGCGGTCGATCAGGTCGTTCAGCGCCTGTTCGCGCAGGCGCTTGTACACGCTGGGGTTGCGGATACTGGTCAGCGCCCTGCCCTGATCCTCAAGATACTCGGCAAAATAGCGCTCCAGGCGCATCTGGCTGATCTCCACGCCGTTGACCCGCGCCGCCGGCGGCCCGTCCGCGGCGTGCAGCGATACAGCCAACAGGCACAGCAGCAACGGCATCAGGCGGTTCATGGCGACCTCGTCTCAAGGACACTCTGGTAGGCGGCAACCGGATAGAACACCGGGCCGGGCATTTCAACGGTGACCACATGCGCACCGTTCAGGCCCTGGCGCCGGCCCGGGCCAAAGCCCAGGGCCGGGGTCAGCCCGGTGTGCACGTCGTGCAGGCCTTCCAGGGCCTGGGTGAGTTTCTCGCGGCTGGCATCACGGCCGGCGCGCTTGAGCGCTTCTTCAAGCAATTGCATGGCGCACCAGGTACTGACCTGCAACAAGCCCTGGCGGCCATCCAGGCCCTGGCGCTGGCGCAGGGCGGTGAGCGCCTCGCGGCCCTGGGCGGTCCAGTCGCTGGGGATGAACGGATAGGCCAGGAACACCCGCCGCGACCACGCCTGCGGCACCAGCAGCAGCTCGCTGGCGACCTGGCTTGAGGCGGCGAACAGGTAAGGCGTGCGCCCGGCCTGCTGCAAGGCTTCGGTCAGGCGGCTGAAGCCCGAGGCCTTGCCGAGATAGAACAGCGCCTGCCCGGTCGGTGCCTGCTGCTCGAAGGCCTCGACCTTGACCTGGCTCCAGCCGCGCGCCAGCAAGGCCTCGCGCAGATTGGCCGCCAGCGCGGCCTGGCTGGCTTCGGCATAGACGATAGTCACCTGGGCCTGCTGCAACGACAGGCTGCCCTGGGCATAGTCAGCCAGGCTCAGCAGTTGCTCGCGCAGCCCGGGCAAGGGGTCGAACACCTGGCGGCTGCCGGCCAGCTGCGGGGCGGCGCCGATCAACGGCAGGCGCGCCTGCTCCAGGCGCTCGCCCAGCGTGGCATCAAGGGCCGGCGCCATCGGCGCGACCAGGGCGAATACCCGCTGCTGGTCGAGCAGTTGCGCCAGCGCCTGCTCGGCACTGGCCTGGTCGGGGCCGGGGTCGAGGTTGACCAGCTGCAAGCTGCGGCCATGAATGCCGCCCTGGCGGTTGATCTGCTCGATACGGTCAGCCAACACCGCCGCCACCACCCGCGCAGGCTCGGCCAGGGTGCCCTGGGTTGGCAGCAAGGTGCCCAGGCGCAGGGTCTGTTCCTCCAGCCCCGGGTCGCGGTCATCGGCCAGGCGCTTGAGGTAGGCACTGAGGTTGCGCTGGTCGGCCATGCTCAGGACAAAGCGCGGCATCGCCGGGTCCAGGCGGTTGCCGGCCGGGTCACGACCCTCCTGGATGGCGCGGGCCAGGCTCGCCTCGGTGTAGACCGGATAGCGGCGGCCATTGACCTCGCGCATGCCCTGCCCGCCGGCCAGGCGCTGCCAGTTCAACGACGGCGGACGCACTCCGCCCTCGGCCCGGCCCAGGCCATCGTTGCCGTGGCAACTGGCACAGGGTACGACGCTGGCCGGCACCAGCATGTCGGCGGCGCCAACCCGCGCCGACACCTGGGCATCGCTGCTCGACAGGCCTTCGCGGTACAGGCGCTTGCCGGCCTGCTCCTGCGGGCTGAGCTCGATGGCGCTGGCCAGCGGGCTGACCAGCAGCACGCTCAGCAGCAGGCCGATACCCAGGCACGCGCCCATGGCTCAGCGCCCCGCCAAGGGTTGCGACAGCAATTGCAGACGCTGGGCGATGGCTTGCGCCGGCGCGTCCGGGCGGATCTTGCTCCAACGCTTGTTGGCCACGTCACCGGCAATCAACTGGGTCGAATGCTGCTCGGGGCTTGGAATCAGGTGGCCCAGGCGCGCCAAGACTAGGTCCATCTGCGCCTTGTCACCGGTGAGGAACAGCCAGTTGGCGCTGTCCACCCCCTGTTTTTCAGCAAAGGCCTTGAGCACCGCCGGGGTGTCGTTCTGCGGGTCGCTGCTCAGGGAAATGAAGGTGACCTTGCTGGCTGCGTCTTCGCCCAGGGCTTCGCGCACCTCGCGCAGCTTGCGGGTAATCAGCGGGCAGGCGTCATTGCAGTGGGTGAAGATCACATTGAGCAGCACCACGCGGTCTTTCAGGACGTCTTGGTAAAAGCGCAGGTTGCGACCGTTCTGGTCCTGCAGCACGGTGTCGGTGAAGTACGTGCGGGCGTCGCGGGTCCCGCCCTCGGCCGTCGCCGGGGTGGCGTTGGGCGGTGGTGAGCCATGGCCTTCATGGGCCAGGGCCACTGCGCTGAGGATCCACAGGCACAGCGCCAGGGCCAGCCAGTCGGTGCTGCGCATGCCACGGCTGACGGCGCTCATGGTTGCACCTCCTGGGCAATGGCGGTGTGCTTGGCGTGCACCCGGCGGGCGCTGAGGCGGTCGATCTCGCTGATCAGCAGCTGTGGGTCGGTAAAGCCGTAATAGCGCGTCCAGTGGCCGCTGTGGCCGTCACCGACGAGGATCAGCGGCGGATGCTGGCCAAGGTCGGCGCTGAAGCTGCCCAGGCCCTTGAGGGTTTCGTTGATGGCATACGGGGTGCCGGTCAGCCAGCTCCAGCCCGGGCCGTTCTGGAACATCTGGGCATAGCCGAGCAGGCGCTTGGGATCATCGCGCTGCGGGTCGACGCTGATCGACACCAGTTGCACCTCGGTGCCGACCCGGCCGCCCAGCTGCTTCTGCACCTTGGCCATGATCGAGGAAACCACCGGGCACACCGTGGTGCAACTGGTGTAGATAAAGCCCATGACCACCAGGTGATCGGCCACCAGGTCCTTTTCCAGGCGCACCGGCATGCCGTTCTGGTCGAGCAACGAGACATCGGCAAAGCGCACCGAGGTCTTTTCCTGGTGGGCGGCGGGCGCGCCATGGCCGCTGTGGTCGACACCGTTGTGGGCCTGGGCGATACCGCAACTGGCGGCGAGCAGGCAGAGGCTGAACAGTCTGCAGCGATCGAGCAGTTTCATTGCACACTCCTTGGTCCGGCGTCGGATGCTTGCTGTGCGCCGGCGGGCATTACCCGCAGGCTGGTGTAGTTGTTCTCGGCAAAGCGCTTGCCCAGCGACGGCGCCTGCACGTGCAGGTACCAGGCGCCGGCTTCAAGTTGCTCCAGCGGCGCCTCGTAGATGCCCTCGCCCACTTCGCGGACCACGCTGGTGCGGGCGCGCGAGGTGGGCGCGAGAAAGTAGCGCAGGCTCAGGTCCTTGATTCCGGTGCGCGGCGTGCCGTTGCCCTCGCTGATGCGAAAGCGCGCGATCAGCGGCCGGCCCTGGTCGACCACCGAGGGGCCGATAAGGAACTCCACCCGTGGCGTCTGCCGGTGCGGGGCGCTGCTGGAAGCCGCCACTTCGGTGCTGAAGCAATGGATGATCTGCGGCTGGTTGAGCAAAAAGGCGACATCGAAGGTACCGGCGGCCGGCAGCTTGATGGTCGAGCTGTACACTCCCGGCGCCACCTCGCGCAGGCTGCGGTCGATGACCAGCGCGGCGCGGGCGCTGTGGCCACGGTTGGCGTAGCCGGACATCGGCGCGTTCATGCCTTCGGCGTAGAAGTAGGTGGTGTTGTCCACCGGGTTGACCACAAACACCGAGTTCTCGTCGCGGGCCACGGTCAGGCCCTGGGCCAGCGGCAGGTCACCGGCCTGGCGCGGCGCCGCGGGCCCGGCTTCGAAGCCCTGGACGATCGGCTGGCGGCCTTCGCCGAGGCTGCTGAGGTTGATCATGCTGACCTTGGGCGAGGCCAGGCCGCGGATATAGGCATAGGCCTGGGTGAAGGTCAGCTGGTAGGGTTCGGCGGCCACCGGCAGGCTGTGGATCAGCCGGTCGCTGCTGGCATCGATGACCATGGCCTGGCTTTGCAGGGTGTTGAGGACGATGCCGAAGCGCCCGTCATTGCTGAAGCGCATCGGCCCCAAGCCCTGCTTGCCTTCGATCAGGTGGCGCTGGGTGTGGCTGCGGGCATCGATGACGCTGATGCTGCCGTCGCGGCCATCGGCCACGTACACCGCCTGGGACAGCGGCGAATAGGCCACCGACAAAGGGTGCGAGCCGACCTTGAGGGTTTTCACCAGGCGCATCTCGCTGGCGTCGATCACGCTCAGGGTGCCGCTGTCGCGGTTGCTGACAAAGGCGTAGCGCGAATCGCTGCTAAAGGCGATTTCGTGGTGACCGGCGCCGGTGGCGAAAAACTTCAGAGTCTTGCGGCTGGGCACGTCGATCACTGTCACCCCGCTGCTCTGGGCGTCGCGGGCATTGTTGCCGACCCACAGCAGGCGCTGGTCGGGCTGCATCGCCAGGCGCAGCGGCTGCTTGCCGGCCGGCAGGTTGGCGACGCGCTGGAAGGTCTCGGTATCGATCAACGCCACCTCGCCGCGCTCCGGCATCGACACGTAGACCTGCTTGTCATCCTTGCTCGCCACCCAGTCCATCGGTGTGCCCGGCAGTTCGATGCGCGCCAGGGTGCTGGTGACCCCGCCCACCGACACCGACGGATCAATCACCGTGAGGCTGGCGTCCTTGTTCAGCACCAGCAGGAAGTAGCTGTTCAAATCGAGCAAGGGCCGTGCGCCGATGCTGCTTTTGAGAAACAGCGCCACCCGTGCCTTGCAACTGGTGCTGCGGTCCTTGGCCGCTTCGCCGGTCAGCGCCGGGTCCAGCCAGGCGCCGGGGGATACCCCCGACAATGGCTGGCCGCTGTTCTGGTCAGTGATCTTGAAGCGCACATTGGCGAAGCTGCCTTCGGTCAAGGTCCCGCCGCTGCCCAGCGGCCGCGCCTCGAACTCGACGCTGACGCCGTCGCGGCTGAAGCTATGCAGGCCCTGGGGGTCACCTTCGGCCTGCTCGCTGCGCGGGTCGCACCACAGGCTTTCGTAACTCACCCCCAGGCCGATCAGGGTCAGGCCCACCAGCAGACCCAGGTACAGCGGTCGATTCTTGTTGTTCATGACCTTCCCCTCACTCACTGTGCTGGCGGCGTGGCCGGTGGTGTTTCGTTGGTCACCCGCAGGATCCCCCACAACCCGGAGGCGTTGCCGTAGGCGGCGTAGTCGCGGAACAGGTAGTCACCCGGTACCGCGTTGCTGCCGCCGGCGCTAGGCAGCATGAAACTGAAGTGCGCGGCCGGCAGCACGCTCTCCTGGGCGCCGATGTACATGGCCTGCGGGTTGTAGCCAAAGCGCACCGAACCGATACCGGGCTGGTACATCGGGTAGCCACCGGGGTCGGCCTTCTCCGGCTGGTAGGCGTGCAACGGCCACAGGTGCCCGTCGAGCTGGTAGGTAATGCCGCGGCTGCCGCCGGTGGGCATCAGCACGTGGTTGCGCAGTGGCTGGCCAGGCTTGGCCCAGAGCACCGGGGTTTGCGGATCGCCGCCGACCAGGGCGTTGCTGTAGGCCATGTGGGCATTGGCTACATCGGCCCAGCCATTGCCATCGGCATGGCCGAACGGCGCATCCGGGGCCAGGCCGAAGCGGAACCACAACGGCTCGGTCTTGTAGTTGATGGCCATGTTCGAGTTGTCCTTCGGATCGCCCGGCACGCCGTTGCCTTCAGTGGCAATGCCCTCCACCGGCCGGCCATCGGCCCAGCGCATGTTCAGCGAGCGCTGCCAGAGGGTGGCGAAGTCGCGGTAGGCGGTTTGCCCCGGCACCTGCACAGTGGCCGAGGCGCGGCTGGCCGTGTCTTCGCTCCAGGTGGCACCCAGCGGCAGGATGCTCATGGCGCCGATCAGGCCCTTTTGCCCCTGCTTGATGACATCGGCCGGGGTGATGTTCAGGCCGCCGAACTCGATGGCGGTGGTGTTGATGTTGTCCACCGCACGGCCCATCTGCAGCACCGGCTTGCCTTCGCGCTCCAGGTGCCCGGCGTAGTACTGGTAGACCTTGCTCGGGTAGGCGCCGCTGTTGCCGGCCCGTGGCGGCACGGTCTGCACCGGGTTCTGGCCGACGTTGGCGCCGTCCGACTTGGTGATGTCGTAGGCCAGCAACTGGGCATGCAGGCCGACATGGCTGGAGGGCCGCATGAGGTTGTTGTTGAAGGCGGTGGAGCCTTCACTGCCATTGCGGTCGCGCTTGACCACGTTCTGCATCACGGCGGTACTCGGCAGGTCGGGCATTACCTGCGGCAGGCGGTTCTCCAGGGTGACCTTCAGGCACTCACCGGCAGCGGCGCGCAGCACCAGCGGCTCGATCGGCACACCGGGCTTGAGCTTGCCGGTGCCCGGATCGAGGTCGGCCTTGCGCACATAGAGGATTGCCGTCGGGTCGTGCAGCGGGCCGCTGTGGCCGCCGATGGTGAAGGTCTCGCCATCTTCGGGGTCGGTCACCGTCACCTGCGGGATGCTGGTGCGCCGGCTGTTGTACACCAGAGTGCCGCCGTTGGCCTTGAGCGGGCCGCCGACGTGCTGGCCGGCGCCGGCCGGGTCGGTGATGCTCACACCCAGCGAGTTGCCGAGGATATCGTTGGCCAGGGCGGCGACGACTTCATAGCTGCGCTGCACCGTTGGCCGGGTGCCGATGCCATTGGTGTTGGCGGTAAAGCGCGGGCAGATGCCGTCGAATGCCACGGTATTGCGCGCCGCCATCGGCAACGGGTTGTTGGGCAGGGCAAACAGGTCGTTGCGGCTGTTGCTGTAGTTGCGCATAACGCCCCAGATGCCATTCCAGTAGCCTTCGTGGGCGGCGTCCAGCGAATACAGGTAGTCACCGTTGGGCGCCGACGCGCTGGAGATCATCGACACCGGTGCCATGAAGCCCAGTTGCTCGGAGATCCCGACCATCTGCGAGGCCTTCCAGCCGGAGTTCGAGCTGTTGCCGAAGCCCGAGCCGTTCTGCAGCCATTTGACGCCATGCAGGGTCACGTTGTGCTCCTCTTCATGGCCACCGGCATGCATGCGCAGGCGCACGTTGTCGCCGGAGTAGGTGCGTAGCATCGGCGTGAACGGGTCGCCCGGCTCGGCCCCGGCGGCGTTGATGTGCGGCGGGAACAAGGTGGTGCCACCGGTTGGCCCCACGGCTGAGGTAACAGCCGCCGGCGACAGGTTCATCGCCGGGATGGCGCGGTCGGTGCGGCTCTGCATGGCATAGGCGAGATCGCCGGCCAGGCCGTCGGCCTGCATGCCGCGCTTGCCGTCGGGGGCGACCTTGTTGGGGTCGTAGACACGCAGGGCCAGCGGCTCGTTGCGGTAGTTGACGACGAACATCCCCGGGTCATCCACCGAGATCGCCTGCGGGCACGGCCGGCTCGGGCAGCCCGGATTGAGCCCGCCGCGCGACTCGACCACCGATTCCAGCAGGTTCGAAGCCTTCTGCCGCACCGGCGGGTTGATCGCGTAGCGAAAGCTGTCGGCACTGGCCGGGTAAGCCTGGGCATTGGGGATGCCGTCCGGGCCGGCACCCACGTAAACACCGGCCTCATAGGCGTGCTGGAAGTCGCTGTACTCGAGGAAAAACTCGCGGTAGCTGTCGTTGCGCCCGTCACCGTCAAGGTCGCCGGTTTTCACCACCGCCTGCCACGAGGTCGGCCCGCCGTCTTCGCGCAGGGCACTGTTGTACAGCAGCTCTCCGGTTTCGGCGTGGTACCAGGTAGAGCCGGCAGGCTCGGCCAGCACGGTGGCGTACAGGCCCAATTGCTGGTGGGTCGATGGGCCGAGGTGGTCGTGGGTAAAGATGGTGCCCAGGCCACGGTCGACGTTATGCACGTTGACCACCGGGTCGACGAACCAGCGCTGCATGGCCGTGCGCGCGCCCAGCCAGTCGGCGCGCCCGTAGCGGCCGAAGAACGGGTGCGCCTTGGCCACCGGGCACTCGGCCGTGCCTTCGCGCGGGTCGCCGGCGCGGCACTCGTTGAACTCGCGAATCGCGTGGATACGCTCGACCACGGTGCCAGGGGAAAGGATACCGTCCTCGTAGTTCCAGCCGTTGGCCGAACCATCGGCGGCGGTCAGGTCCCATTTTGGCAGGTGGATGTGCTGGCCGATAACGTCGGTTGGCGTACGCACCTGGTAGTCGTCCATTTCATAGTACGAGGGGATCAGGTTGGTGTGCTGGTACATCACGCAGTCGAAGGTGTTCATGCGCATCACCAGCGGCTCCGGAGGGCGCTGCTTGTTGATCACCGCCCAGGCGTCTTCCCAGAGGCTGATGATCCGCGCCTGCGGGAAGTGGTAGCCGACCTTGTTGTACACCGCGTCGAACTGGATGTTGGCGCCTTTGTAGATGCGCGGGCGGTCGGCGGTGAAAGTCGAGCTGCCGGTAAAGCTCATGCCGTCCAGGCGCTCGCCGCTGTTGAACTCACCGGCGCCGGACAGTTGGGTCAGGCGCTTGGCGCGATCATCCATGCACGGCTCGTAATACGGCGCGCCGGCGGTAGGTGCGGCGCCGTTGGTGCGAAAGTTGCGCGCCACGGTCTGCTTGCCAGGCAGCACGGCATAGCTTGGGTGCTCCAGTTTGGAATGGAAGCTCATCGCCGCCTGTTCGACGTCGGTACCCTCCTCGGGCAAAAACACCGCCTTGGCCTTGGTGATCGCCTTGGTGAAGTCCAGCGCAGTGGTGGTCACCAGCGCCTCGCCGCCGGCCGACAGGCCGTCCAGGGCATGGCGTGGCAGGCCGCCGTCCCAGCCACCGACCTGGGCCGGGTCGAGGTTGGCCCACAGGGCGTTGCCGGAGTTTTTCAACTGTTGCGCCTTGGCCGGGTCGAGCATGTCCAGCGGCGGGGTTGGCGGGCGCTGACCGACGGTGTTTTCCATGCCGCCGATCCAGAACGGGAAGCCCGGGTTCTTCAGGCTGCCGTCGGCGTTGCGGTTGGCCTCGCTGCGATCGACCAGGGCCAGCGAGCCGACTGCGCGCGGCGCGGCGTCGTCATGGCCAGCGTCATCATCGCCCTCTTCTTGCTCATCGTCGTGATGGTTTGCGGCAACCAGGGTTTGCGCCAGCTTGGGAATCACCGCGACCTTGCCGGGCATCGGCGCCATGGCCTTGCCGGGCAACGGCACGATGGCCGGGATTGGCGTACCGGCGACGATCTCGCCGTCCGGCAAGGCCCGGGCGCCCGCGGCCGGCTTGCCGCTGCGCAAGGCGAACGGCACGCTGTGATAGCCGTTTTCGCTCTGCCCGGAGACTTCCAGGCGGGTGCCTTCTTCGAACACATCGTGGACCCGCCACATGCTCCACATACCCTGGGCAAAGTGCGGGTAGAAGTGGCAGTGATAGATCGCATCGCCGGCCACGCGGTTACGGTTGCCCGAGCCGCCGTTGGCGATTTCGTAGGTGTAGCCGACACCCGGGCCGATGCCCTGGGCGTCGACATAGTCGGAGTTGTCGTCATTGGGGTTGAACAGCCACTGGTGGCCGTGCAGGTGAAAGATGTGCTGCTCGTGGCCGTTGTGGGTGTTGCGGAACTTGACCATGTCACCGATGTAGCTGTGGTTGACGTTGGCCGGTTCCGCCGGGTACAGGGCCATGGTCGCCTTGACCCCGACCTGCTCGGCGCTCGGGGTCTGGCCCGGGCGGATGTTCTCCAGGCCGACGTTGGCCGGTACGTCCACCAGCATCGCCACGTCGCCGACGGTGTGCGAACTCAAGAAGAACTCTTCATAGGCGCATGACAGGCAGTCATGCATCGGCCCCACGCCCAGGCGGTTGGCCACAACCTCGGCGCCCATGCCGCCGGAGCCATAGTTGATCATGAACGAGTCGCGGGTCGGCTCCAGCACATGGCCCATTACCGGGTCTGCCCAGTAACCGGGGAAGGCCTGGGTCGAGGCGGCTTCGTCGGTGAATTGCGCGGCGAAATCACGGAACGGCTCCAGGCGGTTGGGGATCGCCGGGTTGCGTTTGCCGATGCTTTCCAGCGGGTAGGTCGAGGCCGGGAAACTGCCATCGGCGTTGGGGCCCATGACAATTGCGTCGGATTCGCTGGAAATGATCTCGTTGCCATCGGTCATGGCAATGATCGGCGAACCGGCCTTGCCTTCGCGGATCCACGGCTCCTGCTGCGGGTAGCGCGCCTGGTAGTCGACGATCGGCTGGCCGGTGGGGGTGCGACCGCTGCTACTCAGGCGCATCTCTTCTTCGGTCAGGGTATTACGGAAGGTGCGCCCACCTTTGGGCACCACCACCACCTGGCCGAACAGGCCATTGGCGACGTTGCCGGCACCGCCCTCGCCGCCAAAGGTCGCGCCCTGGCTGGTGGCGGCAAACGCGCCTTCACGCTCGGCGTAAAGGGTGTAGGAACGGCTGGCGCCGGGGGCGATCAGGAAGTTGCCGTTGCGCCCGGTATTGGCGGCGATGTCACCGATACTGTTGACCGCCTGCATGCCGTTAACCTGAAAACCGACATGACGGTCGCTGACCTGCTCGTCGGCGACAAAATGCTCGCCGCCCTGTTCGTTGCCCTCGCCCGCTTCGTTCTCAGCGCCTTCGTTTTCCTCGCCTTCGACCTCGTTCTCTTGCTCGTGGTCGATGCCGTGCTTGTTCGGGTTGGCCTGGTAGGCCAGCAGGTTTTGCAGGTTGATGGTCAGGCAGTCGCCCGCCGCCACCCGCAGCACGATCGGCCGCGGGCGTTTGTCCGGGCGCAGGCTGACTTTACCCGGTACCGCGGCGCCGCCAGTGGCCAGCGACACCTGGTGCTCGTCGACCACGTCGCGGCGCAGGGCGAACATCATGCCGTTGGCATTCTGCGCACCGAGGCGGTTGAACATCAGTGGCTGATCGAGCGCCACCACATTGGCCACCAGGTTGCGTTCGCAGCGCACGGCAGCTTCGCTGAGCGGTTGCCAGGCAAGGCTGGCGGCCGCAAGCAGCAGGGAAGTCAGGACTGAGCCTTTGATTGGAGTCATCATGGCGTGCCTCGGTGGTGCAAGGGGACTCTGGAGGGGCCGGAGCAAGGCCCATGCCAAATTTTTTATTGTTGTTTTTCAGTAGTTTATAAAGCTGAATGAATCTTGATTGGGGGTGATTCCCCGGTATTCCCCACTAATCGGGGGTTGCCTCATCGCGGGGCAAGCCCGCTCCCACAGGTTTTGCGATTACAACGGATCATCCACCGCCAGGCCCTGCAGCCGCCGGTACTGGCGCAGCACCTTGGGCACGTAGCGCTGGGTTTCGGCAAACGGCGGTACTACCCGACCGCGACGCAGCACCGCATCTGGCCCGGCGTTGTAGGCGGCCACGGCCAGGGTGATGTCGTTGTCGAACAGGGTCAGCATGCGCTTGAGGTAGCGCGCCCCGCCCTGCACGTTCGCGGCCGGGTCGAGGACATTCTTCACGCCCATTTCCTTGGCGGTGTCGGGCATCAGCTGCATCAGCCCGGCCGCGCCGCTGGTCGAGCGGGCGTTGGGGTCGTAGCGCGATTCGGCCTGGATCACTGCGTGCAGCAAGGCCGCCGGCAGGTCGTTGGCCTGCGCCGCTGCCGCCACCACTTCGGCGTAGGGCATGCCGGTGATCAGTTGCGGGCCGTTGCTGGCCAGGCTCACGGCCTCGCTGATGACCCGCTGGTAGGTTCGCCCCGGCCGGTGGACGTTGCTCAATACATAGCTACCATCGGCCTTGATCGAGATGTACACATCGGCCTGAGCCGGATTGACTATGGCCAGCCAGGCCAGGATTGCCGCAGTGAGCCAGCGCATCGTGCCACCCTCCCCGTTGCGTCCCCCAGAAAGTGGGGCATATGCCCCGATTGCCAGGGCGTTACCCTTCTGACGCAAGCACTGTGCCGCCTTGCCAGGCCCGTGCGGCAAAGGCCCGGCGCAGACGCGCACGGCAATTGCATAAGGCCTTGCAGCGCACCTGTGGAGGGCCTGGCTATGAACAACAACCATCGCGCGCAACGCGGCTTCACCCTGCTCGAACTGCTGGTAGTCCTGGTAGTGCTGGGCCTCTTGGCCGGCATCGTTGCCCCCAAGTACTTCAGCCAGTTGGGGCGCTCGGAGGCCAAGGTCGCCCGGGCGCAGATTGAAGGCCTGAGCAAGGCCCTGGACCTGTACCGGCTGGAAGTGGGGCATTACCCCAATTCCGAGCAAGGCCTGCAGGCACTGGTGGCGGCTCCCAGCGACGAAACCCGCTGGTCGGGCCCGTACCTGCAGAAAAAGGTCCCGCAAGACCCGTGGGGGCGTAACTACATCTACCGCCAGCCCGGTGAAAACGGTGAGTACGACCTGCTGTCGATGGGCAAGGACGGCCAGCCCGGCGGCGATGGCGAGAATGCCGAGATCACCAGTTGGCAATAACCGGAGGGCTTGCGCATGCGCTATGAACTCAAGGCCCTGGGCAAGGCCGGGGTGGTCTTGCTCCAGGTCGACGCCCAGGACCCGGGCCAGGCCCGCGAGCAGGTCGAGCAACAAGGCTTGCGGGTGGTCAGCGTGCGCAGTTGCCAGCGCCTGGCCGGTCTGCGCTGGCGGCGTGGCGAGGTGTTCAACCTGGTACTGTTCAGCCAGGAGCTGACCACCCTGCTCAATGCCGGCCTGCCGCTGATCGACGCCCTCGAGAGCCTGGCCGAAAAAGAGACCGCGCCCCAGGCACGCAAGACCCTCGGCGAACTGGTGCGCCTGCTGTATGAAGGCAAGTCGTTCTCCCAGGCCCTGGCGCAGTTGCCCAGCGTGTTCCCGCCGCTGTACGTGGCGCTGGTGCAATCGAGCGAGAAGACCGGCGCCCTGGGCGATGCCCTCGGCCGCTATGTTGCCTACCGCCAGCGCATGGACGAAGTGCGCCAGAAGATCATCAGCGCCTCGATCTACCCGCTGCTGCTGTTGCTGGTCGGCGGCGGCGTGGTGCTGTTTCTGCTCGGCTATGTGGTACCGCGTTTCAGTCTGGTGTTCGAAGGCCTGGGCACCGAGCTGCCGTGGATGTCGCGCTGGCTGATGCAGGCCGGGATGTTCCTGCACGCGCATCAGCTGGCCATGGCCAGCAGCTTTGGGCTACTCATGGTGCTGCTGTTCATGCTGCGTCGCGAGCCGCGGGTGCGGCGCTGGCTGAACCGCCAGCTGGAACGCCTGCCGGCCCTGCACAAACGCCTGGTGATGTATGAGCTGGCGCGGTTCTACCGCTCGCTGGGGATCCTCCTGCAGGGCGGCATCCCGATTCTCACCGCCATGGCCATGGCCCGCGGCCTGCTCGGCGCGGCCAGTGGCCTGCGGCTGGAGCAGGCCTGTGAACGGGTCAAGGAAGGCCAGTCGCTGTCGGCGGCGCTGGAGGCCGGGCACCTGGTGACGCCAGTGTCGTTGCGCCTGCTGCGCGCTGGCGAGCAGTCGGGCAACCTCGGGCAGATGATGGAGCGCAGCGCCGACTTCTACGACGAGGAGATCAGCCGCTGGATCGAGTGGTTCGTGCGCCTGTTCGAGCCGCTGCTGATGACCTTCATCGGCCTGCTGATCGGCCTGATCGTGATCCTCATGTACATGCCGATCTTCGAGCTGGCCTCGAGCATCCACTAGCGCAACGCGTGACAATCCAGGGCCCTTGCTGTATAGATTCGGCCACCAAGGGGAGCCCGGCAACGGGCTGAGAAACCGCTGGCATGTGCAGCGCGGTGACCCTTCGAACCTGATCCGGATCATGCCGGCGAAGGGATGGGTATTGTGCACCTGCCTTTTTGCCGGCCTCACTGCGGGGCCGACCATGCCAGCCATCACCGGCCCCGCTGTCGTCACGATAAAAAGGACAACAGCATGACCGCGCGCTTCACCGACAGCCTTCGCCAGCAAAGCGAGCCGAGCTGGACCCAGTGCATCGAACACCGCTTCGTCAATGAACTGCTCGACGGCAGCCTGGCCGACCCTGTGCTGGTCAACTACCTGATCCAGGATCACCGTTTCATCGATGCGTTCCTGACCCTGCTCGGCGCCGCCATCGCCAGCGCCGATACCTTCGAGGCGCGGATTCGCCTGGGGCGCTTTACCGGGGTGATCGCCGGTGAAGAGAACACCTACTTCCTGCGCGCTTTCGAAGCCCTGGGCGTCAGCGAGGCGCAGCGCCTTGAGGCACCGGACTCAGCGCCGACCGCAGGCTTCAAGGCGATCATGCGCGAAGCCGCGGCCACCCGCTCCTACGCCGCCGCCCTGGCGGTGCTCAACGTCGCCGAGGGCCTGTACCTGGACTGGGCGCTGCGGGCCAACAAGCAACTGCCGCCGCGCTTCGAGCACGCCGAGTGGATCACCCTGCACGACAACCCGGCGTTCCAGGATTTTGTCGCCTTCCTGCGCGCCGAGCTGGACCGCGTCGGGCCTGCACAGGCACAGGTCAGCCGCGACTTCTTCCTGCGCAGCGTGGCGCTGGAACAGGCGTTTTTCGACGCCGCCTACGACATTGAGGGCTAAGCCATGGATATCTTCGAGCGCCTGAAACAGGCCGCCAGCGCCGACTGGCACAGCTACGTCGAGCACGACTTCGTTCGCCAGATGGGCGCCGGCACCCTGGCGCAACCGGCGTTTCGCAAGTACCTGGTGCAGGACTACCTGTTCTTGATCCAGTTCGCCCGTTCCTGGGCCCTGGCCGCCTACAAGAGCCGCACCCTCGCCGACATTCGCGCCGCCCAGGCGGGGCTGGCGGCGATTCTCGACGAAACCGAGCTGCACGTGCGCCTGTGCGAGCGCTGGGGGCTGTCGGCTGACGATCTCGCGGCGACCCCGGAGCACCAGGCCACTGTGGCCTATACCCGCTTCGTGCTGGACTGCGGCGCCGCCGGTGACCTGCTGGACCTGCACGTAGCCCTGGCGCCGTGCGTGATCGGCTATGCCGAAATCGGCCGCAACCTGACCCCCGACGGCGTTCAGGCACTGGGCGATCATCCTTACCGCGAGTGGATTGGCGAATACGCAGGCGCCGGCTACCAGGGCGTGGCCACCGCTGCCCGCGCGCACCTAGATGACCTGGCCGCGCGAACCATGACCGAGCGCCGCTTCGAGGAACTGGTCAAGGTCTTCGCCCAGGCCTCGCGGCTGGAAGCCGACTTCTGGCAGATGGGGCTGGAGGCCGCGAGGCCGTAATACTGCACCGGCTCCTGTGGGAGCTGGCTTGCCAGCGATCGAGTGCAAAGCGCTCGCATTCCAGTCAGTACATGGTGCACTGACTGTACCGGCCTAATCGCTGGCAAGCCAGCTCCCACAGGGGGCGTAGGCTGCAGGGCCCACAGGTCAGTAATCGTAGCGATCCACCGCCCGCCGCCGCTCGTTGTCATCGCGCATGTCGTAGTTGGCGGTGGTCTGGATGTTGGTGTGGTGGGCCAGCTTTTGCGCGATCGACAGGTCATGCTCTTCGATCACCCGGGTGATGAACGAGCGGCGAAAATCGTGGGGCATGATCTTTACCCCTACTTGAGTGCCGCGCTGGCGGGCGATGTAGTAGATCGCGTGCTTGGTGATGCGCTCGCGGGTGATGTGGCTGCCACGGCGGATACGGTTGAACAGGAACTCGTCGTCGGCCCGCCCTTCAGGCAATTGCTCGCGGCGAAACGCCAGCCAGGCGTTGAGCTTTGCAAACGCCCAGGGCGGCGCGTACTTGATCAGTTGCTTGTTGCCCTTGCCCAGCACCTGCAGGCTGCGTTCGCTGAAGTCGACCTGGCTGAGGGTCAGGTTGACCGACTCGGACTTGCGCATGCCGGTGCCGTACAGCAAGGCGATCACCGCCGCATCGCGCAACCCCTGCGGGCGCGGGTCGGCAGCGCAGGCGTCCATCAGCTCACGAATCAGGCTGCGCTTGAGGTTGCGCCCGGCCGGCAGGCGCGTGCCCTGGGTCGGCTTGACCGTGCGGATCTTGAGCAACTGCTCCTGGCTGATCAGGCTCAGGCGCCAGGCCTCGTTCATTACCCCGCGTACCGCGTTGACGTACAGCGACGAGGTGTTCGGCGCATAGCCATCGGCGCGCAAGGCCGCCACCAGCGCGGTGACATGCCCGGGCTCGAGCTGGTGCCAGGGCACCTCGGCGATGTCGCAATCCTCGAAGCCCAGGCGGTCGGCAGCATCCTGGAGGATGTACTTCATGGTCAGCTGGCTGGACGGCGCCAGGCGGGCGAGGTATTGCAGCAAGGGGTTTTGCAGTGAATCGGACAAACCGGGAATCCTGTAGAGCGCAGCTGAGGTCAGGGGCCTGCAACGGGCCAGTCTGACTCGTGACAACACCGTGGCCACTGACCTGCATCACAATCAGGTCATTGATTGGCAAGTCTTTTTAGCCACGGCAAGAATCCCGATAGTACCTCATCGACGCCCCCGGAATCGATTGAGGGCATTTTCATGGCACCGAGTCATCCAGGTACAGCTTCACGGTTTCGCGGGTCAGCGACATGACTTCATGGGTCAAACCGTTGAAATCCGTCTCGCCATGCTCCAGGTAGCCGTCACTGCGCTTGACCACATAGGCCACGTGGCCGCGTGGGCGGCCGGTGTCGTTATCGATGATTTGCAAGCGGTCACTGTACAGCGGCAACGGCTCGATCCGCGGCACCAGCGGCGAACGACCGATGACAATCGGCTCGGGCTGCCACTGCACCAGGCGCTCGCGGTGCCGGGCCACTTCGGTGAGCACCTGGTCGACCGGCAATTGCAGGGTTTTCGAGTAGTAGGCATCGTAAAGAAACGCGGTAATACTCAGCTTGCAGGGGATATGCGCCTTGTCCGCCAGCAGGCGCTGGATCGCCGGCTTGAGCAGTTCGGTCTGCGTGCTGCGGTCCGGGGTGGTCTTGTAGAAATGCGCGTTGACCACGTAGTTGTAGCCCTTGATTTCGGAGATGCCCTCGAAATCGACACCGCCAACCAGGCTGTAGATCATCGCATGGCCAACGGTGAAATCCTGGTCATCGTCCAGGGCGCAGGTAAACCACTCGCCGATCTGCCCGTCGCCGGTATGCCGTTCGAACAGGCTGATAATCTCTTCGTCGCTGCGAAAGCGCAGGGAGTAAGAACCATCGTGATAGGTGAACGAGGTGAATTCCAGCGGCATCGACTCGATACCGTGGCTGCAACCGCCAAGCGCTAGCGCAGCGCCCAGGGCGCACGCGGCGAGGCGTAAAGAGGGGGCGAACAAAGGGGCGTCATCCATGAGCAAGCGAGGCGCGCAAGAATGCCCAAGGCCGCGCCCGCCAGCAAGCATTTCCGCGCCCGCAGGCGGCAACGATGGGCTACAGTTGCCGAGGAACCCCCTGCCCCGAGGCCCCATGGCTTTCCATCGACTGACCCGCACCCACCCGCGCCTGAGTTTTTCTGCCGTTGCCGGCTGCCTGGGCGGCTGGCTGATTCCCGCCGACAATCTGGTGCAGCACATCCTCACTGGCTGGAACATCGGCGTCTGGCTGTACCTGCTGCTGGTGCTGTGGCTGACCCTGCGCGCCAGCCCCGAGAAGGTACGCGAAGTGGCCTGTGTCGAAGATGAAAACGCCGGCCTGGTGCTGCTCACCGTCAGCATCGCAGCGATCGCCAGCCTTGCCGCAGTGACCCTGCAACTGGCCGCCAGCCGCGGCCTTGGCGGTGGCCCGCAACTGCTGCACTACGCCTACACCGGCTTTACCATTGCCGGCTCCTGGCTGATGATCGGCACCATCTTCAGCCTGCACTACGCCAGGCTGTTCTACACCGCCGGCAGCAAGGAGCCTTTGCTGCGCTTTGCCGATGGCGAGCTGAACCCCGACTACTGGGACTTCCACTACTTCTCGTTCACCCTCAACGTCGCCGTGCAGACCTCGGACGTGGGCGTTGCCGACCGGCAGATGCGCCGTATCGTCCTCGCCCACTCATTGGTGGGTTTCGTGTTCAACACCGCGATTCTGGGCTTTACCATCAACATCGCCGCCGGCCTGTTGAACTGACGGCACGCCTTCAAGCACCTGCATGGCGCAACGGGCGATGCGCTGGCAGGCCTGCTCCAAACGGTCGCTGTCGAGCACCAGGCCAAAACGCAGGTGGCCGGCGGCGCTGGGGCCGAAGGCGTCGCCAGCGAGCACCGACACCCCATGCTCCTCCAGCAGACGCTCGGCAAAGGCCTGGGCGCCAATGCCGGTCTCGCGGATATCGATCATCACGAACATGCCGCCATCGGGCTTGTGCACGCGGATGCCCGGGCAGCCGTCAAGGCTTGCGCAAACCCGGTCGCGCCGCTCGCGGTAGCGCTCGCGCATCTGCCGCACCTGGGGCAGGTCTTGCTCCAGGGCCACCTGGGCGGCGTCCTGGATAAAATCCGGCAGGCCGTACAGCATGCACAGCGCCAGGTTGCTCAAGTGCTCGGTCAACTGCTGCGGGCCGATCACCCAGCCGACCCGCCAGCCCGACATGGCATGGGACTTGGACAGACTATTGATGGTCGCACTGCGTTCGGCCATGCCCGGCAGGCTGGCCGGGCTGAAGTGCTCGCCCTCGTACAACAGCTCGCTGTAGACCTCATCGGAGATCAGCCACAGGTCGTGGTCGATGCACAGCTGCGCCAGGCGCTGCCAGGTGGCCTTGGGCAGGCTGGCGCCAGAGGGATTGTGCGGGCTGTTGAGCAGCAAGGCGCGGGTGCGCGGGGTGATACGCCGGGCGATGTCGTCAGGGTCGACCCTGAAGCCCTGCTCGGGGCGTACCGGCACCGGCACCAGCCTTGCGGCGCAGGCACCGAACACCGCTTCGTAGGTGACATACATGGGCTCGGCGACGATCACCTCGTCGCCCGGGTCGAACAGGCACTGGGCCACGCCATACAACGCGCATTGCGCCCCGGCCAGCACCACCACTTCCAGCGGGTCGACCGGCTGGCCGCTGTGGCGGGTGTGATGGGCGGCGATGGCGCGGCGCAAGGCCTCGCTGCCGCGCACATCGGAGTAGTGGGTATGGCCACCGCGCAGGCTGTCGATGGCGGCGTCGACTATCGGTTGCGGGGTGTCGAAGTCCGGGTCGCCAATCGACAACAGGATGATATCCCGGCCCTGGCCTTGCAGTTCGACGGCGCGGTAGTGGATGTTCCAGGCAGCAGCACCGTCACCGGCGATACGTTGGGTGAGCGCGGAATAACGCATGGACGGTCTCCTTGACTGAACCTGGACGCGCCATTGGTCTGAAACTCCCAGGCAAGCATCCCAGCCGACTGTCGGTAAAAATAGCAGAGCGGCGCCATAGCAGGCGGGGAAATATTGCCAGCAAACGTTTGCCGCCAATACCAAAGTGGTCGCCGCGCCTGCTGGGGAACGTGAGCTGGGTCAAACTCTCGACAAACCGTCATCATCCTGGGCCGACACTGGCGCCATCAATGCTATGTTTAGGTTTCCCGCCGGGTCGCACCGACCCGCCCATTCTTGCGTGAGGTTCACCGTACAAGGAGGCCGGCATGAACAAGCTGACGTTCCCCAACGCCTGCCAGATGATGCGCTGGCATTTCCATCCGCTGGGCTTCGAGGCCAGCATGGACGCCCCGCGCAGCATGGTGGCGCGCCTGTTCGACCGGGCCACCGGCGAAACCTTGCTGGCGATTGCCGGCATTCCCTGCGCCACGCTTATGCACGCGGCAGACGTCGAGCGCATCATCGAAGCGGTGGAGGCCGAACTCGACGCCTTCGAACCGTCCTGCAACCTGCGCGCGGTCGGCTGATCAGCTGACAACCCGGGGCTCGCGCCCGCGCTCGATATCGGCGATAAAGCGCTCGGCCGGCTGTGGCTGGCCGAGCAGATAGCCTTGCAACGAGTCACATCCCAGGCGGGTCAGGAAGCTCTGCTGGCGGTCGGTCTCGACCCCTTCGGCCACAATCCGCAAGCCCAGGGCCTGGCCCAGCGCGACGATGGCCGAAACGATGGCAGCGTCGTCGCTGTCCTGCTCCAGGTCTCGCACGAAGCCGCGGTCAATCTTCAATTCGTTGGCCGGCAGGCGCTTCAAGTACATCAGGCTCGAATAGCCGGTACCGAAGTCATCGATAGACAGGTCCACACCCATGTCCGAAAGCCGCTGCAGCACCTGCATGCTGGCGTCGGCATCGCGCATGGCGGTGGTTTCGGTGATTTCCAGGGTCAGGCTGTTGGCCGGCAACTGATGACGCGCCAGCACCCTGGCAACGCTCTCGACCAGCCCGGTGTGGCAGAACTGGATGGCCGACAGGTTAACGGCGATGCGCCAGTTGCTGTGGCCCCGGTCGATCCAGATGCGCATCTGCCGGCAGGCCTCGTCCAGCACCCATTCGCCGATGGGGATGATCAGGCCGGTTTTTTCCGCCTGGATGATGAACCGGTCAGGCAGCAGCAGGCCATGTTGCGGGTGTTCCCAGCGCAGCAAGGCCTCGGCGCCGATCGGCTGGCACTCGAGGGCGTCGAACTTGGGTTGGTAGTACAGGCGGAACTGGCCCTGCTCCAGGGCCACGCGCAAATCCTGCAGCAGTTGCAGTTGCAGGCGGGCGTTGCTGTTCATCGACACGTCGAAGAAGCTGTAGCCGTTCTTGCCGGCGCTCTTGGCGTGGTACATGGCCGCATCGGCGTTGCGCAGCAGTTCGTGCTGGTCGATACCATTGCCCGGGTAGAGGACGATGCCGATACTCGCCGAGATCTGCAGGTTCTGTTCAGCAACGCGGAAGCTGCGCGAGATCAGGTTGACCTGCTTGGCCGCCACGCCCACGGCGTCGTCGGCTTCCTGCAGCTCGACCAGCAGCACGAACTCATCGCCGCCGATCCGCGCCAGGGTGTCCTGGCTGTGCAGGTGGCCGCGCAGGCGCAGGGCGACTTCCTTGAGCAACTGGTCGCCCATGTGGTGACCGAAGGCATCGTTGACCGGCTTGAAGCCGTCCAGGTCGATGAACATCAGCGCAAAACAACCGCCCTGCTCGGCCACCTTGCTGATCGCCTGGTCGATACGGTCGGCCAGCAGCGTACGGTTGGGCAGGCTGGTGAGGGTGTCGTGCAGGGCCAGTTGGGTCAGTTCCTGGTTGGCCAGGGTCAGCGAGCGGGCAAGCTCGGCGGTGCGCGCTTCCAGGCGCGCATCCAGCACCGAGGTCAGCAAAGCTGCGGCCAGCACTGCCAGGGTGGTGATCAGCACCAGGTAATCCAGGCCGTTGCCGCTCAGGCCGCCGCCCAGGGCGCCGCAGTAACTGCCTTCGGGGAAGTTCGCCGCGGCCATGCCGGTGTAATGCATGCCGACGATCGCCACGCCCATGATGATCGCCGCGCCGCCACGCAAGTGGCGCACGTACAGGGTTTGCTGGCGCAGGCGGAAGGCGATCCACAACGCCGCTGCCGAGGCGCCGACAGCGATCAGCAGCGAGGCGCTGAACAGCGCGGGGTCGTAGTCGATGCCCGGGGTCATGCGCAGCGCGGCCATGCCGGTGTAGTGCATGCTGCTGATGCCGGTGCCCATGATCAACGCGCCAGCGCCCAGTTGCAGCCACGGCAAGGTCGGCTGGCTGACCAGCCACAGGGCGAAACCCGACGACAGCCCGGCGATCAGCAGCGACAGCAGGGTCAGGGTAATGTCATAACCGAGCTCGATCGGCAGGTTCAGGGCGAGCATGCCGATAAAGTGCATCGACCAGATCCCGATGCCCATGGCCAGCGCCCCGCCACCGATCCACAGGTACACCGCACGGCCTTTGGCGGTGTTGATCCGGCCGGCCAGGTCGAGGGCGGTATACGAAGCAAGGATGGCCACACACAGCGAAATCAATACCAGCGACGAAGAGTAACTACCGATCAGCATGAGGCCTTCCACAACCCGTAGACCGGGCACTGGCGAGGCCCGGATAAAAGCCGATGATTGTACTCAACCTTTGGCGAAACGCACGGAGTTTTCGGTGGGTTGGAAAACCAGACCCAGCCAGTAAAAGACAGCGGATAACCTTTGGATTTCCCTCACTAACGCGGGTGACCCAAGGCCGAAGACGGTTGCGCAGCGCCCGTCTCGCCCTTAATGCTGACATTTGCTGGAAAACGCTAACTCGACCTCAGGAACCAACAGGTCAATGTGGTACCCAGAGGCTCCGTCGCCAATGGCAACATGAATGCCCTCGACACCTTCATTGAGCTGAGAGTTGAGCTTATAGTCGATAAAACGAGCAATCGATTGATTCACACCGATAGCAAACTCGGTAAGTTGTAGACCTCTTTTGCCTGCGGCAACTGCCAATAAATCAGAACACTCTTCCCCCGCCACTAAAAAAGATACAACAGTATTATCTACAATCTTCAGAATCGCACCACATTCAGCCACCGAGCGAGCAAGACCCTCGAGTTCACCCTTGAGTTCGGAGCGTAGCGCCCAGCCCTCATTCCTTATGACACTCAGCATTCCTGCCACTTGCAACTGCCCAGTAAAACTAAATGGGCAAGGCGCTTCCGCTTGCATATGAGCGTAGTGAACCTCAAAAAACTCAGCGACAGAATGAATGTAGTCCCCTTCTGCATCATCCCTTATCATGGCGTAAGGCACAGCGTCTGAATGGATCAATGCTTGCCCTGTGTTAAAGCCGCCTGAAACAACAATGACATTTGCATCGTCGAGCTTGGCCAAGAGCTTTTCTTGTTGAGCCAACGAAGAACTGAAATCACTTCCAACGATTGCTTTGATCGCATATTCCGCATGCTGCACAGACGCCTCAAAAACATGCAACGCACAAAAAATGCACTTCCTGCCGACCCCGTGTGTGGCAATTTCAAAGGTATGCCTGGATGCCTCTTTCGAAAACGAGAGCACCAGGCTTCTTGGCGGCAACTCGGCCAGTTCCAGCAGGCTCTGTGTGGCGACCCCTCGCCGTTGCAAAATTGATTGAAGCTCAGACGAGTCGGTAACGATGACTGCCTCGCCATTGCGAACCCAGTCAAACCCGGATAGATCAGCAGACATCTGTCACCTCCTTTGTTTCATGGTAGAGAGGCGCGCCTCTCTACCATGACTCACGGTTTAGTCTTCAACATGAGCCCAGGCAAGTGGTGCCCAGCCGAAATTGTCAGGACCCGGCGCCATGCGCTTTAACGTGGACGTTGTAGCTTTCATCGCATTCTCCTTCAATAAGTTCCGATGGCACCCCTCCAAATGAGGAGCGATCTATTCTTAGGCCTTCAATAAAGCCGATGCAATTATTTTCATCAACTTCTTTAGATTAATTTCAACTACGCCTTCCAGCAGATGTTTGCCCAGCCGTTTAACACCCAACGCCACATGTAGCCGAACACCGAAAGAAACTTCCTTTTTTCCGATAACCACTTGCCGAAGAAAAAACCAAGAGTACGTTTTTTGATCTCCCGATGAAAAACAGTTAAACATCACGCCACCCTTAGCCCAGGAACTACAGCGCATGCCTACAAACCGTACAATTCCGACAGAAAAACTAAAATATTCTTTAGAACTTAAAGACCTATCGGAAAAGTCATCGCCTTCTCACGCAATTCATTTGCTGCAGCAGGAAATAATTTCAGGCCTGCGCCACAAAGGATGGCCAGAGGCTCAACTTGTTACCGGGCCCAGAGTCGTGACCGCAGAGGAAAACTACGGCTTGCTGGGATACAGCCCTGACGAAATAACGCTTGGTAGTGCGCACACTCGCTGGGTAGATGAATTGACCTTGTTGCGAACTCAGACCACCAGCCAGATTCCCGCAGCGCTGCAGGCCGCAGCGAGATGCCGGGGCCCTGAAGAACTCATCATGATTGCTGCGCCCGGCATTACCTTCCGGCGCGACACGCGCGATCGCTGGCATTGCGCAGAACCCCATCAGATGGACATTTGGGTCCTCGGCGACCCTGCCCTGTCATCCCGAACCGAACTCCTGCGACTGGTCCGCGATATCCTTCACATTGCGGTGCCGGACATGGCCTGGATTTACAGCGACAGTCCGCATCACTACACCGAAGGCGGAATCGAGGTGAACCTTCTTGCAGAAGAACAGCCGGTAGAAGTGCTTGAATGCGGATGCATCGCCACATCGCTTCTTCAACGCCTGGGTATCGACCCGAATCAACATGGCGGACTGGCACTGGGCATGGGCCTGGATCGCCTGACCATGCTGCGTAAAGGGATTCCCGATATACGACTGCTCAGAGACGAGCATCCCCGCGTGCAAGCGCAGATGCACGACCTTCTTCCCTGGAGCCCCGTCTCCCGCCTGCCTTCCATCACGCGTGATATTTCCCTTGCCGTATCGCCCGGCCAAAGTGAAGAAGAGCTCACTGAAAAAATGCTGGTGGCTGCTGCGGACAGGGCAAACTGGATCGAAGAAATGCAAGTAAAAGGACGCTGGGCGGCAAGCGACTTGCCAACTCAGGCAATCGATCGTCTCGGCCTGTTGCCGGGGCAAGAAAACGTATTACTCAGCGTAGTGCTACGGGACAGCTCACGATCTATCGCAACCGAAGAGGCCAATGCGCTTTACGAACGCATTCAGGCGGCGCTGCATGAAGGTACACCCGGCGGCGGATACCGGATGAACCATTGAGCGAGTTTTGTTGCCAGCCAAGCGTAATTGCAGGGCGGCTCAGGCCCCCAGCAGTATTTCAGCTGAAGCCTTCTGGCTGAGTGCTCGCGCTTTACTGCTCGGCAAACGCCGCCTGCGCCTCCCAGCCCCCACCCAGCGCCGCGATCAACTGCACGCTCGCCACCAGCCGCCCCTGTAGCAGGTTGAGCACGCTGCGCTCGTTGCTCAGGGCGGTGGTCTGCACGTTGACCACGTCCAGGTAGGCGATCAGCCCGGCCTTGTACTGGTTGTTGGTCAGGCGCAGGGATTCGCGGGCCGAGGCCAGGGCTTCGCTGCGCACCCGCGCTTCGTCTTCATAGACCTTGAGCTGTACCAGGTAGTTTTCCACTTCCTTGAAGCCGTCGAGCACGGTCTGCCGGTACTGGGCCACGGTCTGGTCGTAGACCGCTTCGCTGCGGTCGACTTCTGCCGCGCGCTGGCCGGCGTCGAACAGGGTCATGGCCAGTTGCGGGCCGACCGACCAGAAGCGGTTCGGCAGGCTGATCCAGTCGCTGAAGCTGCTACTGCTGTAGCCGCCGCTCATGCTCAGGGTCAGGTCCGGGAAGTAGGCGGCGCGGGCCACGCCGATGCTGGCGTTGGCCGACATCACGTTACGCTCGGCCTTGGCGATGTCCGGGCGGCGCTCCAGCAGTTGCGAAGGCAAGGCCAGCGGCACTTGCGGCAGGGCCGGGATGTCCTTGCTGTCGGCCAGGGCGAACTCGGCCGGGGCCTTGCCGAGCAGCACGGCAATGGCGTTTTCCAGCTGCGCGCGCTGCCACACCAGGTCGATCAGGTCGGCCTGGGTGCTTTTCAGCTGGGTCTGCGCCTGGGCCACGGCGTCCTTGCCCGAGACCCCGGCACGGTACTGGTTCTCGGTCATTTTCAGCGAACGCTCATAGGCCTCGACGGTGGCCTCGAGCAAGCGCTTCTGCTCGTCGATCACCCGCAGTTGCAGGTAGTTCTGCACCAGCTCCGACTGCAGGCTCAGGCGGATCGCCGCCATGTCGGCGAGGCTGGCCTCGGCGCTGGCCTGGTTGGCGGCCAGGCCGTCACGCAGTTTGCCCCACAGGTCGGCCTCCCAGCTCACCCCCAGCTGGGTGTTGTAGGTGTTGCGGATGCCGCTGCTGTTGTTGCTCAGGCTCGAACTCGAGCTGCCGGTGCCCTGGCTTGAGCGGGTCTTGCCGGCCGACAGGTCGAGGCTTGGGAACAGGGCGCCGCGGGCGCTACGCACCAGGGCCTGGGCCTGGCGGTACTGGGCTTCGTACTGGGCGACGGTCTGGTTGCCGGCGTTGAGCTGCTCGACCAGGCCGTTGAGCTGGGCGTCGCCGTACAGCTCCCACCAGGCGCCGCGGGCGATGGCGTCCGAGGGGTTGGCCTGGGTCCAGCCTTCGGCGTGCTTGAAGGCCACCGGCGCCGGGGTTTCGGGCCGGTGGTAGTCCGGGCTCAGGGTACAGGCGCTGAGCATCCCCAGGCACAGGGCCGAGGCCAGCAGGCGCGAGCCGCGGGCAGCCAGCAACGGCTGCAGCGAACGGTCGGAAAGAAGCGGACGTCGGGTCATAGCGGGGTTTCCAAAGCAGCGTCGGTACGCACGCCGCGCCAGCGGTTGAAGCGATGGCGCAGGCGGTCCAGATAGAGGTAGACCACCGGGGTGGTGTAAAGCGTGAGGATCTGGCTGAAGACCAGCCCGCCGATGATGGTCAGGCCCAGGGGCTGGCGCATCTCGGCGCCTTCGGCGTGGCTGAGCAGCAGCGGCAAGGCGCCGAGGATGGCCGCCAGGGTGGTCATCAGGATCGGCCGCAGGCGCAACAGGCAGGCACGGCGGATCGACTCCTCCGGGCTCAGGTGCTCGTGGCGCTCCAGCTGCAGGGCCAGGTCGATCATCATGATCGCGTTCTTCTTCACCACGCCAATCAGCAGGAACAGGCCCAGCAGGGAGATCAGGCTGAACTCGCTGCCGACCACATACAAGGTCAGCAAGGCCCCTACCCCGGCCGATGGCAGGGTCGAGAGGATGGTCAGCGGGTGAATGTAGCTTTCGTAGAGAATGCCCAGCACCAGGTACACCGCCAGCAAGGCGCCGAGAATCATGAACGGCTGGCCCTTCTGGCTTTCGGCGAAGGCATCGCCGGTACCGCCGAGCTTGGCGATCACGTCCTCGGGCAGGCCGACCTTGGCCACTGCCCGCTCCACAGCGGCCAAAGCCTGGTCCTGGCTGTAGCCTTCGGCAATGTCGAAGTTGATGCTCTCGGAGGCAAACTGGCCTTCGTGGCTGACGCGATCATCGGCCAGGCTGTTCTGGTAATGGGCGAAGGTGGACAGCGGTACCCGCGCGCCATCGGCGGTAATCACCTGGACCTGCTCGAGGGTGCGCGGGTCCTGGGCATATTTGGGGTTGATCTCCATCACCACCTGGTACTGGTTGAGGCTGTCGTAGATGGTCGAGATCTGCCGCTGGCTGTAGGCGTTGTTGAGCACCGAGGTGACCATGCTCATGTCGATGCCCAGGCGCTTGGCCTGCTCGCGATCGACCACCAGGGTGATCTGCTGGGTGCCGCCGCCTTCACGGGCGTCGATGGCGGTCAGCTCCGGCAGGCTCTTGAACGCCGCGACCACCTTCGGGTACCACTCGCGCAGGGCCGAAAGCTCGCTGCTTTGCAGGGTGTAGAGGAACTGCGAGCTGCTCTGATCGCGACCGCCGCCGAACTGCAAGTCCTGGTCGGCCATCAGGAACAGCCGCCCGCCGGGCACCTTGGGCATCTCTTTGCGCAGGCGCTCGATGATCTTCTGCGCCGAGACCTTGCGCTCGCTGATCGGTTTGAGGCGCACCAGTACCATGGCGTTGTTGGTGCCGCTGTTGCCACCGATGAAGCCGGCAACGCTTTCCACTGCCGGGTCGGCCAGCAAGGCGCGGCGGAAGATCTCCATCTTCGGCTGCATGACCTGGAACGACAGACCGTCGTCGCCGCGGACAAAGCCCATCAGCTGGCCGGTGTCCTGCTGCGGCAAAAAGGTCTTGGGCACCACCACGTACAGGGCGATGTTGACCGCGATGGTCACCAGCAGGCTCAACAGGGTCAGGCGCCGGTGGCGCATGACCCAGTCAAGGCTGCGCCCGTAGCCGGCCATCATGCGCTGGTTGAGCTGCTCGCTCCAGCGTTGCAGGCGGGTCTGTTGCCCCTCGGCGTGGGGCTTGAGCCAACGTGCGCAGAGCATCGGCGTCAGCGTCAGCGACACCAGCAGGGAGACCAGGATCGCCACTGCCAGGGTGATCGAGAACTCGCGAAACAGCGAGCCGACGATGCCGCCCATGAACAGGATCGAGACGAACACCACCACCAGCGACAGGTTCATCGACAGCAAGGTGAAGCCCACCTCCTTGGAACCCATGTACGCCGCGCGCATCGGCGGTACGCCTTCGTCGATATGCCGGGAGATGTTCTCCAGCACCACGATGGCGTCATCCACCACCAGGCCGGTGGCAAGAATCAGCGCCATCAGCGACAGGTTGTTCAGAGAAAAGCCGCACAGGTACATGGCCGCGAAGGTGCCGACCAGCGACACCGGCACCGCCAGGGTCGGGATCAGCGAGGCGCGCAGGTTGCCGAGAAACAGGAACACCACCAGTACCACCAGCACCACGGCGATGATCAGGGTGTGCTCGGCTTCCTTGAGGGTCGCCTTGATCACCGGCGAGCGGTCCATGGCCACGTCCAGTTTGACGCTGGCCGGCATCAGCGACTCCAGGGCCGGCAACTGCTCCTTGATCTTGTTGACGGTCTCGATGATGTTGGCGCCGGTCTGGCGGTTGATCACCAGCAGCACCGCGTCCTGGTCATTGAAGAAACCACTGTTGTAGCGGTTCTCCACCGCGTCGCTGACCCTGGCCACATGGCTCAGGCGCAGCACCGCGCCATCCTGGTAGCGAATCACCAGCGGCTCGTAGTCCTTGGCTTTCTCCAGCTGGTCGTTGGCCTGCACCTGCCAGTTGCGCTGGCTGTCTTCGACAAAGCCCTTGGGCCGGCGCTGGTTGGCGTTGGCGATGGTCTGGCGCACGTCGTCCAGGGACACGCCGTACTGGTTGAGCAAGTGCGGCTCGAGCTCGACCCGCACCGCCGGCAGCGAACTGCCGCCGATCTGCACTTCGCCGACCCCCGGCACCTGCGACAGGCTCTGGGACAGGATGGTCGAGGCCAGGTCGTACAACTGGCCCTTCTGCAGCACGCTTGAGGTCAGCGCCAGGACCATGATCGGCGCCTGGGACGGGTTGTATTTCTTGTAGGTGGGCATGCTGCGCATGCCGCTGGGCAGCAAGTTGCGCGAGGCATTGATCGCCGCCTGCACCTCGCGCGCGGCGGCGTCGATGTCGCGGCCCTGGTCGAAACCGAGGATCACCCGCGTCGAGCCCTGGCTCGAGCTGCTGGTAAGGGTGGTCACCCCGGAGATCGCGCCCATCGAGCGCTCCAGCGGCGTGGCCACGGTCGAGGCCATGACCTCGGGGCTGGCGCCCGGCAGGTTGGCCTGGACCACGATCACCGGGAACTCGATCTGAGGCAGCGGCGCCACCGGCAACAGGCCAAAGCTGACACCGCCAAGCAGCATGATCGCCAGGCTCAGGAGCATGGTCGCCACTGGGCGGGCGATGAACGGAGCTGAGAGGTTCATGGGCGGCCCCAGTTGCAAGCTGCAAGCTGCAAGCTGCAAGCAACTTGAGGTGACCTTCGATCCACAGATCGAACACCGGACCGCTTGCAGCTTGTAGCTTGCAGCTTGTAGCTGGCCCCGATCACACCAAGTCTCCAGTCAGGCCACGGGAGCGAAGGCGCCTCGACAACCGATCAAAGTACAAATAGATGACAGGCGTAGTGAACAGCGTCAGCACCTGGCTGACCAGCAGCCCGCCAACCATCACCAGGCCCAGGGGCTGGCGCAGTTCGGCCCCCGAGCCGCTGGCGAGCATCAGCGGGATGGCGCCGAACAGTGCTGCCAACGTGGTCATCAGGATCGGCCGGAAGCGCAGCAGCGCGGCCTGGTAGATGGCCGCTTCCGGGGCCATGCCCTGGTTGCGCTCGGCCTCCAGGGCGAAGTCGATCATCATGATCGCGTTCTTCTTGACGATACCGATAAGCAAAATGATGCCGATGATGGCGATCATGCCTAGGTCGTTACCGGAGAGGATCAACGCCAGCAAGGCGCCCACCGCCGCCGACGGCAGGGTCGAGAGGATGGTCACCGGGTGGATGTAGCTCTCGTAGAGCACGCCAAGCACGATGTACATGGTCACCACCGCCGCCAGGATCAGCAGCAAGGTGCTCGACAGCGAGGCCTGGAAGGCTTCGGCCGCGCCCTGGAAGCGGGTTTGCACGCCCACCGGCATGCCGATGTCCTGCTGCACCTGCTCGATGACCTTGACCGCCTCGCCGAGGGCCACGCCGTCGCCAAGGTTGAACGACATCATCACCGCCGGGAACTGGCCGATATGGGCAATCGCCAGTTGCGCCTGGCGCTGCTCGATGCGCGCCAGGCTCGACAGCCGCACCTGGCCGCCGTCGGCAGCCTTGACGTGAATCTGCTCGAGCACCTGCGGGCCGATGCTCGACGCCGCCTCGGCCTGCAGCACCACGCGGTACTGGCTGGCCTGGGTGTAGATGGTCGAGATCTGCCGCTGACCGAAGGCATCGTAGAGGGCGTTGGTGATGTCGGCGACGTTGATGCCCAGGCGGCTGGCGGCGTCGCGGTCGATCACCAGGAATACCTGCAGGCCCTTGTCCTGCAGGTCGCTGGCGACATCGGTGAGTTCCGGGCGTTGCTGCAGGGCATCGACCAGCTTGGCGCTCCACTGCGCCAGCAGCTCGGCATCCGGCGAGGACAGGCTGAACTGGTACTGAGTGCGGCTGACCCGGTCTTCGATGCTCAAATCCTGCACCGGCTGCATGAACAGGCGGATGCCGACCAGCTTGTCGACCTCCGGTTGCAGGCGGGCAATCACCTGGGCTGCGGTGAGGTCACGCTCGCCATGGGGCTTGAGGTTGATCAGCAGGCGACCACTGTTAAGCGTGGCGTTGTCGCCATCGACGCCGATGTACGACGACAGGCTCTGCACCGCAGGGTCCTTGAGGATCACCGCGCTGAGCTGCTGCTGGCGCTGGCTCATGGCGCTGAACGACACCGACTGCGGCGCCTCGGAAATACCCTGGATCACCCCGGTGTCCTGCACCGGGAAGAAGCCCTTGGGCACCACCAGGTACAGCAGCACGGTCAGGCCCAGGGTCGCCACGGCCACCAGCAGGGTCAGCGGCTGGTGGCGGAGCACCCACTGCAGGCCACGGCCGTAGTAGTCGATCATCCAGTCGATCCAGGCGCCGCTGGCACGGTAGAAACGCCCCTGCTCTTCCTCCTTCGGTTCGCGCTTGAGCAAGCGCGCGCACATCATCGGCGTCAGGGTCAGCGACACCACCAGGGAAATCAGGATCGCCACCGCCAGGGTGATGGCGAATTCGCGAAACAGCCGGCCGACCACATCGGCCATGAACAGCAGCGGGATCAGTACCGCAATCAGCGAGAAGGTCAGCGAAACCAGGGTGAAGCCGATCTGCCGCGCGCCTTTGAGCGCCGCCTGCATCGGCGTTTCGCCCTCTTCGATATGCCGCGAGATGTTCTCCAGCATGACGATGGCATCGTCGACCACAAAGCCGGTGGCGATGGTCAGGGCCATCAGGGTCAGGTTGTTGATCGAGAACCCGGCCAGGTGCATGACCGCAAAGGTGCCGATCAGCGACAGCGGCACAGCCACCGAGGGGATGATGGTGGCGCTGAAGCGGCGCAAAAAGATGAAGGTGACCATGACCACCAGGGCGATGGCGATCAGCAGCTCGTGCTGCACGTCCTTGACCGAGGCGCGGATGGTCTGGGTGCGGTCGGTGAGCACGCTGACATCCAGGCCCGCCGGCAGGTTGTCGGTGATCGACGGCAGCATCGCCTTGATCCGGTCGACCACCTCGATGACGTTGGCCCCGGGCTGGCGCTGGATGTTCAGCAGCACCGCCTGGTTCTGGTTGGCCCAGGCCGCCAGGCGCTCGTTTTCGGCGCCGTCGACGATCTCGGCGACATCCTTGAGGCGCAGCGGCGCGCCGTTGTTGTAGGCGAGAATCAGGTTGGCGTATTCCTCGGGCGAACGCAGCTGGTCGTTGGCGTCGAGCATCGATACGCGCGTCGGGCCATCGAAGTTGCCTTTGGGCTGGTTGACGTTGGAGGCGCCGATCAGGGTGCGCACGTCGGCCAGGTTGAGCCCGGCCGAGGCCAGGGCGTCGGGGTTGACCTTGATCCGCACCGCCTGGCGTTGGCCGCCGGCGATGCTGACCATGCCGACGCCGCCGATCTGGGCGATTTTTTGCGCCACGCGGGTGTCGACCAGGTCGTTGAGCTTGGGCAGCGGCATGGTTTTCGACGAAATCGCCAGAGTCAGCACCGGCGTGTCGGCCGGGTTGACCTTGTTGTACACCGGTGGCGCCGGCAGGTCGCTGGGCAGCAGGTTGCTGGCTGCGTTGATCGCCGCCTGCACCTGTTGCTCGGCAACGTCCATGTTCATGTCCAGGCTGAAGCGCAGGGTCAGCACCGAGGCGCCACCGGAGCTGGTCGAGGCCATCTGGGTCAGCCCGGGCATCTGCCCGAACTGGCGCTCAAGCGGCGCAGTGACCGCGCTGGTCATCACTTGGGGGCTGGCGCCGGGGTACAGGGTCATCACCCGGATGGTCGGGTAATCGACCTGGGGCAGCGCCGCCACCGGCAGCATCTTGTAGGCGATCAGGCCGGCCAGGACGATGGCCAGCATGCTCAGGGTGGTCGCCACCGGGCGCAGGATGAACAGCCGCGAGAGGTTCATGCGCCGGCCTTGCCCTGTGCGCCGTCAGCGGCGGAGGCTTCTTTCTTGTCCTGGCCCTGCAGGTGCTGGCCAGGGGTGACCGGCACTTCGGCGCTGTCGTTGACCACCTCTACCTCGCTGCCATCACGCAAGCGGTCGGTGCCTTCGAGCACCACCCGCTCGCCCTTGGCCAGGCCTTCGTTGACCACGGTGAGATCACCATCGCTGGCGCCCAGCGTGAGCTTGCGGATGCGTACCTTGTTGTCGCCTTCCATGACATAGACGAACGAGCCGTCGGTGCCGAACTGGATCGCCGCCGACGGCGCCATCACCACATCCTTGAGGGTATCGGCGAGCAGGCGCACGTTGACGAACTGGTTGGGGAACAGCGCTTCGTCCTGGTTTTCGAAGAAGGCCTTGAACTTCAGGGTGCCGGTGGTGGTGTCGATCTGGTTGTCGAGGCTGCGCAGCACGCCTGCCGCCTGTTGCTTGCTGTCGCTGCGGTCCCAGGCCTCGACCGGCAACTGCGCGCCGCTGCGGTAGCGCGCCAGCACCGTGTTCAGCTCTGTTTCCGGCAAGGTGAAGGCCACGGTGATTGGCTGGGTCTGGGTGATGACCACCAGCGCGGTGGTGTCGTTGGCCGCCACCAGGTTGCCGACGTCCAGCTGGCGCAGGCCCAGACGGCCGCTGATCGGCGCGCGGATGCGGGTGAAGTCGAGGTTGAGCTTGGCGTCGCCTACCGCCGCCTGGTTGGTCTTGATCGTGCCCTGGTACTGGCCGACCAGTGCCTCCTGGGTATCGAGGGTCTGCTTGGCGATGCTGTCTTCGGCGAACAGGCCTTTATAACGCTGCAGGTCGATCTGGGCGTTTTTCAGTTGCGCCTGGTTCTGCGCCAGGGTGCCTTCGGCCTGTTGCAGGGCGATCTGGTAGCTGCGCGGGTCGATCTCGGCCAGCAGGTCGCCGGCCTTGACCTTCTGGCCTTCCTGGAAGTTGACCTTGACCAGTTCGCCACCGACCCGGCTGCGCACATTCACCGTGTTGGTCGCGGTCACCGTGCCCAGGGCCTTGAGGTATACCGGGAAGTCGCCAACCGTGGCCGGCTCGACCCGTACCGGTACCGGCCCGCCGAACGCGCCAAAACCCGGCCGCCCGCCCTTGCCGCCCGGCGCGGCACCGGCCTTGTGCGCCGCCGGCGACGGCCACAGCCACCAGCACAGGCCGGCGACCAGCAGCAGGATCAGCAGGCCGACAAGCCAGCGACGGGAGGAACGGGAACGAGAAAGCATCGGTTGATCGACCATTGTGCGGGAAAGAATTCTTTTCAGGAGGCTGAACGATAAGCACTGCAGACAGATAAGCAAAGCGCCTTTACCGGCACTTTACCTTGAGCTTACGTAGCTAACGTAATGAACTATAAATAAAAACGGCCTGGACGAGGGCCAGGCCGTTACAACTCTTAGCAATTCTTCGCGGGGCAAGCCCGCTCCTACAGGGATGGTGTAGGAGCGGGCTTGCCCCGCGATCGGCTGTCACTGTTACTTCAGAACAGCCAGGGCAGCCTCATAATTCGGCTCTTCGGCGATTTCGCCAACCAGCTCGCTGTGCAGCACCTTGTCGTTCTCGTCCAGCACAACAACGGCGCGGGCAGTCAGGCCGGCCAGCGGGCCGTCGGCGATTTCAACACCGTAGTTGCCGAAGAATTCACGGCCGCGCAGCAGCGACAGGTTCTGCACGTTCTCCAGGCCTTCAGCACCGCAGAAGCGCGCTTGCGCGAACGGCAGGTCGGCGGAGATGCACAGGACGACGGTGTTGTTCAGCTCGTTGGCCTGGGCGTTGAACTTGCGAACCGAAGTGGCGCAGGTCGGGGTGTCGACGCTTGGAAAGATGTTCAGCACTTTGCGCTTGCCGGCCAGGGAAGCCAGGGTCACGTCGGCAAGGCCTGCACCAACCAGGGAAAACGCAGGTGCCTGGGCGCCGACTTTCGGCAGTTCGCCTTTGACCTGAACCGGGTTGCCTTTAAGAGTCACTTGAGCCATGAACGAAGTCCTTATGCGGGGGTGATTAAAGGACCAGAGTTAACCATGAAAGTGCCCGTCTACCTATGGGCGAATGTTAAATTGTTGAATTGCCAGACAACTTTTGTGGACAATCTTTAGTTGTCCGGGAGCCGATTGCCGGCTCCCGAATCAGGCATTTCAGCTCAGCAGCGAGTACACCAGTGCCGAGATGGCCACCAGGCCCACGGCGACGACGAAGACGTTGGACATCTGCCCGCGGTACTTGCTCATCGCCGGCACCTTGCGGATGGCGTACATCGGCATCAGGAACAGGATCGCGGCGATCACCGGGCCGCCGAGGGTCTCGATCATGCCGAGGATGCTCGGGTTGAGGGTGGCGACGATCCAGCAGATGATCAGCATGAAGGCTGCGGTCATGCGGTCCAGGGCCTTGGCGCCCGGGCGCTTGCCGGTCTTCAGCACCAGGCCTTTGAGGCCTTCGCTGGCACCGATGTAGTGGCCCAGGAACGACTTGGCGATGGCGATGAAGGCAATCAGCGGCGCGGCGAAGGCGATGGTCGGGTTGCTGAAATGGTTGGCCAGGTACGACAGGATCGACAGGTTCTGCGCCTTGGCTTCGGCCAGTTGCGCCGGGGTCAGGGTCAGTACGCAACTGAACACGAAGAACATCACCATGGCCACCATCAGCAGGTGGGCGCGGCACAGGATCTGCCCGCTGCGCTCATCGGCATGCGCGCCATAACGGCGCTTCTGGTCAACGGCAAAGGCCGAGATGATCGGCGAATGGTTGAACGAGAAGACCATCACCGGAATCGCCAGCCACAGGGTATGCAGGAACGCCGAGCCCGAAGGCATTTCAGTGGCGGTGCTGAGGATACCGCCACTCCAGTGCGGAATCAGGAACACCGCGAGGAACGCCAGGGCGACGATGAACGGATAGACCAGCCAGCTCATGACCTTGACCGTGGCCTGCTCGCCGCAGCGCACGATGGCCAGCAGGCCGAGGATCAGCACGAACGACAGCAGCGCGCGCGGTGGCGGCTCGATGTGCAGCTGGTGCTCCATGAAGCTGCCGACGGTGTTGGTCAGGGCCACGCTGTAGATCAGCAGGATCGGGAAGATGGCGAAAAAGTACAGCAAGGTGATCAGGGCACCGGCACTCAGGCCGAAATGCTCTTCGACCACGTCGGTGATGTCGGCGCCGTCGCGCCCGGAGAGCACGAAGCGGGTCAGGCCGCGGTGGGCGTAGAAGGTCATCGGGAACGCCAGCAGCGCCAGGATCAGCAGCGGCCAGAAGCCGCCGAGGCCGGCGTTGATCGGCAGGAACAGGGTCCCGGCGCCGATCGCCGTGCCAAACAGGCCCAGCATCCAGGTAGTGTCCTGACGGGCCCAGCTGCCGAGGGCGGCGGGGGTCGATTCGAAGCGTTGTTCAACGCTTGGGGCCTGCTCATTCATCCGGGTGCAACTCCACTCGCAAGACTGCAACAGGGCCAGGAGTGGCTAAACAGACGCTTCGCCCCTCTTGACCATACAAAGAGGGGCGCGATTGTGCGCCGATTGGTTGCACTTGCAAAGCCCTGGCCGAGGAGTGGTTGCACCTTGGGTTGAAAGCATCGCGGGTCAAGCCCGCTCCCACAGGAGCTACCCCATCCTTGAAATCAGCTGAGTCACTGTGGGAGCGGGCTTGACCCGCGATTAAAGTTACTTATTGAACCGCAGCGAACGCCTTGGCCACCTGTTGCAGGTTGTCCGGACGCAGGCCGGCCATGCACACCCGGCCGCTGTCGATCAGGTACACACCGAACTCGTCACGCAGGCGACGCACCTGCTCGACGCTAAAGCCGGTGTAGCTGAACATGCCGCGCTGGCGCAGGAAGAACTGGAAGTCCTGGCCCGGCAGCAAGTCACCCAGGGTATCGACCAGGGCCTGGCGCATGTCGAGGATACGCAGGCGCATCTTCTCCACTTCCGCTCCCCACTGGGAATTGAGCTCGGCATCACCGAGCACCGCGGCCACCAGCTGGGCGCCAAAGCTTGGCGGGCTGGAGTAGTTGCGGCGCACGGTGGCCTTGAGCTGGCCGAGCACGCTTTGTGCAGTATCGCTGTCGTCACAGACCACCGACAGGCCGCCAACCCGCTCGCCATACAGCGAGAAGATTTTCGAGAACGAGTTGCTCACCAGGCACGGCACGCCGGCGCGGGCCACTTCACGGATGGCGTAGGCGTCTGCGTCCAGGCCTTCGCCAAAGCCCTGGTAGGCGATGTCGAGGAACGGGATCAGGTTGCGCGCCTTGAGCACTTCGATCACTTGCTGCCACTGCGCCTGGCTCAGGTCGACGCCGGTGGGGTTGTGGCAGCACGGGTGGAGCAGGACGATGCTGTTGGCCGGCAGGCCGCTGAGGCTGCCAAGCATGCCGTCGAAGTCGACGCCGCGGCTGGCCGGGTCGAAGTACGGGTAGGTGTTGACCTTGAAACCTGCGCCTTCAAAGATCGCCCGGTGGTTGTCCCAGGTCGGATCACTGACCCACACCTGCGACTCGGGGAAGTAGCGCTTGAGGAAGTCGGCACCGACTTTCAGCGCGCCGGAGCCGCCGACGGTCTGTACGGTGGCCACACGACCGGCCTCGACCGCCGGGTGGCCGGCACCGAACAACAGCGCCTGGATCGCCTGGCGGTAGCTGTTCAGGCCTTCCATCGGCAGGTACATCGAGGCTTCGTGAGGCTGGGCGGCAAAGCGCTGCTCGGCTTCGCGCACCGCGGCCAGCTGTGGCACCACGCCTGCGGCATCATAATACAGGCCGATGCTCAGGTTGACCTTGGCGCCGCGCGGATCGGCCTTGAAGGTCTCCATCAGGGAGAGAATCGGATCGCCGGCATAGGCATCGACATGTTTGAACACAGCGCACAGCTCCTTGGGTCAGGACAGTTCGGACTAAAAGCTGTGTCGAGGATACCTGTACTGGCGGCCGAGGAACATTACCCTTGGTGCAACTGATTTATGCATGTATGCACGGTAATCGGCTGGCTGCCCTACCCCGCCAAGCCCTGCAGCTGCTCAAGCTCCGCCACTGTCAGGTTCACGCCCTCCTTCGCCGACTGCTCGCGCTCGCGAAAACGCCGCTCACCCGGCATGCGCTGCAGGCCCACCGCCTGCATCTGCCGCACCAGCTCGCGGCTGCGTTCAGCAAAGCGGTTACCCACTGAGCGGGCCGGGTCGATGACGATGATCAACTGCCCGCTCCAGGGCGTTTTCGCGCCTGGGTGCTGCGACCAGTCGAACTCGAACGAGAAGTTGCCGCCGGTCAGCGCCGCCGCCAGCAGTTCGACCATCATCGACAGCGCCGAGCCCTTGTGCCCGCCAAACGGCAGCAGCGCGCCGCCATCGAGAATCGCCTGCGGGTCGCAGGTCGGTTCGCCTTTATTGTCGACGCCCATGCCTTCGGGCAGCCGTTCACCCTTGCGCGCGGCGATCTGCACGTCGCCATGGGCCATGGCGCTGGTGGCCATGTCGAAGACGATCGGGTCGCTGCCGGCGCACGGCGCGGCAAAGGCAATCGGGTTGGTGCCAAACAGCGGTTGCCGGGCGCCATGGGGCACCACGCAGGTCATGCTGTTGACCACGCTCAGGGCCACCAGGCCTTCATCGGCAAAAGGTTCGACATCCGGCCAGAGGGCGGCGAAATGGTGCGAGTTATGGATCGCCAGCACGGCAATGCCGGCGCTGCGGGCCTTGGCCACCAATAGCTCGCGCGCCGCGGCCAGGGCCGGCTGGGCAAAGCCGCCCTTGGCATCGACGCGCACATAACCGCTGGCGAGGTCTTCGACAGCGGGTACGGCCTGGCCATCGACCCAACCACTTTCCAGGGTCGAGACATAACCGGGAATACGGAACACACCGTGGCTGTGGGCGCCATCGCGCTGGGCGCTGGCGCAGTTGAAGGCCAGGGCCTGGGCGACCGCTGCGCTGCAACCATGACGGACGAAAATACGCTGCAACAAGGCCTGCAGGTCGGCAAAGGCGATCTGCACGACAGCAGTGTCGGGACGTGCGGACATCTGAAGCTCCCTTATTGGATTTGGAATGGGCGACAGCGATGGGCAATGGCCAGACTTTCCTCCAGTGACAGCAAACTGTCAAATGTTGACTTGATGACAGAAAACATTCATTTTCTGTTTCCACGGACCACCGCCTTCGAGTATCGCCCTGTGAGCCAACCGATCAAACAGCGCCTGGAACACAGCCTGCACAACGCAGCGGCGTCGGGGCGCAAGATCGCCAGCTACATGCTCGCCCACCTCACCGACCTGCCGTTCGAAACCTCCGCAAGCCTGGCGGCGAAAATCGGCGTCAGCGAGTCGAGTGTCGGGCGCTTCTGCCGCTCGCTGGGTTACGAGCACCTCAAGGCCCTCAAGCACGATCTTAAGGACGACCTCGGCGAAGGCCCGTGGCTGGTCGGTGATCGCCTGCAAGAATTTCGCCAACGCCATGGCCAGGATGCCGCCGGCCTGGCACGCAGCCTGGAGCAGGAGGTCGGCGCCCTGGTGCGGGTTTACGAATACAGCCGCACCCCGGCCTGGAATACCGTCAGCCAGCGGCTGGCGCAGCGGCGCAAGGTGTTTATCGCCGGTTTTCAGACCGAGCGCGGCATCGCCCAGTGCATGGCGCACCTGCTGCAATACCTGCGCGACGGCGTGCAGGTAGTCGATGGCAGTGCCGGGCATTTTGGCGAAGTGCTGCTCAGTGACCCGGCCGACTGCGCCCTCGTGGTGTTCGAGGCCCGCCGCTATTCCCGCCATGCCCTGAACCTGTGCCGCAAGGCGCATGCCGCGGGCATTGCCGTCACCCTGGTGACCGACACTTTTTGTGACTGGGCCGATGCCAACGCCAGTGAGGTGTTTCGCATCCCCACCGAATTCAATCTGTTCTGGGAGTCCACCGCGACGATGCTGTCGTGGGTACACCTGATGGTCAACGAGGTCTGCAAGAAGCTAGGACCGGATGTTGAAAAACGCTTGGAAGCAACTGCAGCTCTACACAACGAATTCGTTGGCTACACGTCAACGAGCAAACAATAGCAAGAGTGCAAACAACAACAGATCGAGGTGTGTCATGAAACCTGTTATCCGCTTCGCAGGGGCTTGCGCCCTGCTGCTCGCCGGCTCGACCCTGGCCCAGGCCGAAACCCTGAAGATCGCTACCGAAGGCGCTTACCCACCGTTCAACTACGTTGATTCGGATAACAAACTTCATGGCTTCGACGTCGACATCAGCCACGCCCTGTGCGAACAGATGAAGGTCGAATGCACCCTGGTGGCCCAGGACTGGGAAGGCATCATCCCGGCCCTGATGGCCAAGAAGTACGACGCCGTGGTGGCGTCGATGATCGATACCGAAGAGCGGCGCAAGAAGATCGCCTTCACCAACCACTACTACAAGACCCCGTTGTCGGTGGCCGTGGCCAAGGACAGCGACATCACCGACGCACAGACCACCTTCAAAGGCTACACGGTCGGCGCGCAATCCTCCTCGACCCAGGCTATCTATGCCGAGGACGTCTATGGCAAGGCCGGTGCCGACGTCAAACTCTACCCGACCCTTGATGAAGCCAACGCCGACCTCGCCGCCGGGCGCCTGGACGGGGTGATTGCCGACAAGTTCCCGCTGACCGAATGGTTGGGCAAGGCCGGCAAGGACTGCTGCAAGATCCTTGGCGACGTCAACGGCACCAAGGCCGACGCCTCGATTGCTGTGCGCAAGGAAGACCAAGCGCTGCGCGAACGCCTGAACAAGGCCCTGGACGAAATCGTCGCCAACGGCACCTACCAGAAGATCGCCAGTCGCTACTTCGACTTCGATATCTATCAGTAAATCTCACGTCCTGTGAGGGACCTGTGGGAGCTGGCCTTGCCAGCGATGCAGACGCCGCGCACTGACTGACTGCGTGTCGATGCCATCGCCGGCAAGGCCGGCTCCCACGGGGCTGTGTGTCTGTCTTGCGAGAGGGTTTGAGCATGCTCGAACAACTGTCACTGCTTTCCTTCGCCAGCGGCGGCTGGGGCCAGGCTTTGCTGGCCGGCGCCCTGGTGACCATTTCCCTGGCCCTGGCCTGCCTGCCCATCGGCCTGCCGCTGGGCCTGGGCGTGGCCCTCGCCGCCCGCTCCTCCAGGCGCTTCCCGCGTGCTGCGGCGACGGTGTTCTCTACTGTGTTTCGTGGCCTGCCGGAACTGCTCACGCTGCTGATCATCTACTACGGCTGCCAGATTGCCGCGCAGAAAATCCTCCTGGCCATGGGCTATGAAGGCGAAGTGCTGATCAACACCTTCCTGGCGGCGATGATCGCCTTCAGCCTGGTGTTCGCCGCGTTCTCCAGCGAGATCTGGCTGGCCGCGTTCAAGACCGTCGCCAAGGGCCAGTACGAAGCCTCGGCGGCGCTGGGCTTGAGCAAGGCCACGACCTTTCGCAAGGTGGTCTTCCCGCAACTGGTACGCATCGCCCTGCCGGGCCTGTCGAACAACTGGCTGTCGCTGCTCAAGGACACCTCACTGGTCTCGACCATCTCCCTGGTCGACCTGATGCGCCAGACCAACCTCGCGGTCAGCGTGACCAAGGAACCGATGTTCTTCTACGGCGTCGCCTGCCTTGGCTACCTGTTGTTCTCGGCGCTGTCGGGACGGGTGTTCAGCTTCATCGAACAGTATTTCAGCCGCCATTTGCGGGGGGCACGGACATGAGCTTCGAACAACTGCTGGCGCTGGTACTCGACCCCGACCTGCTGGAACGCTACGGCCCGCGTTTTATCGACGGCCTGCTGGTCACCGGCAAGCTGGTGGCACTGTCGTTTACCCTCGGCGCCCTGCTCGGCATGCTCCTGGCCCTGGCCCGGCTGTCGGACAAGCTGGTGCTGCAACGCCTGAGCGCCGGCTACATCTACTTCTTCCGTGGCTCGCCGCTGCTGGCCCAGCTGTTCTTGCTGTACTACGGCCTGGGGTCGCTCAAGGGCTTCTGGCAAGAGGTTGGCCTGTGGTGGTTCTTCCGCGATGCCTGGTACTGCACGGTGCTGGCCTTCACCCTCAACACCGCCGCCTACCAGGCGGAGATCTTTCGGGGCAGCCTGCTGGCGGTCGCCCCCGGCCAGTACGAAGCCGCCAAGGCCCTGAGCCTGAAGCGCTCGACCACCTTCTTCAAAGTGATCCTGCCGCAGTCATTGATCGTTGCCATCGGCCCGCTGGGCAACGAACTGATCCTGATGATCAAGGCCAGCGCGATTGCCTCGCTGGTGACCATCTACGACCTGATGGGCGTGACCAAGCTTGCGTTCTCGCGCAGTTTCGACTTCCAGATCTACCTGTGGGCTGCCGTGCTCTACCTGCTGATCGTCGAGATCGTGCGGCGCAGCCTGAAACACATCGAAGCCCGCCTGGGCCGCCACCTGCGCTGATCGCCTGTTTGTGAGGACCGCTCCAATGCATTGTCAAACCATCGTTCTGGGCGCCGGCATCGTCGGCGTGTCCACGGCCCTGCACCTGCAGGCACGCGGGCGCAAGGTGATCCTGATCGACCGTGAAGAGCCCGGCAGCGGCACCAGCCATGGCAACGCCGGGCTGATCGAGCGCTCCAGCGTCATCCCCTATGCCTTCCCCCATGAGCTGTCGAGCCTGTTGCGTTACGGCCTGAACCGCCAACCCGACGTGCGCTACAGCTTCACCCACCTGCCGCGGATCGCCCCGTGGCTGTTCAAATACTGGAAGAACTCCTCGCCCGCCGGCCTTGCCGTGGCCACCCAGGCCATGCTGCCGCTGGTGCAGCGCTGTGTCGAAGAACACGACGCGCTGATCGATGCCGCAGGCCTCGGCGAGCTGGTCAAGGCCAGCGGCTGGATCGAGGTGTACCGCAATGAAGAGGCCTACCGCAAAGCCGTGGCCGACGCCCATGCCCTGAAAGCTTATGGCTTGAAGTACGAAATTCTCGACCGCCAGCAACTGCACGCGCGCGAAGTGGACCTCAGCGACAAGGTGGTCGGCGGTATTCACTGGCTCGACCCCAAGACCGTCAGCAACCCCGGCGGCCTGACCCGCGGCTATGCGGCGCTGTTCGTCCAGCGTGGCGGCCAGTTCATCCACGGCGATGCCCGCACCCTGCGCCAGATCGGCAGCGACTGGCAGGTCGATAGCCGCCAGGGGCCGATCAGCGCGCCGGAAGTGGTGATCGCCCTCGGTCCGCAGTCGGCCGAGCTGTTCAAGCCGCTGGGTTATCGCATTCCGCTGGAAATCAAGCGCGGCTACCACATGCACTATCGTGCCCGTGACGGCGCCGAGCTCAAGCATTCGATCTGCGATGCCCAGGGCGGTTACGTGCTGGCGCCGATGGCCATGGGCATCCGCCTGACCACCGGCATCGAGTTCGCCGCCAGCAGCGATGCCGCCAACCAGATCCAGTTGCAGCGCTGCGAAGCGTTGGCGCGCAAGGTCTTCCCGCTGGGCGAGCGGATCGATGCCGAACCCTGGCTGGGCCGCCGCCCGTGCCTGCCGGACATGCGCCCGGTAATCGGCCCGGCCGCGCGCCACAAGGGCCTGTGGTTCAACTTCGGCCATGCCCACCACGGCCTGACCCTGGGCCCGGTGACCGGCCGCCTGCTGGCGCAAATGATCACCGGCGAAACACCCTTTACCGACCCTGCGCCGTACCGCGCGGACCGCTTCAACTGATCGCGGGAGAATAACAACATGACCGCTTCACTGAGCCTTGCTACCCCAACCCCTGCCCTTGCCGCCGACCCGCGCAAGGTCGTGGTGACCATCGAGGGCCTGAACAAGCACTACGGCGCCTTCCATGTGCTGCGCGACATCAACCTGCAGGTGCGCGAGGGCGAGCGTATCGTCTTGTGCGGCCCTTCCGGTTCGGGCAAATCGACGCTGATCCGCTGCATCAACCGCCTGGAAATCGCCGAACAGGGCAACATCCGCGTCAACGACACCGATCTTGCCCTGACCACCCGCCAGGCCGCCGAGGTGCGCAGCGAAATCGGCATGGTGTTCCAGCATTTCAACCTGTTCCCGCACATGAGCGTGCTCGACAACTGCACCCTGGCGCCGATGAGCGTGCGCGGCCTGTCGCGCAAGGAGGCCGAAGACCGCGCGCGCTTTTACCTGAACAAGGTCGGGATCGAAAGCCAGGCCGGCAAATACCCCAGCCAGTTGTCTGGCGGCCAGCAACAACGGGTGGCGATCGCCCGGGCGCTGTGCATGAAGCCGAAGATCATGCTGTTCGACGAACCGACCTCGGCGCTGGACCCGGAGATGGTCGCCGAAGTGCTGGATGTGCTGGTGAAACTGGCCGATACCGGCATGACCATGCTCTGCGTTACCCATGAAATGGGCTTCGCCCGCCAGGTGGCCGAGCGGGTGCTGTTTCTCGATGGCGGGCAGATCATTGAAGACGCAGCGCCCGAGACGTTCTTCAGTAACCCGCAGAGTGCGCGGGCCAAGGGCTTTCTGGCGCAGATACTGCACTGAGGCCTTTGGGCAAGGCTTCGCCTTGCATCGCTGGCAAAGCCAGCTCCCACAGAGATCTCTGCAGCACTGAGGATCTGTGGGAGCCGGCCTTGCCGGCGATGGGCTGCGTAGCAGCCCTGGTTTGCTTGCGAGAAATACTAGTTATGTTATAACGCATCACCCAATCACTCAGCGACCGCCACCTCACCCATGCCACCCGCCACCCACCGCCTGCTTTGCATCGACGCCCTGCGCGGCCTGGTCATTGTCTTCATGCTCCTTGACCATGTACGCGAAACCTTCTTTCTGCACCGCCAGGTCAGCGACCCGATGGATGTCGCCAGCACCGACCCCTGGCTGTTCCTCAGCCGTACCCTCGCCCACCTGTGTGCGCCGGTGTTTGTCCTGCTGACCGGTTTGTCGGCTTACCTGTATGGCGAAAAGCACCAGGGCAAGGCTGCGGTTTCGGCCTTCCTGTTCAAGCGTGGCCTGGTCCTGGTGCTGCTGGAGTTCACCCTGGTCAGCCTGGCCTGGACCCTGGAACTGCCGCCCAAGGTGATCTACCTGCAGGTGATCTGGGCCATTGGCTTGAGCATGATCGCCCTGGCCGGCCTGGTGTGGCTGCCGCGCCCGCTGCTGGTGGTAATCGGCGTGCTGATCGTCGCCGGGCACAACCTGCTCGACCCGCTGCACTTCGCTGCGGGCTCGGCGCTGCATGTCCCTTGGGCGATCCTGCATGACCGTGGCTGGATCGAGGTAGCCGACAACTTGCGCCTGCGTACCTCGTACCCGTTGCTGCCATGGATCGGCGTAATTGCCCTGGGCTATGCCATGGGCCCCTGGTTTGCCCAAGGTGCAGATGCGCAGGCACGTCAGCGCACGTTGCTGCTGACCGGCCTCGGTGCCCTCGCCGGCTTCCTGCTGCTGCGATTGCTCAACGGTTACGGCGAAGCCCGGTGGCAGGTTGGCGAAACCACGTTGCGCACGCTGATGAGCTTTTTCAACATCACCAAATACCCGCCATCGCTGCTGTTCCTGGCCCTGACCCTGGGCGTCGGCCTGTTGCTGCTGCGCAGGTTCGAGCACCTGCAAGGCAGCCGTGCGATCCGGGTGCTGAGCGTATTCGGTGCCGCGCCGATGTTCTTCTACCTGCTGCACCTGTACGCACTGAAAGTGCTGTACCTGATCGGCGTCGCCTGCTTTGGCCTGAACCAGGGCAGCTACTTTGGTTTCGACGGGGTCTGGTCGGTATGGCTGACGGCGATGGCCTTGAGCGTTGCGCTCTATCCGCCGGTGCGCTGGTTCGCCGCGCTCAAGGCCCGGCGCCGCGATATCGGTTGGCTGAAGTACTTCTGAACAGGCCCGCCCCTGCTGCAATCAGGGGCAGGCCTGGCAAGGCTTACTGCGGGTGCATTTTTGATTTGATCAGGCCGGCGATGAAGGTGAGCACCGCGCCCCCTGCACCGCCGCCGACAATACTGCTGATCAGTGCCGGCAGGTCCAGCGAACCGCCCGCGGCCACCGCCGCACCGGGTTCACCGGTAAAGGCTGCGAGTATCTGCCCGACAATCACCCCACCCACTCCACCGAAGATCGAGTTGAGTAACGGGCCCATGCTTTGTTTACTCATACCGGCTGCGTTGCCGCCCACCACACCGGCAACAATCTGAATAATCAGACTGACAATATCCATGATCCAACCCCTTTGTAGCGTTATCAATTGACGACTCGCGTCCTGCTACTTCAGAAAGTCACGACCACGGGAACAGAGACGCCGCGCTCCGGTCAACGACGGCACACTGTTGCGGATAGGCACAGTATAGGTAGCCAGCGGCCAGTGCGCCAAAACGGCGCTCAGGGCTTGATGTTCTTCAGGCAGTTGAGCAGGCCCAGCAGCTCGTGCAGTTTGTCTTCGCCGAATTGCTCAAGGATGCGCTGGTAGTTGTGTTCCATGTCTTCGCTCATGTCGACGAAGCATTGCTGGCCCTGTTCGGTCAGGCCGACGAACACCCGGCGCTGGTCCTGGGTCGACTTCTTGCGCCGCACCAGGCCGTCACGCTCCAGGCGCGCCAGCACGCCGGTCATGCTCGGCTTGAGGATGCAGGCCTGCTCGGCCAGTTGGTGGCTTTCCAGTTCGCCTTGCTGGCGCAGGATGCGGATCACCCGCCACTGTTGTTCGGTCAGGCCATGGGCGTTGAGCAAGGGCCGGAAGAAGGCCATGGCGGCTTCGCGGGCTTGCAACAGGGTCAGGGTCAGGGACGGTCTTGGAGTGGGCATGGTTCAGGCTGGTAGTCATCGGTGACAGCCAGCTTAAGAGAAACCGCGCGATGCAGCAAAGCCGCGCAGGCGCTGGTTCGGCCATACACCGGACGCTTGTTAAATATAATGAACTGGCCGTAGCAGACGCCTTGCCGGTTATCGGGGGCTGCAGGCTGATAATTGCATCCAGGCAATCTCAAGCTTCGCCCGTGCAATCTGAAGTCGTTTGACATATTACACGGCTCTGGCAAGCTATATGACAGGTTTCGACCGGATACAGCCCCTTGCTTGGCGTACCGGCAGTGCTCGAAACCTCAGGCAGCGCAAAGGTTCCAGCAGCGCGCCTGCACAATAATGACAGGCTGCGCCTGTCCCAAGGTGACATATGCCCAACAGCAACATTGGCAATAAGAATCAAACCCTTCGCAAACCCGTCGTGCTGATGACCATGGGCTCCCAGGAGCGCAAAGGCCACGACTATCAGGTAATGACCCACAAATACATCGTACCGCTGGTTGAACACGCCGGCTGTGTACCGGTGCTGGTGCCGACCTGCTGCGGTACTGACGACCTCGAAGCCTACCTGGACATGGCCGACGGTGTTTACCTGACCGGCGCCGGCAGCAACATCGACCCGGCCCTGTACGGCCAGGAGAACGAAACCCCGGGCAAGGCCCAGGACCGCGACCGCGACCTGTTCGACCTGCCGCTGGTGCAACTGGCTATCGCCCGTGGCCTGCCGATCTTCGGCATCTGCCGTGGCATGCAGGAAATCAACGTGGCGCTGGGTGGTGACATCTACCAGAAGGTCTACGCCGAGCCAGGCTTCAACGACCACCGGGAAAACCCGGACGATCCGGTCGATGTCCAGTACAGCGCGGTTCACAGCGTCAAACTGGAGCAAGGCAGCTGGCTGCAAAAGTTGCTGCAGAGCGATGAAATCCGCGTCAACTCGCTGCACGGCCAGGGCCTGAAAAACCTCGGCGAAGGCATCGAACCCCTGGCCCGTGCCGAAGACGGCCTGGTCGAAGCCATCCACGCCCCGAGCCTGTCGCCGTTCCTCTTCGCGGTGCAATGGCACCCGGAATGGCAAGCGGCGAAAAACCCCGACTCGGTGAAGATGTTCCAGGCCTTTGGTGAAGCTTGCCGCAAGCAGGCTGCCAAGGGTCAGGTGGTGAAGAAGCTGGGTACGGCTGCCTGATTGTTGATTGAACTGGTTCCTTCGAGATTCGTTGGAGCCGGTTTGGTTTACTGGCGAAGCATGTTTTTCATTGCCGGCAAGGCCACGAGCAGCGCTAACAATAACCAGACAAACGATATGACTGTCGCAACGGTCATGTTGATCGACTGTTTATATACAACTACAGCCAGTACGAACTGAGTAGTCGGTAAAAGAAACTGGAATGTACTCATTGTCGTCAACGCCAGGCGTCTGGCCGAAAACGCGATCAGAAGTAACGGCACCACCGATACCAGCCCGGCAAACAGCAGGACAATCGACATCGACGTGGGCATCGTCACGGGCAACGCCATCTCCCATGAAGTAAAAAGCAGTGCTACCAGGCAAACCAGCGATAACAGCAAAGTTTCCAGTGTAGTTGCGCATAAGGCATCAATCGTCGATACCTTCTTCAAACACACATACCCGCCCCACGTAAGCGCTATCGCCAGATAGATGCCATGATTCAGCCCCTGTGCGTACACCGCCAAATAGGCCAGTGCGATGCCAATCAGAACGAAAGCGACTGTGTGCAGGCTGCTCAAACGCTCACTCAGCATCAGCACGCTGGCTGCGACCGTGATGCAAGGAGCAATCAAATACCCCAGACCAGACTCCAGGACAAAACCCTGAATAGAGGCGTAAATAAATAAGCCCCAGTTCGTCGCCAGGAGCAATGCAGCCACCCCGTGAACGACTACGCTGTTCAGCGTTAAATTCCGGTAGAGCGCACCCAGCTTACCCAGCAGCACCAGCGCCAGCATCAACACAGCCAGCGAGAGCAACACCCGGTAAGCAACGAGCACCGAGGGTGAAACCTCCCGCAGCGCCTTCCAGTACAGCGCCGAGCCCCCTAACCAAATATTGGCGCCCATCCCAGCGATGATTGCCAGCGTATTGCTCCTGCCTGTTGTTTGGTCAGGTTTGCGGGTCACGGTCTCTGAAGGCGACATGGAAGGACCAACCTGGGTCGATGGCAAGGGCTATCGATCCTAGTCGCAATTGCGACCGTCAGAGTTGAGATTAATCTGACATTGAGGAAGGATTGATCCTGTTTCTTCGGCTAAGGCAAGACCTGTAAACCGTGTCCCCGGTTTGCAATGTTTCTCACCCCTGCACTTCGACGCCAGGCCCCTGCAAACGCGGCGCCCAGTCCTCGACTTCGGCCTTTTCCAAACGTCGTGACAGGGTCCGGCGCCAGGAAGCCGCCAACGGCAGTTCCAGGCACTGGCGAATCACTTCGAGGTCGACCTGCCTGTCGAACAGCACCGACGACAAGCGCGCTACCGACCACTGCGGATGCGGCCGTTCGATCAGCTCGATGTTCATGCCGGCAGCCAATATGCCTTCTTCCAGCACCCGGTAGTACCAGCCGGTACGGCCGCTTTGCTGGACCCGCAACGACATGTCTTTTACCCCGAAGCGGTCATTGAGTTTCCAGCACGGCATGCGCCCCTGGGAAATCTCCAGCAGCGCGCTGCCAGCGCGAAAGCGGTCGCCCAGGCACACGGCTTGCTCGGTCCAGCCGCAGGTGCTTAAGTTTTCGCCGAAGGCGCCCGGAGCCTGCAGCAGCGGATGCTCGCCCAGCTCTGCAGCCCAGGCGGCATAGTGTTCGCGGGGGTAATGGTGGATGGCCTTTTCGACCCCGCCATGCACGCGCAAGTCGCCCTGCTCGTCGCCAACCAGGCCCAGTTCGGTGACCGCGACCTCGCCGTCACGCGGCATCTTGGCGATGGCACTGGATGAGCCCGGACGGGTAAAAGGCACGGCGCGCCCGGTCAATACGCTTTGCAGTTGCAGTTGTTGCCCTAGCATGGGCCTCACTCCTTTACAGACTCGAATTTAAGGCAAGCATGTCGTCGGCAAAAAACAGGCAATTTGCTACTCTTGGCGATTTTAATCGGCCAACCGATGCCCTCAATGGGCAAGCCTTACCGTCGGCCATTCACGAGAAAAACGCCTTGAAACGCACCCGATTATCAGCGCTTTTGGAAGACGATGACGCTGGCGGTTACGTCTGTACCGACTGCCTGGACGACGCTGCGCTTAAAAAAATGTTCAGCAATCGTTCCATCAAACAATGCAGGGTATGCCAAGGTTCCGATCACCCTGTAGTTCGCGTGCAGACGTTGGTAACCAGCTTGTTGCGCATTATTCCTGAACGCTTCGCCCATGCCGACAGAAACATTGCTGAACCTGGGCAATCGTTAGCGCGCGTGGTCCAGGAGGTCATCGCCTGCCCTGACACTCGTCTCACTGAGGAAATAGCCTCGCGACTGATCATGCTCGATGACAGCGTCTTCCAGGCCGGTACGCTGTACTGCAGAATTCCCGGCGAACTGGACAACGCCTTTGATACAAGGCAGTTCTTGGCAAACCACTGGCAAACCATCGCCGATGAGTTGACCCATCGCCAGCGCTTTTTCAACGACCGCGCACAGACATTTTTCGAATCATTGTTCAGAGAGGCAGCCCAAGCCGTTCGGCAATCGCTGTTTGATCGAAAGCCCGCCGCCATCGCGCAGCTCCAACCGGGTGAGATTTTGTTCCGCGCCCGCCGCTTTGACCACGTTGAAGACTTCTACAATTTCCAGGCAGACCCCGGCCAACATTTGGGGGCACCACCCAAACATAAAGCAGGTCACAATCGCATGAACTGTTCGGGTATCTCGTTGTTTTACGCGGCAACGAACATCGCTACCAGCATTGCCGAAGTACGCCCTTCAGTGGGTGATCACATTGCCGTGGCCCGGTTCAGAACCACGCGCCAGCTCAAGTTGTTCGACTTCACTGGCCTCGACCGGCCCCGCGAGCAACAACGTATCAGCTATTACAGCGACAACTACGAAGAGCGGCGCATTCATCAAGCCATGCTCAACGACCTGCATCGCCTGATTGCTCGCCCGGTGCGCCAGGAAAGCACCCAGTACATCGTCACCCAGGCGATGGCCGAATACCTCAATTACAAGCACGAAGAGCAATTCGACGGCATCAAGTTCAGCTCTTCGCAGGAAGCAGGTGGGGTGAACATTGTGCTGTTCGCAGACAGACCTGTATCAGCAGACATGTGCGTCGCCGACTGGGAGCCGGCCTTTCCTGTCGCCTACGACGACAAACTGAGTAAATACCAGGTTAAGACTGTTCAGTACGGCGGCGATTGGTAACGGGCCAATAGGCAAAAAGCCAACAGCCTCGCTATGCTGCAAGGCATGAACGCCACCCTGCCCACCCGCACCCCCTGCCCGCCCGGCGCTTGCGACTGCGGCCGCGAGACGCTGCAGGACCCACGCATCCTGCTGCTGACGCGCCAGGAAGAAAGGCGCCTGCTCGAACGCCTGGAAAACCTGCAGAGCCTGGACGACCTGGAGCACATGCAGCGGCGCTTGTATGAGCAGTTGGGGATTCGGCTGCAGATCACCCCGAGCTTCAACGAGGTGCGGACCATGCGCGGCATCAGCATCCAGATCGAAGACCTGCCGGGCTTGTGCCGCAAGACCCGGCAGAACATTCCGGCGGCGATTCGCCGGGCGTTGGAGAAGCAGCCGGAGATTGCCTACCGGCTGCTGGATGCCCATGACTTGTTGCGCGATACCTGAAGGCTTACCAGTTGTAGGTCAGGTCGGTGGTGATGGTCCGCCCTTCGCCGTAGTAGCAGTCCACGTCACTGGTGCAGCGGCTGACGTAGGTCTTGTCTTCGAGGTTCTGCAGGTTCATCTGCACCTTCACGCCCTTCAGGCGCAGCGGCGATTGCTGCAGGTCGTAGGAGAGCATGGCGTCGTACACGGTGTAGGACGGGATGCTGAAATGCCCGTCGGCAAAATCGGTACCGTCGCTACCGCGCACATAACGCGCGCCCAGGCCCATGCCGAGGCCAGCGACCTTCGTGTCGCCGGTGAAGTGGTAATCCAGCCACAGCGCTGCGGTCATCGGCGGCGTGCCGGACGGATGACGGCCTTCGCGGCCGTCGTTGTCCTTGGTGTAGACCACGTCGTTGCGCGACACCGAGGCGATCAGGCCGAGGTTGTCGCTGAGGCTGGCCTTGCCCTCAAGCTCGACACCGCGTGAACGCAGCTCGCCGACCTGGCTGTTGAAGCCGGGGTTGCTGACATCGGCGGTGAGGATGTTCTGCTGCTTGATCTCGTACACCGAGAGCTGGATGAAGCTGTCCTGGCCAGGCGGCTGGTACTTGATACCGGCCTCGACCTGCTTGCCGGTGGACGGCTCGAACGCTTTGCCGGCGTAGTCGGCGCCGGCCAGCGGCAGGAATGATTCGGAGTAGCTGAGGTAAGGCGTGACGCCATTGTCGAAGGCGTAGCCCAGGCCGGCGCGGCCGGTGAATTTCTCGTCCTTGACAGTGGTATGGGTGCCAGCGAGCGGCTCCTTGTTATCGGCCTCGGCCCAGTCATAGCGACCACCGAGGGTCAGGAACCAGTTATCCCATTTGAGCTGATCCTGCACGTACAGGCCGGTCTGGTTGATGGTGCGGTCCCATTTGAACGGCTGGCCGAAGTTCATAGGCTTGCCGTACACCGGGTTGTAGAGGTCGATGATCGGCGGATTGCGGTCGTACAGGCCGAGGAATCGGGAGTTGGAGTGGTAGTAATCGACACCGATCAACAGGGTGTGGGCGAGGTCGAAGGTGTTGAACTTGGCCTGGGCCATGTTATCGATGCCGAACACCTTGTTGCGCTGGGCCCAGTCGACGCCAAAGCGGGTCATGGCGCTCTGGTCGTCGGCGCCGGTGACCGGGTTGGGCACGAAAGCGTAGCCGTGCAGTGGCGCCCGAAACTTGTCATCGACGTAGGCGTAGCGGGTGTTCTGCTTGAGGGTCCAGACATCGTCCAGCTCATGGCTGACTTCGTAGCCGAAGGTGTACTGCTCGCGATCGTAGGCGTTGACCCCCGGTTCACCGATGAAGCGGCTGCGCTTGATCCGCCCGTTGGCGCTGGCGAACACCGTACCCACCGCCGGCAACCCCTGGGCTTCGGGTACGCCGTTGTCGCGCTGGTAATGGCCGTAGACGGTCAGGCGGGTCTGCTCGTTGGGGCTCCAGGTCAGGCTCGGGGCGATCATGTAGCGCTGCTGTTCGACGTAGTCGATTTCGCCGTTCTTATCCAGGCCCATGCCGGTGACCCGGTACTGGTACTCGCCCTGGTCATCCACCGGGCCGGCGAAGTCGAAGGCGCCATAGCGGCGGTCCTGGCTGCCGCCGCCAAGCTTGACCTCATGCAGCGGCGTCGCGGTCGGGCGCTTGGAGACCATGTTGACCAGCCCGCCTGGCTGGTTCTGGCCGTAGAGTACCGAGGCCGGGCCCTTCATCACCTCGATGCGCTCCAGCGCGTAGGGGTCGATCTGCAGGGCGCCACCGGTACTGCCACCGCCATACGGCAGGTGCAGGCCGTCCAGGTACAGCGGCGTCGGGCTGAAGCCGCGGGAGGTCGGTTCGTCGAAAATCCCCACCCGGTCGGAGAAGCCGCCACCGGTAATGCCCGGGGTGTAGCGCAGGGCCTGGGTAACGGTCTGCGAACCCAGCGCCGAGATTTCATCCTGGGTGATGACGTTGATGGTCTGCGGCACTTCCAGCACCGAGGTGTCGGTTTTGGTCGCGGTACCGGTGCGTTTGGCCACATAGCCCTGCACCGGGCCCCAGGCGTCTTCACTGGCGTTGGAGACGATCTGGGTCAGGCCCAGCTCCAGCGCCCCGCTGTGCTCGGCCGGCACCAGGCTCCAGGTGCCGCCGGCGGTGATATTGAGGTTGAGGCCGCTGCCATTGAGGGCCTGGCTGGCCGCTTGCTCGGGCGTGAACTGGCCGCTGACCGCCGCCGAGCGCTTGCCTTGCAGCAGCGCAGGCTTGACCGACAGCACCCGCCCAGACTGACGGGCGATGCGGCTCAGGGCTTCGCCCAGGTCGCCGGCCGGGATATCGAAGCGCTGGCTGGCGCTGACGCGGCTGTCGGTTTGCGCCACGGCGTACAGTGGCGCGCTGCTGCCCAGGGCGATGGCAAGGGCCAGCAGGCTGGGACGGATCATGGAGTCGGGCATGGAGGGGTTGGCTCGTTCAAAGTTGTTGTCGATAACGAGGACACGCCACGCAACAAACCCCCTCAAGGAAATCGCAATTATTTTTATTTAGATCACATCGATGCGAGTCAACCAGCCGCCAAAGCTGTCGACCCGGATCGGCAAGGTCTCGGCCAGGGAGCGCAAGGTGCGTTCGCTGTCATCCAGCGGAAAGCTGCCATAGACCCGCACCTGCGCGGCCTGCGGGCTGATGCGCAGCAGCCCGGCGCGGTACGGGCGCAAGGCTTCGATCAGCTCGCCCAGGGGTTCGTCGCGCACATCCACGCGGCCCTCGGTCCAGCTCGTCCGGGTACGCAGCGACGCGGCCAGCGGCTGGCTGGCGTGGCCATCGAAACGAAAGGCCTGGCCCTCCTCCACACGCAAGGCGGGCGCACTGCCGCTTCTGAGCAGCACGCTGTGCTGCTGCACCGAGACCAGGCTCTGTTGTTGTTCCTGGCGCACACTGAAGCGCGTGCCCAGGGCCTGCACCTGGCCTTCGCGGGTGGCGACGACAAAGGGCCGGCCCGGCTCTGCAGCAACCTCGGCTTGCAGCTCGCCGTCGCGCAGCAGCACCAGCCGTTGCCCGGCGCTGAAGCGCACATCCACCGCGCTGCGCGCATTCAGGCACAGCCGCGAGCCATCGGCCAGGGTGAAGGTACGCCGCTCGCCGGTGCCGGTGCGCAGGTCGGCGAGCAGATCGCCCAGTGGCGTCATGCGGTTGCCGAGCGCGCCGGCGCCCAAACCCAGCAACAGCATCGCCAGGCCGCCGCCCAGGGCCTTGCGCCGCGACGGCGACGGCAAGGCGCGCAGGCTGCGGCTGGCCATGGCCAACTGGCCGGGGCTACGCTGCTCGGCCTGCTGCAGGTCGGCCAGGGGTTCGCCGAGCAAAGCGTTGACCCGCTGCCAGGCGGCCTGATGGCCGGGCGATTGCTTGAGCCAGGTGTTGAAGGCCAGCAGCAACGGGCTGCCGGCCGGGGCATTCTCCAGCTTGAGCAGCCAGTCCACCGCTTCGTGGGTAGCGCGGTCCAGTGGTGTGCTGCTCATTCTGGCCTGGCGCCCAGGCAATGCAGGAAGGCCCGGCGCAGGTCACGCTCGACCGTCGCCAGCGACACCCCCAGGTGCTCGGCGATGGCCGGCTGGCTCAGGCCTTCGAGACGATGCAGGATGAACCCATGGCGCACCCGCGGCGGCAGGCCGTCAAGCAGGCGATCGATTTCAGCCAGGGCTTCGCGCACCAGCAGCACGTCTTCAGCCGAAGGCATGCACTGCTCGGGCAGGCTCGCCAGCTCGTCGAGGTAGGCCTGCTCCAGCGCCCGGCGGCGGAACAGATTGCTCAGCAGGCGGCGGGCGACAGTGGCGAGAAACGCCCGCGGCTGGTCAAGGGCGGGCAAGGCGCTACTGGTCATGGCCCGCACAAAGGTGTCCTGGGCCAGGTCCGCGGCATCGTCCGGGCAGTTCAGCCGCCGGTACAGCCAGGCACGCAGCCAGCGGTGATGGTCACTGTAGAGGTGGGCGACGATAGCCTTGGAGTCGACAGAGCTCGGCACGAGGGTGATCACACATTAATGGTAATTACTCTCATTATCATGATGCTGGAGTGATTGCACAATCCCCTTTCGCGGGGCAAGCGGACTTGCCCCGCGCGGCGGGCTCAGCGCAAACGCGCCCTGATCCGGTGGCAAACATCCAGCACCTGCTCCACCTCACCCTCTCCCAGGTCGATCTTGCAGGCCATGTTGCTGAACACCTGCGCCGCCTCGGCCTTGAGCTCACGGCCCTTGTCGGTCAGCAACAGGTTGCGCCGGCGACGGTCGTTGGGGTCGAGGTACACGGTGATGAAGCCGTTGTCGGCCAGGCGTTTGACGATCGGCGTCAGGGTGCCAAGGTCGAACAGGGTCAGCTCGCTCAGGGCGCTGATCGAGACATCGTCCTGGCCCCACAGGCCGGCCATCACCAGCAGTTGCGGGTAGGTTACGCCGCGCTTTTTCAGCGGCTCGGCGTAGTCGCGAACCATGGCGTTGGCCGTCGAGTACAGCGAGAAGCACAGCATCCGGTCGAAGTCGAAGGTCGGGTCAAGCATAGGCACCTCCGCGCACACGGCTCAGTTCATGCACGGCATTGACCAGCGTGGCCACCGCCTCGGGCGAGGTCGCCGGGGAAATCCCGTGGCCCAGGTTGAACACATGGCCAAAGCCCGCAGCGGGCGGCCCGAAGGCCTGCAGGGTACGCTGCACTTCATGGCGGATACAGGCCTCATCACCCAGCAACACGCTGGGGTCGAGGTTGCCCTGCAGGGCAACACTGTTACCCACCAGTTGCCGGGCCATGCCCAGGTCGCAGGTCCAGTCCAGGCTCAGGGCATCGGCGCCGCTGTCGGCCATCTCCGCCAGCCACGGGCTGCCGCCCTTGGTGTAGATGATCGACGGTACGCGCTGGCCGTGGTGGGTCTTGTGCAGGCGCGCCAGCACCTCGCGCATGTAGAACAGCGAAAACCGCTGGTAGGCGCCGTCGGCCAGCACCCCGCCCCAGGTGTCGAAGATCATCAGCGCCTGGGCACCGGATTCGATCTGCGCATTGAGGCTGGCCGCCACCGCCTGGCTGGTGACCTGGAGAATGCGCTGGAGCAGCTCCGGGCGGCGGTAGAGCATCTTCTTGATCAGCTGGAAATCGCCCGGCGGGCCGCCTTCGACCATGTAGCAGGCCAGGGTCCAGGGGCTGCCGGCAAAGCCGAGCAGTGCCACCTTGGGGTCAAGCTCCCGGCGGCTCTGGGCCACCGCCTGGTACAGGTAGTCCAGCGCTTCGGGCTCGGGCACGCGCAGGCGCTTGATGGCCCGCTCGTCACGCAGCGGATGGCGAAAGCGCGGGCCTTCGCCATGGCCGAAATACAGGCCCAGGCCCATGGCATCGGGCACGCTGAGGATGTCGGAAAAGACGATGGCCGCATCCAGGTTGAAACGCCGCAAGGGTTGCAAGGTGGCTTCGGTGGCGTAGTCCGGGGTTTTCACCAGGCTCAGGAACGACCCGGCCCGGGCCCGCAGCTCGCGGTACTCGGGCAGGTAGCGCCCGGCCTGGCGCATCAGCCAGACCGGCGTATGCGTTGTCGGCTGACGCAGCAAGGCCTTGATTAGGGTTGTAGTGTGCAAGGACAGGTAACTCGTACTGGATTCGCGAGAATCGTTGGAAAGACCGCCTATCAGTGGCGGTTGGGCAAAGCGTGGGCAATCTCGCGGCGCAAGGCCTCGATGCTGGCGCGGTAATCGCCCTGGGCGAAAATCGCCGTGCCGGCCACGAACATGTCGGCGCCGGCGGCGGCCACCTGGCCGATGGTGTCAAGGTTGATGCCGCCGTCCACCTCCAGACGGATCGCCCGGCCACTGTCGTCGATAAGCTTGCGCGCTGCGGCAATCTTGGGCAATACCGCAGGGATGAACTTCTGTCCGCCAAAGCCCGGGTTGACCGACATCAGCAGTATCAGGTCGAGCTTGTCGAGCACGTATTGCGCGGCGTCCAGGCCGCTGGCCGGGTTGAACACCAGGCCCGCCTTGCAGCCCAGGTCCTTGATCAGTTGCAGCGAGCGGTCCAGGTGCAGGGTCGCCTCGGGGTGAATCGAGATGTAGTCGGCGCCGGCTTCGGCAAAGGCCTGGATCATCGCATCCACCGGCGTCACCATCAGGTGCACGTCAATCGGCGCGGTGATCCCGTGGCTGCGCAGGGCCTTGCAGAACTGCGGGCCCATGGTCAGGTTGGGCACATAGTGGTTATCCATCACATCGATATGGATGACATCGGCACCGGCGGCCAGTACCTGCTCGGCTTCAGCGCCGAGGCGGGCGAAATCGGCCGCCAGAATCGACGGTGCAATCCAGAACTCTTTCACGGGTGTACTCCATTACTCATTGACTAATCGTTGCCGCGGCCCGGGTTCACGCTGAAGCAGCGCGGCGTTGATCTGCGCGATCAAGGCCGTGCCGGGTTCCTCCAGGTGAAAATGATGGCCGCCCTCATGCCAGTGCACCTGGGTGGCCCAGGGCAAGGCGTTTTTTCTTTTATCGAACTGGGCACCGGCAAACAGCCCCTGGCGCCCTAGCAGCAGGTGCAGCGGGCAGCTGATCTGGCGCAAAAAGTCGCAGGCCTGGCGCTCGGTCAGTTGCATAGGCTCAGGCAGCACCAGGCGTGGGTCGTGGCGCCAGCGGTAACCGTCGCCGACACTGAGCAGGTCGCGCATGGCCAGCAGCCGCGCGCCCTCGGCGCACAGGGTGCCGTCGATGCTGTTGCGCCGCTCGCCGATGGCCGCTTCAAGGCTGCCAAACTGTGCCGATTGCGGCGCTGAAAACCCATGCAAGCGGGTACGCAAGGCCAGGCGCAGCAGGCGCTGGGATTTTTTCAGGTGCTCGACGGTGTCTTCTTCGGCAATGGTAAAGGGCGCGCCCATGCCGTCGATGAACACCATGCTGTCGATCGACTTGTTCATCGCCGCCAGAATCGATGCAACCCCGGTGCCCATGGAGTGCCCCAGGACCGAAAAACGCTTCCAGCCCAGGCACTCGACCAGGGCGTTCATGTCGTCGGCGTGTTCCCACAGGTAATAGCCGCTGTCACCCCGACGGTGCTCGGAGCGGCCGTGACCGGCCAGGTCCGGGGCGACCACAAAGCAGTCCTCGAGCAGCGGCGCGATCCGTTCGAACGACGCTGCGTTGTCCAGCCAGCCATGCACGGCGAGCACCGGGTGGCCGCGCTCATTGCCCCAGATGCGCAAGGCGAAATGGTTGCCGTTGACGTCCAGCGATTGCTCGCGACCTCTGTTGCCCAGACTCATATCCGCACATCCTGTATGCCTGAATCACCGATAAAAAAGCGCCACTCAACCGGCCACGGCCAGTTGCGCATGGCGCGCTGTCTGTTGCAGTTGCTGCAAGTCGAACTTGCCATTGGCGGTGCGCGGCAGGTTGCCCTCGATGCTGATCGACAGCGGCACCTTGTGCGCTTCAAGGCCATGGCGGCAACGTTCGAGCAAGTGCTCGGCACTCAGGCTGACACCTTGGCCCAAGGTGACGAACGCCCATAGCCCCTCGCCGACCGAAGCATGTTCGATACCGACCACCGCCGCCGCTTCGACACCGTCGATGGCATACAGAAAGCTCTCGACCTCGCTGGGGCTGACCTTCATGCCGCGCGACTTGATCATGTGGTCCATGCGCCCCTGGAAGTACAGGTAGCCATCCTGGTCGAGGCTGCAATAGTCGCCGGTGTACAGCACGCTTTCCCCCGGGTACGGCCCCGGCTTGAGTTTTTGCGCGGTGGCCTGGGGGTTGCGCCAATAGCCGGCCATCACCGTGGCGCCGCGAATCACCAGCTGGCCGACCTGATGCGGCGTGTCGATGCGCCGGCCCTCATCGTCCACCAGCCACAGCTCGGTGTTGGGGATGGCGATGCCGACACTGCCCGGCTTGTCGTCGATGTCCTCGGGCGGCAGGTAGGTGCAGCGCTTGCACTCGGTCAGGCCGTACATCGAGAAGATCAGCGCCTGGGGGAACAGGCCCTTCATCTGCGCAATATGGTTGGCCTTCAAGGCCGCGCCGGTGTTGGTGACCATGCGTACCTGCGGGAAGGTCGCCTCGCGCTTGTGCGCATACTCGTGCAGGAGCATGAGCATGGTCGGCACGAACGGGATCACCGTGACCTGGTACTGGCGGATCTTCTTGATCAGGAAGATCGGCCAGGTGAACTCCTTCTCCAGCACCAGCGTGGCCCCGGCGCTCAGGGCCATGATCATCTGGTACAGGCCGTAGTCGAACGACAGCGGTAGCGAGCACAGCACATTGTCGCTGGCCTGGTAGCCCAGGTAGGTGTGCAACGAGTTGAGCGCCGCGAGCATATTGCGGTGGGTGAGCATCACGCCCTTGGGCGCGCCGGTGGAGCCGGAGGTGTAGATGATCGCCGCCAGGTCCAGGTCAAGGTTGCCGCACGGCAGCGGAATGCCGGCGCCCTGCCCCAGCAGGCTTTCGAGCGTGTGGGTATCGGCTGCGTCGGCTTCGCCGTCGAGCAATACAATGGCCTTGAGGTAGCTCAGCCCGGCGGTGCCGGGCGCCAGGCTGGCGAATTTCTCCGAGGTGGTGATCAGCACCGAGGCCTCGGCATCGCGAATGATGTAGTCGAGGCTGTCGGCCGGGGTTTCCAGGCCGACGTTGACCATCACCCCGCCGGCCCGCAGCACGCCCCAGAAGGCACAAACGGTTTCGACCCGGTTGCCCAGGCACACCACCACGCGTTCCTGGCGCAGCAGGCCATTGACCTGCAGGCCGGCGGCCAGGCGCCCGCTGGCTTCATCGAGCTGGGCGTAGGTGTAGGTTTCATCGGCGTAGATGATCGCCGCTTTGTCCGGGTGCAGGCCGTTGGGGGTTTCCAGCACCTGCTGCAGGAGGACGTCAGACGCCTTCATGCTGCACCTCGGTACGCGACCGGCGCGCGACCGCCGGTTGACGATGAGCGTCGATGTAGCCCGCCAGGGTCGCCACGGTGTTGAAGTGGCCCGGGGCGATGGTGTCGGGATTGACGAAGAAGCCTTCGATGTCGTCTTCGAGGTTGACCAGCAGCTCCATCGAGGTCAGCGAGTCCAGGCCCAGGTCGTCGCGCAGGTGCGAGTCGGCGCTGATCACGGTGTTTTCCGGCAGTTTCAGCACCACCCGCAGGATCTCGCCAAGCTGGCGCTGGGTCGCGGCCTGGGCGATCGGCGTCGGCTCGCCGGGTGCCGGTGCCGGTGCCGGTGCGGCGCCGAGCATGGCCGACAGTGGTACGTCGGCATGGCTGTCGCGGATGTCCAGGGCGGTTTGCCGGGCGCGGGCGAGGAACAGCTGGCCGTTGCTGACGATCACCTCGGCCGGGTGGCCATGGCTGTGGAACAGGGTGGGCGATGCGGACGGGCCATAGGCGCCGGAAGCGGTGACAGCGAGGATGTCGCCCTCGTGCAGGGTTTCGATCTGCAGGTCGCGGGCCAACAGGTCGTCGGGGCTACAGAGCGGCCCGGAGATATGGTATTCGCGCAGCGGTGCGCCGGTGCTGCCGGTGGCATGGACGATACGAAAGTTGCGCTTGAGCACCTGGCCGCTGCCAGCGGCGGCGCCATGGCAGTTGGTACCGCCATCGGTGACGGCAAAGGTCTTGCCGTGGTTTTCCTTGATGTTGTCGACCGTCACCAGCAAGGCGCCGCACTTGCCGGCGATAAAGCGCCCGGACTCGACGATGATGCGGGTCTGCGGGAACTGCTGGTTGAAGGCTTCGAACAGCGGCGCCAGCAGTTGCTTGAGCTGGCGGGTGTCGAGTTCGTTCTCGTTCTCGTAGTACTTGATGCCCAGGCCGCCACCGACATCGACCATGCTCATGTCCAGGTTGTAGCGCCGGGTCAGGCTGCGGAACAGGCCGAGGATGTACTTGGCGTTGTCGTACACCGATTGCGCATCGAGGATCTTGGTGCCGTTGTAGACGTGAATGCCCTTGATCTTCAGGTTGGGCAACGCTGCGTAGTCACCGAAATTGGCCACCGCGGTGTCTTCTTCGATACCGAAGTGGGTCGGCCGCCCGCCCATCTTCCACGGCGAGCCGGAGGCGGAGAAATTCGGGTTGATGCGGATCGCCACCGGCGCCACGCAGTTCAGCTCGCCGGCCAGGGCCGAGAGCTTGCGCAGCTCGGTCTCGGACTCGACGACGATGGCGAACACCCCGACCTCCAGGGCGCGCCGGTGTTCTTCAGGCTTTTTGTAGGGGCCGAGGAAAATGATGTCCTGGGGGTCGACCCCGGCCTTGAGGGCAATTTCCAGCTCGCCCAGCGAGCAGACTTCGGTGTTACCGCCGTAGGAGCGGATCAGTTTTACCAGGGACAGGTTCGGGTTGACCTTCAACGCATAGAAGATGTCCACACAGTCCGGCAATGCATCGCGCAACTCGTTGAAACTGTTGCGCAGCACGGCTTCATCGTAGAGGTAGGTCGGTGTCCCGAACGTTGCTTTTGCCTGGACGACCAGTTCCTTGGAAAGCTTCATCTGTTGCTCCCTTCGTTCTTATAGTGTGCCGCCGCTGCGCGCGTACCCCGTCCCGGCTCGAAAGCACCGTTACAGGGGCGAATAGCGGGATGGCGTCAAGGTTGGTTGCGCACCACTGCCGGACGTGTGCTGGCGTCCGGCATAAAACTTTGCGCGCAAAGTTTGTGAAATTCTGCGGCCGCATTTGCGGTGATGTCAAGATAATTCCACGGGGTTTTGGCTGCGACACAGCGACACGCATTTACCGGCACGATCAATGCAGAACAGCAGTAATTCACTACAGCTTGCCCATAACAGGTGCCGTATTGGCCAATGAATACGGGGGTTTGATCTGATCCGGTGTTAACGCAGGTTTCTGAGTCTGTTTTGTATGTCGGCAGCTTCCTAGAGTCTGCGCCTGTGCCCCTGCCCCACGGCAGGGCGAGCCATACAGGAACTGTGGAAACTAGCCATGAGCACACATCAACAGGCGCAGGCCTATAACTACAAGGTGGTCCGGCAATTCGTCATCATGACGGTGGTCTGGGGTATCGTCGGCATGGCCATGGGCGTCTGGATCGCCTCGCAACTGGTCTGGCCAGAACTTAACCTCGACTTGCCCTGGACCTCGTTCGGCCGCCTGCGCCCCTTGCACACCAGCCTGGTGATTTTCGGCTTTGCCGGTAGCGCGCAATTTGCCGCCAGTTACTACGCCGTGCAGCGCACCTGCCAGGTGCGGCTGTTCAGCGACAAACTCGCCGCCTTCACCTTCTGGGGCTGGCAGGCGACCATCGTGATCATGCTGGTAAGCCTGCCCCTGGGCCTGACCACCACCAAGGAATACGCCGAGATCGAATTCACCGGTGCGGTGTGGATGGCCATCGTCTGGGTCGCCTACGGCATCGTCTTCTTCGCCACCCTGATGCGCCGCAAGGCCAAGCACATCTACGTCGGCAACTGGTTCTTCGGCGCCTTCATCGTGGTCATCGCCATGCTTCACGTGGTCAACCACCTGTCGATCCCGGTCAGCTGGTTCAAGTCGTACCCGGTGTACGCCGGGGCCACCGACGCCATGGTCCAGTGGTGGTACGGCCACAACGCCGTGGGCTTCTTCCTGACCACCGGCTTTCTCGGCATGATGTATTACTTCGTGCCCAAGCAGGTCGGCCGCCCGGTGTACAGCTATCGCCTGTCGATCGTGCATTTCTGGGCGCTGATCACCCTGTACATCTGGGCCGGCCCGCACCACTTGCACTACACCGCCCTGCCCGACTGGGCGCAATCGCTGGGCATGGCCATGTCGCTGATCCTCCTGGCACCCAGCTGGGGCGGCATGATCAACGGCATGATGACCCTCTCCGGCGCCTGGCATAAGCTGCGCAGCGACCCGATCCTGCGCTTTCTGGTGCTGTCGCTGGCGTTCTACGGCATGTCGACCTTCGAAGGCCCGATGATGGCGATCAAGACTGTCAACGCCCTCTCGCACTACACCGACTGGACCATCGGCCACGTACACGCCGGTGCCCTGGGCTGGGTGGCGATGATCACCTTCGGTTCGCTATACCACATGATCCCGAAAGTGTTCGGCCGCGAGCAGATGTACAGCGTCGGCCTGATCAACCTGCACTTCTGGCTGGCCACCATCGGCACTGTGCTGTACATCGCCTCGATGTGGGTCAACGGCATTGCCCAGGGCCTGATGTGGCGCGCCACCAACGACGACGGCACCCTCACCTACTCGTTCGTCGAGGCGCTGGTGGCCAGCCACCCGGGCTTTATCGTGCGCTTTGTCGGCGGCGTGTGCTTCTTGAGCGGCATGCTGCTGATGGCCTACAACACCTGGCGCACCGTGCGTGTGGCCGATGAAAAACTGGCGCTGAACAACGCCAGCCTGGCCTAGGAGGCCCGACCATGGATGACTGGCTGTATGCACTGTATTGCCTGAGCGGCGTACTGTTCTTCTACCTGGTCACCAGCGCCTGCCTGCAGCGTCACAGCGGCGAAGTGGACGATCAGGCCAGCCTGATACCCTTCGCCGATGACCCGGCGGTGGCCCGCCGGGTCGAGGCCGCCACCGGTAAGCCGGTGCCGGCAGTGGCGCCGGATGCGGCCCTGAAGGCCTGAGCCGCGCCGGGCTCAGAAGGCGCCCAGGTAGCCCTGCCCGCGCAGCACTGCCACCAGCTGCGCGACGCAGGCGTCGACATCCTGGCTTTCGGTGTCCAGCAGCAGCTCCGGCTGCTGCGGCGCCTCGTAAGGTGAGTCGATACCGGTGAAGTTCTTGATCTGCCCGGCCCGGGCCTTCTTGTACAAGCCCTTCACATCGCGCTGCTCGCAAGTGGCCACACTGGCCTTGACGTAGACCTCGACAAACTCGTCGCCCTTGACCAGCTCGCGCACCAGCTGGCGATCGGCGCAAAACGGCGAGATGAACGAGCACAGCACAATCACCCCGGCATCGACAAACAAGCGCGAGACCTCACCCACGCGGCGGATGTTCTCGATGCGGTCGGCTTCGCTGAAGCCCAGGTCCTTGTTCAGCCCGTGGCGGACGTTGTCGCCATCGAGCAAGTAGGTATGGAAGCCCTGGTCGATCAAAAACTGATCCAGTGCATTGGCGATGGTCGACTTGCCTGCCCCGCTCAACCCAGTGAGCCAGATAATGCACGGCTTTTGCCGCTTGAGCCTGGCCCGCGCCTGTTTCTCGACCGCTTGTGGATGCCAGACGATATTGGTTCCGACTTTTCCCATGTCCATCGACCTCATGCAATAACGGTTGAAGTTCCACTTCACGCTGTGTCATCGGCTGCCCGGCGGTTCAAACCGGCGGGAACGGCAGCACCCGGTCGATGACATAGGTAGACAGTTTTTGCGGTAACAACTTCTGCACCAGAATCAGCAGCTTGACGTCACTTGACAGGTTGATGCGAAACTGGCGCCTGAAGCAGCCCTTGAGAATCGCCGCGGCCGCCTGGCCTGCGGGCATCGGCTTGCCACGGCCCATCTTGGCCTTGATCCAGGCCGGCATATGCTCAAGCTCACCGGCGTACATCGGCGTGTCCAGGTCGCCCAGGCAGGCCAGGTGCACGTGCACCTGGCGCGGCAACAGCTCGCGGCGGATGGCATCGGCAAAGTTGTTCAGGCCGCCCTTGGAGGCGGCGTACAACGAATAACCGGCCGCGCCCACCAGGCCAAAGCCCGATGAGATGAACAGCACATGGGCGCCGCGGCGCAGCAAGGGGATGCCCAGGTAGGTGGACGACACCGCGCCGAGCAGGTTGATCTTCAGGTTGCGGTTGACCTCCTGCAGGCTCTTGTAATCGCCCAGCAGGTCGATGGTGGCAATCGCCGCGTTGACGATCAGAAAGTCGATTGCCTCAAAGCGCCGGCTGATCGTGGCAAAGGTGCTGCACATGGCCTGCTCGTCGGCAACATCACAGACGAAGGTGTGCACGTTGATCCGGCTGTTCAGCGCCTCAAGGCTGGCCTTGGCCGCCTGCAGCCGGCCCTCGTCGCGGGCCAGCAGCAGCACGTCATAGCCTTTTCTGGCCAGTTGCCCGGCCAGCTCCAGGCCCAGGCCGGATGAGCCGCCGGTAATCAATGCGATCTTGTTCATCGGCTTCACTGCCCCTGTATGCGGACGATCGGCGCCACTCGGTACTGGCCCGAAAGCAAGGCTGGCCCCGGGTTGTAGCAGCGCAGGTTGAGGTTGAAGTAGCCGCTGTGCGAAGGCAGCCAGTTCCCCGCGAACGGCGGCGCAACCGGCGCCTTGCCAATGAACACCGAGGTCGAGCCATCGGCATTGGCCTGCAACTGGTGATACAGCGAATTGACCGTGTACTTGTCCTGCGGGTTGTCGGTCAGGCGGCCCTGGTCGTCGTAGTAGCTGATCGACCAGAAGGCTTCAACCGGCGGCAACTGCCCGGCTTCAAAGCGGATTTCATACTGGTTGTCGCCATGCAGCAGGTTGCCTTCGCAATCCGTCCAGGCCATGAAGTACAGGCTTTCTTGCGCTACGTTGGCCCAGATGCCGTGCAACGACACCAGCGCACGCAGGATGTAGTCATGGCCGTAGTTGCCGATCGCCCCCGGCAACTTCCAGCCGTTGTTCAGCTCGCCGCGCTCGAACACCTTGCCTTGCAGGATCGCCGTGGCTTGCACCACCGCGCGCGCCAGGCCTTCGCGCACTGCAGGTGCCAGGCTCTGGTGGGCGAAGCCGTTTTCAACGCTGATACCGACGTCGGCCATCAGCCCGAGCAACATGCCTTCGCTGGCGCTGGGCGGGACAAACTTGAGCACCGCGCCCAGCTCTTCGAAGAACGCCAGCTCCGCCGGGCAACTGGAATCGCCCGCGCGCAGCGGCGCACAAGACCCCAGGGTAACCTGCGTCAGGTCAAAGCCCGGGTGGTCGGCGCCGTGCAGCGGTGTCAGGCGCAGGCCGTCCTGCAGGGCGTTAACCGCGCTCAGGTCTTCATGATCGCCCGCGGCAATGCGCCCGACCACATACAGAAAGTCGCTGTCGCTGTAGATCACCGTGGCCTGCGCCGGCACCCGATGCTGATCGCGACGGTTGGCAATCACCACGCTGGGCAGTTGTCGGCCATAGGTGCGGGTGCCGAGGTTGGCCAGGGTCTCCATGTACGGATCGAGCACCTGCAGGCCGTACCAGCGCTCCTGGAAATCTGGCGCCGTGAGTACCAGCGGGCCCTGGTGCAAATCCAGTACCGCGGTTGAATAGAGAAAATCGGTGGCCGAGTTGACGAACTTGCTCGACGCCCGGGTCGACAGGCTACGCATATGCTGGAAGGCGTTGATCGCCTGCCCCTGCGCTTGCGCGCCGTGGCCGACCACCTTGCCCAGGCGATATTTCCAGCACTCGACGATCGGCAGCCCCCAGACCACCAGTTGCACACCGACACTGAACGCCCAGTCCTGCTGACCCTGGGCAACCGTTTGGTGGATATCTTCAGCCATGCTCATGAACACACTTCCTGCGCTATAGAGGGGTGAGCCTGTGGCCCACGCGGACATTGACGGGTGAACCAGGGCACTCAGTAGTTCATGTCGCAGGACCAGTCGCGGCTGTTATCGACGACGATGTCGGGCGGCAGGCTGTATTTCATTTTTTCCAGGGCAAAGCCCCAGTTGGCCTCGATGGCCCGGGCCTGTTGCTCGCTGTAGGTGTATTTGTTCTTTTTGTAGCCGGCGATCGATGCCAGGTAGGCCTCGATGTCCTTGAGCACGGCAGGCTCGAGCGGCAGGTCGAGGGTCTGGTAGATACGCTTGACTTCGTTGAGCGGGTCTTCGTCAAAGTCCTCGTAACTCACCTCGACCAGGTTGCCCGGCGGCACCAGGTCGCGCGCATCCCAGTAGGCATTCATGATCTTCCCGTACAGGCTGTAGCAGAGCTCGGAAAAGTCCTCGTTGGTGAACTCCTGCAGGGCCATTTCCTCGGCTTCCTTGACGAAGTCATGCAGCGCCGACACATAAATGTTGTAGGGGTTGCGCGAGATGTGGATGAACTTGGCGTTGGGATAGAGCTTGAGCAGCATCGGAATCCGTGCGGTGTTGTAGGGGTTCTTCAGCACCAGGCGCTTGCCGTTGGCCAGGAACGAGGCCTTCTTGATCACCTGCTGGTAGACCTTTTCCCAGTTCGCCACCTCGTCGGGGCTGGTCTGGAACAGCACGTACTTGTCGAAACTTTCGCGGATGGTGCGCGGAAAGTGGTTGCAGTGGTGCGAGGTGGTCATCAGGCACGAGAGGCTGAATTCTTCCTCCTGAGGCAGGTCGACGCCGATCTTCATGTTGTCCATCATCCGCTGCGCCGGCAGCAGGCTGGCAACCATGCGTTTGAGCAGCTTGTGGCGGCTGAGGATCACCGCGCAGGTAGGGAAAATTGCCTGCAGGGTGGTCAGGTAGCCCAGGCGCTTGTCCTGGCTGATGACGTTGTGCAAATGGGTGGTGCCGCTGCGCCAGTGGCCGAGGATGAAGATCGGGTCTTCCTGCAGGCGGCTGCGCTCGATGGCCTTGTTGAACCGCAGGGTTTCCACCAGGCGCAGCGGCAAGGTCAGCGCCGTGCCGCACAGTGTCAGGGTGAAGGTCGCCAGCTTGTCGCGGCTGACGCCGCCATGCTTGATGACATTGCGGATCAGGTTGCTGGCACTGCCGCCGATGTACGGATGCACCGACAGCTTGCCTTGTTTCTTATCGCTCATGATGACTCCCTTGTTTTTATAGTTATGCGCAGACACGCTCAGCCTTCGCGCTGTTGCGCGCTGGCCTGCGGTGCATCGAGCAGGTCCATTTCCATCAGGGTTTGCAGGGTGGCGGCGACCGCCTTGTCCAGCTCCGCGGCGCTGAGCTGGGAGTGGATCGAATAGCGCACCACACCCATGCCCGCCGGGATTGCCGGCTGCAGGAACACCGAGGTCAACACCCCGCGCTGCTGCAACTTGCCGTAGAACACGCAGGCTTGCTGTTCGTCGTCGAAAAACAGCGAGACGATCTGGCACTGGCTGTCGCCCACCGCCACCCCGGCCTCCTGCAACTGGCGGCGAAACTCGCTGGCGTTGTCCAGGCAGCGCCGGGCGCGCTCGGGTTGGTGCATGATGATGTTCAGCGCAGCCAGGTGCCCCGCCGCCGAGACGCTGGAGGTGGCCGAGCTGAAAATCACCGAGCGACAGCCAGCACGCACCAGCTGCATGGCTTGGGCATTGCCGGCAATCAGCCCGCCGTGCCCGCCCAGCGCCTTGTTCAGGCTCACCGTGCGAAAGTGCACGCGTTCGGCCAGGCCCAGTTCCACCGCCAGCCCGCCGCCATTGCCGAACATGCCGAAGGAATGCGCCTCGTCGAGCACCAGCAGGCACTCGTGGGCTTCGCAGATTTCCAGGTAGCGGCGGATGTCGCCAATCGAACCGTCGGTGCTGTACACCGCATCGATGACGACGATGCCCGGGCCGTTCTTCTCCAGCCGGCGCAGCAGGTCGTCGGTGTCGTTGTGTTCGATGACGATCTTCTTGCCCAGCGACAACTTGATGCCGTCATACAGCGACGCATGGGCATGCCTGTCGATGTACACCGGCTTGAACAGCGGCGTGATCGCCTCGAGCAGGCCGACGTTGGCGGCCCAGCCGGAGGTGGTCAGAATCGCGTCGTCGGCGCGCATGCAGCGGGCCATCTGTGCGCGGAACGCTTCGCACTCATCGGCGCTGCCGCCAAAGATGCTCGACATGAACGACTCGTCGCGCAACTGGGCATTGGCCCCGGCGCGGGCGGCACTCACGGCCGGGTGATTGCCCAGGCGCAGGTAGTCGTTCTGGTGCAAGGCGATGTAGCCGCTCAGGTCGCTCGGCTGGCAGAACGGGAACGGATCGAGGCTGGCGACGAACTCGCAAGCCGGGCGCATGTGCTCGACGTACCAGTCAGGCACGCGCGCCGGGTTAGAAGTGTGCAGGGGTGCGTTCATGGTCAGGCCATCCCGATCATTTTCTTCAGGAACCAGCGTGAACTGCTGGTATAGGGCGCGCGCACCGCATCAAGGAAGTTGATGCGCGACTGGCGGAACACCGGCTTGAAATGGCTGAAGGCCTGGAACCCGCGTTCGCCGTGATAGGCACCGAAACCGCTGTTGCCGACGCCGCCGAACGGCAGCGATTCCTGGGTGTAGTGCAGCAGCGTGTCATTGATGGTCACGCCACCGGCCACTGTGCTTTTGAGCACGTAGTCCTCGACGTTATGGTCGTCGGTGAACACATACAGGGCCAGTGGCCGCGGGCGCTGGTTGATGTAGCCAACGGCGCTGGAAAGCTGCTCGTAAGGCACGACAATCAGCAGCGGGCCGAAGATCTCGTCCTGCATGATCCGCGCATCCTCGGGCGGGTCGATCAACAGCGTCGGCAACAACCTGCGGCTCTGCGCGCAAGACAGCTGCTGCGGGTACACCGGGTGCTGCTGCGCCCCACGGCCAATGGCATCGTCGCAGTAACCCTGCAGGCGCTCGAAGTGGCGGCTGTTGATGATGCTGGTGTAATCCGGGCTGTGCAGCGGGTCGGGGTACATGTGCCGGACCTGCGCGCTGAACGCCTCGACGAACTCGGCCTGGCGCGCCTTGGGCACCATCACGTAGTCCGGTGCGGTACAGGTTTGCCCGGCATTGAGCAGCTTGCCGGTCACGATCGACTTGACTGCGCGCCGCATGTCGAAGTGCTCGTCGATGATCACCGGCGACTTGCCGCCCAGCTCCAGGGTCAGCGGCGTGAGGTTGGCCGCCGCGGCCGCCATCACCTGCTTGCCGACCGAAGTGCTGCCGGTAAACAGCAGGTGGTTGAAGGCAAGTTCAGTAAACTGCCGGGCCAGTTGCTGGTCGCCTTCGACCACGCACACGTGCGACGGCTTGAACGCCTTGGCCAGCATCACCTGCAGCAGGCGGCCGACTGCCGGGGCCATTTCGCTGGGCTTGATCATTACCCGGTTGCCGGCGGCCAATGCGGCGATCAGCGGCTTGATCACCAGGCCAAAGGGGTAGTTCCACGGCGACATGACTCCCACTACCCCCAGCGGCTGCGGCATCACCCAGGCGCGGGCGGGCTTGAAATTGATGTCCACCGCGCAGCGCCGGCGTTTCATCCAGCGCTTCAGATGACGCTTGGCGTAGGTGCAGGCCTTGAGGCTGCCGACGATCTCGGCCATCAGCGTTTCTTCTTCGCAGCGGTGGCCGAAGTCCTTGTCCAGCGCCGCCTGGATCTGCGGGATGTGGCTGCGCACCAGTTGCTCGAGGTCGTCCAGCGCGCGCAGGCGCTCCTCAAGGCTGGGCATCGGCTGTTCGAGAAAGGCTGCCGTCTGTTGCTCGAAAATCGCCTGCAGCGCCGAAGCTGGCGCCTGTGGCTGATCACTCAAGGACACAGGGCGCACCTGGGCCGGGTCGGCAACACTGGAAATCGAATGGTTCATGTCCATCACCTGCCTTCAGTTACTCAGCCAGAGAAAGGGGTTGCTTGATCGGTGCCAGCCGGTGCCCGGGCACCAGTGCCGGCGCCTGGGCTTCATGGCGGGTCTTTCTCGACAGCCAGACTTTCTTGTAGCGATAGAACGGCGCGCCGGGGTAAAGGTGGTGCGACAGGTGATAGTTCTGGCCGACGAACAACGGGAAGAACAGCCAGTCCATGCCGACCCGGTTGTTGGTCGCCTGGTACTTGTTGTCGTGCGCCTTGGTGGCGTGGGGAAAGTGCGGCAGGTAGTCGAAGGTGATCGCCAGGAAGAATTGCGCGACCCGGGTCGGCAGCAGGTACAGCACCAGGAACGGTACGATCCAGCCCAACAGGCAGACTGTCACCACCACCGCCACGGCAAATAGCCAGGCCAGCCAGAACTCGACCTTCTCGGCGGTCGGCCGGGACTGATAAGAGCCGTTGCGAAAGTAGGTGGTGATATAGGCGCTGTCCATCATCAGCCAGCGCAGCGGCAGGGTCCAGGCGCGGCCGCCACCGCAGGAATAATCCGGGTCCAGGCGCGGATCATTGGTGTGATGGTGGTGGGCCATGTGCAGGAAGCGGTAAGTGCGCAGGAACGGTGTCGGGGTTACCAGCAGGAACCCCAGGCGGCCAATCACATCATTGAGAAAGCGGTTGGCGCAGATCAGCCCGTGGGACGCTTCGTGCAACACGGTGTAGGCCAGGTACGAACACAAGGTGTTGATGACGAATGCCCAGCCCATGGCCAGGCGGTCGCTGACCGCCAGCGCCGTGGACAGGATGAAGGCCAGCATGATCACCACGAACAGGATGATGGTCGGCCAGGCGAAGCGCGGGCGGGTCATCAGGCGGCGAAACTCGTCCTCGCAATCGACGCGCGCGCCGTGCTGCGGTACTGGGTTCATGGTTCAGCCCTCGTGAGCGTGGAAAGGTGGTTGCTGAGTTCGTCGATCGACGGGTAGTCGTAGACCAGGGCAGGATCGAGCTCGCGCTCAAGCCATTCACCGAGCTCACCGATCATGCCCACGGCATCGCGCGAGGCGACGCCGTACTCATCGAACGCCAGGGCGCTGTCGACCTGGGCCAGGTCAAGCTTGAGCAGGCTTGCCAGGTGTTCGCGCAGCCATTGGGCGATCTGTTGCTGGCTCATGACGTCACCTCCCTGGTGCCCTGGTGGTTGAGCTCGAACGGCGAGACCACCGCCTGCAACTGCCCGTCCAGGTACAGGCTGCGGCACTGCGCGCGCTGCAACTTGCCACTGGAGGTCAAGGGCAAGCGGCTGCTGACGAACAACAGCTCATCCAGGGCCACACCATGGGCACGCGCCACTGCCGCGCTGATCGCCTGGCTGGTCTGTGCGACCGAGAAGATCTGCGCCTGGCTCTTGTGCAGCGAGATCACCACCACCAGTTGCTCGCGCTCGTCGCGATCGACGGAAAACGCCGCGATGGAAAAGGCATTGGCGATGCTGATGCTCAGCTCGGCGAGGGTGCTTTCGATGGTCTGTTCAAGGTCGTGGGGGTAGTGATTTTTGCCATCGATGATGATCAGATCCTTGCGCCGGCCGGTGACGAACAGCTCGCCCTGGTGCATGAAGCCCAGGTCGCCGGTGCGCAGGAAGCGCCGCTGCGGCTCGCCTTCAAGGGTTGCCTGCAGCACCTCCTGGGACAGTTGCGGGCGGTTGCGATAGCCGCCACTGACGCTCGGGCTGCTGACCCAGATTTCACCGACCAGATCGTCCGCCAGCGCCACGCAGCGCTGCGGGTCGACCACGCGTACCTGGCAGCTTTGCGCCGGTACCCCGGAGCTGACGAAGTGAATGCTCTGTGGCCCGGCGTGCTGTGCGTCGACCAGCACCGCGCGGTCGAGGTTGAGCTGCGCTTTGTCCAGGGTCAGGGTCAGCGGCGTGACGCCTTGCGGCACGCCGGTGACGAACAGCGTGCTTTCGGCCATGCCATAGCAAGGGCAATACGCCTGCGCCCGGAAGCCACTGTCGGCAAAGGCTTCGGCAAAGCGCTCGAGGGTGCCCTTGCGCACCGGTTCGGCGCCGCTGTAGGCGACCGTCCAGCTGCTCAGGTCCAGCTGCTGTCGTTGCTCTGGCGTGGTGCGCTGCAGGCACAGGTCGTAGGCGAAGTTCGGTGCGCCGCTGGTGGTTGCGCGGTAACGGGAAATCGCCTCCAGCCAACGCAGCGGGTTGGCGACAAAAGCCAGCGGCGACATAAGGATGCAGCGCACGCCCAGGTAGAACGCCTGCAGCAGGCCGATCAGGCCCAGGTCGTGGAACACCGGCAGCCAGCTGACATACACGGTGTTGTGGTCGTGATTGAGCGACTCGGCAATCATCTGCTCGTTGCTCATCAGGTTGGCGTGAGTGACCACCACGCCCTTGGGAATGCCGGTGGAGCCCGAGGTGTACTGGATGAAGGCAACTGAGCCTGCATCGATGGCCGGCGCCTGCCATTGCCCGGCAAGCGCGGGGTCGGCCTGGTCGACATCGACCACCTGCACCAGGCCGGTGATGGCCTCATGCGCGAGCAGCGCCGCCAGCGACAGCCGGTCAGTGATCAGCAACTGCGCCCCGGCATCACTGATGACCCGGCACAAGCGTTCACTGCTTTCATTTTTTTTCTGCGGGTAGACCGGCACTGCGGCAATGCCGGCATACAGGCAGGCGAAAAACGCCAATACAAACTGCGGCCCGGGTTGCGTGGCGATGATCGCCGCCGGTGGTTGCCGCTCGGCGCCGGCCTTCAGGGCCAGTTGCTGTTGAAGTTCGACCGCCAGTGCCCTGGCGGCGTAATCCAACTCGGCGAAGGTATAGGTCTTGCCCTCTTCGCGGCCCTTGTCGAGCCACAACAAGTACTGTTTATCGGGTTGTACCCGGGCATGATGACGGGCGAGATCCACCAGCGTTGCAACTACCGATGCAGCGGCCGACGGTTTCACCAGCGAGGTGCTCCGCTCAACGTTCATATTCATGATTAACGGCTCTGGTTCGTTATTATTTTTATACAGCGCACAGCCCTAACTCGCGCGCGACCGACGTGTTATTGAAACAGTGTTATTAGCTGTGACGTAAGAGACTCAACTGCTCAATATCAAACGCTGCGCTTCATTGCGTTCAAGTTTTACGCAATAAAGAACAAAGTAGGGTGTCCCGACAATAATATTGAGCATGATGGTTTTGAGAATTTCCGGCGTACCGACCAATCGATGCGCAGCGGCATAGGTCAGCAGGGTCAAGCCATAGGGGACAAATGCAGCAATTGGAAAGCGCCAGGGTTTGGGCGTGACGCTAAAGGCAAACTCTACCAGGCCGGCAACCAGGTAGCCGCCAATAAAGCTGCCCAGCGCCTGTACCATGGCCGAGGCCATGGCGGTTTCCAGCCCGGCGTTTACATAATAGGCCCAGCCGCCGTAGAGGATCGCCGACAACACCCCGGTTATAAACATTCGCCTGCTTTTACTGCCACGCGCTGTTGTTGTTATTGTTGTGCTCATCTCGAACGGTCTCCGGTGATTGCCAGTAGTAGCCGCGGTCTATCATTAGAAACAAACAAACGTACTGTCAGAGGATCAGAAAGCCCAGGCGCACGCACATCGCCAGGAGCACCAACCAGCTCAGCATGAACAGCTTGGAGCGTGGCCCGACCTTGTTGTTGGTGACGTGCACCAGGCTCTGCAGCACCCGGCAGGCGACGTAGGCCCAGGCCAGGCCGATGAACACCCAGTCAACCTTGGCCAGGCTGATCAGGGCGACACACAGGAAGTAGAACGGTGGCGTTGACTCCAACAGGTTGTGAAAGCAGCGCTCGGTCTGGCGTACTGCCCGCGGCAGCTTCTCGCCGGTGTCATAGGTCTTGAAGTAAGCGGCACTCAGCGCTCCGGACTTCACGGCACTTTGCCGTCCACGAAACATCAGATACAGCACCACGACGGTCAGCAGGATCATTGCCAGCGCCGGATAAAACATCAGACCTTGATTCATTGCACACACCTTCTTATTGTTGGTTTTCTACAACTTTCCGATGCCCAGCCGCTCGCCCGCCACTACACCGGCGCGCAGGCTGAACAGTTGGCCCTGGGTTCAAGGCCAAATCGACGATAACAGACCGACTACTTTACGGTGGCGTAATACAGCGTAAGAAACATCCCAAACAGTTGTGACTATTCAGGCTACTTCGGCAGCATTGACAGCGATTGCCCGAGACCGTGTCTACTGCATGTAGCAGCAGCGGTTACGCCAGCAATCTGAGCAGGACCGAGACGACAAAAGCCGTGTGGTGATGGGTTTAACTGCAACCCGAATGACGTGGTCGACTCCGTTCGACATATTCGCGCTCCTCGCTTAACTGTTTCCAAAAGTTGCACGGTTCTTTTCGAGCGTCAAGCGAAAAAAAACACCGCTCATCGCTTTTGGATCCCTTCGCCGGGCACTTGCGCTGTTTACCTGTAAAGAAGTTGTCACACTGGCGTCGAGTAACAAGTCTAGACCGGGCATCACGCCGTAAAGAGGGATTGGCGATAACGGCTATTCAAATGAGTTGATATTTTTTAATAAATAACTATCGGTCTTACAGTGACCAAACGGTCACGCTATTTTCCCGTTGAAATTGCAGTTTCAGCGTTGCCCGGATTTACATTTCATTACTGGACGCTTGGGGGTAGCAGACCTAGGATCTTTTCGCTGCCCATAACAATTACAACGCCCAGGGAAGGTTTATCCGCATGCACAGCCCCGTGTTGTCTATGGTATTGCCTGTCAGCCTCATTGCCCTGCTCGCGGCCTGTGACGCCCCTGCCCCGCCTTCGCCCCCTCCCCTCGCGGTGCTGATTGTCCATCCGCAGGCGGCGACCGACCTGGCCGATGCCTACCCGGGGGAAGTGCGCGCACGCTTCGAGCCGGAGCTGGCCTTTCGCATCGATGGCAAGGTCAGCAAGCGCCTGGTCGAGGTTGGCCAGAAGGTTCGCGAGGGCCAGCCACTGGCGCAACTCGACCCGCAAGACCTGCATTTTCAGCTCGACGCCCGCCGCGCCCAGGTGGCCGCCGCCCAGGCCAACCTGCGCCTGGTGCAGGCCGAGCGTGATCGCTACCAGCGGCTGTTGCAGCGCAATATGGTCAGCCATTCGCAATTCGAGAATGTCGACAACGCCTACCGCGCAGGCGAAGCCCAGCTCAGGCAGGCCACCGCGCAATTCAACAGTGCCCGCAACCAGGCCGACTATGCCGTGCTGCGCGCCACTCAAAGCGGGGTGATTGCCCGGCGCATGCTCGAAGTCGGGCAGGTGGTCAGCGCCGGGCGCACGGTGTTCAGCCTGGCCGCCGACGGCGAGCGTGAAGTGCTGATCAACTTGCCGGAGCAAGCCTTCGAGCGTTTTCGCATTGGCCAGCCGGTATCGATCGAGCTGTGGTCGCAACCACAACGGCGCTTCAATGGCCAGATCCGCGAGATGTCACCGTCGGCCGACCCGCGCTCACGGACCTTTGCCGCCCGGGTGACCTTCACCGACAACGCAGTGCCGGTAGAGCTGGGGCAAAGCGCGCGAGTGTTCATCGCCCATGAAGCCAGCGCGACCCTGGCAGTGCCGCTGTCGGCGCTCAGCGCTGAAGCCAACCGGCCGTTTGTGTGGGTGGTCGACCCGCAGCAATCGACCCTGCGCCGTGCCTTCGTCAGCATCGGCAGCTTTGGCGAACAGCAGGTCGCGGTGCTGCAGGGGCTGGCGCCGGACGACTGGGTGGTCAGCGCCGGGGTTCAGGTGCTGCGCGAGGGGCAGAAGGTCCAGCCGGTCGATAACCAGAACCGTCAGGTTGCCTTGGCCGGCAAGGAGTAGCCCGGATGAATTTCAACCTGTCTGCCTGGGCGCTGCGCAATCGCCAGATCGTCCTCTATGTGATGTTGCTGATGGCCGTGACCGGCGCCCTGGCCTACACCAAGCTGGGCCAGAGCGAAGACCCGCCCTTCACCTTCAAGGCCATGGTCATCCGTACCCTGTGGCCAGGAGCGAGCGCCGAAGAGGTGGCGCGCCAGGTCACCGAGCGGATCGAGAAGAAGCTGATGGAAACCGGCGAGTATGAACGCATCACCTCGTTCTCGCGCCCGGGGGAATCGCAGGTGATCTTCACCGCCAGCCAGACCCTGAACTCGGCGAAACTGCCCGAGCTGTGGTACCAGGTCCGCAAGAAGGTCAGCGATATCCGCCACACCCTGCCCCAGGGCACGCTCGGGCCGTTCTTCAACGATGAATTCGGTACCACCTTCGGCAACATCTATGCCTTGACCGGCCAGGGCTACGACTATGCCGTGCTCAAAGACTACGCCGACCGCATCCAGTTGCAGCTGCAACGGGTCAAGGACGTCGGCAAGGTCGAGCTGCTGGGCCTGCAGGATGAAAAGATCTGGATCGAGCTGTTGAACACCAAGCTGGTCAACCTCGGCCTGAGCCTCGGCGCGGTGCGCCAGGCCCTTGAGGAACAGAACGCGGTGGCCGCCAGCGGTTTCGTCGAGACCCCGACCGACCGCGTGCAATTGCGGGTCAGCGGGCGCTTCGAGACCGTCGAGCAGATCCGTAACTTCCCCCTGCAGGTGGCCGGCAATACCTTTCGCCTGGGTGACGTTGCCGAGGTCAAGCGCGGCTTCAACGACCCGCCGGCGCCGCGCATGCGCTTCATGGGCGAACCGGCGATCGGTCTTGCCGTGTCGATGAAGGCCGGCGGCGACATCCTGGTCCTCGGCCAGGCTCTGCAAGGCGAGTTTGCCCGCCTGCAGCAGCACTTGCCGGCGGGCATGCAACTGCACAAGGTCTCTGACCAGCCGGCGGCGGTAAAGACCGGCGTCGGCGAGTTTGTCCGGGTGCTGAGCGAAGCCCTGGTGATCGTGCTGGTGGTCAGCTTCCTGTCGCTGGGGCTGCGCACCGGCCTGGTCGTGGCCCTGTCGATCCCGCTGGTGCTGGCCATGACCTTTACCGCCATGTACTACCTGGGCATCGGCCTGCACAAGATCTCCCTGGGGGCACTGGTGCTGGCGCTGGGATTGATGGTCGACGACGCGATCATTGCCGTGGAAATGATGGCGATCAAGATGGAGCAAGGCCTCGACCGATTGGCCGCGGCCAGTTACGCCTGGACCAGCACGGCCTTTCCGATGCTCACCGGCACCCTGATCACCGCCGCAGGTTTTCTGCCGATTGCCACCGCGCAGTCGGACACCGGCGAATACACCCGCTCGATCTTCCAGGTGGTGACCCTGGCACTGTTGATGTCGTGGATCGCCGCGGTGGTGTTCGTCCCCTACCTGGGCGCACGGCTGCTGCCACAGCGCAGCCACACCGGCGCGCAAGCTCAGGCGCACGGCGCCCAGGCCACTTACGACACGCCCTTCTACCGCCGGGTGCGGGCACTGGTGGCCTGGTGCGTGGACCATCGCAAAACCGTGATCGCCCTGACCCTGGGGTTGTTCGTCGCCTCGATCCTGCTGTTTCGCTTCGTCCCGCAGCAGTTCTTTCCGGCCTCGGGGCGCCTGGAGCTGATGGTAGATATCAAGCTGGCCGAGGGTGCATCGCTGACCGCGACCGAACAACAGGTCCATCGCCTGGAGCGCCTGCTGGCCGAGCATGACGGCATCGACAACTACGTGGCCTATGTCGGCACCGGTTCGCCGCGCTTCTATCTGCCCCTGGACCAGCAACTGGCGGCGGCAAGCTTTGCCCAGTTCGTGGTGCTGGCGAAAACCATCGAAGACCGCGAAGCGCTGCGCCAGTGGCTGGTCGCGACCCTCAATGAACAATTCCCGGCCCTGCGCACACGGGTCTCACGCCTGGAGAACGGGCCGCCGGTGGGCTACCCGGTGCAGTTTCGGGTATCGGGTGAACACATTCAGGAGGTCCGCGCCCTGGCCCGCGAGGTGGCCGACAAAATTCGCGAGAACCCCCATGTGCTCAACGTCCACCTCGACTGGGAAGAGCCAAGCAAGGTGGTGCGCTTGAACATCGACCAGGACCGCGCCCGGGCGCTGGGGGCCAGCACCGCCGACCTGTCGCGGTTCCTCCAGGGCTCGCTGACCGGCGCTGCGGTCAGCCAGTACCGCGAAGACAACGAACTGATCGAGATTCTTGTGCGCGGCAGCGAGCAGGAGCGCCAGCAACTGTCGCAACTGTCCAGCCTGTCGATGCCGACCGCCCAGGGCCATAGCGTCAGCCTGGCGCAGATCGCGATTCTTGAATACGGCTTTGAAGAGGGGGTGATCTGGCACCGCAACCGCCTGCCGACAGTGACCATTCGCGCCGATATCCAGGGCGACCAGCAACCGGTGAGCCTGGTCAAGCAGATCCAGCCGACCCTGGAGCCGATCCGCGCCAGCCTGCCTGACGGCTACCTGCTGGAAGTCGGCGGCACGGTAGAGAACTCGGCGCGCGGCCAGCAGTCGGTGAAGGCTGGCCTGCCGCTGTTCGTCGTGGTGGTGCTGACCCTGTTGATGGTCCAGTTGCGCAGTTTCTCGCGCTCGATCATGGTGTTTCTCACCGCCCCGCTGGGGCTGATCGGCGTCACCCTGTTTCTGCTGATGTTCCAGCAGCCGTTCGGCTTTGTCGCGCTGCTGGGCACCATCGCCCTGTCGGGCATGATCATGCGCAACTCGGTGATCCTGGTCGATCAGATCGAACAGGACATCAAGGCCGGCATGGACCGCTGGCAGGCGATCATCGAGGCCACGGTACGGCGCTTTCGGCCCATCGTGCTGACCGCCCTGGCGGCGGTGCTGGCGATGATTCCGCTGTCGCGCAGCATTTTCTTCGGGCCCATGGCGGTGGCCATCATGGGCGGCCTGATCGTCGCCACCGCCCTCACCCTGTTGTTCCTGCCGGCGCTGTACGCCGCCTGGTGCCGGGTCAAGCGGCCCTAGCCAGGCACGCGCTCGTCGGCAAAAAAGGCCTTGCGCCTATCCACCTGGCTGGAGGCGCGAGGCAGGTTGGCCGCCTCTGCCGTGGGCTTCTCGACATACCAGTAGCAGTGTTTCGCCGCGCGGGTAATGGCCACGTAGGCCAGGCGCAGGACTTCGTCCTTTTGCGCGTTGTCGAACGCCTGGGCATCGCCGCTGCGGCCCAGGCCCGCCTGACGATAGACCTGGTTCTTGTACGGCGAATGGGTCAGGTGCTGGCAGTCGCCGAGCATGAACACCGCGTCGGCCTGCAGGCCCTTGGCGCTGTGATAGGTCAGCTGGCGCAGGCGCCGTTGCGCCGCCGGCAAACCGCCTTCGTGGTTGACCAGTGCCTGCAGGTGCTCGGCAATCGCCGCCTTGTCGCTGCTCTTGCGGTACAGCAGCATGACCGATTCGCCGTTGCGGTAGTGCTCCAGCAGGGTTTCGGCCAGGCTCGCCTCGTCGCGCTCGAGCACCTTGACCGGCAGCGGCGTCTCGGCCGCCGGGCCGCAAGCCCTGGCCTTCTTGCCGCTGATGGCCGGCGCCGATTTGACGATATGCTCGGCCGCATCGATGATGTGCTGGTGGCTGCGGTAGTTGTCGGCGAGCATCACCCGCGTGCTGCTCGGCGCCGGGAACTCCTTGGCAAACTCCATGAAGTACTTGGGCGAACTGCCACGCCAGCCGTAGATCGACTGCCAGTCATCACCCACGCACAAGAGCGACGAATGCTGCGCCACCCGCCCGACCTGCATGGCCGGGCCACGGCGGCGGATCTCGCGCAGGCAGGCGCGCAGCCAGGACACGATCTGCGGCGAGACGTCCTGGAACTCGTCGATCATCAGGTGTGCCAACGGCCGCAACAGCGGGTCGGGCAACAGCTGCAGGTTCTGCGGATTGTTCTCGCCGAACAGGGCGAACATGCGGTTGTAGCTCATGATCGGCGGCGACTGGCCCAGCAGGTGCGCCTCCAGGGCTTTCCAGTACAGGCCCAGGGCTTCAAAGAACAGGGCGTCGGTGTCGCCGGCCGGGAAGCTCATGGCACCGACCGCCTTGTTGACCTCAAGCCCGAGGTTCTCGATAAAGCCGGCAGCGCCAACAAAGGCATCCAGCAGCGGCGCTGCGCCCAGCTCGCCCTTGACCTTGTAATCAAAGCCCGGCCCGGCCACGGCATCACCGGCCAGTGACGATGTCAGGCGCTTGGCCGCAGCGTAGTTTTCCAGCCAGATCACAGGCTTATCGCAGAAAGCTTGAAACAGGGTGCGCTTGATCACCCACTCCGCCCACACCGGCAGCTTGGCCCCGGGGCGCTTGTACTGCTGGTTTTCCTTGGGGTCGAAACCGAGCACCACGTAAGCGTCGAGCTCGGCGATATGGCCATGGAAATGAAAGCGGCTACCGTTGATTTCGACGGTTTCGCGGCTCGGCTCGATGCCCTTGATCGGCCAGGCACCGGCAGCAAACCACAGGTCTTCGAGGGTGTCGCACAGCTCTTCATCGCGGCTGGCCGACAGCTGGGTCACCGCCACACGCTTTTGCACATCGGGGTGGTCGCGGTCCAGCGCCTTGAGCTGCAGGGCCTCGCGGCGCAGGCCGGCGATCAGCTCGGCAAAGCGCGGGCTGCTGCCCAGCAGGTCGCGGTAACAGAGGTTGAGGTGCTGGCGTTGGGCATCGTTGATACGCAGGTCGAACGGATTGCTGTCAGCATTGGCTTCGCTGCCGCCGGGCATTTCGCTGCCCAGGGTCTCGAACGCGCGCACCTGGCTGAAACCCGACAGGCTGCGCACCAGCGGCAGGATACGCGAATGGAAGGTGCGCACCAGCTCGCGCGCCTGCACCTGGCTGAGTTCCAGTTGCCACAGGGCAAAGACCTGGACCAGGCGGTTGATGAAGTCCTTGCGCGATTCGCGGGTGAAGGTCACCACGGTCATGGCGTCCAGCTCGTAGCCCAGGTAATGGCGCAACAGCAGGATGCGCAGTACCAGCGAAGTCGACTTGCCGGCGCCGGCACCGGCGATCACGCAGGTCGACGGCGTGTCGCTGAAGATCATCTTCCACTGCGCCGCGCTCGGCTGGGCGTGGGCTGGCAGGCGCTGGGCGACGTCGGCCTTGAAGCGCTTCTTGAGCTCGGCAGTCAGCGCCAGGCGCCAGTCGTCGAACAGGGCGTCGTCGAGCCCGGGCACGCCATGGCCGTCGGGGCGGGTGTCACTGATCACCAAAACCTGGCGCCCGGCCTCGTAGCCATCAATCCGCCCTTCTTCGTAGCCTTCGCGCAAGCCATCGGCGTGACCGGTGCGCTGACCATTGGCATGGCCCTGGAACCAGGAGTCGCGGTGCTGCGCCTGCAAACGGCTCAGGCCTCGACCCAGCAGGCGCGCAGCGAGGCGCCGCAGCCAAGGCAACTGCGCCGGCGCAATCAACTCCAGGGGTAGCTTGGGACGCTCTTCAGACACACCGACTCCAACAGAATGAAAACCAGCGGCCATGTTCGCTCCATCGGGCAAAAATCACCAGCCGATTACTTGTAGATCAGTGAATTAGGCGATGAAGCGTACAAATTACCGCAGCTCTATATATCGACAAACATGATTATTATCAGTCGAAATTTACGCTTATTTTCGATCATTGATTGATGGATCATTTGTCCCATCCACTCACTTTCGAGGACAACCATCATGCTGCAACTGCGCCCGTTCAAGAGCCTTGGCCATGCCAACCATGGTTGGCTCGACGCCCATCACCACTTCTCGTTCGCCGAGTACCACGACCCGGCGCGCATGCACTGGGGTACCCTGCGGGTCTGGAACGACGACCTGATCGCCGCCGGCAGCGGCTTCCCGCCGCACCCGCACCGCGACATGGAAATCATCACTTATGTACGTGAAGGCGCCATCAGCCACCAGGACAACCTGGGCAACAAGGGCCGGACCGAAGCCGGTGACGTGCAGGTGATGAGTGCCGGCACCGGCATCACCCACAGCGAGTACAACCTGGAGCAGGTCGATGCGCGCATCTTCCAGATCTGGATCATCCCGCAGCGCGTCGGCCAGGCGCCGTCCTGGGGCACCCGGCCGTTCCCCAAAGGCGAGCGCGGCGAAGGCTTCGTGACCCTGGCCAGCGGCCGTGAAGGCGATGAGCAGGCGCTGCAGATTCGTGCCGATGCACGCCTGGTGGCGGCGACCTTGCGCGCCGGGGAAAGCGCCGAATACCGCTTCGAAGCCGGGCGTCGAGGCTACCTGGTGCCGGCCAAGGGCCTGGTTGAAGTCAACGGCGTGAGCGTCGAAGCCCGTGACGGGCTGGCGATCGAGGATGAGCAGGTGCTCAGGGTGATGGCGGTGCAGGACAGCGAGATTGTGCTGGTTGATGTCGCCTAGGGCCGCTATGCGGCCCATCGCTGGCAAGACCAGCCCCCACAGGTCAGGTGATATCTCTCAGATATTTGCAACACCTGTGGGAGCTGGCTTGCCAGCGATGCTTTTAGCGATCAGGCAATCGCCGCATCCACCAGTTCCTGGGCTTCGGCCACCAGGCGCTGCAGGTGCGCTTGATCGATGAAGCTTTCGGCGTAGATCTTGTAGATGTCCTCGGTACCCGACGGCCGCGCGGCGAACCAGCCGTTGGCAGTCATCACCTTGAGGCCGCCAATGGCCTGTTTGTTGCCCGGCGCATGGCTGAGGATCTGCTCGATCGGCTCACCGGCGAGCATGGTCGACTTGACCTGCTCCGGTGCCAGTTTGCTCAGCAGGGCCTTTTGCTGCGGGTTGGCCTTGGCCTCGACGCGGGTGGCAAACGGCTCGCCCAGCGTAGCGGTAAGCTCGGCATAGGCCTGGCTCGGGTCGCGGCCGGTGCGCGCGGTGATTTCCGCCGCCAGCAAGGCCGGGATCAGGCCGTCCTTGTCGGTGGTCCAGACGCTGCCGTCCTTGCGCAGGAACGAGGCGCCAGCGCTCTCCTCGCCGCCAAAGCCCAGGGAGCCATCGAACAGGCCGTCGGCAAAGAACTTGAAGCCCACCGGCACCTCGAACAGGCGACGGCCCAGGCGCGCGGTGACGCGGTCAATCAGGCCGCTGCTGACCACGGTCTTGCCCACGGCGGCGTCGCTGCGCCACTGGGGACGGTGCTGGAACAGGTAGTCGATGGCCACCGCCAGGTAGTTGTTCGGGGCGAGCAGGCCATTTTTGGTAACGATCCCGTGGCGGTCGTGGTCCGGGTCGCAGGCAAAGGCCACGTCGAAGCGCTCGCGCAGGCCGATCAGGCCTTGCATGGCGTACGGCGAGGATGGGTCCATGCGGATCTGCCCGTCCCAGTCGACCGACATGAAGCGGAAAGTCGGGTCGACCTCGGTGTTGACCACTTCCAGGTTGAGCTTGTAGTGCTCGGCAATCGCCGACCAGTAGCGCACCCCTGCCCCGCCCAGCGGGTCGACGCCCAGGCGCAGGTTGGCGCCGCGGATCACGTCGAAGTCGATGACGTTTTCCAGGTCGGCGACGTAGCTGGCGACATAGTCATGACGGTGGGTGGTGCTGGCCGCCAGCGCCTGCTCATGGGCCATGCGCTTGACGCCGTCGAGGCCCGCTGCCAGCAGGTCGTTGGCCTTGGCCTCGATCCACTTGGTGACATCGCTGTCGGCCGGGCCGCCGTTGGGCGGGTTGTACTTGAAGCCACCGCTTTGCGGCGGGTTGTGCGACGGGGTAATGACAATGCCGTCGGCAAGGCCGCTACTGCGCCCGCGGTTGTAGCAGATGATGGCGTGGGACACCGCCGGGGTCGGGGTGTACTCGTCGTCCTTGGACAACATCACCTCAACGCCGTTGGCCGCCAGTACCTGCAGGGCGCTGGCTGCGGCCGGGGTCGACAGCGCATGGGTGTCGGCGCCGATGAACAGCGGACCGTCGATGCCCTTGGTCTGGCGGTACAGGCAAATGGCCTGACTGATGGCCAGCACGTGGTTTTCGTTGAAGCTCAGGTCCAGGGAGCTGCCACGGTGCCCGGAGGTGCCGAAGGCCACGCGCTGGGTAGCGATGCTGGCATCGGGCTGGCCGGTGTAGTAGGCGGTCAACAGTTGCGGGATATCCACCAGCACGGAGGCCGGGGCCGGTTTGCCCGCCAAAGGACTGAGCTTCATGCAAAACCTCAAGAAAGGATGTTCAGGGTGATGAAAACGAACAGTTTACTGGCACTTTGACCAGCAAGCGACCGCGACTATCCCCGCGCCGGCGATTATTTCTGCTCAGGCGCCCACCAGGCCGGAAACATGCGCTGTACGCGGGCTTCGGCGAAGCGGTCATCGATCAGCAACAACGTGCCACGGTCGTCGTTGCCGCGAATCACCCGGCCCGCCGCCTGGATGACCTTCTGCACCCCGGGGTACAGGTAGGTGTAGTCGAAGCCTGCGCTGAACAGCCGGGCCATGCGCTGCTTGATCTGTTCGTTGACCGGGTTGACCTGGGGCAGCCCGAGGGTGGCGACAAAGGCGCCGATCAGGCGCGTGCCCGGCAGGTCGACGCCTTCGGCAAAGGCGCCGCCGAGCACGGCAAAGCCGACGCCCTGGCCCTGGGGAACAAAACGCTCAAGAAAACCCTGGCGCTGCTGCTCGTCCATGCCCGGCGCCTGGCTCCATTGGCTGATGGCCGGGTGGCGCGCGGCCAACAGGCTCGAGACCTGCTGCAGGTAGTCGAAACTGCTGAAGAACGCCAGGTAGTTGCCCGGCGCCTGGGCATACTGCTCGGCGATCAGTTCGACGATTGGCGCCAGCGACGCCTCGCGGTGCTGGTAACGGGTCGAGACGCTGCTGATCACCCGCACCTGCAGTTGCTCGGCGGCAAACGGTGAGGCGACCTCGAGCCAGGCGCAATCGGCCGGCATGCCGAGCAGGTCGGCGTAGTAATGGCGCGGGCTCAAGGTGGCGGAAAACAGCGTGGCACTGCGCGCTGCAGTCAGCCGCGGGCCAATCAGCGTCGCCGGCACCACGTTGCGCAGGCACAGGGTCGACAAGGCGCGCTTGCCCGGGCCCGGGCGCTTGCTGATATCGAACAGGAAGTGCTCGTCGAACAATTCACTGACGCGGCTGAACTGCAGCGCCTGAAAGAAGAACTGTAACACCGCAGGGTCAATACCAGTCGGCGTCTGGTTGAGTTGCTCCTGGATCAGCCCGATGCACTGTTGCAAGGCCTTGAGCAGGGCGTCGGGCAGGCCGTCGACCACCCGGTAAGGCGCCAGCTGCGCCTTGTGCAGGGCATTCCACTGGCGATTGAGGCGCTCCAGGGCGCTGCCCAGCCCGGCCGGCTTAAGCTTGCGCAGGGCCAGCAACTGGCCCTGGTCGAGGCTTGCGCTGTACATCTGCCGGGCCCGCTCGACCAGGTTGTGCGCCTCGTCCACCAGCAGTGCCAGACGCCACTGGTTGGCCTGGGCCAGGCCGAACAGCAAGGCGCTCTGGTCAAAGTAATAGTTGTAGTCGGCCACCAGCACATCGACCCAGCGGGCCATCTCCTGGCCCAGGTAATAGGGGCACACCTGATGGGCCAGGGCCACCTCACGCAGGGCGGCCTTGTCCAGCACCGCCACGGCCTGGGCGGCCTGGCGCGCCGCCGGCAGGCGGTCGTAGAAGCCCTTGGCCAACGGGCAGGCATCACCATGGCAAGCCGTGCCGGGGTACTCGCAGGACTTGTCGCGGGCCACCAGCTCCAGGCTGCGCAGGGCCGGCTGGGTGGCGCTGGCCATCACCTGGCGCAGCGCCTCCAGCCCCAGGGCGCGGCCAGGGGTCTTGGCGCTGAGGAAGAGGATTTTGTCCAGTTGCTGCGGGACCATGGCCTTGAGCAGCGGAAACAGCGTGCCCAAGGTCTTGCCGATGCCGGTGGTGGCCTGGGCCATCAGGCAGCGGCCGGTGCTGACCGCCTTGTAGACGGTTTCGGCCAGTTCACGCTGGCCATGGCGAAACTGCCCGTGGGGGAATGCCAGGGCCTGCAGGCCCTGATTGCGCAAGGCCTGGCGCTGCAGCTGCTGCTCGGCCCAGTGCAGGAAGATCGCACACTGGGCGTTGAAGAACTGTTCAAGCTCCTGGGCACTGCGCTGCTCTTCGACCAGGGTCTGTTCATCGTTGTCGACATTCAGGTACACCAGCGCCAGGCGCAATGCCGGCAACTGGCGCTGCTGGCACAACAACCAGCCGTAGACCCGGGCCTGGGCCCAGTGCAACTGGCGATGGTTGTCGGGCTGGCGCGCCAGGTCGCCGCGATAGGTCTTGATTTCTTCGAGGCGGTTGAGCCGCGGGTCGTAGCCGTCGGCGCGGCCGCGCACCTGCAAGGTCGCATACTGGCCTTCGAGGCTGACCTCGGCCTCGTAGCCCTCGCCGCGCCCGGCCACCACCCGCCGGTGGCCGCTGATGCCCTCCTGGGCCGTGGGCGACGGGGTGAAGCGCAGGTCGAGGTCGCCGACCTTGGCGGTAAACTCGCACAACGCCCGCACCGCCACGCTGTAGCTCATGGCGCCCAGTGCACGTGACAGACTTCTACCGGCAGGCCGTGCCCGGCGCAGAATTCGATCCAGCGCAGCTGGCTGTCCTGCAGGCGGTCACCCGGGCCCTTGACCTCGACCATGCGGTAGCGCTGCTGCTCGGGCCAGAACTGGATCAAATCAGGCATGCCCGAACGGTTGGCCTGGATGTCTTCGAGCAGGCGCTCGAAACAGCTTTTCAGGTGTGCCGGGGGCAGGCAGGCCAGGGCTTGCTCCAGCAGTTCTTCGCTGAGTACCTGCCAATAGACGAAGGGCGATTGCAGCCCCTGCTTGCTGACAAAATGACGGCGGATGGTCTGCCGGTAACTGCCGTCGTCCAGTTGCCCCAGGCAGCGGGCGAACAGCTCGCTGCGCCGGCTTTGGAACTCGGCGTCGTGCAGGTCCTGCGGAGCGCTCTGGAACGGGTGGAAGAACGCCCCCGGCAACGGCGCGAAGATCGCTTCCCAGCACAACAGGCCGAACAGACTGTTGAACAGGCTGTTCTCGACGTAATGCACCTGCCCGCCGCCCTGCCCCAGGTGCAGCTGCACGGCCTGCTCGACGCCCAGCGCCGCCAGTTCGGCCGGCAGTTGCAGCTCGACCAGGCTGACCTGGGGCTTGGCCCGCCGTGGCTGCGGCGGCCCGCCCAGCTTGCGCTGCAAACGCGGCAGCATCCGCGCCAGGGCCTGGAGCTCAAGGCTGTTGGCCGGTTGCTGGGCAATCTGTGAGGCCAGTTCGAACGCCTGCGCCCACTGCTCGCTACGCTCCAGTACCCGCACATGACGGATGCGCGCCTGCGGATGCTGGCTGCGCGGGTAGATGCGCAGGGCCAGCGGCCAGTCACCGAGGCGCTCACTGTGCTGGCCAAGCTGGTACAGCAGCCGCGAGCGACGGCGCAGCAGCCAGGGGTTGTCGCTGTCCAGGCACTCGATGTGCCCGACCACCTGTTCAAGCGCCACGCCCTGCTCCAGCAGCTCGGCGCACTGGTGCAAGGCCAGCGCCACATCGATGTCGCTGCGCTGGCGCAGGGCCCGCGAGTCGGCGCTGAAGGCCACCTGCTCGTAGCGCAGCAGGCCCAGGTCGGCCAGCACGAACTCCGACCAGTCCTGGTACAGGTTGCCGAAGAACAGCAGGCGCAGACGGTCGCACAAGGCCTGCAGGCGTAGTTCGATGATCGGCTCGGCAAAGCCCGGCAGCCATTGCTGCAACGGCTGCGGCGGCAGCTCAAGGGCCTGCAACTGGGCCAGCAGTTCGCCCTTGGCTGCCCGTGGCCGTTCGAGCCGGTCGGCAAAGCCCTGGGCCAACTCGTCCTTGCGCAGCAGCTGGAACAGCTGCTCAAGGCTCAGCACGCCGTCATCGACCACCCAGCCCAGGGCCAGCAATGGCGCCAAGGCAGCCTGGGTCGAGCCGATTTCGGCGTAGTCGAGCTTGCTCGGGCGAAACAGCTGACCCTTGCGCATCACCATGCGCACCAGCAAGGCCCGGGCCGCCTGCGGCTGCTGGCGAAACTGGCTGATGAAGGCCTGCTCCTGGTCGTCGAGCAGGTCGGCATAGCGCAGCTCGATCCAGTCGAGCACTTGCTGGAAGTTGTGCAGGTAGTAGAACGGGTCGTCGACGGAATGGGCGATCACGGCGCGGTACGGGCTGGCGGCTGGAGTACTGGTTATACATACAGACGCCGCCCTCTGGCAACCTGCGGGCGACCAACGCGCTGCCTAGCGCATCAGAAGTCCACCGTCGCCGACAGCTGCAAGGTTCGCGGATAGCCCGGCGAGATGGCGCCATAAGAGGCTACGCCCGACCAGTATTCGCGGTCGAAGACGTTCTGCAGCGTGGCCCGGAAGGTGGTCGGGCGCCCGTCGATGCGGGTGCTGTAGCGGGCGCCGGCATCAACGCGGGTCCAGGCGTCCAGTTCCTGGGTATTGGCCTGGTTGATGTACTGGCTGGCGGTGTAGATCGCTCCGCCGGTCAGGGTGAAGCCCTCGGCCCAGGGCGTGTCCCACTCGGCCCAGAGGTTGGCCTGGACATCCGGCACCCCCACCGGCTCCTTGCCACGGTTGGCGGCGGTGGCCGAGTCGGTCAGTTCGCCGTCGAGCAGCGTCACCCCGCCGAGCAAGCGGGTGCCAGGCGCAACTTCACCGAACATGCTTAGCTCGATCCCGCGGTTGCGCTGCTCTGCCTGCACCGCGAAGACATTGCCGCTTGCCAGTTCGCCACTGGGTTTCTCGATCTGGAACAGCGCCAGGGTGGTCATGAAAGTGCCGTGCTCGTACTTGACCCCCAGTTCATGCTGCTTTGACTCGTAGGGCGCAAAGGCCTCACCGGCGTTGGCCGCCGTGGCCGGGGCGATATCGCCCTTGCTCAGGCCTTCGACGTAGTTGTAGTAGAACGAGACGTCGTCCCAGGGCTTGACCACCAGGCCGACCACCGGCGTGGTGGCGCTGTCCTTGTAGCGTGAGCTCACTACCCCGGTGGCGCTGTAGTTGCGCGACTCGATTTCCTGGCGACGCACACCCAGGGTCAGTTGCAGGCGGTCTTCGAGCACCGACAAGGTGTCGGTCAACGCCACACCGGAGAGTTCCGACTCGGAGATGCGCAGCACCTTCGGCGCACTGATGTGCTGCTTGGGCACATCGATCGGGTGGTAGATGTTGGAGAGGATTTCGCTGCCGTTGTTGATGCCCCGGGACAATTCGTCCTGATAACGGGTCGCCATCAGCGTGGCCGTATGGGTGACCGGGCCGGTGTCGAACAGCGCGCGCATGCCCACGTCCGCCGTCGAACGGTCGACGTTGAACTTGTAGTAGCCGGGAATGTTGCTGGTGTCGCCCGCCTCGTTGAGGATTCGCGGTACCTGGTCGGACATCCGCTTGACGTCCGCCTTGCCGCCGCCTGCGTGGGCAAACACCGTGACGGAGTCGTTCAGGTCATACTCGCCGCCGAGCAGTGCCGATTGCTCGCGGGTATTGGACCAGCCCCAGTCCTGCGGCAGGTTGCTGCGCCCGTTCGGCGCCGACGGTACGTCGATGCCCGGAGCCACGGTTAAGGGTCGCGAGGAGGCGTCCCATTTTTCTTTCTGGCTGATGAAGTCAAGGTTCAGGCGCAAGCGCTCGCCCTGGTAATCCAGGGCAATGGCGCCGATATCCAGGGCGCGTTGCTGATCGTCAATGGCCGTATCGCCCTGGGCGACACTGCCGTTGAAACGCACGCCCCACGCTTTCTCGCTACCGAAGCGGCGGCTGATGTCCAGGTGCCCGCCTACCTGGGTGTCGGAACTGTAGCTGGCGGTAAAACGGGTCAGGTCTTCGGCCAGCGGGCGCTTGGGCACGATGTTGATCACCCCGCCGACACCGCTGTTGGGGGAAATGCCGTACATCAGCGCCCCGGGCCCCTTGAGTACCTCGACCCGTTCGGCGTATTCGGTGAACACCCGGTAGTTGGGCGCCACGCCATACACGCCGTCGAAGGCCAGCTCACCCAGGTTGCCTTCGCCCACAGCAAAGCCGCGAATGAAGAACGAGTCGACGATCCCGCCGGTCTGCCCGGTCGAGCGCACCGACGGGTCGCGTTCCAGGGCATCGGCGACAGTGACCGTCTGCAGGTCGGCCAGGGTCTTGGCGGTGTAGCTGGTGACGCTGAACGGCGTGTCCATCACGTCCTTGTTGCCGAGCATGCCCACGCGCCCGCCACGGGCCACCTGGCCACCGGCATAGGCCTCGGGCAGGCCGCCGGCACGGGTACTGGTGGCCTCGATGGTGGTGGCGTCCAGGGTCAGGCCGTCGGCGCCGGCAGGCAGCCTGGCGAGGGTGAAACTGCCGTCTGCGCGCTCAAGCAATTGCAGGCCGCTGCCGGCCAACAGCCGCGCCGCGCCGTCGTGCGCTGTGTAGCTGCCGCGCAGGCCCTGGCTGTGCTGCCCTTCGGTCAGTGCCGGTTCGAACGACAAGGCCATACCAGAGGCCATGGCAAAGCTCGACAGCACGCGCCCCAGCGGCCCTGGCGCAATGTCGTAGGCCTGGGCGGCGACGGCATCCAGTGGCTGCGCGGCGGCAAGCCACGAGGCGCCACTGCCTGCGACCAGGGTAAGACCGAGCATGGCGCTACGCACGGCCAGGGCCAGGGGACGTTGAGCGCGAGGGCGACTTGCAACAGACATGACTGAGGGATCCTTTGGACTGGATAAATGAGGTGTGCACTCCCCTTGCCAGTCGAAACGCAAAAAAGTATCAGCGCCAGCCAGGTTTATTTTCCTGCGCCTGACTTAGGCCGGCGTGAGCAACAGCCAATAGCCGTTCAGGTGCGCCTTGACCGCCAGCGGGTAAGTCGCTGCCAGCATGTTCAAGCTGCGCTGGCTGTCGTTGAGCGGGAACGCGCCCGATACGCGCAGGTCGGCGATCTGCGGGTCGCAGCGGATGAAACCGCGCCGATAACGGCCAAGCTCAGCGGCAAAATCTTCCAGGCGCATGCGGTCGGCAAGCAGCATGCCCTGGGTCCAGGCGCTGATGCTGGCGTCGACCGCCTGTGGTGCACGGCTGCTGCGGGCATCGAAGTCGGTCTTTTCTCCGGCGCGGACAACCTGCACCGCGCCAGGGCGTGCATTGGCCGGTTCGATGCGGACGGCCCCTTCGAGCACCGCCAGGTAAGTCCGCCCGCCCTGCTCGCGCACGCAAAACCGCGTGCCCAGCGCTTGCATGCGGCCTTCGCGGGTGCCAACCCGCAACGGCCGTGGCGGCTGCTGGCGGTCGGTGGCGGTGTGCACGAGGATTTCGCCACGCCGCAACTGGATGAAGCGCTGCTGCGCGTCATAGCGCACATCGATGGCCGAGTCGGTGTTGAGGAACACCCGGGTGCCGTCGGCCAGGGTCAACTCGCGGCACTCGCCCAGCGCAGAGCGGTAGTCGGCCATCCACGCTTGCTCGTCGCTGACCTTCCAGCCGGCCCAGGCGGCTGGCACTGCCGCGAGCAGCAACGCCAGGCGGGCGATGGCGGCGCGCCGGCGCGGGTCTGCCGGGCGATCGAGCGCCGACATGGCCAGCGCCGGCGGCAAGCCGCCGAGTTTGCCCAGCAACAATTCGGCGCGCTGCCAGGCGCGCTCACGTTCGACGCTGCTGGTGCGCCAGGCCGCCCACGCCGCCTGCTCAGCCTCAGAGGCCTCGCCTTCGCTCAGGCACATCAGCCATTGCGCCGCTTCATCGAGCGCTTGCGGGTCAATCGCGGTTGACGTCATCACTCCACCAGCGTCAGGCACTGCAAGAAGGCCTGTTTCATGTAGCGTTTGACGCTGATCAGCGAAGCGCCGAGCTGTTCGGCAATCTCGGCGTACTTCATGCCGTTCAGTTGCGACAGCAAAAAGGTGCGCCGGACCACCGCTGGCAGGGCATCGAGCATGGCATCGATTTCGTGCAGGGTCTCGAGCACCAGCAGGCGCTGCTCAGGGGACGGCGCCTCGGGCACCGGCAGTTGCGCCAGCGCCGTCAGGTAGGCGCGCTCCAGCGATTTGCGCTGGCACCAGTTGGCGAGAATGCCGCCGGCGACGCAGTTCAGGTACGCCCGCGGGTTGTCGAACACCGCCACCTTCGAAGCGAGGATGCGGGTGAAGGTATCCTGCGCCAGGTCTGCCGCATCCAGCGCATTGCCCAGGCGCTTGCGCAGCCTGGCGTACAGCCAGCCGTGATGGCCACTGTACAGCGCCTCGACAGTACGCAGGTGGGAGTCGGCAGAAGGCAGCACATCGCTCATGGGGTGGCGGTTTTTTGTAATTGATAACGATTTTCAATACTAATTTAAACCGTTGCTGCGCCGCAACTCGTCACTGAGCACACTCAAGCCGTAGGGCAAGTCCCCTTGCGGCCCGGCGGGCCAGCCCAGGCGCAGGTGCTGGCGAAAATCGCCCTGCAGGCTGAACAGCTCGCCCGGGGCAATCACCAGGCCCTGCTGCAGCAGGCGATGGAACAACGGCCGGGTCTCTACCGGGGCGCATACCCGGGCCCAGATGCAGCCACCGCCGGCGGGCATCTGGAACTCCAGCTGCGAGCCCAGGTACAGCTGCATCTGCCGGTACAGGAGGCCCAGGCGCTCGTGCAGACGCGCCCGCAGTTGCTCCAGGTGCACATCGACACGGCCCTTGCTGTACAGCCTGGCCACGGCTTGCTGGCGCAACGGCGGCAGGCGAAACCCGCGCAGCAGGAACTGGCGCAGCAAGGGCCCGTGCCACTGGCGCGACAGCAGGAAGGCGTAAGGCGCTTCGGCGCCAACGCTGCGCTCCAGCGACGAGAACACCAGCAGGCGCTGCGGGTCGACCAGTTCGCGCAGGTCAGCGCCAGAGCCTGGGCTGAGGCACAGTTCGCTGTCCAGGTCGTTTTCCAGCAGCCACACGCCGTGCTGGTTGAGCAACCTGGCCACGGCCTGGCGCGCGGCCTCGGGCATGATGCTGCCATGGGGCAGGCTCAGGCGCGAGGCCAGCATCGCCAGGCGCACCGGCTCCTCGCGCAGCAGCCGGGCAAAGCGCTCGAGATCAAGGCCGCCGTCGGCCTGCAAGGGCACTTCGAGCACCCGTATCCGCGCCGCCTGAAACACCCGCAGCAAACGCCAGGAACAGGGCGTGGTCACCACCACGGCGCTGTTGTGCAGCTCAAGGGCGGCCAGGGTGGTCTCCAGCAACGAGCGCAGGTCCAGCGCCAGGTAGACATCCTCGGCGCTCCAGTACAACTGCGCCGAGCGGGTATAGCGCGCCGCCAGGGCGGTGCGCAGTTCCAGCTCGCCACAGGGCTGGGGGGCGCCGCCCAGGCGCGGGTACTGGCGCAGCAACTGGCGCTCGATGCCCAGCAAGGTTGCCTCCAGTGACTGCGGCGCCTGCTCCTGGCCGCCGCTGAGCACCAGCATGCGCGCCGAGTTGGCGTGCTGCTGCAAATCCTGGAGCAGATCGCCAGCGCTGGGCCGTGCCGGCTCAAGGGCCGGCCCCCTGGCGTAGTAGCCCGACTTGGGCACCGGCTGCACCCGCCCTTCGTGCTCAAGCAGCGAATAGGCGTACTGGACCGTCGAAATCGACACGTTCAGGCGCTGGGCCAGGTCGCGCAACGACGGCATCCGGCTGTAGCTGCCCGGCGCCATCTGCTCGATCAGCTCAACCAGGTAGCGATACACCGCCCGGTAGGCGAACTCGCTACTGTGCGGGGCTTTCATCAGTACCGGCCTGGCTGCTCTGCCTTGAGCCAGGCCCAGGACGGCGGCTGCACCCGCAGGTGGCGCAGGTCGGCGCCGCGGCCCTGGATTCGCGCCAGCAACGAACGCGGCCGGGCCCAGCTTTCCGGTTCACGCAGATAGAGCATCTGCAGCAGTGGCAGGTCCAGGCCACTGATGTCGACCATCCACTGCACCACCGGCTCCGGCGCCGGCAATCGTTGCAGGGCCTTGTGCAGGTAAGGCAAGGCCACCAGCATGCCGGGGTGACAGCGGCGCAAAAACACCTCAAGGCGCAGGCCCCGGGAAACAAACGGCGCAAACAACTGGCAGACCAGCTGCGCTTCGCTCAAGCCGTAGGCCTGCAAGGCGAAGTCGCTGGCCTGGCTACGGCGTTGCTGTAACTGCTCGGCGTGCTGCCAGCGGCCCAGCAGGCGCACCTGCAACGTGCGCGGCAGGCCCTTGCGTTGCATGCGCTGGCGCGCCTGGCGCAAGTAGGCATCGACGCCTTCGCGGTAGTCGCTGTCTTCGATGAACTGCCCGTGCAGCCCGCTCAGGTGCGCCAGCAACAGCGGGTTGGCGGTGCCCGCCTGCGCGCAGGCAAAGTACTGCTCGTCGAAGCGACAGCCCAGAAAGCGGTTCAGGCGCTCGTCATACGGCAGGTCGGGGTCATGCACCAGGTCATCGATGATGATGAAGCGCATCGCCGGCGCACAGTAATCGCCGTTGGGCCCGGTAGCCATGGGCCGGGCCTGGCCGTACAGCTGCTGCAGGTAACGCTGGCGCAACTCGCTCATGCCCTCGCACAGCGACGTGGCACAACTGTGAATCGGCCGGATGCACAGCAGGTCTTCCTCGCGCAGGGCGCGGCGGCTCCAGGCCAGCAGGCGCCTGCGCTCGGGCAGCGGCTGGGCGGTGATGATGGCATCGACACCGCCGCGCCAGCCGATGGCCTGGCGGCACAGCTCGGCAAGGCGCAGGGTGCCATGGCTACCGAAACCGGCCCGTGGCCCGCCAGCGAGCAAATGCCCGAACAACAGCAGTTCGTGACGCTCGGCCAGTTGCTGGCTCTGGGAAATAGCGTGGCGGCGGTCGAATGGCAGCAACTGCTGGTCATCGAGCATCAACAGCTCGACCCGCGGATCATCGTGCAGAAACAGCGCCGAGAAGCCCTGCTCGATATTGTTCAAGGCCGTAGTACTCATGCCGGCCTGGCGCACCACGGCGATACGCAGCTCGAAGGTGCCCGGCGAGCGCGCGGCAATGCTCAGTTGCGCCGCGCGCAGGCAGGCCAGGGCATGGCTGGCATTCTGGCTGCCATCATGGGCGAACATCAGCCTGAAGCCGTTGATGCGCTCGGCGCCGCCCGCCGCGACAATCAAGCGTTGAATCAATAACTGCAAAGAGGCCCGCTGGGCCTGGGACAAATGCTCCAGCAAGCGCGCCAATACTTGCTGGTAGATATACTGCATGGCTTGATCGTGAATGCTGCTCATAACGCCTACCCGATTTCAATAAACGGCCACCTGAAAGAAAAAGATTCCATCGAAGAACTTTCAATCAGCAAAGAAGGATAAGTAAGTTTATCCTCAGAAACTTCCTACAACTTCCTACGGAAATAACTTCAGAAGCTCTTGCTCACCATCGTTCTTCCCTCCCCCAGTCCGGCAGCACAGCGCCTTTAACCCCTGGCTTACGACCCATCATGCCTCGCTCCGTGAGACGACTATTGAAGAACTATTATCGGGCGTTGCCCCGCGAATAAAAGATACAGATCACGGTAAAAAAACCATTCAGATTCATCTTCGACAATACCGATAATCAGACAGGCTGCCTGTGCTTTTTCCTATTGCACAAACATAGCGCAAGCAGGCAAGCGTCAGCAGGCAAAGTTACCTCGGAAATATCCTAAACAACCCTGGGAAATACCCACAAAAAAGCCCGAGTCAATGCTCGGGCTTTTGCCGTGATGGACAGTCGTGCTGCGTTTACTCCGCCTGCGACAAGTCCAGCACCAACCGGCCACCGCACGGGCATTCGTCCATGTAGCGGTGCGCCTCGACCACCTTCTCGAACGGGTAGGTCTTGATGATCAGCGGCGTCAGCAGCTTGTCGGCGGTGAACTGGTTGATATCGCGCAGGGCGCGCTGCAGCGCCACCTGGTCCTGGCTGATGCCCAGCTCCGGCTTGCCGGTGAAGTTGCCGATGCAATGCACGAAGAACTGGATGTTCTTCTGGAACGCCGCACAGGCAGGGAACGGCGTCTGGTTGCCGCCTTGCAGGCCATACAGCACCAGGCTGCCACGCGGTGCCAGGGCATCACCGAGCAAGGCCATCTGCGGCCCGCCAAGGCCGTCGAGGACCATATCGACACCGCGGTTGTCGGTGTACTTGTTGATCTGCATGAGCAGGTCCTGCTCTTCGGTGACGATCACCTTGTCGGCGCCGAGCTTGATCAGGTAGTCGCGCTGCTCGGCCTCTTTGGTCGCGGCAAACACCTTAAGGCCCAGGGCCTTGCCCAGTTGCACGAAGGCTGGGCCTGCGCAGTGGCTGGCGTCGGTAATCAGCGCGGTTTGCCCGGCCTTGGCCCGCGCCAGGTCGACGAAGGCAAAGTAGGCGATCAGCAGTGGCGTGTAGTGCACGCTGGCCTCGACCGGCGAGAGAATCTCGGGATAACGGGTCAGGGCATTGCGCGGCATGACGATGACTTCGCCGTACACCGGATGCTCGTTGGCACTGCTGGCCGGAAAGCTGGCAACCTTGTCGCCGACCGCCAGGTCATCGACACCTTCGCCCACGGCTGTAACCACACCCGCCATCTCGTGTCCGATACCGGCAGGCAGGCGCGCCTGGGACGGCGCCAGGTTCTGCCGCCAGAGCACGTCGTACCAGCTGATGCCGATCGCTTCAACGCGAATCTGCACCTCGCCAGCCGCCGGTTGCGCCGGGGCCTGCTCTTCGATCTTGAGCACCTCGGCCGGGCCGAACTTGTGGAAACGGATCATGCGGGACATCGCAAACCTCGCCAATTGAACCTCTAATGCCCTGAACTCTATCCGGGCTTTGACGGTTAGACCATCAGTGGCCATTAATAGTCAACATGCTTGTCATTGATTGATGGTAATGCAGCGTCCATCAAATTATGCGGTGCAGGGTAGCAGCCTTTACCCGTAAGATTCACCCCTGCCCCATCCGCCTTGTGAAGCCGAGCCGATGAACCGTAACGACTTGCGCCGCGTCGACCTGAACCTGCTGATCGTCTTCGAGACCCTGATGCACGAGCGTAGCGTGACCCGCGCGGCGGAAAAACTCTTCCTCGGCCAGCCGGCCATCAGCGCCGCCCTGTCGCGCCTGCGCAACCTGTTCGACGACCCGTTGTTCGTGCGCACCGGGCGCAGCATGGAACCCTCGGCGCGGGCGGTGGAGATCTTCGCCCTGCTGTCGCCGGCGCTGGACTCGATCTCCACCGCAGTCAGCCGCGCAGCGGATTTTGACCCGGCGACCAGCACTGCGGTGTTTCGCATCGGCCTGTCGGACGATGCCGAATTCGCCCTGCTGCCGCAACTGCTCAAGCGCGTACGCGCCGAAGCCCCGGGCATCGTCCTGGTGGTGCGCCGGGTCAACTACCTGCTGATGCCGGCATTGCTGGCCTCGGGGGAAATCTCGGTCGGCGTGAGCTGGACCAACGACCTGCCGGCCAACGCCAAGCGCAAAGTGCTGCGGCGCAGCAAGCCCAAGGTCCTGCGTGCCGACAGCATGCCCGGCAGCCTCAGCCTCGACGACTTCTGCGCCCGCCCCCACGCCCTGGTGTCGTTTGCCGGCGACTTGGGCGGGTTCATGGACGAGACCCTGGAAAAGGTCGGGCGCAAGCGCCACGTGGTCCTTGCCGTACCGCAATTCAACGGCCTGGGCAGCCTGCTGACCGGCACCGACATCATCGCCACCGTCCCCGACTACACCGCCGAAGTGCTGACCGCCGCCGGCGGCCTGCGCGCCGAAGACCCGCCGCTGGAGGTGCAGACCTTCGAGCTGCACATGGCCTGGCGCGGGTCGCAGGATAATGATCCGGGGGAACGGTGGTTGAGGTCGCGGATTCAAATGTTTTTTGGCGATCCGGACAGCCTCTGAAAGCACTTCAGAACCTGCGCCAGCTGTTCAACGCACTCGCAACCCGAGTGAGTACAAGGCCAAGCCTTGCCTGAACGACGCCCTCATCAATCACACTGATGATTACTATCGAGTACCCCAGCTGTCTGCTTGCCACAACCACCCCCTATAATCGCCTGCAGATTTCCCCCGCTCCCCTCGCCTGCCCCAGGCGATATCCCCCCTTGGAACCCCGCACCATGCCAAGCGCAAGCCAAGGCCGTCACGGCCTTCCCGAACATAATCAACAGAGCGTCAAGCAGCAGTGGCTGGCGATTCTCTCGGTCGCCGTGGGTGCCTTCGCCCTGGTAACCAGTGAGTTTCTGCCGGTGGGCGTGCTCAACGATGTCGCCAGCGACCTGGGCATCAGTGCCGGCCAGGCCGGGCTGATGGTTACCCTGCCCGGCATAATGGCCGCCCTCGCCGCGCCCTTGCTGTCGGTGGGCATTGGCGCGCTGGACCGGCGTTATCTGCTGATCGGCCTGACGCTGATCATGATCATCGCCAACGCTGTGGTGGCCTACGCCAGCGACTTCAGTCTGCTGCTGTTCGGCCGCGTTCTGCTGGGCGTCAGTATCGGCGGTTTCTGGGCGACGGCCATTGCCCTCAGCGGCCGCCTGGCGCCCAAGGGCGTGGGCGTGGCCCAGGCCACTTCGATCATCATGGTCGGTGTGACCCTGGCCACCGTGCTGGGCGTGCCCGTCGGCACCTGGCTGAGTGGCTTGATGGGCTGGCGCATGACCTTCCTGGTCACTGCGCTGGTGGGCGTGCCGGTGCTGCTGGCGCAGGTCTTCCTGCTGCCGCGGCTCAATCCCGACAAGGCCATTCGCATCAGTGACCTGCCGGCCCTGTTCATCAATCCACAGGCCCGGGTTGGCTTGATTGCGGTATTGCTGATTGGCCTGGCGCACTTTGCCGCCTACACCTATGTCGCTCCGTTCTTCAAACAGAGTGCCGGCTTCGATGGGCCGACCATTGGCTCACTGTTGCTGCTGTATGGCGTGGCCGGGGTGGCGGGCAATATCTTTGCCGGTTTCGCCGCCAACCGCAGCGTGCGTCACACCCTGATGCTGGTCGCCCTGATGATCGCCATCAGCACCGCGCTGTTCCCCTACTTCGCCACCGGCATGACCGGCGCAGCGCTGCTGATCGCGCTCTGGGGCTTCGCCTTCGGCGCCTTCCCGGCCTGCGCCAGCATCTGGATGTTTGTGGTCGCACCCAAGGATGTCGAACGCGGCATGCCCCTGTTTGTCGCCATGTTCCAGGTGATCATCGCATTGGGCTCGTTCTTCGGCGGGCAGATCGTCGACCAGCTGGGCAGCTCGGTGCTGCTGAGCCTGGCCACGGCCCTGGTGGGCTGCGGTTTCGTCACGGTGCTGGTGTTGGGGCGTAACGTCAGCAATCGCCTGGCAGCCCAACCCGCCTAGCCGCTGGACAGACCCGTGGCCAATAGCTAGACCTTCTGTACTGAATCTATTCTCACTGTCGCGTTTGCACGCGACAGTGAGTAGATAGGAAGGCGTGGCAATGACAACAATCGCTGCTAAATCCCGCTTCGAAGCAAAGCTTCTGCGCCCGGCAAAGCCTGGCGACGATGCCTCGTGGGCGTTCGTCATCCTGCCAAGAGAGGCAAGCGAACAGCTTCCCCGGCGCGGCCGGACCAGCGTTGACGGCACACTCAACGGGCAGCCTTTCCAGGCAACGCTTGAGCCCGATGGCCAACTGAGCCATTGGCTGCAGGTAAACAGCGCCTTGCTCGAAGCCGCAGGCGCGGCCGTGGGGGATGTCGTTACACTGGAGCTGACCCCGGTGAAGAAGGAGCCCGAGCCCAACATCCCGGCCGACTTTCAGCAGGCCCTGGCCAGCGCTGGCGAGGCGCGTGAAGTCTGGAACAGTACGACAACCCTCGCACGCGTCGACTGGATCCACTGGATCACGTCAGCCAAGCAACTCAAGACCCGGGCAAAACGCATAAGCGATGCCTGCGATATGCTTGCATCCGGCAAGAAGCAGGTGTGCTGTTTCGATTCATCCGGCTACTACAGCAAGGCGTTGCGTGCGCCCGAGGCAGAAAACTCCTGAGCTGCCCCCTCCTTGCCAACCGCATGGCCAGCCGCGACAAAATCTTCCTTGCGCAACACCACCAACGCCAGCAGCGACGCCACCCCGGTGCCCACATAGAAATACCAGGGCGCAGTGATGTCGCCAGTCAGCTTAATCAGCCAGGTAGAAATCAGCGGCGCACTGCCGCCGAACACCGCCACCGGAATGTTGTAGGCCACGGCGATGCCGGTGGAGCGGATGCGGGTTGGCAGCAACTCGCTCATCAAGGCGTAGGTCGAGGACGCGTACAAACCGAACAAAATCGCCACGGCCATCAGCGGCCAGAACAGGGTCGCAGGCGTGGCGCCCGGCGCGGTCTTGAAGAACCAGTACATGGCCAGGGTTGCCAGGGTGCCGATCACCAGCAAGAACGGCTTGCGCCCGTAACGGTCGGTGAAGGCGCCGCCCAGGGGCATCACCAGCGCCGCCGAGAGGCTGGCGACGAAGACGTAGAGCAAGGTGGTACCGCTGTCGAACTTGAGGGTGTTGGACATGTAGGTCGAGGCGAAGGTCAGCACCAGGTAGAAGATCGAGCTGTGCAGGGTGATGATGAAGAACACCAGGGCGATCGCCCGCTTCCACTGCCAGACCTCGCGCAGTGGCGCCTTGGAGGTCTGCCCGGCCTCGACCAGGGCGAGGAACTCCGGGCTGTCTTCAAGCTTGAGGCGGATGTACATCGAGATGAAGCCCAGTGGGCCGGCCACCAGGAACGGAATACGCCAGCCCCACTCCTGCATCAGCTCGGCGCCCAGGGCCCAGGTCATGCCATTAGCCACGGCGCCGCCCAGCAGCAGGCCGAGCACTGCGGTAACCATCAGCCAGCAGGTGGCAAAGCCGCGGCGGCCGGGGCCGGCGTATTCGGATATGAAGCTGGTGATGGTGCCGATCTCGCCACCGGCCGAGAAGCCCTGCACGCAGCGGATCAACACGAGGATTATCGGCGCGGCAATGCCAATGCTGGCGTAGGTTGGCAACAGGCCGAGCAGGAAGGTCGAGCCGGCCATCATCACCAGCACGGTGATCAGGGTTTTGCGCCGGCCGATCTTGTCGGCCAGGGGGCCGAAGAACAGCCCGCCCAGGGGCCGGATGAAGAAGCTCAGGGCAAAGGCGGCAAAACTTGCCAGCAGGCTGCTGGTGGGGTCGTCAGAAACAAAAAACGCCTTGCCGATGTACACGGCGAGAAAGCCGTAGACGCCATAGTCGTACCACTCGATCAAGTGGCCGGAGGTGGCGCCGATAAAGGCCCGGCGCCGCTGGCGCTGGGGGTTGGAAGCTGGCACACCCATAGTGGGGACTCCTGTCGTAGTGCTATCCATGAAATACCGCGCGTCAGAGGTTGATCAGAGGCTGCGAAGGCTCCTGTAACCACTGGCGCAAGCGGGTCTTGAGAATCTTGCCATAGCTGTTCTTCGGCAGCTCGGGGCAAAAGACGAACTTTTTCGGTTTTTTGAACGAGGCCATGCGCGCCAGAAACCACTGGTTGAGGGCCTGCGCATCGAGGCTATCGGGTGAACGCAAGGCCACGAAGGCTACCACCGATTCGCCCCATTCGGCATCGGCCTCGCCGACCACGCACACCTCGAACACTTCGGGGTGCTGCATCAGCACTTCCTCGACTTCGCGTGGGTAGATGTTGCTGCCGCCGGAGATGATCACATCCTTGCAGCGATCGGTGAGGGTCAGGTAGCCCTGCTGGTTGAAAAAGCCAATGTCGCCGGTCAGCAGCCAGCCGTTTACCAGGGCCTCTTGGGTGGCTTGCGGGTTGTCCCAGTAGCCCAGCATCACTACTGGCCCGCGCACCACGATCTGCCCCGGCTCGCCCGCGGCCACCGGCTGGCCTTGGGCATCCACCACGCGCACCTCGACGCAGGCGTGGGCACGCCCCACCGAGGCGGCGATCTGCGCCCAGTCGGCGTGCCCGCGATCGGCGATGGCCTGGCGCGACAGCGCGCTGATGGTCATCGGGCATTCGCCCTGGCCGTAGATCTGCACCAGCCGCGGGCCAAAGGTGTCCAGGGCCTGGGCAAGATCGGCCAGGTACATTGGCCCGCCACCGTAGACGATGGTCTTGATGCCTTCGCCGGCATACCCCTGCAGGCGCGCCTGGTCGACCATGCGCTTGACCATGGTCGGCGCGGCAAACAGGCTGACCTGGCCCAGTTGCTGCGCAAGCTCAAACAGCTCCGCCGCCTGGAAGCCGCGCGAGGCCGGCACCACATGGCGGGCGCCACAGCGCACATGAATGAAGTTGTACAGGCCGGCGCCATGGGACATCGGCGCGGCGTACACCACCGCGTCACCAGCGGCCACCGCATCGACGTCCAGTGGATAGCACAGGGACATGGCGATCAAATTGCCATGGGACAGCATCACACCCTTGGAGCGCCCGGTGGTGCCGGAGGTGTAGAACAGCCAGGCCAGGTCGCTGTCCTGGCGCGGGTACGGCTCGGGCAGTTGCTCATCCGCCAAGGGGCCTTGCGGGCTCGGCGTGTGCGCCGCCAGTTCTTGGCAGCCGCTCGGCAACGCGCTGCTGGCGAACACCTGGCCGTCATCTGTGTAGACCAGCCGGGCGCCGGCATTGGCGGCGATCCAGGCGGCTTCCAGGGCGTGCAGCTTGCTGTTGATCGGCACCGCCACCGCGCCGCTCCACCAGATGGCGTACAGCAGTTCGAGATAGCGGCAGCTGTTCTTCATCAACAGCGCCACCCGCTCGCCGGGCGCAATTCCGTACTGCTCGCGCAGTTGCACGGCGCGGGCCCGGGCCTGGGCGGCGAACGCCTGGTAGTCGGCAACCTGGCGCTGCCCCTCGAACAACGCCGGGCGCTGCGGCCAGCGCTGGGCCGCATCGCGCAGCCAATGGGCGATGTTCATCCTCAGGCCTTGACCGCTTGCAGGACACTGGCGTAGTTGGCCACGGCCATGCCGCCCATGTTGAACAGCAAGCCGAACTCGGCACCGGGCACGCCCAGGCCGATGGGTTCGCCGGTCAGCTGGGCAAAGCCCAGGGCATGCATCGACACGCCGGTGGCCCCCACAGGATGGCCCTTGGCCTTGAGCCCACCGGACAGATTGACCGGCAGGCGCCCGCCCTGACGCACGATACCGTCGTCGAGGGCGCGATGGCCTTCACCGCGGGGGACCAGGCCCATGGCTTCGTAGATCAGCAACTCGGCGATGGTGAAGCAGTCGTGGACCTCGGCAAAGTTCAGGTCGCCAAGGGTCACCCCGGCTTCGCGCAAGGCACCCTGAATCGCCCGCTGCGGTCCCTCGAAGGCCAGCACATCGCGGCGCGACAGCGGCAGGAAGTCGTTGACCTGGACCATGGCGCGAATCGCCACCTGGCGGCGCATCGAGCGCGCACGCTGCGGCGAGGCGAGGATGATCGCCGCCGCGCCGTCACTGATCAGCGAGCAGTCGGTCAGGCGCAGGGGCGGTGCGATCAGCGGGTTGCCCGAGGAAACATTGTTGCAGTGTTCGAAATCCATCAGCCGGTGCATCTGCGCCAACGGGTTGGCCATGGCATTGGCGTGGTTCTTTACCGCAATCGCGGCCATCGAGGCCATCGGGCTGTGGTAGCGCTCGGCATACTGCTGGGCCACCTGGCCAAACAGCTGGGCGAAGCTCAGGCCGGCCTCCTGCATGGCGTTCTGGTAGCCGGCACCGGCCAGGGCGCGGGTGACTTCGACGGTGCTGTTGCCGGTCATTTTCTCGGCGCCGACCACCAGCACCAGGTCGGCGGCGCCGCTGCGAATCGCGTTGATTCCGGCCTGGATCGCCGCCGAGCCCGAGGCGCAGGCGTTCTCGCAGCGGGTGGCGGGCTTGAAGCGCAGTTGCGGGTCGGCTTGAAGCATCAGCGAGGCAGGAAAGCCGTCGGCCACCAGGCCTGAGTTGAAGTGCCCGAGAAACAGCGCGTCGATCTCGCCGGCGTCGATCTCGGCGTCTGCCAGGGCTTCGCGGGTGACCTTGACGATCAGGTCTTCGAGGTTGAGGCCATCCAGGCGACCAAAAGGGCTGTGGGCAGCCGCGACGATGGATACGGAATCGTGTGTCATGGTGATTTTCTTCTGTCCTTGAAGCGCGTATTCCATACAATGATTCAGCGCCCGAATCCCACGCTAGTTGGGGCAACTACTTACGCCAGTAAGTAGTGCCCGCCAACCCGGTGCACACCGACAAACCCGAGGCAGGACGCCCGATGACCGAAGACGCCCCGCACTTCCAGGACCTTGAGCGCCTGGCCTTCCAGGTTTCCCCCGCGCCGCAGATGATCACCGGCCATCGGCGCATGCTCGACTGCAACCAGGCCTTTGAGCGCCTGTTCGGCTACGAGCGCGCGCATTTGCAAGGCAACCTGACCCTGTTGCTGTACCCCTCCCACGCCGACTACCAGAGCATCGGCGAACGCAGCGAGCACTGGCTGCGCAACGGCCCCGGCGCCTTCTACTCCGACGAGCGCTTCATGCAGCATCGTAATGGCGAGGTGTTCTGGGCCCGGGCCCACGGCTTTTCGCTGACGGTCGAGGACCCGTTCAAACTGATGGTCTGGCATTTCGAGCGCCTGGACCGCCAGCCGGCGCCGACCATCCAGCTGACCCCGCGCGAACGCGAGATCTCGCTGCATATCGTCAACGGCCTGACCTGCAAGGAAGTGGCGCGCAAGCTGGGGATCTCCCACCGCACCGTGGAAGTCCACCGCGCCCGGCTGATGAAGAAGCTTCAGGCCAAGAACAGCGCAGAGCTGGTGTCGAAGATCATCTTCATCAGTTGAGCGGCGTCAGGCGTTTCCCTTGGCCTGCTGTTCCAGGTGCACCTGCAAGGCCGGATCGATCTGCAGCGCGCCGGCCAGTTCGTCAAGGTAGGCCCGCTCTGCGTCCTGCTGGTCATCCACCAGCATTACGCTGGCCAGGTACATTTCCGCTGCCATGCCTGGGTCCTGGGCCGACTGCGCCACCTCGCCAGCATCCAGTGGCTTGCTGACTTCCTCATCCAGCCATTGCTGCAGTTGCGGGTCGTTGGTGTGACGTTTGATTTCAGCGCAAATCAACGCTTGTTCTTGCTCATCGATACGACCGTCAGCCTTGGCTGCCGCAATCAGCGCGCGCAAGATTGCATGACTGTGGCCCTCGGCCTCGGCGCCGGACAATTGATCGACCGTACGCAGCGCCTGTTGCGGGGCCGCCGCCTGGCTGCGCTGCCAGCTTTGATAGGCCTGGAACGCCATCATGCCCAACGACGCCAGGGCGGCGTAATTGGTGCCTCCGGCGGAGCGCCCCTGGCTAGCGCCACCCGCGCTGCCCCCCAACAGCCCGCCCAGTAGACCACCCAGGCCAGCACCGCCCGCCGATGCACTGCCGCCGCCAAGCAGCCCGCCCAGCAAGCCGCCCAGACCGCCCAGGCCGTCTTGCACGGACCTGCCGCTGCTCCCTTGTTGCGCTTGCGAACCCTGCCCGGCGCGAAGCAGCTGTTCGAGTAGATCGCTGGTGTTCATAGCACCGCCCTCGGTCGGTAGTTGCTGTTTAGACAAGCAACGATAGCCCCCGCAAGGCGATCTGCCATGACCGTCTGGCCGACGGCAAAGCCGGGGCTTACCGAGCATGCAGGTTTATGTGAGCATATCCACCCCGCCCTGCCCCGCGCCCCACGAGAGGCTGTATGACGATTTTCCACAAAACCGCCCTGACGCTGACCCTGGCCGTTGTCGGCCTGTTGGCGCTACCGAATCTGCATGCCGCGAGCAAAGCCGGCAGCCAGGCGAAAGCTGAAGTAAAGGTCGCGGTGCTCGGCGGCAAGTTCAGCTTCACCCTGCCGGCAGGCTTCATCGCTAGCCCCTTGAGCGCCGACGAACAGAGCAGCGAAGGCGCCGGCGCCGTGGGCACCCTGTATGCCAATGCGCAGGAAAAGCGCGTGGTCATGGTGGTCGAAAAACCGCTCCCCGAAGCGTCGCGCCCAGGTGACAACGACGACGCCTTCCTCGACGGCGCCGTCAGCGGTTTCGTCGAACGCCAGAGTGCCGGGCTGCCGGACTTTCGACAAACCGGCGAAGCACGCCTGAACCGCAACGGCCTTGGCGTGCGACAAATCGACAGCACGGCGACCCTGGGCGGCGGCAAAACCTTGAACAGCACCTTTATCGCAGGCTCCGGCGAGCGCATGGCGGTCATCCAGGTCATTTCCCGCAGCGACCAAGCCAGCAGTCATGCGGCGCTGGTCAAGCGAATCGCGGGGCAATCCTCGGTGCCGGCTAAGCAATCTGGCAACAAACAGGGTAAATAGCGTGCAGCGCTCTAAGGCGTGCAAGGCTTTGGCGGTGTGCGGAATCAAGGCCGGTCGGAGAATCGAAGCAAGTTTCGAAGGCACCTGCGGTTGAAGCCACAGCTGTTTGCTGGCTCTCGCGAAAGGCCGTTTTCGACCCATGGCAGGCAGCGATCTAAAGCTCTGTTGTCAGTACCGACCTCATCGCCGGCAAGCCGGCTCCCACAGGAATATCGCCAGCCTTCAGGCATGCGTTGTACCTGTGGGAGCCGCGCTTGCCGCCGATGCATGACGGTCAAGTGGGAGCGGGCTTGCCCCGCGATCCGGGCCATGGGCATTGTCTATCACGCGGCCATGACCCTATCGCGGGGCAAGCCCGCTCCCACCGTCTAATCGCCGTTCGAGCGGACGATTCCCCTACTGCGCAATAACCCGATACCGCGCCAGATTCAGCGCCACCAGCAACGCCACCACCGCCATCAGCGCCCCGGTGAGGAACCCGCCGCTGTAACCGACCTGCGCGGTCAGCCCCAGCAACAGCGAGGACGACAGCATTTCGCCGAGGTCGCGGGTGCTTTGCACGGCGGTCATGTCGGTGCCGGCCTGGTCGCTTTGCCCGGAAAACGCCATCGAGGCGGTCATGATTGCCACCGAGGTCGCGCCGGTGGCAAACGAGCCCAGCCCCACCGCCAGCCAGATCAACTCGACCCGGGGCGCCACTAGCCCGCTTGCCTGCAGCAGCCAGACCAGCGCCGCCACCCCGGCCATGGCCACCGCCAGCATGAACGCCGGCCACAAGCCCAGCACACGGATCAGCCAGGCACCGCCGCCGCAACCGAGCACGATGGTCACCACGCCGCCGCTCATGCCCAGTTGGCCGATGGCCTGCAACGACCAGCCAGCATCGTTGAGGAACAGTTTCGACAGGCCAAAGCCAGACACCGCGGTCATCGCCGAGAGCAATGCCAGCACCACCAGCGACAGCGCCCCGGGCCGTTTGATAAAGCGCAACAGGCTGGCGTGGGCGACGTCGGGTTGTTTCTCTTTAGCCGGTGCCACGTGCAGCCAGGCTACGCAGCACAGGCTCGCCAACGGCACCAGGGCCAACAGGCCGAAGGCCGTGGTTTGCCCGAAATGGCCACTGAGCAGCAGCGCCCCGGCGCCGCCGACGAAGAAGCCGAACATGGTGCCGCCGACCTGGATGGCGTTGATCCGCGCGAGCATGTTGTCGCTGAAATACTCGGCGGCCATGCCGTCGGTGGCGATGTCCTGGGTGGCGCTGGCGAACGAAGCGAGGATCAGCAGGCCCACGGCCCAGCCGGCGGTATCGACACTCAGGCCGATGCTCGCCAGGGTCACCAGGCACAGCAGCACAAGGATCTGCATCGGTATGATCCAGCTGCGCCGCCGTCCCAGGCGCGGGCTCCAGTGGTTGTCGACCTGCGACGCCCAGATGAATTTCACCACCCACGGCAGGCCCACCAATGGCAGGAAGGCCAGGGCATCGAGGGCCGCGCCGTCGTGGCGCAGCAGGGTTGGCAAGGCGTCCATGGCGATGCCGAAGCAAATGCCCTGGGACAGGTACAACAGGGCAAAGGTCAGCACCATGCGCCAGTGTTTCAACAGATCCAGCATGCGAGTCTCCAATCAGATAGCGTTGGCGTCGGCAGCCCGTGCCGTGCGCGAAAAAACAGTCAGGCGGCGCACCGCCCACAGGGCACTGGCACCGGCGAGCAACAGCACCAGGTCGATCGGCCATAGGCCCAGGTTGGCGTGCACCAGGCTGCCAGCCAGGTGCAAGGCACCAGCACTCAGGAAGGCCAGGCCGGCCACGCTCAACAGCAGGCGTAGCGGTTGGCGCTGCGGCGGCATCAGCGCGGCCAGCAGCAGGCTGGCGATCCAGCAGCCCCAGAACCACGCCGTCAGTGAACTGCGCGGCAACAGCCCGAGGTTGGCCAGCGCCCCGGCGCACAGCAGCACGGCGCTGGCCGCCAGCAACCCGCCGCCGCCACCGACCACCAGGCGCAGCAGCACTTGCCAGCCTGCCCCGCCCTTCAGCCGCCGGCGCTCCAGCCACAGGTACAGGCCGCTGAGCACCAGCACTGCGGCGCCCAGGGCCATGCTGAAATGCACGACGCGCAACAGCGGCCCGGCGTGGGGTAGCCAGCGATAATCGGCAAAGTGCAGCGGCTGCACCGCGATAAACGCCTGCAGCCAGAAGCCTCGGCCACTGGCACTGCTGGTGGCCAGCGGCTTACCGTCATCGCCGCGGTAGGCATGGCGCTCGAACACTGCGGTGCTGGGCAGGCCGGACTCGATGCCGGCCACTTCCAGCCAGGCTCCGGGCTCGCCCCAGTGATGCAGGGTGACGCTCTGGGCGGTGAAGCCCGGGTGCGCCGCCGCGTCGTTGCTCAGCAGTTGATCGAGATCGAACGGCTGGGCCGGCGCCGCCTGCGGATCGACCTGCGGTGGTGCGCCCAGCAGCTGCATGAACGCCTGTTGCGGGGCCCCGGGAAACGCCTGCCCGGCCAGGGTCAGGGTACCCAGGGCGCCAAGGCCGGAGATCGCCCCGGTAACCCCGAACAACAGCAGCCACGGCCCGGCCCAGCGGCCGATCAGGCTGTGCAGGTCGTGGGCCAGCAGCCGCGGGCCACGGTCACGGCGCAAGCGCGTAAGGTCCTGCAAGCGGCCGCTGTGCAGCGCGCTGCCGGCCCAGATCATCAGCAACAGCACCACCCCCAGCAGGCTGATCAGCACCCGCCCGGGGAAGCCGGCAAACAGGCTTTTGTGCAGGTTGAAGAGGATATCGGCGGCGTTCTCCGTTTCCAGCTCCCGGCCAGTGGCCGGGTCCAGGGCCAGATTGCACGGCTTGGCAGGCGCGCACAGCTCGACCACCGCGCGCTCGCCGTCGGGCAGACGAATCTGCAACGCCTCGGGCGCCAGGCCGTGGCGGCTGGCCACCGGCAGCCATTGCGCCAAGGGCAACAGCGGCCCTGGCGCCAAGGCTGCCGGGCCGCGAAACCAGCTGCGCAGGTCCTCATGGGCCATGCTCCAGGCGCCGCTGAGCAGAATCACCAACAGCAGCACGCCGAACACCCCGCCGGCACCGGCATGCACGCGCTGCACCAGCGCCCGCGGTGCGCCCATCATGACCCGGCTCCTGCCCATGCCAGGCAAGGGCTGAACAGCAGCAACCAGGCGCTGGAGCGGTAGACCACGCGCTTGCAGTCCGGCGCCAGCAGCGCCCACAACAGCACCGTGACGAGAAACCCCAGGCCGATAAAGATCGCCGCATAGAGCCGCTCAAGCCCGTCGCCCAAGGGGTAGTGGCGGGCCAGCAGCACCGCCAGTTGCAGGCTGCTGAGCACGCTGCCAGCTAGCGCCAGGCTGATGCGCAGCGGCCATGGCCCAAGGCCTGGGGCTGCCATCAGAACGTGCCTCGCAAGGTCATGTTGAGGCTGCGCGGTTCCCCGTAGCGGTTGTTCCAGCTGGGGTTGGAAAGGCTCTGGTAATACTTGCGGTCGGCCAGGTTGTTGCCGTTGAGCGAGGCCGTCCAGTGCTCGTCAATGCGATAGGCAACCCGTGCATTGAGCAACGCATAGCCGCCCTGCTGCATCGATACGGCGCCCGACTGCGCAGAGAAATCACTCTGCGCCTGCACCCCGGCACCGACGCTCCAGCGCCGCTCCTGCCAAGGCAGCTCGTACTGGCTCCACAACCGCAGCATGTGCCGCGGGGTGAACTCGGCATAGCGCTCGCCGGAGTTGCTGCGGGTGTCCTTGAGGTATTCGGTGGTGGTGTAGGTGTAGCCGGCGAACAGGCTCCAGTCCGGGGTGATATAGCCGGTGCTTTCCAGCTCGAAGCCCTGGCTACGCACCTTGCCGCCGCTGATGTAGTAGGTGTTGGGGCCGGCGCCGGGGTGTTCCGGGTCGACCTGCGGATTGTTCTCCAGGTCGATGCGGAACGCCGCCAGCGACACGTTCAGGCGGCCCTCCAGCAACTCGCCCTTGACCCCGGTCTCGTAGGTCTTACCTTCCACCGGCTTGAGCAGGTCGCCGCTCCAGGTCTGCCCGGTTTGCGGCTGGAACACCTCGGCGTAACTGGCGTACCACGACCAGTCCTGGGCGAAGTCCCAGATCAGCCCGCCGTACGGGGTGATCTCACGCCCGGGCTTGAAGTGATCGCTCGGTGCATCCTGGTCCCACCAGCTGGCCCGGGCACCGACCACCAGGGTCAGCGGATCGAGCAGCTTGAAGCGGGTCAGCGCGTAGACACCCTTGGAGGTGGTGGTGGTCGAACCCGGCGATGTGTAGGCGCCGATACCCGGCTTGGGCACGCTGTGCGGGTCCCAGCGATAGACGTTGACCGGCACGTTCAACGGCGTGGTGAAGTCCGCCGTGCGCTGCTCGGTTTCACCCTGGCTGTAGTTGCTGCCCAGCAGCAGTTCATGGCTGCGGCCGAACAGCGAGAACGGCCCGTTGACCGAGGCATCGACGCTCTTCTGGGTGCTTTCGAACTTGTACGCCGCGCCCATCAGACGGCCGCCGTCACCGGTGACGGGGTCAATCGCACCGTAGGCGCCGGCATAACGCAGGCTCGAGTCAGCGTCCTGGTATTCGGCGGCGACCTTGGCTTTCCAGCCGTAGTCCAGTTGCTGCTCGAGCGAGCCGAACACCCGCCGCGTGGTCCACTTGAAGCGGTCCCAGTCGACATCCAGGTAAGTGGAGCGCGGCAGGTTCAGGCTCGAGCCGTCCTTGGCCATCGGCACACCAGCCATGTTGGTCACCGAGTCGATGGTCTGGTACTGCGCGCCCAGGGTCAGCAGGGTATCCGGGCTCAGGTCGAACTCGCTGATGCCGTACAGCAGCTGAGTGTCTTGCTTGCCGATGTCGTAGAAATAGTCGCGGTCCTCGTAGGCGGCGACCATGCGCCCGCGCACATTGCCAGACTCGGTCAACGGCCCGCCGACATCGACCTCGCCGCGGTAACGGTCCCAACTGCCACCGCTCAAGGTGGTGCTGGCGGCAAACTCTTTTTGCGGGCGTTTGCGCACCAGGTTGACCGTCGCCGCCGGGTTGCCACTGCCGTGCAGCAAGCCATTGGAGCCCCGCAGGATCTCGACCCGTTCGTACACCGCCATGTCCTGCGGTGAGCTGGCGGTGTCGCCGAGCAAGGCCGGCACGCCGTCGAGCTCGAACGAGTTGACCTTGAAGCCACGTACGTAATAAGCGGTGGTCAGCAGCTGGAACGGCTGCACGGTGACGCCAGTGGCTTGCTGCATCACCTCGTCGAGGCTGAACAGGTTCTGCTGCTCGATGCGCTCGTGGTCGATCACGCTCACCGACTGCGGCGTCTCGCGCAGCTTGAGCGGCATCTTGCCGATGGTGGTGACACCGGGTGCGGTCACGCTGCTGGCGCTGTCCTTGCCGGTGATCTCGATGTTGCCCAGTTGCAGCGTGCCGTTGCCGTTCTCTGCAGCAATCGCCAGCGCCAGCGGATTCAGGCCCAGTACCAGGACCATAGCCAAGTGCGCCCGGCTGCGTTGCCCACTCCGTCCTGCCTTTTTGACTCCCTGATGTAACATTGCCCCGCCCCAATTTCGATAATAATTCTCATTAGTATCCTTCAAACGAGTGGGCGAACTTTTCGATTTAGGGACTTTTTCAATTGATGCCCGGCACCGGTGCATTCAATCGACGACACCGTGCTGCTCGACGAACTGCGCATACCACGGGTGGGTGGCCAGCAGTTGCTCATGACTGCCGCTGCCGCTCAGGCGCCCGGCCTCCAGCACCAGGATCTGATCGGCGTCGCGCACCAGCGCCGGGTTGTGCGACACCAACACCAGCGTGCGCCGGCCGCGCAATGCCCGCAGGCTGCGATTGACCCGCGCCTCGCTGCGCGCATCGAGGCTGGCAGTGGGCTCGTCGAGCAATAGGATCGGCGCCGGCGACAGCAGCGCCCGCGCCAGCCCTACGCGCTGGCGCTGGCCACCGGAGAGCAAGGCACCGCCCGGGCCGACCTCGCTGTGCCAGCCCTCGGCCAGGCTGGCGATCACCTCATCCAGCGCCGCTGCTTCAGCGGCCTGCTGCAATTGCCCAGGCGTTGCCTGTGGCCGCGCCATGCTGACATTCCACAGCAGGCTGCCGGCGAACAGGCCGCTGTCCTGGAACACCTGGGTCAAGTGCGCGGCAAGGGTTTGCTCGCTCAACTGGCGGATGTCCACCTGGCCCAGACGCACTTCGCCGGCCTGGGCATCCATGCCCCGCCCCAGCAACGCCAGCAGCGTACTTTTACCGGCGCCCGACGGCCCGACAATGGCCGTGAAGGTACCAGACGCGCAGTACAGGTCGAGGTCCTTGAGCAGGTGCTCGCCATGTTCGCCGTAGCTGCTCAGGCCCTGGCCCTGCAGGCTGGCGTCCAGGGGTTGCAAGCCGGGTTGCGGGCTGTGCAGGATCGGTTGCGCCAATACCCCCAGCACCTGTGCCAAGGCCTGCCAGGCCATGCGCAGGGCCTGGTCAAATTGCGCCAGTTGTGACAGCGGCTCGACAAAGCGCACCAGCAATACCAGCACCGCCACCAGCAGCGCCCCGGGCAAATGCCCGGCGGCGACCGCCAGCACGCCGCCGACCAGCAGCGCCGAAAACACCAGTTGCACTGCGCTGGCAAAGCCCAGGCTGGCGGGCAATGCCTGGCGGTTGAGCGAACGGGTCGCCTGATGTTGCTGCTGCAGGGCCTCGCGCAGGGCCACCTGGCCCTGGCTGGCAACGGCGCTGCTACGCATCAGCGCCTGTTGTTCGGCGAAAGTTTGCAGCAGTTGCCCGGCATGCCGATCAACCGCCTGGCGCTGTTGCTCAAGGTCCAGGCTGCGCCGCCCGGCCCAGCGCAGCAGGCCGAACAACGGCAGGTAGGCCACGGCCAGCGCCAGCGCCACGGATGGCGCCAGGGCGAACAACCCAAGGACCACCACCGTTGGCGTCACCAACGCGGTAATCAACGGCGCCAACAGGTGCGCCGGGATACTCATGCTGCTGAACACCGGCCCGCGCACCAGGTCGTCGAGATGGCGCTGGCGGCCCCGCGCCAGCCGGGGCAAATGCTCCAGCAAGCGCGACACCAGCCCCGCTGCCAGCCCTGCCCCGGCGAGGTAACCACGCCGCTGGGCGATATAGCTGACCAGGGCCTGCAGCAGCGTCAGGCCCAGCAGCAGCCCCACCGGCTGCAGCACATCGGCGCCTGCGCGGTCGAACCAGGCCAGCACCAGCGGCACCAGTGCCAGCCCCGCCAGACCATCAAGCACCGCAGCTAGCACCATCCATATCAGCGCCGCGCGCAGGGCTAGCCAGGTGCGCTGCGGCAACTGGCGCAAGGACGAAAAAACACTCATGACACAGGCTCCATTTGCTCGGCATCGGACATTTGTTCACGCCACAACTGACGGTAAAGGCCGTCCATGGCCAGCAACTGCTGATGACTGCCACGCTGAACAATCCGGCCCTGGTTCAACACCAGGATCTGCTCGGCATGGCAGATGCTCTGCAAGCGGTGGGCAACGATCAACCGCGTACGCCCGGCCGCCCCCTCGTGCAGGGCCATGCGCAAGGCCCGCTCGGTGTGCGGATCGGTGGCCGAGGTCGGCTCGTCGAGGAGCATGATCGGCGCACTCGAAAGCAGCGCCCGGGCAATGGCCAGGCGTTGCAGCTCGCCGCCCGACAACTGCACATCGTCACCGGCTATGCTCGCGTAGCCCTTGGCCAGCGCCATGATCCGGCTGTCGAGGCAGGCCGCCCGTGCAGCCTCGCGAATCTGCTCGAGGCTGGCGTCGGGCTGGTACAGGGCGATGTTCTGCGCCAGCGACAGGCGCAGCACTCCGGCGTGCTGGAACACCAGCGCCAGATGCCGTTGCAGTTGCGCGCTGGCGATCTGCCGAACATCCACCCCGCCGACCAGCACCTGGCCGCTGTCGACGTCCATGAACCGCGCAATCAAACCGGCCAGGGTACTTTTGCCCGCCCCCGACGGCCCCACAAGGGCCGTGGTGGTGCCTGGCTCCAGGCGCAGGTTGATCGCTGACAATACCGACACCTCGCCATGGGCGAAGGACACCTCGCGCATTTCCACGCTGGCGTCCCTGGGCGCTTGCGGCGCGTCGGGCTCGGCCAGCGGTGGCGTGCTCAACACTGCCTGCAAGCGCTGCGCACTGACCCGTGCGCTATTGAGGGCATCGAGGCCGTGCCCCATGGCCAGCACTGGCGCGGCCATGGCCCGGACCAGCAACACAAAGGCGCACAACTGCGCCGCGCCGACCTCGCTGAGCCCCGGCAGCAACGCGCCAAGCACCACCCAGGCCAGCAGCCAGGGCGCACTGAGCAGCACCTGGACCAACGCCGCCAGTTGACCGGCGCGGCTCACCCAGTGGCTGAAACGCTGATCAAAACGCTGCACTGCCTGTTGCAGGCTGCGCTGCACGCCGGCCCCCGGGAACTGGCGGACCAGGCGCAGATTGGCGGCGAACTGGCTGTAGTCGCTGAACAACTGCTGCACCGCCGCATTGCGCTGCTCGACATCTTCGCGGTAGTGCGCCGAGCCCAGCCGCCAGTACCCCAGCCCCCCCAGTGCCAATGGCAGCAGGCACCACAGCGCCAGGGCGCTGTCGCTCCACAGCAGGTAGCCGAAGGTGGCCAGGGGGATCAGCAGCAGGTTGACCAGATCGGTCGGCGCATGGCCGACCAACTGGTGCAATGCACGTACGTCCTGCTCGGCATAGCGGGTCACGCCCTCGGGCCCGAGCCGGGCGAACCAGCCCAGCGGCAAGCGTTGCAGATGCTCGGCCAGGCGCACGCGCAAACGCTCGCACAGGTCGGCATCAACACCGTGGGTGAGGTGCAGGGCCAGGGTCTGGCCACACAGCCACAGGACCGAGCCGAGCACCGCCAGCAGCACCCAGTTCATCACCCCGGGCGCCAGCGGCGGCGCCTGTTGCAGGCTGTCGGCCAGGTGCGCCAGGGCAATCAGCGGCAACAGCGAGCTGACCCCGGATATGGCCTGCACCACCACCGCCAGGCACAAACGCACCCGGAACGGGCGCAGCAGTGCCTGCAGTTCAGGCCCCAACAGGTTCATTGGCACCCCTCCAGCGCCTGCGCCAGGGTGGCTGCCGGCAAGGCCTGTGCGGGCGTTTGCGGAAAACCGATGGCGGCTGTCACCTGCTGCCACAGCGCGACCACTTCCAGGCTGCGCTGTTGCCGGCGCACCAGCCCTGCACCGTCGAGCAACGGCTCCAAGGCCCTGGCCGCAGCCAGTGGCCAGAGCTGCCGATAGACCTGGCCCCAGTCCGTGGCGGCGTCCATCAGCACTTCGGCACACGGCAAGGCGCCGCCGCTCAGCACAAACAAACCGTCCTCGTCCTCGCGCGGCGCGCGCACCGCTGGCATCCACAGCAGCGGCCCGTGCGGTGAGGCCAGCAGCAAGGTGCCGCTGTCGGTGGCCAGGCTGATGCGCTGGAGCATCTGCATGCGCCCGTCATCGGCCGCCGCCAGTTCATTGAGCACCCGTAACGACACCGGCACCTCGGCCATCACCAGGCTGACATCGCGCCACGGCGACAGCGCCGGTGCCAGGTTGTCCAGCGACCACGGCCCCACCGACTCCAACAACGCCGCCAGGATGTCGAGGGTGGCGTAGCTGACCTGCACCGCACAACTGGCCTCGATATGGCGGATGCCCTGCTGACGATGCAACTGCCGGCCCAGCTCGATGAAGCGCGCCACCCACGGCAACTGCGGGTAAAAACTGTTGAGCAGGCAACGGCGCTGCAAGCGTGCCGCGCAGCGCAACAGCTCGTGCAGCTCCTGAGGCAACAGCGGGTGTTCGATCAACACATCGATACCGCGCGCCATCAACGCTTGCGCCAGGGCCGGGCCCTGCTCGCCGCGCGCCGCGCCGCCCACCGCCACGCAGGCCAGGCGGGTGTCGTCGGGCAGCTGTTCGAGGGCCGCGAAACACGGTACACGAAGATGCCGGGCCAGGGCCTGTGAACGGCGACTGCCCTGGCCCAGCACGCCGACCAGTTGCAGGTGCTCGGCAGCGGCGACACCGGCGGCGTAGAACTGGCCGAATCGGGAACCCACTACCAGGGTTTTGACGGGAGTGTTCATGGGCGCTGTTCCTCCAGCAAGTAACGACTGAGCCCGGCGTTCAGGCAATCGAAGTGATTGCCGCGCAGGGTCTGGACACTGAGCGGCGCCAGCGACGCGGCCTGCCACCAGGCCTGCAGGCTGGCCTGGTGATTGGCGATCAAGGGGTTGCCGACACTGGGCACGAACAGGCGCACGGCACCGATGTACGGCGCACTGTCGCTGTAGTGGCTGGCCCGTACCGAATGGGCGAACACCCGGTATAGCTGTTCGTCGGCGATGCCGCTGGCGGCGCTCAGCACCCGGGCCTTGAGCTGGGCAACGTCGAAGGCCGGCAAGGCCGCGCTCAAGCTGCCCGCCGGCAGGTGTTGCACGGAGGCCTGCAGCAGCGGCGCCAGGGCCGCCTGCAACTGCTCGGCCGACGGCAAGCCGAGTGCCTGCGGGTCCAGGCCGAGGGTGGCGGCAAAGCTGTAGAGGATCAGCAGCTCGTCATCCAGCCGGTACGGGATGCGGTAGCTGGAGACAATGTCCACCCGGCGCACCTCGGCGCCCAGTTGCAGCAGCGCCTTGGCCAGTTCCAGGGTCACCAGCCCGCCGGAGCAGTAGCCCAGCAGGTCGAAGCTGCGCCGGCCGCTGTCCCACAGGGCCTGGGCATAACGCTTGCCGAGGGTGGCGTTGACATGCTCCGGCGCCAGGCGCAGGTAGGCTTCGCTGTCGTGCACCGCCAGCCCCAGCAACGGGCCGCTGCCGGCAAGCTCGGCAATCAGCCGGCGATACGGCAACAGTGTGCCGAGGCCTTCATGCACCAGCACCCGGGCAATGCCCTCGCCTGCGGCCAGCTCACTCAAGGCGTCGCCGCCTACGCGCCCGGCCAGCGGCGCGCGGGTGGCTTGCAAAACAGGCGTTGCCGGCTGTTCAGCGGCCGGCGCCTCAGCCCCTGACTCACTACGCAAGCGCTGGGCCAGGCCGGCCGGAGTCGGCTGGCTCAGGGCCCAGCGCAACAGGCGATCGAAGGGGTGTACACGGGCCAGCGCTTCCTGCTCGCGCAGGCCGGCGATCAACTGGGCGATCAGCAGCGAGTCGCCACCGGCGGCGAAGAAGTCCTGATCGGCCGACAGCTCGTTGCAGTCGAGCACCCGCTGCCAGTGCCCGATCAGGCGCTGGACCAACTCATCGCTGACCTCGCTGCGCACCTGGCGCACCGGCTCCAGCTGGCGCTGCTGGGCCTGATGGCTCAGGGCGCGGCGGTCGATCTTGCCGTTGGCGGTCACCGGCAGCGCGTCCAGCACCCGCACCTGGGCCGGCACCATGTAGCGCGGCACACGCTCGGCGATAAACGCCAGCAGGTCGTTGCTGGCGAGCACGGGGCGGTCGGTTTTCATCCGTGCCACCAGCAGGTCATAGCCCAGCAACGACAATACGCTGTCCGCTGACCCCAGGGCCTGGGCATGGTCGCCGGCCTGAGCGTTGAGCCAGTCCAGCCACTGCTGGCGGTGCACGAACAATTGCCCGGTGCTCGCCCGCAGGTCTTGCGGCGTTTCCATCATCAGGCTCTGGCTGATGCTGATTTCCCGGTGCTCGCGGGTCAGCTCCTGGATCACCAGCCAGGCATCGGCCTGCAACAGCTGACGCAGCCCGGCCAGCAAGCGCGGGGTGTCGAGGGCATTGTTCAAGGCCCCGGAACTGAGCAGCAGGTCCACCGAGCCTGGCTGCAGGCCTTGCTCGCAGGCGGGTTTGTTCATGTCGAAGTGCATGAAGCGCACCCACGGGTACTCGGCAAAGCGCTCCCGGGCAGCATTGAGGAAGTAGCTGGAGACATCCGAGAACAGGTAGTCAATCTGCACCCCGGCTGCCGCCAAAGGCGCCAGCGCGGCAATGACCGAGGCACTGGCGGCAGCGGTGCCGGCGCCGACTTCAAGAATGCGCCAGTTGCGCTGGCCTTCACGGGCAACAATCGCCCTGACCGCCTCGGCCATGGCCTGGTGCAGCACCTGGGCATGCAGGCCACGGCTGTACATGGCCTCGGCAATATGCGCCGAGCCCTCGGGGAACATCAGGCTGGCCGGGCTCAGCCGCCCATCCAGTTGCTCGGCCAGGCGCATGGCGCTGCCACGCAGGTAGTCGACCAGTTCCACCGGCCACAACGGCGCCGGGGCCAATTGGGCGAAATGCGCCCAGGCCTGGGCCTGATCGAACGCGCCGGGGTCTACCAGGCAGCGCCAGCCTGCACCCGCACGTTGCAGATAGCCGCTGTCGGTCAACAGCATCAGCCAATGCTGCAGCAGCCGCTGCTGACCGGTTTCAAGCTTGAGCGCCTGGCACAGCGGGGCAAAAGCCACCTCCTCGCCCGCTGCGAGCAAGCCGCTGCTGGCCAGCCAGTGCAGCAGCGAAGCATCGGCCGCCCGGTCCAGCGCCGCCAGGGCGGCCTGAATTTCTTCACGCGGGCCGAAATCGGCCTGTTCCAGGGTGTCACGCGCCTTGGCCATAACCTCGGCCAATTCCTCGCCAAGCCGTTGTGGATCGTTAGCCGAAGTTTGTGCAGTGACAAAGCTGCACAGCGAACGCTCGTGACGCTCGCCCACCAGTACCGTGGTGCTGGCGGCGATCTGTGGATGAGCGAGCCAGGCAGCGTCGATCTCCGCAAGCTCGATGCGATGGCCGCGGATTTTCACCTGATCGTCCTGGCGCCCGAGGAACTCGATCAGGCCGTCCTCGTCCAGGTAGCGGCCGAGGTCGCCGGTGCGGTACAAGCGCCGGCCGCTGGCATGGGTGATGAAGCGCTCGGCGGTACGTTGCGGGTCTTCGGCGTAGCCCAATGCCAGGCCCAGGCCGCCGATATGAATCTCGCCGCGCACCCCCGGCGGGCATTGCCTGCCAAGGCTGTCGAGCACTTCCAGGGTCTGGCCGTTGAGGGCGAGGCCGTAGGGGATGCTCGGCAAGGCCGTGTCGGCGGGGCGAATCGGGTGCTCCACCGACCAGATCGCCGCCTCGGTCGCACCGCCGAGGCTGAACAGCTGGCTGTCGGGCCAGCGCTGCCACCAGCGGGTTGGCAAGGTGGTGGGAATCCAGTCGCCAGACCACATCACGCAACGCGGCCCGGGAATGGCTGCCGGTTCGCTTTCCAGGTAATCGATCAGCATCTGCCCCTGGGCCGGCACCGAGTTCCACAGGGTCACACCGTGCTCGGCCATCAGTTGCGCCCAGTGCGAAGGATCGGCGCCACGCTCGGGGTCTGGCAGTACCACCTGCGCACCCACCGCGGTGGCACCGAAGAAGTCGTACACCGACAGGTCGAAACTCAGCTCCGCCAGCCCCAGCACCCGGTCCCGGGCATTGACGCCGTAGCGCTGGTTGATGTCGTCGAGGGTGTTGACCACCGCGCCATGGCTGAGCATCACGCCCTTGGGCGTGCCGGTGGAGCCGGAGGTGTAGATGATGTAGGCCAGGTCGCCAGCCTGCACCGCCAGCGGTTCGCGCGGCGGCCAGTGGCTGGCGGCCGTGAGGCTGTCGATGGCAATGCGCGGCAGCGCAAGGCCTGCAGGCAAGGCTTCGGTTTCCAGGCAGATGAGCGCAGCAATTTCGGCATCGCGCAAAATGGCTTCGCGGCGCAGGGCCGGTTGGCGGATGTCGATGGGCACATAGGCCGCGCCCATCTGGTTGATGCCGAGCACGGCCATCAGTTGCCAGGCGCTCTTGGGCAGCATCACCGCCACCCGCGCCCCGGGGGCAACATCAAGGGCCTCCAGCGCCGCGCGCACGGCGTCGGCGTGCCGGGCAACCTGACGATAGCTGTAAACGCCGTCGCGATCGCTGATCACCGGCGCATCCGGGCTGCGCAACGCCTGACCGGCAAAGCCGCTGGCGATGTTGCGGTCCTCGGCTTTCACCGCCGACAGATGCGTGACCCGCTGCTGCGCCAAGACGATGTCGCCGCGCTGCTGCCAAAGCTGTGCATCCGCAGACAGGCGCTGCAGCAACGCGACATAGGCCTCGAACATCTGCGCCGCCATGCCGTCTGGCAGGACGCCGACGCGTACGTCCCAGCCAATCTGCAAACCGTCGTACTGGTCGCTGACCTGGCAATCGATCCACACCTGGGGGGTCTGGCTGATCATGTAGCTCGGCGGCTGCAACAAGCGCCCGCTATCCCCCAGCAGGCGCTCGACGCTGCCGATGCCGCTGGTGAACACCACCGGCATCAGGTCGGCGCCACGGCCCTGGACCCGTGCCAGTTCGCGCAACACCTCGACCCCGGTAAAGCGGCTGTGGTCGAGGTCGTCGAACAACTGCGCGCCGATGCGCCGTGCCCGCTGGACGAAGTTGGCGCCACTGGCGCCATTGACCTGCAACAGGCTCAAAGCGGTGAAGTCGCCCAGCACCTGGCCCAGTTGCGGGTGCAGGTCCGGGCGGTTGAGGACGGTGAGGTTGAGGCAAAAATCGGCGCTCTGGCTCCAGCGCCCAATGACCTCGGCGAACGCCGCCAGGGTCACCCCGGCCGCACTCAAACCCTGGGCGCTGGCCAGGGCACAGAGCGCATTCCACTGGGCCACGCTCAAGCTGGCATGGTGGTGCTGGAAGCGCCGCGAGGTGATCCCGGCGTCATCGCTCAAGGGCAGGTCCGGACGCCCCGGCAGGCTCTCCAGGCGCGCCAGCCACCAGGCCTTGTCGCTCTGCCAGGCGGCGCTTTCACGGCTCTGTTGTTCATGCTGCAGGTAGTCGCGAAAGGTCGCCTCCAGCACCGGCCAGTGCCGGTTTGGCTCCAGGTAGCGCTGGCTCAGTTCTACCAGCAGCAGTTGCAAGCTGGCGTAGTCGATCAGGGTGAAATCCACCGAGCAATGCAGAACCGCGCGATCGGCGCCCAGGCTCAGTTCCGGCAGCAGGACCGGCCACTGGTCGAGGGCATGACAGGCATGATCGAGGCGCTCGCGTACCTGCTGCAGGTGCGCATCGAAGGCTTGCGCCGAAGCCTGGCGCAGGTCATGCAACGGCAGGCATTGCCAAGGCACCTGGGCCTGCACGCACTGACGGCTGTTGTCTTGCACCACCGCACGCAGCATCGGGTGGCGCTGCACCAGGGCGTTCCAGGCCTGGTTCAGTTGCTCGCTGTCGACAGTAGCCGGCCAGGGGTATTCAACATACAAGTGGCAGGCATTGCCGCCATAGTCGAAGGCCGGATTGCGCCCCAGCACGTAGGCGCCCTGTACCGCGCTCAGGGCAAAAGGTTGCAGCGCCTGATCGGGTTGCGAGCGCCATTGCGAACGTGGCAACAGATGGTCCATCAACGCCTCGCGCTGGGCGCGGATACGTTCGGCCAGGGCCGGGTCCAGCGCCCCTTGCGGCGCACGAAAATGCAACTGGCCTTCAGTAGCCCAGAGTTCGATCTGGCGCTCACGGCAGATGTGCAACAGGTCATTCAGGCTCATAGCACGCCCTCCTCGACGCTGGCGCTGCTGGCCAACAGGGCGGCCATGCCAGCCAGGGTCGGCTGCAGGTAGAAGTCGCTCATGCGCAGGCTGATGCCCAGTTGCTCGCGCACGCTGGCCAGCAGCCGGGTCGCCAGCAGGCTGTCGCCGCCGAGGCTGAAAAAACTGCCCTGGGCGCTGCGCACCGGGCGTCCCAGCACCGCCTCCCAGCACCCGGCCAGGGGTTGTAGCGCAGGATTGAGCTCGCCCTCCTCTCTGCTGGCCGGCTGTTGGCGCTGCAGCGCTTGCATCATGCAGGCTTGCAGGCGCTTGCGGTCGATCTTGCCGTTGGCGTTGAGCTCCAGGCGCGGCAGGCACCAGAGGTGTTCGGGGCGCATCGCTTGCGGCAGGCGTTGTTGCAGCCAGTGCTGCAGACTGTCGGCGCTCAGGGCATCGGCCGTGGCGCTGGCGCTGAGCAACAGCATCGCCGGGTTCTGCCACAGGCTGTGCAGCTCGGCAAAGCCACTGCGGCCAAGCAGCTGGGCGATCTGCGCAGGGTCAGCCAGCACTGGCCTGCGGCTGTCGAGCAGCGCTGCGCTGACCAGCCTCAGCGGCGAGTCACGCAACAGCTCGGCGAGCAGCAGGCGCCCGCCCGGCTTGAGCAGCGCCTGGGCCAGGTTCAGGCAGTCAGCCGGCTGCGCATAGCTGTGCAAGGCGGCGAAGCTGATCACCAGGTCGTACTGCGCGCACTGCTCGACGGGCAGCAGGCCATCCACCAGCAGTTGGCTGGCAACGCCCGGGCGCTTGCCGGCAGAGGCGGCCAAGAGGCCGGGGCTGGTCTCGAACAAGGTCAATTGCAAGTCAGAGTGGCTCAGGTGATCGAGCCATTGTTCGAGCAACTGGCCACCGCGCACGTCCAGCACCGCGACCTTCAGCGGCCCGGCCTGGGCGCTGCACTGCTGCTGCAGCGCCTGGCTCAAGGCATCGAGCAACTGGCGCCCGGCCGGCAGGTTAAGGGCCATGGCCTGGGGCGCCAGCAGCGGATCGAACAGCACCTGGGCAGCGCCACCCTCGACCGCCAACAGCGACTGCAGCGAAGCGACCATGGCCTGCAGGTCGGCCTCGCGCCAGCCCAGTTGCGCCAGGGCATCACCGAGGCTCATGGCTTGGCTGGGTTGTTCGCCCAACCACTGGCGCCAGGTGTCCAGCAGCGCCGGCGCCGGCAACGCTTGGCCATTGAGCAGGCGTTGCAGCAGCTCGGCGCTAACCCGTGCTTCAGCTTGCAGGGTGTCGTCCAGCATTGAGCGGCCTTGCAGGGCATCCGTGGCCACAGTCACCGGCGCCGGGCTGCTCACCAGCACCGCGCCAAGGCTGGCGACAGTGCCTGGCAGTACCGCCGCGCAGGCGTTGTCGATCAAAGGATGGGCACTCAGCGCCGCCTCGATCTCGCCCAGTTCGATGCGTTGCCCACGCACTTTGACCTGCTGGTCGATACGGCCGAGAAACTCAATGGTGCCGTCGCCCCAAAAACGCCCGCGATCGCCGGTGTGGTACCAACGCCCGCGCTCGTCGCTGCGAAAACGCTGGGCAGTCAATTGCGGGTCGTTGCGATAACCACGGGCAAGGCTGGCGCCGCCGATCAGCAATTGCCCGACCACCTGCTCGGGCACATCGCGGCCGCTGTCGTCGACCACCCGATAGGCCTGGCCGGCCAGAGGTTTGCCATAGGGGATCGAGGTCCAATGACCCGGCACCTCGTCGATGCTGTGCAGGTTCGACCAGATCCCGGCCTCGGTGGCCCCGCCCAGGCCATACACCCGGCACTGCGCCGTGGCATGCCGGCGCAGGCGCGCGGCAAGGTCCAGGGCGATCCAGTCGCCGGACAGCAACACCGCCCGCAGGCTCTGGTAGTGGCAGTCGCTGGCGGCAATGCCCAGGGCCATTTCCAGCAACGCCGGCGCCGAGTTCCACAGGCTCACCCGGTGCTCGGCAATCAACTGCGCCCAGCGCGCCGCATCGCGGGTTTCTTCGGGCTCCAGCAACACCAGGCGCGCGCCCTGCCCCAGCACTCCGAACAGGTCGAACACCGACAGGTCGAAATCCAGCGCTGACACTGCCAGCAGGCAGTCGTCGCGGTCGATGCCAAGTTCGGCCTGCAGCGCGTCGATGGTATTGATCGCCGCGCCATGGCTGACCTCGACACCCTTGGGCACACCGGTGGAGCCGGAGGTGTAGATCACATAGGCACTGGCCTGCGCCGCCACCGCCCGCGGCGCTGCCAATGCTGCGCACTGTTCCAGCTGCGCCAGGTTGAGCCAGCGCAATGACGGGCTATGCGCCGTGGGCGTTGGTGCTTGCTCCGCAATCACCAGGCTGATGCCCGCCGCCGATTCAATCAGGCTACGGCGCGCTGGCGGTTGCGCAGTGTCGACCGGTACATAGCAGCCACCTGCCGCAAGCACGCCGAACACCGCAACGATCTGCCCGAGCCCGCGCGGCAGGCAGACTTCCACCGCCTCGCCCTGGCGCATGCCGGCCTCCAGCAAGCCGGCAGCCACCCGCAGCGCGCGCGTGGCCAGTTCGCCGTAGCTGCAACGCTGGGCGCCACAGATCAGCGCCAGGTCATCCGGGCGCTGGCTGGCGTGGCGGAAAAAGTCGTCCAGCAGGCCGCGCCCCGGGGCCAGCGCCGGTACGCTGTTCTGGCGCTCGCGCCGGGCCTGTTGCGCCAGCGGCAGGAGCACCGGTTGCGGCAGGCTCCAGTCACTGTCGGCAAGGCGCTGCAGCAATTCGATGTAGGCCTGGAACATCGCCGCCAGCACACCCTCGGCGAACAGTTCGCTGATGCTGTCCCAGGCCAGCAACAGGCCGTCGTCAACCCGGTACAGCTGGTGGTCGAGCCATACCTGCGGGGTTTGCGAAAGCATGTCGTCGAGGTCGCCAAACACCTGGCGAAAGCTTGCCGGAACAAACCCCGTCTCGTTGAGGTTGCTGGAAAACACCACCGGCGCCGAGCGCGGATGGCCCTGGCGACGGCCTTCGCGCAACACTTCCAGGGCCGCAAAGGCCGAACGGTCGATGGCGCCGTGCAGGCTGCGCTGAAACTCGCGCACCGCCTCGGCGAAGGGCAACTGCGGCGCGTCCTGGCATTCCACCAGCAGCAAGGTGGTGAAGTCGGCGATCGCCCGGTCGATGTCCGGATGGTCATCATGGCGGTCGAACAACGGCACGTTGAGCAAGAACTTCGACTGCCCGCTCCAGCGCGCCAGCACTGCGTTGAAAGCAGTGGCGAACACACAGGACAAGGTCAGGCCATGGTCGCTGGCCTGGCGCTGCAAACGCTCGGCTTCAGCGGCGCTTAAGACAAACGCCTGGCGACTGAAACGCGGTTCGCGGATTGACTCAGGGGCGCAGGCCAGCGGCAGCGCCGGGCCATCGGGCAATTGCGCCAGGCGCTGGCACCAGTACTCGCGGTCGCGGCCGTAAGCCTCGGCGCGCCGTTGCTGGCGGCGGCTCAGGTAGTCGGCAAAGTGCAGGGTCGGCGGCGCCGGCAGCAACGCCGGCGTTTGGTAAGCCTGGCCCAGTTCGGCCATCAGCAGGCGCAGGCTTTCTACGTCGGCGGCCAGCAGGTCGACACTCAGCCAGACCCGGTCGCGGCCACCCGGCAGTTGCACCAGGCCCACCAGCATCACCTGCCCCGCCTCCACCGCCAGGCACTGGTGCGAGCGCCAGCGGCGCAGTTCAGCCCAGGCCTGCTGCGCGTCATGGGGCGAATGCTGACGCCAGTCCTGGTGGTCGAAGACCTGCGCGGTCGGCGCCGCCAGGATCTGTTGCTGGCCGTCGTTGAAACGGGCGCGCAGCATCGGGTGGCGACGTTGCACCAGGTTCACCGCCGCTTCAAGGCGCTGCGGGTCGATGCTCTGGCAGTCGAACTCGAGCCAGGCGTGACAACTGATATTGCCCAGCACTTCGGCGGCGTCCCGGCCCAGCCAATAGGCTTGCTGCACGGCGCTGAGGCCGAAGCTCTGCGCGCCAGCCGATGCTGGTGCAACGCCAGGCGCCCGCGCAGCTTGCAAGGTTTGCCCGTGCAGCAGCGCCAGCCAGGCGGCCAGGCTCGGTTCAGCGCTCAGCTGGGCAAACTCGACCTGCAGGCCGTGGCTGCGCAGGCGCTCTTGCAGGTACATCAGGCGGATCGAATCAAGCCCGCAGCCGAGCAGGTTCTGCTCGTCGCCCAGGCTGTCGATTTCAGCCACCGAGGCGCCCAGCAACTGGGCGAGGTGTTCGATCAGCCAGAGGCGCAACGGGTTGGCCGAGGGGGTGTCTGCTGTTGTCAGCTCGCGCATGAAAAGCTTCCTGTAGCCCGTAAGAATAAAGTCTGCGTGGCTCACCAAGATGCAAGCCATTATCAAATGAGACTTTATCGCAGGTGGGTTTTCAGGAAGCGCTCAAGGCTTTAGATGCACAGGCCTTTTTATTCGATTCAGAGTCAGCGCGCGTCAGCGGATCTCGCTGGGCGATACGCCATAGCGTTTGCGAAAGGCAATGGAAAAATGCGCCGGGCTGTAGCCCACGCCATAGGCGACGGTCGAAACGTTGCTCTCTTCATCGCTGAGCATGCGGTGCGCTTCGCTCAGGCGATGCTCGTGCAGGTAGCCGAACACACTGGTGCCAAACACCTTGCGAAAGCCTGCGGTGAGCTTGCGCGGGCTCATGCCGACATGGGCGGCCAGGGCATTGAGGCTCGGCGGCTCGAGCAGCGAGCGCACCAGCAGGTCACGGGCGGCGTGCACGCGCTCGACATCCGAGGCGGTGATGCGCAGTTTCTGCTCTGGCTGGGCGCGTTCATCCAGTAAAAACTGGGCACTGAGCGCGGTCAGCTCGAGGGCCTTGCCACCCAGGTACAGCGAGCGGCTCGGGCCCTGCATCGGGCAGGTGGCGATCTGCGTGGCCAGGGCCTGCATTGCCCGCGGCGCCGGGCGCACCATCATGTAGGGGTCGCCGCCCCTGGCCGCCAGCAGCTTGCGCGGGGCCATGCCCAGGTGGCGGTCGAGCGACTCCAGGTCGAGCTGGACGATGGTGTAGCGCAGCGGCGTCGAGGTGCCGTAGATCTGCGACGAGGTGAACTCGCCGTCATTGACGATGGTGCACAGGCTCGGGCCACGGATCGATTGCTCGGCGTGCCCGGGGATCCGGCAGGACAACTCGCCGCTCTGCACCAGGATCAGCTTCAGACCGCGCTCCAGCGGGTCTTCGACCCAGGCCTCGCTCTCGGACCAGAGGGTGCCGGTAACCAGGGTCATGTGCGGTTCCAGGTAGACCGTGCCGGGCTGGTTGCCCTTGGGTTCGGCCTGCTTCTCTGGGTGAGTGGGGGCGATGATCGTAATAGTCATTGGGTTTTCCCTTTTCCTGAGGCCATTACGTGGGGCCTGACCTGAAATAACGGGAGGTTTGTAAACCCTCAACCTCCCTGTTTGAAGCCACTGCGTATTTCATCTAATGAAAAAGTCGCGGCACCGAAAGCCTTGGCGTTGAGAAGCGCTCGGCGAAGGATAATGATAATAGATCTCATTAAGCCATTTGTAGCCAATTATTTCTACAAATAGGAGATTTCATGTCCTTGAACACTTCGACGTCCCTGCCAGATGCCGTAGGCGACGCTCCCGACTGGCCGCCGGCCTTTGCCCAGCGCTACCGCCAGGCCGGCTACTGGCAGGCGCAGACCTTTGCCCAGGCCCTCGACACCGCCGCGGCCCGCAACCCGGCTGCGATCGCCATCAGCGACGGCGCCCTGCATTTGAGCTACGCCAGCCTGGCAGAACGCTGCCAGCGCCTGGCCGGCGGCTTGCGTGCCCTTGGCCTCAACGCCGGTGACAACGTGGTGGTGCACCTGCCCAATGGCAGCGCCTTTGTCGAAGTGTGCTTTGCCCTGTTTCGCCTCGGCGCGCGGCCGATCCTGGCCCTGCCCGCTCATCGTCAGCACGAGATCGGCGGCTTCTGCAGCTTCGCCCAGGCCACGGCCTACATCGGCTGCGATCAGCTCGAAGGTTTCGACTGCCGGCAGATGGCGCGCCAGTTGCGCACTGCCAACCCGCACCTGCGGCATGTGCTGATCGACGGTGACGCCGAAGAGTTCATTGCCCTCAGCACGCTGTACGGCGGCGAAGCAATGGAGCAGGACGCCGGCGATCCCGAGGCGGTGGCCTGCTTCCAGTTGTCGGGGGGGACCACCGGCACGCCCAAGCTGATTCCGCGCCGGCACGCCGAATATCTCTACAACGTGCGCGCCAGCAGCGCGGTCTGCGGGCTCGACGCGCAGACCGTGTACCTTGCCGCGCTGCCCATGGCGCACAACTTCACCCTCTGCTGCCCCGGGGTGATCGGCACCTTGCTCGCCGGTGGCCGGGTGGTGTGCAGCCGCCGCCCCGATCCGGACACCTGCTTCGCCCTGATCAGCGCCGAGCGGGTCACCGTCACCGCCCTGGTGCCGCCGCTGGCCATGCTCTGGCTCGACGCCCAGGCCCAGCGCCAGGCCGATCTGTCGAGCTTGCGACTGCTCCAGGTCGGCGGCGCGAAGCTGCTCAGCACTGCTGCGGCGCGGGTCAAGCCGGTGCTCGGCTGCACCTTGCAACAAGTGCTGGGCATGGCCGAGGGGCTGCTCTGCTACACCCGCCTGGACGATCGCGAGGAATTGCTTCTGCACACCCAGGGCCGGCCACTGTGCGCCGATGACGAGCTGCGCATCGTCGACGAACAGGGCCAGCCTGTACCCGACGGTGTAGTCGGCGAGCTGCAAGTGCGCGGCCCCTACACCATTCGCGGCTACTACCGGCTGCCCGAACACAACGCCAAGGCCTTCACCGCTGATGGTTTCTATTGCAGCGGCGACCGCGTGCGGCGCACCGCCGAGGGTTACCTGGTGGTCGAGGGGCGGGACAAGGACCAGATCAACCGCGGCGGCGAAAAGGTCGCCGCCGAAGAAGTGGAAAACCTGCTGATCAACCATCCCCAGGTGCATGACGCGGCGCTGGTGGCGATGCCCGACGCGGTGCTGGGCGAGTCCACCTGCGCCTTTATCGTCGCCCGCGATCCGGCGCCCTCGGCGTTTGGCCTCAAGCAGCACCTGCGCAGCCAGGGCCTGGCCGCGTTCAAGGTGCCAGACCGCATCGAGTTCGTGGCGCAGTTCCCGCAGACCGGGGTCGGCAAGGTCAGCCGCAAGGACCTGCGCGCAACCCTGCGCCAGGCCTGGCTCGATGCCAACTGTGGGAGCGTCGCCTCGTGATGGCCGGGCTGTTGTCCCAGGGCGAGCGCTGGGTGCGCCCGTATCGATTGACGCCGATGCCGCGCTGGCGCCTGGTGTGCTTTGCCCATGCCGGCGGCAGTGCGAGTTTTTTCCGCGACTGGGCCAACGCCCTGCCCGCCGATATCGACCTGTTGGCCATCCAGTACCCGGGCCGTGAAGACCGCTTCGGCGAAGCCTGCCTGAGCGACATGACCAGCCTGGCCGAGGCCGCGAGCGTTGCGCTGCGTGGCTATGCCGACCGGCCGCTGGCGCTGTTCGGCCACAGCCTCGGCGCGGCGGTCGCCTATGAAGTGGCGGTGCGCCTGGCGCAGCAGACAATCGCCGTCGAGCAGTTGTTCGTCTCCGCCCACCCGGCGCCGCAGTGCCAGCGTGGCGGGCGGTTGCACAGCGGCCCCGACCAAGCGTTGCTCGACGATGTGCGGCGGCTGTCGAGCCGGCCCAACCCGCTGCTCGAAGACCCGGCCCTGTGCCAGATGTTCCTGCCCAGCCTGCGCCATGACTACCAGATCGTCGAAACCTACAGCCGCGCCGCGCCGCAGCCGCTCAACAGCCGCATCACCGTGTTCTACCCCGAGCAGGACCCGGAGATCGACCTTGACGAAGCCCTGGCCTGGCAAGCCGCCAGCCTCCAGCCACTGCACCTGCAGCGCTGGCAGGGCGAGCACTTCTACCTCATCGAGCAGCGCCAGGCGCTGCTCGATGCCCTGGCGGCCAGCCTGCTCGGCCGTCGCCCGCTGACATCACCTGCCCTTGAGGAAGCCCTCTGATGAAATCCCCTGACGCTTGTGAAGGCCTGCCGGACATCCGGATCGCCATCGATTCACTGGACCACCAGATCATCGAACTCATGCGCCAACGCATGGCTTACGTCAAAGCCGCCGCCCGCTTCAAACCGACCGAAAACAGCATCGCCGCGCCCGAGCGCGTCGCCCAGATGCTCCCGCAACGGCGCCAGTGGGCCGAGGACGCCGGGCTCGATGCACACTTTGTCGAAACCCTGTTTGCCCAGATCATTCATTGGTACATCGCCCAGCAAGTCGTGCACTGGCGCAGCATGAGGGTGCCCGCATGAAAGCCCTGACCCGACTGGAAGAGCACCTCGGCGAGCTGACCCAGGTGTTCGAGCAGGCCCGCCAGCGCGCGGTGCTGCAAGCTGAGCCGGTGCTGGCCAGTTACGCCCTGGCGATCGATGCGGTGGACCTGCTGGAGCTGTTTTGCCGGGTCGACCAGCCCTGCGCCGAAGCCGTGTTCTGGCGCGCCGCCGATGGCGGCAGGAGCCTGTTCGGCTGGGGCGTGGCTGCAGAGCTGAGCGGTGCTGGCGAGCAGCGTTTCGCCAGCGTTGACCAGCAGTGGCAGCACTGGCTGCGCAGCGCGGTGATCCACGGCCCGCAGCCGCCGCTGCTGTGCGGGGGGTTTCGCTTCGACCACCAGGTCCAGGCCAGCAGCGCCTGGCAGGGGTTTGGCGACGCCTCGATGCGACTGATGACCTTGCTGCTGATACGCGACGCCGACGCCTGCTGGCTGCTGTGCCAGCAGTTGGTCGGCCCTGCGGACACTGCCCAAAGCCGCTGCGAGCAGGTGCTCAATGAGTGGCACGGGCTGATGGATCGCTACCTGTCGTCGCCGGTTGTCACGCCGCCCGCGCAGCACCGCCGCGACCAGAGCCTGCCGCGCGCCTGCTGGGAGAGCAAAATCGTCCAGGCCCTGGACGCGCTACGCGATACCTCGATGAAAAAGGTGGTGCTGGCGCGCGAAGTGCTCAGCGAGTTTTCCCGGGCCGTCAGCCCGGGACGCACCCTGGCGCGCCTGGCCAGCAACGATCCGGCGGCCTACCTGTTCGCCTTTCGCCGCCAGCAAAGCTGCTTTATCGGCGCCTCGCCGGAACGCCTGGTCAAGCTCGACGGCGGCCGCCTGCAGACCCTGGCGCTGGCCGGCACCAGCCGCCGCGACCCCGACCCGCAACAAGACGCGCAACTGGCACAGGCGCTGCTGGACTGCGAGAAAAACCGCCACGAACATGCACTGGTGGTGCAGATCATCGAAAGCGGCCTGGCGCCGTGGGCAAGCCAGTTGCAGGTACCGGCGACCCCGTCGGTGCAACGCCTGAGTCGGGTCCAGCACCTGAGTACAGTGATCGAAGGTCGCCTGCGCCCGCAAACAAGCCTGCTGCAAGTGGTCGAAGCCCTGCACCCGACACCCGCCGTCGGCGGCCACGAGCGCCAGCAGGCCATGGAGCATATTCGCCACTGTGAAGGTTTTGACCGCGGCTGGTACGCCGCGCCCCTGGGCTGGCTGGACGCGCGGGGCAACGGCGAATTCATCGTCGGCCTGCGCTCGGCGCTGTTGAACGGCGAGCAGGCCCGTCTGTTCGCCGGTTGCGGCATCGTGCCCTGCTCGGACCCGGCCAGTGAATACGAGGAGACCTGCATCAAGCTTGCGGGGATGCAGTTGGCGTTGCAGGCGTGAGTGTGAGTTTGTGAGCTTATCCATTCGCTCTGGCGTTGCTGATGGCCCCTTCCGCCCTTACGGTGGCCTACTTTTCTCTTGGGGAAAGTAGGCAAAACCGCTCGCTCCAGCATACGGCCCTACGCTGCGCTTCGGGTCCCCTCGCTACGGCACCTTCCGGGGCATCGCGGCCTACGACTTGCTACGCCAAGTCTACGTCTCGCGTCTTCGGCTAACGCCGAAGGTGCTACGCACTGCCCCTACAGGCACCTACGCTCGGCCTCCTGAAGTCGCGAAGTTACGGGCGCCGCCTGCACTGGCGTATCTTCGAAGTCAGGTTTGCTGGAGCCAAGCTGATACCAGCCTCGCTACACCAGAATTGCGTTAAGCCCCTATAATTGAGTTGACCGGTAGCCAACCCGGGCACAGCCCCCTTCGGCGATCCGGACTGCCTCTGACATGAACACTACCCTCTTCACCACCTGCCTGCTCGCCCTCTGCCTGGCACTCACGGCCGGTTGCTCGAGCAAACCCAAGGCCAAATACCTGGCCGCCAACGCCGGTTCCAACTGCCACGCCAAAGCCGTGCCCACAGCCGGCGAAGGCGGCCTGGCGTGGGGCCCGACCTTGCAGATCGCCCGGCAGAAATCCATGAACAACTGCATCCGCTACGCCGGGCGCTCCGGCGGCCAGCCCAGGACCTGCAAGGTGGTGCTGGCCGAGTGCAAACGCTAGGCTTTGTACGAAAAGTGCCTGCGCGACGATCATGCGGCGTTGAGAACAGGCTCGGAATGCTCATTTACAACTCGTAAACTCCGCTTCCTCGCCTGTTCTCGCCTTGCCTGATCGCCGCTCGGCGACTTTTCGTACAAACCCTTGCCCCTCTGTAAGCCATACGCTATATAAATTCTTATATAGCGTTGTCAATTTGCTCGCCTGGCTCTAGTATCGGCGGCGTTCTGCCGTTGCGCGTACCCGCTTGATCGATGCGATCAGACGGCTCCGGGGAGGGAGCTGTCGGTCGTTTTGCGCCACGCGCTATATAAAATAATATATAACGATACCAACCAAGGAGCGTCATGACCCCGTTCGCCCCCCGTACCCTGCTGCTCGCCCTGGCCGCCATCAGCGCCGAGGCTGCCGTGGCCGAGCAGAAGAAAACCTTCAGCCTCGGTGAAATCCAGATTTGGGCCCCGCAGGATGAGGCGCTCGCCACCGGCAGCAGCGTCGTCGAGCTCGAAGACATGCGCCTGCATGACCGCGAGACCGTCGACCGCGCCCTGGCCCTGGCGCCTGGGGTCAACCTCGCCTACATGGGCGGGCGCGCCGAGCAGGTGGTGTACGTGCGCGGTTTTGACCGCCTGCAGGTGCCGGTGTATATCGACGGCATTCCCACCTATGTGCCCTATGACGGCAACATCGACCTGGGACGTTTCACCACCTACGACCTGTCGCGCATCGAAGTGGCCAAGGGTTTCGCCTCGCTGCTGTACGGCCCCAATACCCTGGGCGGGGCGATCAACCTGATCACCCGGCGGCCCACCGAAACCTTCGAAGGTGAAGTCGGTGGCGGCCTGGAGCTGACCGACCACGGCAACGTCAACGCCTATCGCAGCTACGCCAACCTGGGTTCCAACCAGGGCAACTGGTGGATGCAGGGTGGCGTATCGTATGTCGACTATGACTACACGATGCTGCCCGACGACTTCGAGCCAACCAACAACCAGCAAGGCAAGGGCCGTCGGGAAAACAGTAACAAGCGCGACGGCAAGTTCAGCTTCAAGCTCGGCTTCACCCCCAACGATACCGACGAGTACGTGCTCGGTTATGTCCAGCAGGAAGGCCGCAAGGGCCAGCCGCCCTACGCCGGCGACCTGCCCGCCAGCGGCCAGCGCAAGCGCTGGTGGGAGTGGCCGCAGTGGGACAAGACCAGCCTGTTCCTGGCCACCAACACCCGCTTCGGCGAGCACGGCCTGAAGACCCGGGTGTTCCGCGACACCTTCAAGAACTCACTGGAAAGCTTTGTCTACAACAACGGTATCCATGGCGCGATGCAGCCGGGGTTCCCGAGCAAATACGATGACGAGTCCACCGGTTTCTCGGTCGAAGGCGACCTGGCCCTGAGCACCGGCAACCGCCTGGGCATCGCTTATCACTTCAAGGAAGATGTGCACCGCTCGCGCGATGGCAGCGACCCGCAAACCCACTTTCGCGACCAGACCCAGTCCATCGCCCTGGAAGATACCCTGCGCCTGAACGACATCTTCAGCGTGGTCGGCGGGGTGTCGTACAACTACCGCAAGAGCCTTGAGGCCGAAAACTTCGGTACCAGCGCCGCCTCGCCCCGGGTCAAGACCCTGTATGACGAGCCGACCGGCAGCGACGATGCGGTCAACAGCCAGTTGGGCCTGTTCATCAACACAGGTCCCTTGCTGGACATCGACCACAACGGCCAGGTGCGCCTGACCGTGGCGCGCAAGAGCCGCTTTGCAACCATCAAGGACCGCTACTCGACCCGCTTTGGCACGGTGATCCCCAGCCCCGATCTGAAGTCCGAACGCGCCACCCACTACGAGCTGGGCTACAGCGGCGCGATCAGCCGCCAATGGACCCTCGACACGGCGCTGTTCGTCAGCAACATCGAAGACTCCATCCAGCAGGTCACCGTCGCCCCGGTCGCCGGTTGCGCAGCGCCCTGCGGCCAATACCAGAACATCGCCAAGGCGCGTAACCAGGGTGTCGAACTGGGCCTGCGCGGCGATCTGGGCAACTGGGAGTTCAACACCAGCTACACCTACCTCGATCGTGAAAACCGCAGCAATCCCGAGCTGCGCCCGATCGATACACCGCGCCACAACCTGTTCGCCTCGGCCAGCCTGAACCTCGACGCCTGGCGCCACACCGCCAGCGTCGAAGCCGCTTCGCGGCGTTACAACATGTCCGATGGCAGCCAGATGAGCGGCGGATACGCGGTGTACAACCTCAAAAGCGGCTATCGCTTGAGCAATGACGTGCGCATCGAAGCGGGCATCCGCAACCTGTTCGATCGCCTTTATGAATACAGCGAGGGGTACCCGGAAATTGGCCGCAGCTACTTCGTACAGTTCAATGTGCCGCTCTAAGGCCTGGCTGCTGGCGCTGCTGCTGGGCGCAGCCAGTGCCCAGGCGGGCGCGCCGCAGCCGCTGGTGGTGCTGACCAGCTACCCCGAGGAGATGATGACGCGCTTCGAAGAGGCCTTCGAGCGCGCCAACCCTGATTATCGCCTGCAGATCCTCTGGCGCCAGGGCTTCGATGCCCTGCCCTATCTGCGCCAGGCCGACCAGGGCGGGGTCGATGTCTACTGGGCACCGTCGCCGGGCAACTTCAAGCGTCTGGCCCAGGACGCCGGCTGGCAGCCGCTAGGGGTCGAGCTGGACGGTTTGCCGCCGCGCATTGGCGGCATCGCCCTACGCGACCGCGCGGCGCGCTACCAGGCCACGGAGCTTGCCGGTTACGGCTTTGCCATTAACCCGGAAGAACTGGCCAAGCTGAACATGCCTGCCCCGCAAGACTGGCCTGACCTGCTCGATGCCCGCCTGCGCGGGCGCGTCGCCTTGCCCGACCCTGCGCGCGTCGGCTTTGCCCCAGTGCTGCTGGATATCGTTTTGCAGGCCTATGGCTGGGATCAAGGCTGGGCGCTGTGGAGCGAGCTCGCCGGGCAATCGCGGCTTGTCAGTCGCGGCGGCACCCTGGTCAGTGACGAGGTCGCCAGCGGGCGTTCGGCAGTGGGTGTGTCGATCGACTTTTTCGTGGCTTCGGCGGTGAGTAACGGCGAAGCGGTCGAGTTTGTCTACCCGGCCCACGGCGGGCTCAACCCGGCGCATATCGCCATCCCTCGCCAGGCCAGGCAGGTCGAGGGAGCGCGGGCCTTCGTGCGCTTCGTGTTGTCGCCTGAAGGGCAACGCCTGCTGGCCGACCCGGACATTCGCAAGTTGCCGGTGCGCCCCAGCATTTATGCCGACTTGCCGGCGGGCTATCACGACCCCTTCGCCGCCGCCCGCCAGGGCGCCTATGCCTACACCGACGACAGCTCGCGCGAGCGCCTGGCGCTGATCACCTCGCTGTTCGAGCAATGGCTTGGCCAACCCCATGAACGCCTCGCCGTGTTGTGGGCGCGGGTGCATGCCGGTGAAGCCCAGGGCCGCGACCTGACCGCGGTGCGCGAGTTTCTCAGCGTGCCGCCTATCGACGAAGAGCAAGCGACGTCGGCGCCGTTGCTGGCACTGTTTGCCCAGCGCCAGGACCATGGCATGCAGCGCCAGCCGGCGAGCGACCAGGATGCCCTCGGCCGCGAGGAAATCGCCTGGCAGTTCCATAGCGCCCGGCAACAGGCGCAAGCCGAGCGCCTGCTATCGGCTATGGGCCTGTGAAGCGCGGTATCTGCTTGCTGATAGGCGCGCTGCTGAGCCTGCCCGCCAGCGCCGCCGTCAGCCGTGAAGCCTTCGCCCAGCCCTTGCCGGGGCTGGACGATGCGCAGCAACTGGAGCGTTTTTTTCACGGCCGCAGCCTGTTCCGCCAGGCCTGGGTGGTGGCGCCTTCACGGGACGAAGCGGTCGATGGCCTGGGGCCGCTGTATAACCGCATCAGCTGCATTGCCTGCCACCCCAAGAATGGTCGCGGGCAGGCACCTGCCAGTGAACAGCAACCGCTGCGCACGATGCTGGTGCGCCTGTCGCTACCCGGGCACGATGCCCACGGCGGACCGCTGCCACATCCGGTCTATGGTGATCAGCTCAGCGAATCGGCTGTTCCCGGCGTGGCCGCAGAAGGCCGGGCGCAGGTGCGTTGGCGCGAGCAGATGGTCACCCTGGCCGATGGGCAGCAGGTCAGCCTGCGCTCGCCCCGGTTGCATTTTAGCGAACTGGCCTACGGTCCGCTGGGTGAAGTGCGCACCTCGATGCGGGTCGGCTCGCCAGTGTTCGGCCTGGGCCTGCTCGAAGCCATCGAGGTCAGCACCCTGCAGGCACTGGCCGACGCGCCCAAGCCCGATGGCGTCAAGGGCCGCGTCAACCAAGTTTGGAGCGTCGAGCGCCAGCGCCTTGAGCCCGGGCGCTTTGGGCTGAAGGCAAACCAGCCGGACCTGCGTCAGCAGATTGCCGGTGCCATGCACGGTGATCTGGGGATTACTTCGCCGCTGTATTCCGAACAGAACTGCACGCCGTTGCAAACGGCCTGTCGCCAGGCCGCCAGCGGCGGCGAACCGGAGCTCGATGCTGTGCAACTGGGCGACCTGCACTTCTACCTGGCCCACCTGGCGCCACCGCCGCGCCGCGACCGGAGCAAACCCGAGGTGCAACGTGGCGAGCAGTTGTTCAGCCAGGCTGGCTGCGCACAGTGCCACCGTCCGCACCTGAGCACGGGCCAGCATCCGCTCTACCCGCTGTTGCCTGCGCGGCAGATCGAGCCTTACAGCGACCTGTTGTTGCATGACATGGGCCCGGGCCTGGCCGATGGCCGTGACGATTACCTGGCCACCGGCCACGAGTGGCGTACCCCGCCGCTGTGGGGCCTGGGCTTGCTCGAACGGATCAACCCCGGCGCCGGCTACCTGCATGATGGCCGGGCGCGTACGCTTGAGGAGGCGGTGTTGTGGCATGGTGGGGAGGCGGCAGTGGCGCGGGAGCGCTTTGCAGGCTATTCGCGGCAGGAGCGCCAGGAGTTACTGGAATTCCTGCGTTCACTGTAGAGGTGCAGTGCCCTTGAGAGCCCTCGCCTCACCCGGAGAAAATTAAGCCGGTCTCGGCCCCGACACAGGTGTTCATAACATTGGGCATCAACACACTGATGGAAAGAAAATTTCTCAGGCTCATCGGTTCAGGTTTGATTCTACCGTTTCCATTCCCATATCCTGCGCGCCATGCTGGGCATGGCCCGATTATTATTGCTGCTAATTTTCGACCCTGCTCATCCGCGTACGCTCATGCCATTGCGATAGCCATTCAGGTACCGGGATGAGCGCGCTATCAAGATAAGAGGACAGGTACTTGTGGTTATCCATCAACCTCACCGGGTCTTTATAATCCTGAGCGGTCAAGAGCAAGGTACGCCAAGCCGTCGCAGCGATGTCCTGCATTTGCCGTACCTGCTGCGCAGTGTAGGTTTCCATTTTCTGGGTGGGCATGATGCGACTTGCCAACATAACCAGATAATCAACTACGTTCTCCGTGAAATCAGCCCGCGCCGTAACCGCCGATGGCACGTCCTCGAACAGTTGGCACAGCCGGCGGCATCCCGCCGGAGTGTAGAGTGGTGAATCCTCAGAGGTTAACCGCCAGTACAAAGAACCGTGTTGATTGCCTGACTGCACCTGCGCACGGGCCACTCCCCTGGCTTGGATAAACGCCTGCAGAGTGCTGTCGATTACCTCAGAATCTAATGACCGCGCCAGTTTATCGATGAACTGAAGTTGGCGCTGGCTCGTCCTTTTTTCCAGCGAATGCCGATAGAGCATCTCCTGCATCCACTCGAACAGCTCGATCTTGTTACGACACCCCTCCAGCGCACGTTCGAGCAACTGCTCTTCGCGTTGCACAAAGTCCAGAGGCGCCGATGCTGACATGAAGGACGTTCTGCTCAACAACGTATTACCCCATAGGCGCGTGAAGGCATCGAGGCTCTGGCAACTTTCCTGGATCGCCGGATCACTCATGCGCCAGCTGGTTTCAAGTAACGAAAGCTGCTTATGAGCCGCATCGGTAAAGGACCGACGCAACCCTTCACTGTGCTGATCGACCATTTTGCGTGAAGCATCCCCGTAGTCAGCCAGAACCTTTTCGAGAAATTCACGGGCCACATCACCTGGCCGCTTGAAGGCAATGTCAACGCACTGTCTGATAAATGCAGACACCTGCTCGGCCTCTTCTTGTGCGTTCCATCGCCGAAGAAAGTCCTGATATTCCTTGTCAGTGAAAACGGGCTCGCTGATCAGCAACTTTGCCTGTTTTGCCAGCAACGTTGCGGGCACGCGCTCACACAGCAAGAGGAACTCTTGAACCTTGCGCTGCAATGCCTCGAAACCCACCTCGTCTGCCTTGATGGATTCAGCTGCAAAACTGTCTTTTTTTGCTTTCAAGCCACTCTCTGCAGATTGCAAAGCCCTCGCAAGTGCACGTTCGGTTGCCGGCGCTTCATGGCGCAAGATGGTTTGTAAAACAATGACTTCCCAGCGTAGCTCGTGGCTGGCGTGCCTTCCTGCCACCTCCCGGTACAAACAGAGTTCCCGGACAATCGCTTTCGCCAACCGCGGGTTACCCGGCATACAGTCAACGACCCTGGCATAGGCCGGCCTGGGTATGAACGCCAAGTTCTGCTCATACAATGACCAGGCCAGGCTTGCTGCCTGCTCGGCCTCTGGTTCCGGCAAATGGAAGCGAATATCAATGATTTTTTCCAGAAACCGCTGGGCATCAGGGCCGAAGGCTTGCGAATGATCCTTGAGCGCTTTGCTGACAACCTCCAGGTCAAACGCCAGGACAAAGACGAACCTTGGCCAGTCCAGCAGCTCTTTCAAGCTCATCAGTACGCTGGGGATCAATTTGGGGTCGATGCGGTCGAGGTCGTCGATAAATACCAGCACCTGAACCGAATGCAGTTCAGCCTGCAAAGCACGCAAATCCTCGGCACCTGGTTGCAGACATTTTGGTAGCCTGGCGAGCAACTTGTGCACTCCCCCGACTGCGGCCGTTGTGACCTCTGCGCCAGGCAGGAGCTTCACCCCCGCGTCGATAACGACCTTCACGACATCGGCCATACCGCCCAGTTTCGCAGCGGCGTCTTTGGCCCATCGGGCCAGCCTGGGTACTTTGATCCGCTGTTTACCCAGCTGGCCAAGCAATGCCTGGTAAAAACTGCCGATCCCGCCTTGCTCGGTGGCATTCCACGCTGAAAATCGCACAATTACCCATTGCCTATCTGCCTGACAGCGTCGGCGATTCTCTTGCCCAGCCTGGCGCTCAATGAAATTCAGCACGCTGGTCTTGCCACTACCCCACCTGCCGCACAAAGCAATTCGTGTCGACCATGCGGGTGTTGCGCTGGCGGCGCGCAGTACCGATCGGGCGATGCTCCAGCGATCGAGCAAATCGTCTTCGCGCCGTTGCGCGGCTCTGTCGTGGCCTTCAACTGCACCTTGTACTTCACGCGTTGGCATTGCTACTCCTATCCCTGCATGGCCTCTAGCCATCAATCGCCAGGAGCATACCCCCGAAACGCTGCCCTTACACTCCTCATATCATTCCCAATGATAATAACCTTCGCCCCATTCGATTCGTCGTTGATAGTTTCAAATCGCAGAATCCGCCCACTATCAATAAATTGGCGGACTCCCCATGGAACAGTCACTCAAACCTTTGCGTTACCCCCTTGCTCTATTGGCTGTATTGGTGATGAGTGCCTGCGGTCGCACCCCGGAGGCCGTGCAGGCGCCGGCGGCGGCCAAGGTCAGCGTGGCCAAGGTGCTGGAACAACCGATCAACGAATGGGACGAGTTCACCGGCCGCCTGGAGGCGCCGGAAACCGTCGAGGTGCGTCCGCGCGTCTCCGGGCAGATCGACCAGGTGGCCTTCACCGAAGGCGCCCAGGTGAAAAAAGGCGATCTGCTGTTCCAGATCGACCCGCGTCCGTTCCAGGCTGAGGTCCGCCGCCTCGAAGCCCAACTGCAACAAGCCCGCGCCACCGCCATCCGCAGCGAAAACGAAGCCCAGCGCGGCGAGCGCCTGCGCAGCAGCAACGCGATTTCCGCCGAGCTTGCCGAGTCGCGCACCAGTGCCGCTGCCGAAGCCCGCGCCGGCGTTGCCGCGATCCAGGCGCAACTGGACCTGGCGCGCCTGAACTTAAGCTTCACCCGCGTCACCGCGCCGATCAGCGGCCGGGTCAGCCGCGCGCAGTTCACCGCCGGCAACATCGTCACGGCTGACGCAACGCCGCTGACCAGCGTGGTCTCCACCGACAAGGTCTACGCCTACTTCGACGCCGACGAGCGCGTGTACCTCAAGTACACCCAGCTGGCGCGCGACGGCCAGCGCGGCCAGAGCACCCCGGTGTACCTGGGCCTGTCCAACGAAAACGGCAACCCGCACCTGGGCCAGATGAACTTCGTCGACAACCAGGTCAACCCCAAGACCGGCACCATCCGTGGCCGCGCGGTGTTCGACAACCGCGACGGGCAGTTCACCCCGGGCCTGTACGCACGCCTGAAACTGGTCGGCAGCGCCACCTACTCGGCGGTGCTGATCAACGACGAAGCGGTCGGTACCGACCTTGGCAAGAAGTTCGTGCTGGTCATGGACAAAGACAACAAGGCCGCCTACCGCGCCGTCGAGCTGGGGCCGAAACTCGAAGGCCTGCGCATCGTGCGCAACGGCCTGAGCAAGGATGACCGCATTGTCGTCAAGGGCCTGCAACGGGTACGCCCGGGCTCGCCAGTCGACCCACAGGACACGCCAATGGCCAGTGACGCGACCATCGCCGCCCTCGCCCAACAACGTCAGGCGCTCGAAGCCAGTATCCAGGGCAAAACAGTGGCCACCCCCAGCGTAAAACTCGCCAGTGCCTCGGCACCGCGCGGTTAAGGGATCAGTCCGATGAATTTTTCCAAGTTTTTTATCACCCGGCCGATCTTCGCCGCGGTGCTGTCGCTGCTGATTCTGATCGCCGGCAGCATCTCGCTGTTCCAGCTGCCGATCAGCGAATACCCGGAAGTGGTACCGCCCACCGTGGTGGTGCGTGCCAACTTCCCCGGCGCCAACCCGAAAGTGATCGGCGAAACCGTCGCCGCGCCGCTTGAGCAGGCGATTACCGGGGTCGAGAACATGCTCTACATGTCCTCGCAGTCCACCGCCGACGGCAAGGTCACTCTGACCGTCACCTTCGCCCTCGGTACCGACCTGGACAACGCCCAGGTTCAGGTGCAGAACCGCGTGACCCGCACCCAGCCCAAGCTGCCCGAGGAAGTTACGCGTATCGGTATTACCGTCGACAAGGCTTCGCCCGACCTGACCATGGTCGTGCACCTGACCTCGCCGGACAACCGTTACGACATGCTCTACCTGTCCAACTACGCCATCCTCAACATCAAGGATGAGCTGGCGCGCCTGGGCGGTGTCGGTGACGTGCAACTGTTCGGCATGGGCGACTATTCGCTGCGGGTCTGGCTCGCCCCGAACAAGACCGCTTCGCGCAACCTCACCGCCAGCGACGTGGTCGCCGCCATTCGCGAGCAGAACCGTCAGGTAGCCGCCGGTCAACTTGGCGCGCCACCCGCACCCGGGGCCACCAGCTTCCAGCTGTCGGTCAACACCCAGGGCCGCCTGGTCAGCGAAGAAGAGTTCGAGAACATCATCATCCGCTCCGGCGCCGATGGTGAGATCACCCGCCTGAAGGACATCGCCCGCGTTGAGCTCGGCTCCAGCCAGTACGCCCTGCGCTCGCTGCTGAACAACCAGCCGGCCGTGGCCATCCCGATCTTCCAGCGCCCAGGCTCCAACGCCATCGAGATCTCCGACGAGGTCCGGGCGAAAATGGCCGAGCTGAAGAAGGACTTCCCTGAAGGCATGGACTACAGCATTGTCTATGACCCGACGGTATTCGTTCGCGGTTCGATCGAGGCGGTGGTCCACACCCTGTTCGAAGCGCTGATCCTGGTGGTGCTGGTGGTCATCCTGTTCCTGCAGACCTGGCGCGCCTCGATCATCCCGCTGGTGGCGGTTCCGGTTTCCTTGATCGGTACCTTCGCGGTAATGCACCTGTTCGGCTTTTCGCTCAACGCCCTGTCGCTGTTCGGCCTGGTACTGGCCATCGGTATCGTGGTGGACGACGCCATCGTCGTGGTGGAAAACGTCGAGCGTAACATCGGCCTGGACCTCAAGCCCCTGGAAGCCACGCAAAAGGCCATGGGCGAAGTGACCGGGCCGATCATCGCCACGGCGCTGGTACTGTGCGCGGTGTTCGTGCCGGCGGCGTTCATTTCCGGCCTTACCGGGCAGTTCTACAAGCAGTTCGCGCTGACCATCGCCATCTCCACGGTGATCTCGGCCTTCAACTCCCTGACCCTGTCGCCGGCCCTGGCCGCGGTACTGCTCAAGGAGCACCACGCACCCAAAGACCGCTTCTCGAAAGTGCTCGAACGCCTGCTCGGTGGCTGGCTGTTCGGCCCGTTCAACCGCTTCTTCGACCGTGCCAGCCATGGCTATGTCGGCGCTGTCGGCCGGGTCATCCGCAGCAGCGGCATCGCCCTGTTCGTCTATGGTGGCCTGATCATCATGACCTGGCTGGGCTTCTCGTCGACGCCTACCGGCTTTGTACCGGCGCAAGACAAGCAGTACCTGGTCGCCTTCGCGCAGCTGCCAGATGCCGCCAGCCTTGACCGCACCGAGGCGGTGATCAAGAAGATGAGCGAGATCGCCCTCAAGCAACCGGGCGTGGCTGACTCGGTGGCCTTCCCGGGCCTGTCGATCAACGGTTTCACCAACAGCCCGAACAGCGGCATCGTCTTCACCCCGCTCAAGCCCTTCGATGAGCGCAAGGACCCGAGCCAGTCGGCCGCCGCGATTGCTGCCGCGCTGAACGCGCAGTTCGCCGATATCGAAGACGCCTACATCGCGATCTTCCCGCCGCCGCCGGTACAGGGACTGGGCACCATCGGTGGTTTCCGCCTGCAGATCGAAGACCGCGGCAACCTGGGTTATGAAGCGCTGTACAAGGAAACCCAGAACATCATCGCCAAGAGCCACAACGTGCCGGAGCTGGCCGGGCTGTTCACCAGCTACCAGGTCAACGTGCCGCAGGTCGATGCTGCCATCGACCGCGAGAAGGCCAAGACCCACGGTGTAGCGATCAGCGATATCTTCGACACCCTGCAGATCTACCTGGGTTCGTTGTACGCCAACGACTTCAACCGCTTTGGCCGCACCTACCAGGTCAACGTCCAGGCCGAGCAGCAGTTCCGCCTTGAAGCCGAGCAGATCGGCCAGCTCAAGGTGCGCAACAACCAGGGCGAGATGATCCCGCTGGCGACCTTCATCAAGGTCAGCGACACCTCGGGGCCGGACCGCGTCATGCACTACAACGGCTTCATCACCGCCGAGATCAACGGTGCCGCAGCACCGGGCTACAGCTCCGGGCAAGCGGAAAAGGCCATCGAGAAACTGCTCAAGGAAGAACTGCCCAACGGCATGACTTTCGAATGGACCGAGCTTACCTACCAGCAGATCCTGGCCGGTAACACCGCGCTGTTCGTCTTCCCGCTCTGCGTACTGCTGGCCTTCCTGGTGCTGGCCGCCCAGTACGAAAGCTGGAGCCTGCCGCTGGCGGTGATCCTGATCGTGCCGATGACCCTGCTGTCGGCGATTACCGGGGTGATTCTGTCCGGTGGCGACAACAACATCTTCACCCAGATCGGCTTGATCGTACTGGTGGGGCTGGCGTGCAAGAACGCCATCCTGATCGTCGAGTTCGCCAAGGACAAACAGGCCGAAGGCCTCGACCCGCTGGCCGCGGTACTGGAAGCCTGCCGCCTGCGCCTGCGGCCGATCCTGATGACCTCGATCGCCTTCATCATGGGTGTGGTGCCGCTGGTGTTCTCCTCCGGCGCCGGTGCTGAAATGCGTCATGCCATGGGTGTGGCGGTGTTCTCCGGGATGATCGGGGTGACCTTCTTCGGTCTGCTGCTGACGCCGGTGTTCTTTGTTCTGATCCGCCGTTACGTGGAACGCAGCCAGGCCCGCAAAGCGGCGCGTGCGCTGAAGCTGGAGACTCATGCATGAACCGCAGTGTGAAATTCTTTATGCCCAGCCTGCTGGTGCTGGCCCTGGCCGCTTGTGCGGTGGGCCCGGACTACAAGGCCCCGGACACCGCGGCGGCGCAATTGAGCGCGGCCAACGAACCGAGCGCCAAGGCCACCTTCGACCGCAGCCGCTTTGAAAGCATCTGGTGGAAGCAGTTCGACGACCCGGTGCTGAACAAACTGGTCAGCCAGTCGCTGGACGGCAACCGCGAACTGCGCGTGGCCTTCGCCCGCCTGAAGGCGGCGCGGGCGATTCGCGACGATGTCAGCAACGACGCCCTGCCCACCGTCACCAGCCGCGCCAGCGCCGACCTGGGCAAGGGCCAGGTGCCTGGCCAGACCGAGGACCGGGTCAACAGCGAACGCTATGACCTGGGCCTGGACATGGCCTGGGAGCTGGACCTGTTCGGCCGCATCCAGCGTCAACTGGAAGCCAGCGAAGCCGAGCAGGATGCCGCCCAGGCCGACCTGCAGCAACTGCAGGTGAGCCTGATCGCCGAACTGGTCGATGCCTATGGCCAGCTGCGCGGTGCGCAATTGCGCGAGAAGATCGCCTTGGCCAACCTCAAGACCCAGCAGGATTCGCGGGGTATCACCGAAACCTTGCGTGACGCCGGGGTCGGTAACGACCTTGATGTGGTGCGGGCCGATGCCCGCCTGGCGGCGGTCGAGGCCAGTGTGCCGCAACTGCAGGCCGAACAGGTACGGGCGCGCAACCGCATCGCCACTCTGCTCGGCCAGCGCCCGGACGCCCTGGCGGTTGACCTGTCGCCGACGCAACTGCCGGCCATCGCCAAGGCGCTGCCGGTGGGCGACCCCGGCGAGCTGCTCAAGCGCCGCCCGGATATCCGCAGCGCCGAGCGCCAGTTGGCAGCGGCCACGGCCAACATCGGCGTGGCCACCGCCGACCTGTTCCCCCGGGTCAGCCTCAGCGGCTTTCTCGGCTTTACCGCCGGGCGCGGCTCGCAACTGGGCTCCTCGGCCGCCAAGGCCTGGGCCCTGGGCCCGAGCATTACCTGGGCGGCCTTCGACCTGGGCAGCGTGCGCGCCCGCCTGCGCGGCGCCAACGCCGATGCCGAGGGCGCCCTGGCCAACTATGAGCAGCAGGTATTGCTGGCCCTGGAAGAGTCGGAAAACGCCTTCAGCGACTACAGCAAACGCCAGCAACGGCTGCTGGCCATGCTGCGCCAGAGCGAAGCCAGTCGCAAGGCGGCCGACCTCGCCTCGATTCGCTACCGCGAAGGCACGGTCGACTACCTGGTGCTGCTCGACGCCGAACGCGAACGCCTGAGCGCCGAAGATGCCCAGGCCCAGGGCGAAGTCGACCTGTACCGCGGCATCGTCGCCATCTACAAGGCCCTCGGTGGCGGCTGGCAGGCCGAAAGCGTGGCTGCGGCGAACTGATTCAACGGCTCCTTTGGTTGGTTTCTGACCGGCCTTTTGCCCCGCTTGCGGGGCTTTTTTATGGCCGATCGCGGGGCAAGCCCGCGATATCTGTAGGAGCGGGCTTGCCCCGCGATAGGGACCCACCCCCTTTTACATTTGACGCCACCGGCCCTGGTGACCCAAGCTCAAGCCTTTGCAGCCGCGACACGCTTCGGATTCACCATGTCGAAACAGCGCCAGTACACGCTTATCAGTCTGACCCTGCTCATCATCCTCGGCCTGGGTGGCTATTTCTGGCGTGACGACAGCCCGGCGCCGACGCCTGCCCTCAAGCACAGCTACACCAAGGCCCTGACCATGGCCCATGACGGCCAGCCCGGCGCCGCCCGGGTGCTCTACCAGCAACTGGGGCGCAATGACCTGTCGCCGATCCGCCGCGCCAGCCTGTACGCCGAACTGCCCAACTACCCCTCGCCGCTGGCATTGAAACTGGCCAGCCGCGACCTGCAGCATGACGAGCCGCTGGTGCGTCGCGCGGCCATCGCCAGTATCCAGACGATGCTGCCCGGCGCCCAGCGCAGCCTGGTGCTCGGGCCGTTGCTCGATGATGAGGAGCAAAGCGTACGCTTTGCCGTGGTCGATGCCCTGCTGGGGCTCAGCGCCGATGACATCGGCCTGTACTTCGGCCCGCTGCAAGAGGTGCTGGAGCAGTATCAGCAGGTGCTGGCGCAGCGCGACGACGATGCCAGCGCGCAGTTGCACCTGGCGCAGCTGTACCTGCATGAAAACAGCTACCAGGAGGCCGCGCAGGCGCTTGAGCGCACCTTGCAGCTGGCGCCGGACAACCTCGAGGCACTGGCCGCGCAGGTGCAGTTGCTGGAGCGCCAGAACCAGACCGACGCCTCGCGCCAGGTGCTGGCCAAGGCCCTGCAACAACGTCCCGACTCGGCCTTTCTACAACATGAACTGGGCCGCTGGCTGCTGCGCCACGGCCAGGACGAATACGCCCTGCTGGCCTTTGCCCGGGCCCTGGAGCTGGAGCCGGACAACAATGACTACCGCTACACCCTGGCCACCAGCCTGCATCAGTTGGAGCAGGTCGACGCCGCGCAAAAGCAACTGGAAACCATCCTTGCCCGGCAACCGGCCAACCGCAAGGCCCGGGTGCTGCTGATCGAGTATTGGAAAGAGACCGGCCAGTTGCAGAATGTGCAGGTGCTGCTGGCCCAGCTGGAGCAGCAGAACCCCGACGATCCGTTGGTGCAGCAAGGCCTGTAGGTTTGCGAACGACCGTCTGACAACCCGGTTGAACCCCTCAACCCAGCCTGTGGTCCAGAGATAGTGCGAACACGGCAGGCACCGGCGGTGCTTGCCTGAGCGTTATCAAAGGAGAACACCCGTGGGCGACGCGTTAGCCAATGCCGAACGAGCGCTGATCCTGGCCCCGGCCCAGCTTAGCCAGCTGGCCCAGCGCCTGCTCGACCAGGCCGGCATCCAGGCGCTGCAAGCGGCCAGCATGGAAGACCTGGGCCTTGCCCTGGAGCAAGGCGTGGGCCTGGCGATCATTGCCGACACTTGCCTGGACGGCAGCGTACGCTCGCCTTTGCACCTTTACCTTGGCAAGCAGCCGGTTTGGTCGGACTTGCCGGTGGTGCTTCTGACGGGGCCGCCAGTCCAGGGCCAGAGCCCGCCGCAAAGCCAGCACGCCGCGCTCGGCAACCTGTTCCTGCTGCAGTATCCATTCGAACCCGACAACCTGCTGGCCCTGACCCATTCCTCGTTGCGCGCGCGGCGGCGCCAGTACCAGGCACGCAACCAGGGCCAGGAACTGGAGCGCCAGAGCCAACGGGTCGAAGAGCAATTGCGCCAGTTGCGCGAAGAAGAACAGTACCTGCGCCAGGCGCAGAAAATGGAAGCCATCGGCCAGCTCGCAGGCGGCGTCGCTCATGACTTCAACAACCTGCTGACTGGCATCGGCGGCAGCCTGGAAATGATCGGCAAACGCCTGCAGCAGGGTCGCCACGACGCCCTGCCCGCCCTGCTCAGCCTCAGCCAGGCGGCGGTCAAACGCGCCGCCAGCATGACCCACCGCCTGCTGGCGTTTTCCAGCCGGCAATCGCTCGATGCCCAGCCCGTGGAAGTTGCCACCCTGCTCACGGCCGAGCGCTTGCAGCCGTTGCTTGACCCGCAGATCAAGCTGCAACTGCATATCGAGGCGGATCTGTGGGCCGTGGAAGCCGACCCGGCGCAGCTGCAGGAAGCCCTCGGCAACTTGCTCAGCAACGCCCACGACGCCATGCCCAACGGCGGGCGCCTGACCGTCAGCGCCAGCAATCAGCGCCAGGACGGCAGCCTGTTCGGTGGCCACTCGCTGGCCGCTGGCGACTATGTGCTGATCAGCTTCAACGACAATGGCTGTGGCATGCCGCAAAGCACCCTGGACCGCGCTTTCGACCCGTTCTTCACCACCAAGCCAATCGGCCAGGGCACGGGCCTGGGGCTGTCGATGGTGTATGGCTTCAGCAAGCAGTCCCAGGGCCATGTGGCGTTGCAAAGCCGCATCGGCCACGGCACCCGGGTCGATGTCTACCTGCCGCGCCACGCCGCTCCCAACCGTGAAAGCGAAGAGCCAGCAACGCCGGCGCTGCCTTGCAGCAATACCCAGACGGTGCTGATCGTCGAGGACGACCCCGCGGTGCGTCAGTTGGTGCATCAGGCGCTGAGTGACCAGGGTTACCCGTGCAAGGTGGCCGAGGATGCCAATGTCGCCCTGGCCATTCTGCAGGCCGGAGAAGCCGTCGACCTGCTGGTCAGCGACGTCGGGCTGCCAGGCATGAACGGTCGGCAACTGGCGGAAATCGGCCGGCAACTGCGCCCGCAACTCAAGGTGCTGTTCATCACCGGTTACGCCGAAACCGCGGTGGCCCGCGGCGGCTTTCTTGACCCCGGCATGCAGATGATCTGCAAACCCTTCGAGTTCGCCCAGTTGACCGCCAAGGTCGCGCAGATGCTTGGCAAGGGCAGCACCTCATGAGCCAGGTGCACCCCAGCACCGCCCTGGCGGCGGCGGCCGTGCAGCGGGTGCGGGTGCTGACGGTCAATGCGCACAAGGGCTTCAGCGCGCTTAACCGTTACTACGTGCTGCCAGAACTGCGTGAGGCGGTACGCAGCGAAAACGCCGACCTGGTGTTCCTCCAGGAAGTGCTCGGCAGCCACCGCCAGCACGCTCTGCGCCACCGCAACTGGTCGGATGTACCGCAATATGAGTTTCTTGCCGACAGCCTCTGGCCAGAATTCGCCTACGGCCGCAATGCGGTGTATCCGGACGGCGAACACGGCAATGCCCTGCTGTCGAAATACCCGATCCGGCGCCACGCCAACCTCGATGTCAGCGTCCATGGCACCGAGCAGCGCGGCTTGCTGCATTCGGTACTGGCCTTGCCCGCCGAGTGCGAGCTGCATACCGTCTGTGTGCACCTGGGCCTGGACGAGCGCCAGCGCCAGCAGCAGTTGCACCTGCTCTGCGAATTACTGCACAGCCTGCCGAACGACGCGCCGGTGATCGTCGCCGGCGACTTCAATGACTGGCGCCAGCGCGCGGATGCAGTGCTGGCCGAATGCGGCCTGAATGAAGTGTTCAGCCAGGCCCATGGTCGCCCGGCACGCAGTTTTCCGGCGCGCTGGCCGCTGTTGCGCCTGGACCGCATCTACCTGCGCAATGCCCGCGCACAGGCGCCCAAGGTCATGGCGCGCAAGCCCTGGACCCACCTGTCCGATCACCTGCCATTGGCAGTGGAGGTGCTCTTGTGAACAGCCAATGGCGACCTGACAACCAGGTGCAACTGCTGATCAACGGCGAGGACTATTTCGCCAGCGCCTTTGCCGCGATCGAGCAGGCCCGGGCGGAAATCCTCCTGGAAACCTTCATCATCTTTGAAGACAAGGTCGGCAAGCAGTTGCAGCAACTGTTGATCGCCGCCGCCCGGCGCGGGGTAAAGGTCGAGATGCTGGTCGACGGTTATGGCACCGCAGACCTGAGCCTTGACTACCTGCGCGAGCTCAGCGACGCCGGCGTGCATTTGCAGGCCTTCGACCCGAGCCCGAAACGCCTGGGCATGCGCACCAATCTGTTTCGCCGCCTGCACCGCAAGATCCTGGTGGTCGATGGCGAGGTCGGTTTTGTTGGCGGCATCAATTATTGCGCCGATCACCTGGCCGATTTCGGACCGATGGCCAAGCAGGACTACGCGGTACAAGTGCGCGGGCCGATCGTCGCCGACCTGCAGCGCGCCACCTTGACCCTGCTGGAGCAACAGAGCGCGCTCAAGCCCGGAACCCGGCGCTGGTGGCAACGCCGGGTGCCGATCGCCGCCGACAGCGAACAGGCAAGCATGACCCTGTGCATCCGCGATAACCAGGATCACCCCAACGACATCGAACAGCACTACTTGCGGGCGCTGAACGGCGCCCGCGAGCGGATCACCATTGCCAATGCCTACTTCTTTCCCGGCTACCGCCTGCTGCGGGCGATCCGCAATGCCGCGCGCCGGGGCGTGAAGGTTACCCTGGTGCTGCAGGGGATGCCCGACATGCCCTGGGTGCGTTTGTGCTCGCGCTTGCTGTACAACTACCTGATCCGCGACGGCGTGCGCATTTTCGAGTACTGCGAACGGCCCTTGCATGGCAAGGTGGCACTGGTGGACCGGCACTGGTCGACGGTCGGCTCAAGCAATCTCGACCCTTTGAGCCTGGCCCTGAACCTTGAGGCCAACCTGGTCATCCGCGACCAGACCTTCAACAGCCGCCTGCATGAACACCTGCAGGAGCTTACCGCCCACCGCTGCAAACCGGTGAGCCTGCAGCGGGCACTGCGTGGCTACTGGTGGCGGGCGCCGCTGATCTTTTTGACCTTTCACTTCATCCGCCGATTTCCGGCCGTGATCGGCTGGCTGCCGGCCCATGTACCACGGCTCAAGCCGCTGTATGACGGCGAGCAACCTGCGGGCAAGCCGACATGAGCAAGCAGCACAAGCACTGGCGCCGTGCCCGCCAGGCGCTGACCCTGGCGTTCTTCATCCTGGTGCCGGTGCTGCTGTTCAGCGTGCTGAAAAACCTCGACTGGCAAGAGGTGTACCAGGCCCTGGCCTCCTATCGCTGGCGCACCCTGGCAATGGCTGCAGGCGTAACCCTGTGTAGCTTTGCCCTGTTCAGCAGCTTCGACCTGCTCGGGCGCTACTACACCGGGCATCATTTGCCGGCGCACCAGGTGTTGCCGCTGGCGTTCGTGTGCTACGCCTTCAACCTCAACCTCAGCGCCTGGGTCGGCGGCATCGCCCTGCGCTACCGTTTGTACAGCCGCCTCGGGCTCAAGGTCGCGACCATCACCCGGATCCTCAGCCTGGGGCTGTTGACCAACTGGGCAGGCTATTTCGCGGTGGCCGGCAGCTTGTTCGTCTGCGGGCTGCCGAAGTTGCCAGCGGGCATGGAGATCGGCAATACCGGCCTGCGCCTGATCGGTGCAGCGTTGTTATTAGCGGTCATCGCTTACCTGCTGGCCTGCGCCTTCGCGACTCGCCGCACCTGGCACTTTCGCAAGCAGCAGATCACCCTGCCAGGCATTCGCCTGGCAGCGTTGCAAGTGGTGATGGGCGCTCTGAACTGGTCGTTGATGGCGCTGGTGGTGTTCATCCTGTTGCCCAAGGGGGCTAGCTACCCGACCGTGCTGGCGGTACTGATGATCAGCAGCATTGCCGGGGTCATTACTCATATTCCGGCCGGGCTTGGGGTACTCGAGACGGTGTTTTTGACCCTGCTGCAAGGCACCTACGGCAAGGGCACGCTGCTCGCGGCGCTGATTGGCTACCGGGCGATCTACTTTCTGTTGCCGTTGCTGGTAGCCACGCTGACCTACCTGATGCTCGAGCGCCTGGCCAGTCAGCGCGCCAGCGGGGAAAGTTCGCAAACCACCGGCTGAACCGGCTCGAGCATCTGGTGTACCTGGTACACCAGGTCTTGCAAGGCGAAGGGCTTGGTCATCAGGGCGATGCCGGGCTCCAGCACCTCCTGGTCGGTCACTTCCTGTTCGGCGAAGCCGGTGATCAACAGCACCTTCTGCTGCGCCTGCAGCATGCGCAGGGCATTGGCCACCTGACGGCCACTGAAGCCGCCCGGCAGGCCGATATCGGTGATCAGCAAGTCAACTGTGCCCAACTGGCGATACTGCTGCAGCGCGCTGTTGGCGTCAGCGGCGGTAAACACCTCGAAGCCCTCCTCCTCCAGCGCCTCCTTGATCAGCAAGCGCAAGGTACTCTCGTCGTCGACCAGCAGGATGCGTTCGCCATTGGCGCGTGGGTAGCACTTGCGCCCCGGCTCGCCGGCCAGCGGCTGCGGCAGCTCGCCCACATAGCGCGGCAGGAGGACCTTAACCCGGGTGCCCTGGCCAGGGCTCGAATCGATCCACACCCGGCCCCCTGACTGACGGACAAAGCCATAGACCATCGACAAGCCAAGCCCGGTGCCCTGGCCGACCGGCTTGGTGGTAAAGAACGGGTCAAAGGCCCGTGCGACGATATCGGCGTTCATGCCGTGGCCGTTGTCCTGCACCTGCAAGGCAAAGTAATCGCCCGGCCCCAGGCTGTCTTCGCCCTCCAGGGCCAGCTCGTGACGTTCGTTAGCGGTGGTGATGCGCAGGCAGCCACCGGCGCCCATGGCATCGCGGGCATTGATGCACAGGTTGATCAGGGCATTTTCCAGCTGATTGGCATCAATCAGTACCCACCAGGGCGCCGGCTCCACCTGGACCTGCAGATCGATATGGCTACCCACGGTTTGCTGGATCAGGTGTTCGATGTCCTGCACCAGTTGGTTGACGCAGGCGGGCTTGGGGTCGAGCGCCTGGCGCCGGGAGAAGGCCAGCAAGCGGTGGGTGAGCGTGGCGGCGCGCTTGGCCGCACCCCGAGCGGCATCAAGGTAGACCTGCAGATTATCCACATTACCCTGGGCAATACGTCGCTCGAGCAACTCCAGGCTGCCGCTGATGCCGGTCAACAGGTTATTGAAGTCATGGGCCATGCCGCCGGACAGTTGCCCGATGGCTTCCATCTTCTGGCTCTGGCGCAACAGTTCTTCAGCATGGCGCAGCGCCTCTTCGCGCTCGCGTTCCTGGCTGATGTCGGTGCCCACGGCGGTAAAACCAAGCTGCGAGGGTACCGCTGCCCAGTTGAACCAGCGGTAGTGCCCATCCTTGTGGCGCAAGCGGCTGATGGTGTTCTCGGTGCGCTGGCCGGCGCGCAGGCGCTCGACCAGCGAGGCGACTTGCGGTTGGTCGTCGGCATGCAGCAAGTCCATGATCGAGGTGTCCAGCACCTCGTCTGCAGCCCAGCCAAGGATCTGGCTCCAGGCCGGGTTGACCGCACTGATGCGCAAATCCGGCAGGACAATCACCATGATGTCGCCGGACAAGTCCCAGAAATGGTTTCGATCAGAGGTGCGCTCCTGCACCTGGCGCTCGAAGGTATTGGCCAGGTGACGCCACTGCTGCGCCGATTCGACGCTGGCGGTGGTTTCGATCACCGTGTCGAGAAAGCCGGCCACCGCCCCGCGCTCGTCTCGAATGGGGCTGTAGCAGAAGGTGAAATAGGCTTGCTCGAGGCTGCCGTTGCGATTGATCATCAACGGGAAGTTCTCGATGAAGATCGCCTCCCCCGACAGGGTACGGAAGACCAGCGCGCCGATGTTCTCCCAGGCCTCGCTCCACACCTCGTCAAACCCGCGTCCCAGTGCCTCGGGCTTGGCCCCGAGGATCGGCTTGAAGGCATCGTTGTAAATGGTCACCAACTGCGGCCCCCAGACCAGGCAACCGGGGAATTTGGACGCCAGCAGCATGTCCACGGCAATGCGCAAGGGCGCCGGCCACAGGTACAAAGGCCCCAGGGCGGTACTGGCCCAGTCGTGGTTACGCACCTTTACACTCATTGATCCTGGCATGGGCAAGCTCGGCTGACGGTGGGGGCCTGAACAATCGGACCTAAACGCCGATATCTTCGTTCCAGAGTTCGGGGCTGTCCTTGATAAAAGCGCGCATCATCTTGACGCAGTTATCATTGTGCAGCACCTGCACATCGACGCCGCGGGCCTTGAGCAGCGCTTCCTCGCCCATGAAAGTCTGGTTTTCACCAACAATCACGCGCTTGATGCCATACAGCAGGATCGCCCCGCTGCACATCGGGCATGGCGACAAGGTGGTGTACAGGGTCGCCTCGCGATAAACCCTGGCCGGCTGGCGGCCGGCGTTTTCCAGAGCGTCCATTTCGCCGTGCAGGATCGCGCTGCCCTCCTGGACCCGGCGGTTGTGGCCACGGCCGATGATCTGGTTGTTGTGGACCAGCACCGAACCGATCGGTATGCCGCCTTCTTTGCGGCCCAGTTGGGCCTCATCGATAGCAGCCTGCATGAACGCATCTACGTCCTGGTTCAAAGTGCTCATCCGTTGGTCGACTCCTGTAGCGATACTGGTTTTCCTCGCAGGCTAGCATACCGCCAGCAGGGAATGGCATCCATGCCAGTCGCTACTATGCTGAACAGGTTTCTCCTCTGCGACCTGGGCAGTCCGGGTCCGTTCCAGTATAGGGAGCGTTGCGATGAGCAAGAAAATACTGGTGGTGCTGACCAATACGGCCAAATACCCGACGCTTAAGCGCGCCACCGGATTGTGGCTGGGCGAGGCGGTACACTTTGTCGACAAGGTCGAAAAGGCCGGCTACAAGGTCGATTACCTGAGCCCCGCCGGCGGCTACGTGCCGGTGGACCCGCACAGCCTGCAGATGGCCGCGGATATCGACTGGCAGTGGTACCAGGACAAGGCGTTCATGAACCGTTTGGGCAAAACCCTCAACCCCGGGGAGGTCAAGTCCCAGGACTACAGCGCCATCTACTACGCCGGCGGCCATGGGGTGATCTGGGACTTTCCAGACAACAGCGAGCTGCAGGACCTGGCCCGGCGCATCTTCGAGGCCGGCGGCGTAGTGGCCTCGGTGTGCCATGGCGCGGTTGGCCTGCTCAATATCAAGCTCAGTGATAACACCTTGCTGGTCAAGGACCGCGAGGTCACCGGTTTTTCCGATACTGAAGAGAAACTGGCCGAACTGGACAAAGTGGTGCCTTACCTCACCGAAACCGAGCTCAAGGCCCGCGGCGGTTTGTACCGCAAGGCAGAAGAGCCGTGGCAGGCCTTCGCCATCGCCGACCAGAAAGACGGACGCTTGATTACCGGACAGAATCCCGCCTCCGGGGGCGCGGTGGCTGACCTGGTGGTGGCCGCACTGAAAAAGCGCTGAGGCGCCTACTTGGCTTGCCGATAGGTACTTCGCCGAGGGTAAACGCGGCCTACATCCGCCGCTGATTGCGCTCTTTATGCTGACGAGTGTCACCCGACCAGGAAGGTCGGGCTCTTGTTCAGCATAGAGGTGCACTCATGGCTCCAACCCGTCTTGCCGGCCGCAGCCTGCTCGAGTTTCTGATAACCCTGCTGATCGGCCTGGCGCCCGTGGCCTGTGGCCTTCTGGTGTTGGCCCTGCAGGTCGAGCGCAAGCAGGAAGAAACCGCCGAGGTGTCTGTGGTCGAGGCTATCTATGCTATCGACCGGGTCTTCGATGCCATGCACGGCTCCAGCAATGCTGTGCTCGGGTTGGTCGGGCAACCCTGCGAGAAAATCCTCCCGACTCTGCGCCAGGAAGCGCTGAGGCAGCCAAGCGTGCGCTCGCTGGTGCTGACCCGGGAAAACCGTGCCTACTGCAGCACCCTGCTCGGCAGCATCGACACGGCAATCGACCCGGGCAGCTACTTCAACCAGCGCCTGCGCCTGGACTCGCGCAACGAAATCACCCCGGACATGCCGGTGCTGCACTACCGCCTGCAGGAATATCCCATGGGCGTCATCGCCATCAGCGATGCGCGCTCCCTGCAAACAGAACTGCAGGGCTTCAAGAACGCCATTGTCCTGGCCCTGCAGTTCGGCAGCGATTTTGTCTGGGCAACCGGCAGTGGCAGCGCCGAGCAGGTACCCAACCATGAAGAAGACAGCCAGCGCATGGTCTCGGAGAAGTACGGCTACACCGTGCACGCCGGCTACCCCAATGGCCATACCCGCAAGATGCTCAGCCAGGCCATGAGCTCTACCGCGCCGTCATTGCTTTTGGTCGGCATTATCACCTCCGCCGTGGCCTACTGGGGGCTGTTCAGGCAACGACGGAAACCGGCGTGAGCTCCATCATGAAAAAAGGCCATTGAGCGTTTGCTCAATGGCCTTTTTCAGTGGCAGGGCAGATCAGTCGGTACTGAGTACACCACGACGGACCTGGTCACGCTCGATCGACTCGAACAGGGCCTTGAAGTTGCCTTCGCCGAAGCCATCGTCACCCTTGCGCTGGATGAACTCGAAGAACACCGGGCCCATCAGGGTTTCAGAGAAGATCTGCAGCAGCAGGCGCTTGTCGCCGGCATCGGAAGAGCCGTCAAGCAGGATGCCACGGGCCTGCAGTTCGCCGACCGGCTCGCCATGGCCCGGCAGACGCCCTTCGAGCATCTCGTAGTAGGTGTCTGGCGGCGCGGTCATGAAGCGCATGCCGAGCTTTTTCAGGGCATCCCAGCTCTCGAGCAGGTTGTCGCTGAGGAAGGCCACGTGCTGGATGCCCTCGCCGTTGAACTGCATGAGGAACTCTTCGATCTGCCCGGCGCCCTTGGACGACTCTTCGTTCAGCGGGATACGGATCATGCCATCCGGCGCGGTCATGGCCTTGGAGGTCAGGCCGGTGTATTCGCCCTTGATGTCGAAGTAACGGATTTCGCGGAAGTTGAACAGCTTCTCGTAGAAGCCGGCCCAGTAGGCCATGCGCCCGCGGTAAACGTTATGGGTCAGGTGATCGATGATCTTCAGGCCCGCACCGACCGGGTGACGATCGACACCTTCGATGAAGTTGAAGTCGATGTCATAGATCGAACTGCCTTCCTCGAAACGGTCGATCAGGTACAGCGGCGCACCGCCAATGCCCTTGATCGCCGGCAAACGCAGCTCCATCGGCCCGGTTTCGATCTCGACCGGCTGGGCACCCAGCTCCAGGGCGCGGGCGTAGGCTTCGTGGGCGTTACGCACACGGAAGGCCATGCCACACACCGACGGACCATGCTCGGCGGCAAAGTACGAGGCGACGCTTTTCGGCTCGTTGTTCAGGATCAGGTTGATACCGCCCTGGCGGTACAGGTGCACGTCCTTGGAACGGTGGGTAGCCACCTTGGTGAAACCCATGATCTGGAAGATCGGTTCCAGGGCGCCTGGGGTCGGCGATGCGAACTCGATGAATTCAAAGCCCATCAGGCCCATCGGGTTTTCAAAGATATCAGCCATGCTCGTTTCCTCATCATCAAAGCGGGTAAATAACGGTCGTTAATTGCTATCGATGTCGAGCAGGCGTGGTGGCGCGCAAGAGATGCCCCTCACACTTCTGGCGAGGTAGTCACCATAGATCAGCTTGAACCCATGACACTTCATATGGACCCATTCTCGGCGGGTTGATTCCCCGAAGGTGGAGAACCTTATTATTGTATGCGTAACGGGATTCTACAGTGCGTAAACCGTTTTGTCCGCACTTTAGTTGACGCCCGAGCGGCGACGAACGGCTATCCTAGGCACACAGCCGTTTTCATTCCCCCGCTTGTACAGGTTAGCCGCCATGCCGCTCACGGTAAAACGCCCCGGACGCTGGACCCTGCGTGCCCTGCTGCCCTGGGCGGTTGGCGCCCTACCGGTGCTGTGCGGGCTGCTGATCATGCACCTGCAGGCCCAGCGTGAGCTGGACGCCCGCAGCCGCGCCACGGCGCAGCAGGTGGTGGCCCAGGTAGAGCTGATCCTCGACAACATTTCTGGCGCGGCCAGGTCGTTGCTGCCCTTGGCCGGAATGCCGTGCATGGAAGAGAAACTGGCCCTGCGCGACCAGGTCACCCGCCGCTCGTTCGTACGCTCGACCAACCTGGTGTACCGCAACGAGCTGTATTGCAGCTCGCTGTTCGGCCCCTACAGCGAACCGGTCAATGCCAGCGACTATGTCGACGGCAAGCTCTGGCTGATGAACGGCAACTCGGTGACTCCTGGCCACCCATTGCTGGTGTATCGGGTCTATGAAGGCGAGCGCGGCGCCATCACTACCGTCGATGGTGACCACCTGCTGACCGCCCTGCGCCTGATCGGCCCGCAGACCCAGTTGCTGCTACAGGTGGGCCGTTACTGGATGGGCAAGGACGGCGTGGTGCATGAAGGGATCGCCCCCGCCGCTGAGGTCGCGCCAGTGCGCCTGACCTCCAGCCACTACCCGTTCTCGATCCACAGCGGTTATGCGCCAGGCAAGGTCGGCCAGGTAATGCGCGATGAATACCCTGCCCTGTTCGGCCTGCTGGTGTTTCTCGGGGTGATTGCCGGTACCGTATGCCGCTGGATGCTGCGCCGTGCCAGCTCCCCACGGGCCGAGCTGCAGCGGGCCATGGAAGCCAACGAGTTCTTGCCGTACTTCCAGCCGGTGGTGCGCAAGGGCGACTACCGCTGGGCCGGCGCCGAAGTGCTGATGCGCTGGCAGCACCCGCGCGACGGTCTGGTGCGCCCCGACCTGTTCATTCCCTACGCCGAGCACAGCGGCCAGATCGTACCGATGACGCGCATGCTCATGCAGCGCACTGCGCAATTGCTGGCGCCGCATGCCGCATTGATGGGCGAGGGTTTTCATGTCGGCATCAACATCACCGCCGATCATTGCCAGGACCTGGCCCTGTACGACGACTGCCGGGCCTTTCTCGGCGCCTTCCCGCCTGGCCGGGTATTGCTGACCCTGGAGCTGACCGAACGCAAGCTTATTGCCCCCAGCGAAGTTACCCAGACGCTGTTCGGCAAACTCCACGAACTGGGGGTGATGATCGCCATCGACGACTTTGGCACCGGCCAGTCCAGCCTCAGCTACTTGCGCCAGTTCAAGGTCGATTACCTGAAGATTGACCAAAGCTTCGTCGCCCTGATCGGGGTCGATGCGTTGTCGCTGCACATTCTCGACAGCATTATCGAACTGTCGGCCAAGCTTGAGTTGGGCATCGTCGCCGAAGGCGTCGAGAACGAAACCCAGCGCGATTACCTGGCGCGCCACAATGTCGATTTCCAGCAGGGTTACCTGTTTGCCCGGCCGATGCCGATCGAGGACTTTGTCGCCGCCCTGGCAGCCCAGGCCGAAACCGCGCCGCAGGTCGCGAAGGTTGCCGGTTAGGCCTGCGCCCTGAGATCATGGCGGGTTCCCCGCTCTGTTTTCTTCTGTAACCGAGGCATTTGTGTCAAAAGGCATCATTACATCGGTCACGGCCTCGTTCCTGTTTGCCGTGATGTACTACTACACCTCGCTGCTCACCCCGCTCGATGGCGAGGAGGTGTTCGGCTGGCGCATGCTCCTGACCTTGCCCTGCGTTACCCTGTTCATGCTGTTTACCCGCGACTGGCCGCTGGTCACCGGCTTGCTCGCGCGGGTTAGGCGCACGCCGCTGCTGTTGCTCGGCCTGCTGGGTACTTCATCATTGATGGGCGTGCAGCTCTGGCTGTTCCTCTGGGCGCCGTTGCACGGACGCAGCCTGGAAGTGTCGCTGGGCTACTTCCTGTTGCCGCTGACCATGGTCCTGACCGGCCGCCTGGTGTATGGCGAACAATTGTCGCGGCTGCAGAAACTCGCGGTAGCCTGTGCGATGACCGGTGTCGGCCATGAGCTCTACCAACACGGCAGCTTTGCCTGGGAGACCTTGCTGGTCGCCGCAGGCTACCCGCTGTACTTCGTGCTGCGGCGCAAATGCGCGACCGATCACCTTGGCGGTTTGTGGGCCGACATGTGCCTGCTGCTGCCGGCGGCGCTGTACTTTGTCATCCAGGGGCCGCTGTCAGCCGAGGACCTGGCCGCGCATCCGGGGCTGTACGGCCTGATCCCGCTGCTTGGGGTGATCAGCGCCCTGGCGCTGATCTGCTATGTGCTGGCCAGCCGCCTGCTGGCCTTCAGCCTGTTCGGCCTGCTCAGCTATGTCGAGCCGGTGCTGCTGGTGGCCGTGGCCCTGCTGCTGGGCGAGACCATCGGCCCCGACCAGTGGCTGACCTACCTGCCGATCTGGCTGGCGGTGCTGGTATTGATCGCCGAAGGCGTCAGGCACCTGCTGCGTCAACGGCGGCGTTCGGTGTAAGGCGCACCTGGCGCACGCGGCGCTCCTCCACCGCGACCACGGTCATTTGCCAGTTGTTCCACACCAGGCTGTCGCCGACCATCGGCAAGCGATCGAGCAGGCTCATGACCAGGCCGGCGAGGGTCTGGTAGTCCTCGGTGGGCTTGGCGGCAAAACCGGTGCGTGCCTGGATCTGGCTGAGGTTAAGGGCGCCGCTGACGACAAAGCCGTGGCCGTCCTCGACGATGCCCGGGCCTTCCACCTCACTGGCATCGGGCAGTTCACCGGCGATGGACTCAAGGATGTCGGTCATGGTCAGCACCCCGGTGAAATCACCGAACTCGTTGACCACGAAGGCTATGTGCGTCGACTGGTTGCGCATCTGCTCCAGGGCGTTGAGGATGCTGAAACTCTCCAGCAGGTTCACCGGCGCCCGGGCCAGGCTCTCGAGGTCAGGCTGATTACCGGCCAACAGTTCCTTGAGCAGCTCCTTCTTGTGCACGAAGCCCAGCGGTTCTTCGATACGCCCGTCTCGAATCAACGGCAGGCGCGAGTAGGACGAATGCATCAGTGCGGTACGAATCACCTCGGCCGGCTGCGCCAGGTCGATGGCATCGACCTCGGCACGCACCGTCATCACTGTCTTGATCGGCCGCTCGGCCAGGTTCAGCACGCCGCTGATCATCACCCGCTCGCGGCGGTCGAACAGCACCTGTTCTTCGCCACCTTCGACCAGATCGGCAATCTCCTCGCCGACATCATCGGCCTCGACCCGGCGCCCGCCCAAAAGGCGCAGGACCGCGTGGGCAGTGCGCTCACGCAGCGGCCGGTGTTGCTGCAGGCTGCGCTTGCGCCGCGCCCGGGCCAGCTGGTTGAACAGCTCGATCAGAATCGAGAAGCCAATGGCCGCGTACAGGTAGCCTTTCGGAATATGAAAGCCCAGGCCCTCGGCGGTGAGGCTGAAGCCGATCATCATCAAGAAGCCCAGGCACAGCATGATCACCGTCGGGTGATTGTTGACGAAGCGGGTCAACGGCTTGCTGGCAACGATCATGATGCCGATGGAGAAGATCACCGCGATCATCATGATCGACAACTCTTCGACCATGCCCACGGCGGTGATCACCGCGTCGAGGGAGAACACTGCATCGAGCACCACGATCTGCGCGACGATCGGCCAGAACGCGGCATGGCGCACACTGCCGGTGTTCTGCGCAACGTGGCCTTCGAGGCGCTCGTGCAACTCCATGGTGGCCTTGAACAACAGGAACACACCACCGAAGAGCATGATCAGATCGCGCCCGGAGAAGCTCTTGCCGAACACCTCGAACAGCGGCGCGGTGAGGGTCACCATCCACGAGATACTGGCCAGCAGGCCCAGACGCATGATCAGCGCCAGCGACAGGCCGATCACCCGCGCACGGTCGCGCTGATGGGGCGGCAGTTTATCGGCGAGGATGGCGATGAACACCAGGTTATCGATACCCAGTACCAGTTCCAGCACAATCAGCGTGGCAAGGCCCAGCCAGGCCGTGGGGTCGGCTAGCCATTCCATGGGCGATCACTCATGTGCGAGAACGGACGGGAAACGTCACAAGGACGGGAGAATGGCCGGGACGGCCGGGTACTGGGAGGCTCCGAGAACGAAGTCATATCAACCTGAAATCAATTGGGGATGTGATCCTACAATTTCAGCAGGCTTTTCTCACAGCGCGAAACTATTTCAAATTCTGTACCCGCCCGTTCCCACAACTGCCTAGATCAACCCACCACCATCGATATCAATGACGCTGGCGGTCATGAAGCCGTTCTCCATGGCCAGCAGATACCCGGCCGCCACTTCATCCGCCGCCCCCACCCGTCCGACCGGCAGGCCCGCGCCGGCGCGGGCGAACATCGCCTGCCGCGACTCGGCGTCCATCCCGGCGTAGGCTTCGGTTTCGGTCAGCCCCGGGCTGACAACATTGACCCGGCGTGGCGCCAGCTCCTTGGCCAGTTGCCTGGCCAGGGCTTCGAGCGCCGCATTGAGGGTGGTCTTGATCATCTGCCCGGCGACGAACTTGCGTGACAGCAACCCCGAGGTCAGGCTGATGCTGGCGTGCGCAGAAAGGTGCGGCAACGCCAGCTGGATCGCCTGCAAGGCGCCCCAGAACTTCACCTCGAAAGCCTCGCGCGCCAGTTGCAGGTCGCTCTGCGCCAGGGGCCTGGCCTGCACGGCGGGGCCAGCGCTGATAACCAGATGATCGACGGTGCCAACGCCGGCAAACAGCGCCTGCAGCGCCCGGGTATCGGTGATATCGGCAACACATGCCTCAATCCCCTCGCCCGGGCTTACCGCCTGGCGGCTGGCAACGATGACCCGTGCACCACGTGCCCTGGCCTGGCGCGCTACCGCCGCGCCGATACCGCTGGCGCCGCCGAGCACCAGCACGGTCTGGTGCAACAAGGATTGATGAGCGTTGTACATGATGATCACTGCCTGTGCTTGAAAGTGATTACATCTTGCTCTGCGAGCAATCAGGGAAAAACCAGGCTGTACGCCAAGCACCTGTAACCATTGCTTGAAGATATCCAGGGTAATTTTCTTCAATACCCGGCCATTCGCCGCGCCTTAGGCTGTGTCGGTCTTCCACTGCTGGATACCCCTCATGAGCCTGATGTTATCAATGGCCGCCTTCGCCCTGGCCGCCTCAATCTCCCCCGGCCCGGTCAATATCGTCGCCCTCAGCGCCGGCGCCCGCCACGGCTTTCGCGCCAGCTTGCGGCATGTCAGCGGCGCAACCCTCGGCTTTATTCTGCTGCTGGTGCTGATCGGCCTTGGCTTGCACGAGTTGCTGCGCCATTGGCCGGCCATGACCCAAGTGTTGCACTGGGCCGGCGTGGTGTTCTTGCTGTACATGGCCTGGAAACTGGCCAGCGACAACGGCGAACTGGGCGCTGGCGGCGCTACGAGCGCACCCTCGGTGCTCGCCGGTGCCACCCTGCAATGGCTCAACCCCAAGGCCTGGCTGGCCTGCGTGGCCGGCATCGGCGCCTATGTCGGCGAGGGCGATAGCAGCCGGTTGTGGCAGTTCAGCGCGATCTACCTGGTAATCTGTTTTCTGTCGATTGCCAGCTGGGCCTGGGCCGGCAGTGCGATCAGCCACTCCCTGAGCAATGCCCAGCGTATGCGCCGGTTCAACCGCTGCCTGGCACTGCTGTTGCTGGCTAGCGCGCTGTACCTGCTAGTGGGCTGAACGATAGTGCCCAGGCGTCGCCGCCAGGTGGCGCTTGAAGGCACGCTGCAAGTGCGCCTGGTCGGCAAAACCTGCCTCCAGTGCCACCTCGGCAATCAACCGCCCGCGGCGCAACTGGGCACGGGCATACTGCACCCGTTGATCGAGCAGGTAGCCATGGGGCGTCAAGCCGAACTGCTGCTTGAACGCACGGATCAGGTAGGACGCGGACAAGCCGGCAGCGCGGCTGATGTCTTCAAGGCGCAAAGGCTCGGTGCAGTGCGCGCGGATGAATTCGGCTGCGGCCAGCAGGCGCGGGTCGCCCTGGCCCAGCGCGCTTGCGCTTTCGCCCAGGCGCAGGCGCAGTGCGCTGCAAAACACTCGCAGTGCCGCCTCTTTGCCAACTGGCGGCTGCTGCTCATCCAGCAGCACGGCAAACAGCTGCAGCAAATCATCGAACAGCCCCGCCTCGGTGCTGCTGACAGCCGCCAGCGGCGAGAAACCCAGGCCCTGCAACCAGGCCCAGTCGATGAACAGCATCAAGTAGGACCAGTGCTCGCCCTCGATAGGGTTGCAGGTGTGCACCACTCCGGGGTTCATCAGCACCACGGTGCCGGCAGCCACTTGCTGCTGGCGATCGCCACTGATGTAGGTGCTGCGCCCTGCGGTAATCGCACCAATCGAGAAACTCTCGTGCGAATGCGCCGCGTAACAGACCTTGCGACCATCGGCGACGCTGCGCACTTCAACGAAGGGCAGCGCCGGGTCACGCCAGAATCGCGAATTTGCGTGCATAGGCTTCAGCCCTCGGCGTCGTGCACCACCACCAGCAACTGGGCCTGCACCGGCCCCAACGAACGCAGGCGGTGCGGGGTCTGGGCGTTGAAATACAGGGCATCGCCACGCTCGAGGATCACCCGCTCGTTCATGAAGTCGACCTCGACCTGGCCTTCATGGACGAACAGAAACTCCTCGCCAAGGTGCTCCTTGAACGAGGCATCGCTGAACTCCGGCGGCGGGCTGATGATGAACGGCAGCAGGCTGCGGCTGCCGATCTGCTTGGCCAGCACCGAATAACCCGGCCCCTGCCCCGACACCGCCTGGCGTTCATGGCTGCGCACCAGGCTGTAACGGGCCTGGCCTGGCTGGTCTTCGGCAAACAGCTCCTCGACATTGACGTTCAAGGCACGCGCCAGCTTCAACGCTGCAGCGATGGAGGGCGTATTCAAGCCGCGCTCGACCTTGGACAGGTAACTCTTGGTCATGCCAGCCGTTTCAGCCAGCGCCTCCAGGGTAATACCCAGTTTTTTTCTCAACAGTTTCAATCGGATAGACATGTGACGCGATTTTCCCAATGCCATGGGCAAGTATTTTCTTGCTAATGACACCTTGTGTCATATAGCCTTGATTGTGTCATGCGGTTGACCACCCCGTCACCTTCCAAGCAACCGGGGCGGGCCAGCCGTGACACTCCATCACGCCACCGAGGATAGCCCCATGGCCAAGACAATGGCACTCCCCAAGGACCAACTGATCCAGCAGGCCCTTAAGCAGATGCAAGGCTCGCTTGCCGATAATACGTGGACTGTGCGCGAAAAGCTGGCACTGACCTGCCGGATTCTGTTCGACAACGGCCACGACTCCGGCCTGGCCGGGCAGATCAGCGCCCGCGGCCCGCAGCCAGGCACCTTCTACACCCAGCAACTGGGCCTGGGTTTCGATGAAATCACCGCCAGCAACCTGTTGCTGGTCAACGAAGACCTGGACGTGCTCGAAGGCCAGGGCATGCCCAACCCGGCCAACCGCTTCCACAGCTGGGTGTACCGTGCCCGCCCGGATGTGCACTGCATCATCCACACCCACCCGACCCACGTCGCCGCCCTGTCGATGCTGGAAGTGCCACTTGAGGTCTCGCACATGGACCTCTGCCCGCTGTACGACGATTGCGCGTTCCTCGAGGCCTGGCCCGGCGTGCCGGTGGGCAACGAAGAAGGCGAGATCATCAGTGCCGCCCTTGGCGACAAGCGCGCCATCCTGCTGTCGCACCACGGCCAGTTGTCGACCGGTGCCAGCATCGAGGAAGCCTGCGTGATTGCCCAGTTGATCGAGCGCGCCGCCAAGCTGCAACTGCTGGCCATGGCCGCCGGCAGCATCAAACCGATTGCCCCGCAACTGGGCCGCGAAGCCCATGACTGGATCTCCCGGCCCAAGCGCCACAGCGCCGCCTTCAACTACTATGCGCGCCAATGCCTGCGGGTACATGGCGACTGCCTGAACTGAACCAAGCCTGTCACTGACCTTGCGGAGTAGATTTCATGTCCAAGACTTTTCACGGCATCATCGGCTACACCATCACCCCGTTCAGCGCCGACGGCGAACAGCTTGACCTCGAGGCCCTGGGCCGCTCGATCGAGCGCCTGATCGAGGGTGGCGTTCACGCCATTGCGCCACTGGGCAGCACCGGCGAAGGCGCCTACCTGAGCGATCTGGAATGGCAGCAGGTAGCCGCCTTCAGCCTGCGCCAGATCGCAGGGAGAGTACCGACCATCGTCAGCGTCTCCGACCTGACCACCGCCGGTGCCATTCGCCGCGCGCGCTTTGCCCAGGAACACGGCGCCGATGCGGTGATGGTGCTGCCGGCCGCCTACTGGAAGCTTACCGAGGAGGAGATACTCGAGCACTACCGGGCCATTGGCGCCAGCATCGAGCTGCCGATCATGCTCTACAACAACCCGGCCACCAGCGGTACCGACATGTCGGTGGAGCTGATCCTGCGCATCGTGCGCGAGGTCGAAAATGTCACCATGGTCAAGGAGAGCACCGGCGACATCCAGCGCATGCACAAGCTGCAGCTACTGGGTGAAGGCAAGGTGCCGTTCTACAACGGCTGCAACCCGCTGGCCCTGGAAGCCTTCGTGGCTGGCGCCAGCGGCTGGTGCACCGCCGCTGCGAACCTGATCCCGGCCCTCAACCAGCAGCTTTACCAGGCCGTCCAGGCCAACGACCTGGGCACAGCCAAGGCGGTGTTCTACCGTCAATTGCCGCTGCTGGAGTTCATCCTCAAAGGTGGCCTGCCGGCAACCATCAAGGCCGGTCTGGGCATGACCGGTTTGCCGGTGGGTGAGCCGCGGCGGCCGGTATTTGCCCTCGACAACGCAGGTCAGGCGCACTTGCAACAACTGCTCAAACAAATGCTGTAGGACGACCGTAACAACCCGGCACTGCAACAGTGCCGGGGACCGGTGCAGAGTCACCCAGCAGTTCCGGAGAAGTCCGACACTGCTTGAAGAAAGCCCATCTGGGGCTGTTGTCCTGCCGTTTCTATCATCGGCTGCTCTAACCCATGACAGGACAGTCACCATGAGCACCCGACGTTTTTCAGGCTTTACGCTGGGCGTACTCGCCTCGGCCGTATTGATTGCCAGCACGGCATTCGCCGCCCCGCTAACTCGCGACAATGGCGCCCCGGTGGGCGACAACCAGAACTCGCAGACCGCTGGCAGTACCGGCCCCACCCTGCTGCAGGACGTGCAGTTGATCCAGAAGCTGCAGCGTTTTGATCGCGAGCGGGTGCCTGAGCGTGTGGTGCATGCCCGCGGTACCGGTGCCCATGGCGAGTTCACCGCCAGCGCCGATATTTCCGCACTGACCCAGGCCAAGGTATTCACCCCGGGAGAGCGAACCCCGGTGTTCGTGCGTTTCTCTTCGGTGGTGCACGGCCTTCATTCCCCGGAAACCCTGCGCGACCCGCGCGGCTTTGCCACGCGTTTCTACACCACCGATGGCAACTGGGACCTGGTCGGCAATAACTTCCCGACCTTCTTCATTCGTGATGCCATCAAGTTCCCGGACATGGTTCACGCCTTCAAGCCCGACCCGCGCACCAACCTTGGCAACGACGCGCGCCGCTTCGACCTGCTCTCGCACATGCCCGAAGCCACCCGCACCCTGACGTTGCTCTACTCCAACGAAGGCACGCCGCTGAGCTACCGGCACATGGATGGCAACAGCGTGCATGCCTACAAGTTCGTCAACCGCGACGGCGAAATCACCTACGTGAAGTTTCGCTGGAAAACCCTGCAAGGGCAGAAAAACCTGACCCCTGGCGAAGTGGCCAAGATTCAGGGGCATGATTTCAGCCACATGACCAACGACCTGGTCAATTCGATCAATCGTGGTGATCATCCGAAGTGGGACCTGTACATCCAGACGCTCAAGCCCGAGCAGCTCGCCGGTTTTGACTTCGACCCACTGGACCCGACCAAGATCTGGCCAGATGTGCCTGAGCAAAAAGTCGGGCAGATGGTGCTCAATCGCAACGTCAGCAACTTCTTCCAGGAAACCGAACAGGTGGCCCTGGCGCCGTCCAACCTGGTGCCGGGCATCGAGCCCTCGGAGGACCGCCTGCTGCAAGGCCGGCTGTTCTCCTATGCCGACACCCAGATGTACCGGGTCGGCGCCAATGCCGCCGGTTTGCCAATCAATCAGCCCAGGGTCAGGATCAATAACGCCAATCAGGATGGTGCCCTCAACAGCGCGCGTAGTGTCAGCGGGGTCAACTACGAGCCCAGCCGCCTGATGCCACGCCCCCCGACCGAGTCGGCACGTTACAGCCAGCAACCCTTGAGCGGCAGCACCCAGCAGCAAGGCATCGAGCGTCAGCAGAACTTCAAGCAGGCCGGCGAGCTGTTCCGCTCCTATAGCGCCAACGACCGCCGCGACCTGATCAATAGCTTCGGTGGCTCATTGGCCAGCAGCGACGACGAAAGCAAGCACCTCATCCTCGCGTACCTGTACAAGGCCGACCCTGCCTATGGCAAGGGCGTGGCCAAGGTTGCCGGTGGCGACCTGGTCAGGGTCAAGCAACTGGCGGCGCAGCTGCGGGACTGAGCATGCGCTGGCGGTAACTGCCCGGGCTTTCGCCGGTCCACTTCTTGAACGCCCGGTGGAACGCACTGGGCTCCTGGAAGCCGGTGTGCTCGGCGACTTCGGCAATACTCAGGTGCGTCTGGCGCAGGCACTCGAAAGCCATGGCCCGACGCACTTCGTCCTTGATCTGCTGGTACGAACGGCCTTCGCGCTCCAACTGGCGGCGAAAGCTGCTGGGGCTCAGGCCCTGGCGTTCGGCCATGGCCAACAGGGTCGGCCACTGGCCGTATTGGCGAGCGCGCAGGTAACGGTACACCTGGGCCACCTGGCCATTCTGGTTGCGGTAGCGAATCACCAGCCACTGCGGTGCGCTGCGCAGGAAGGTCTTCAGCGCCGCCAGGTCCTGAACCACCGGCAAGCGCAAGTACTCGGCAGCAAACTCGATCTCGGTACGGCCACTGCCCAACTGTACATTGGCGCCCCACAGCAACGGGTCATCGTCCTGGGCCGGGCGCGTGTCGGCCAGCGCCGTTCGATCGATGACCACGCGTCGCCCGACCAGCCAGCACGCCAGGCTGATCACCAGGGCGAGAAAGGTTTCCTCGGCGTAGACCCGGGTCAGCGGATCTTCGATGCCAGTGCGCAGGCTGATCACTGCGCGCCCACCCTTGATCGTCAACTGCCCGCGGATATCACGCAGGAACAACGCAAAGTTGTTCAGGCACTGGCGCAGCGCCCTTTCCAGGTTCGGTTCCTGGATCAGCCCGCGGCAGATCAGGGCAAAGCTGCCCAACGGCATGCCATGGCTGTCGAGGTTGAAGAATTCGTCATCAAGGGTTTCGATCAGCAGCAACCACAGGCGTGCAAACGCGGGCGCCGGCACCCGTGCACCAGGCGCTTGGAGCACCACCGGGTCGATTCCGGCCTCGACCAGCAGCGCCGCCGCTCGCGCCGGTTGCGCGCGCAGGGCATGGAGCATGGTATGGACGAAATAGACGGCGACTGTATCGTTTTCCCGCATGGCGGATTCCGCAAGGGTGTGGCAAAAAATACCAGTGTCACTGGACAGTTATGGCATAGGCCCGTACGCAGGCTTTGCCTAGACTCGAAGCCAACCTGAAGGTGGCTGCGGGCAGCATTCTGGCAGACGCCGGGCCTGCCCCGCCACGCTTTCGCACACTGGAGTCGATCATGAATACCCCGGACATCTATGTAGTCAGCGCAGTACGCTCGGCCATCGGCAGCTTCGGCGGCGCCCTCAAGGACCTGCCACTGGCGGACCTGGCCAGCAGCGTGACCCGTGCCGCCATCGAACGTGCAGGCGTTGCCCCCGAGCAGATTGGCCATGTGGTCATGGGCAACGTGATTCCGACCGAGGCGCGCGACGCCTACCTTGCGCGGGTAGCGGCCATGAACGCCGGCATTCCCAAGGAAACCCCGGCGTTCAACGTCAACCGCCTGTGTGGCTCGGGCCTGCAGGCCATTGTCTCGGCGGCGCAAAGCCTGCTGCTGGGCGACGCTGAAGCAGTGGTCGCCGCTGGCGCCGAATCCATGAGCCGCGGCCCTTACCTGCTCCCGCAAGCCCGCTGGGGCGCACGCATGGGTGACCTGCAGGGCATCGACTATATGCTCGGCATCCTTCACGACCCGTTCGCCGGCTTTCATATGGGTATCACCGCGGAAAACGTCGCCGAACGCAATGGCATCACCCGCCAGATGCAGGACGAACTGGCCCTGACCAGCCAGCGCCGCGCCGCCCGCGCCATCGCCGAGGGCCGCTTCGCCAGCCAGATCGTGCCGATCGAGATCCCCAGCCGCAAAGGCCCGGTGCGTTTCGAGGTGGATGAACATGTGCGCGGCGAAGTCACCGCCGAGCAACTGGCCGGCATGAAGGCGGTGTTCAAGAAGGACGGTACGGTCACCGCCGGTAATGCCAGCGGCCTGAACGACGGCGCCGGCGCCCTGGTGCTGGCCACAGGTGACTTCGTCAAGCGCCACAACCTGCAGCCGCTGGCACGCCTGGTGGCCTACGCACACGCCGGCGTCGAACCTGAGCTGATGGGCCTGGGCCCGGTACCGGCGACCCGCAAGGTGCTCGACAAGGCCGGCCTGAGCGTTGCCGACCTCGACGTGATCGAATCCAACGAAGCCTTTGCCGCCCAGGCCTGCGCGGTTGCCGGTGAACTGGGCTTCGACCCGGAAAAGGTCAACCCCAACGGCTCGGGCATCTCCCTCGGCCATCCGGTCGGCGCCACCGGGGCGATCATCGCCACCAAGGCCATTCATGAACTGCAGCGCATCCAGGGCCGCTACGCCCTGGCAACCATGTGCATCGGCGGCGGCCAAGGTATCGCCATCGTCTTCGAACGCGTCTGAGCAAGGATTTAAAAGTGAGTATTCAGAACATTGCAGTAATCGGCGCCGGCACCATGGGCAATGGCATTGCCCAGGTCTGTGCGGTTGCCGGTTACCAGGTCACCTTGATCGACGTTTCCGACGCCGCCCTGGAGCGCGGCCTGGCCACCCTGCGCAAGAACCTCGAGCGCCAGGTCAGCAAGCAGACCCTGGCCGCAGAAGATGCCGAAGCCGCCGTGGCACGCATCCGCACCAGCACCGACTACGCGCAACTGCAACAGGCCGAACTGGTGATCGAGGCGGCCACCGAGAACCTCGAGCTCAAGCTGCGCATCCTCAAGCAGATCGCCGCCAGCGTCAGCGAGCAGTGCGTGATCGCCACCAACACCTCGTCGCTGTCGATCACCCAGTTGGGCGCGGCGGTCAGCCAGCCGGAGCGCTTTGTTGGCGTGCACTTCTTCAACCCGGTGCCGATGATGGCCCTGGTCGAGATCATCCGCGGCCTGCAAACCAGTGACGCCACTTACGCCAAGGCCCTGGCCCTGACCGAAAAGGTCGGCAAGACCCCGATCAGCGCCGGCAATCGCCCCGGCTTTGTGGTCAACCGCATCCTGGTGCCAATGATCAACGAGGCGATCTTCGTGCTCCAGGAAGGTCTGGCCAGCGCCGAAGACATCGACACCGGCATGCGCCTTGGCTGCAACCAGCCGATCGGCCCGCTGGCCCTGGCCGACCTGATCGGCCTCGACACCCTGCTGGCGATCATCGAAGCCTTCCACGAAGGTTACAACGACAGCAAGTACCGCCCTGCTCCGCTGCTCAAGGAAATGGTTGCCGCCGGCTACCTGGGGCGTAAAAGCGGTCGCGGCTTTTTCACCTACTAGGGAGCCCTGCCATGGACGCCGCTTTGCGTTGTGCGAACTTTGAAGAGCGGCGTGACAAGGCCCTGGAGCTGTTCGCCGAGAAGGGTTTCGGCCAGGTCAGCATGCGCGAACTGGCCGCCCACCTGGGCCTGACCGCAGGTTCCTTGTACCACCACTTCCCGAGCAAGCAGCACTTGCTGTTCGACCTCATCGAGGAGTTGTTCGAGGAGCTGCTGGCCACCCTTAACCCGGGGCGGCGCAGCCAGCAGCAGACCCTGGGCGAGGTGATTGCCGCGCACTGGAGCCTGCATGCCGAGCGGCCGCTGCAGTTTCGCCTGGCCGAGCGTGACCTGTGCTGTTTGAGTGTCGAGCAGCAAGCGCGCATCGGCCAACTGCGTCAACAGTATGAAAGCGCCCTGCTGCGCCTGCTGGCGCCCAAGGCAACTCTGCACGGCAAGGCACTGCAAGCCACCGCCCATGTCATCGCCAACCTGCTCAACAGCCTGCCCGGCTGGCTGCAAGCCTCGCAACTGCCCCAGGCCCAGGGCCTGGCGCTGATGGAAAGCATGCTGCTGGGCGGAATCGAGCGGACCCTGCGCGGTGAAAGCCTGAACTCGATGGCCTGACTTACCAGGCGCCATAGGGGATACCGTGGGCGTCGATGTAGGCTTGGGATTCGGGTTCCAGGGGTAGGTAGCCAACGCTGGAGCGCCCCAGGTCCGGTCCCAGTGGCACTATGCGACCGACCGTTCGAGTCACCTTGATGCGCTCAAGGCAAACTCCACGCAGCCAGGTTTGGGCGACACCGCCAGGGGCCAGGCCGATGGTCACGTATGTACGGTAGTTATCGATGACTCGATCATTCAAACGACAATAGGCGCGCTCGGGTTTCAACATGCTGTGGCGCGTTGCCTCAGGAATCTCAATGACTACTTCGTAGGTCTGTGCTTCGGCCAATGATTGCCAGCGAACATAAATCAACTTGGGCAGATCACTGCCCGATACATATTTTCCCGACCCCACTCCCGTGCGCGTTGACCAACCATCCTCAGGCCTGAATGTAAAATCCATTCTGGCGTTCCCGCCCATAACTCGTCTGAACCCGCGGTCCTTGATGTCCAGCACATCGGCAGTCTCAATCCACACGGCCATGTGGGTAGGCGCCACAAAACCCAAGTACCATGGGCCAGCAGGCAGCCGAGTACTGTCTTGACCTGCACACCCTGCAAGCAGCAAAGCAGTGAGCAGCAGCACGACTCGCCAGGTACTACTCATTGGGTAATACCGTGCGTTGACCGTTTGCATTCGGCCTATGGATAAACACCACTTCTGTGCTGTCGCGTACTTGATAACCCAGGGGGTTCCAATGGCTGGACAGATGAATGTATCGAGTACGCAATAATGTCTCTTCATCAGGGGTGAGCCCAGTACTGGCCCGATCGCCTAGCGCATAAGCGGTCAGTTTCGCTGCAATCCCCTGAAGCTCATCGGGCAAGTCCGGTTGATCACCAATTTCATGGAACGGCACACCACTTCGTATGCCAAGTTCGCGCATAATGCGCAAATAGACCCACGATAAATCGGCAAACACATCGCGCTCACATCGAATAAAGGCAAATACACGCTTGTACGGGTGTGCGTCTCGATTGGGAATAAAGGGCAGGTCCACCGACCATGTAACTATGTTCATTTGCAACTTCAGGCGTTCCCACTTCGAGCGATTGCGCAAGTAATCTTCCTGTACTTTTAGATAGGACTGGCTCCGTACGTTGGCCAGGCTACGTAGCTCGACACTGCTACGCGGCCTGGACAGCAAGACTTTTTCTCGCATACGTGGCAGGTAACCTCCACCGACATCAGAGTGCGCACCAGGCACCTCGATATCATTATCGGTTCGGGTCAGAGGGAAATTTTTGCGCCACTCATCCCTTGCCACCAGTTGTACGACCTTATGGGCAACACCTGCCTTGAGGCCCATTTCCACACCAGAGTAGTTAGCGTTCGCCGGACTGAAGTTACCGCGAAGAACCGCAACAATCGCTGCAACAGAATCAAACAGGCCAATAAACTGAATGTTCAAATGACGTTTTGAGTTCCAGTCGAAGTCATCAGAAAGTTTGACGCGCACCGGCCAGCGTGCAGCCAGACCGCCGCGCTTGCCCCTGTGAAGACTGTTAGCAAAGTGCCTCGCCGCGGCGGCGCCTCGGCTGAAGCCAAACAGGTCAAATTGCAGTTCGGATACTTTTGCCTGAGGATTTTCATCAAACCAAATGTTGACCTGATTCAAGACCTCGGCGTGTGCCTGTTCTGCCCGAGCAATCACCCCTGTCCCGTATCGACCGGTTGCCTGAGAAAGAGCGGAATCCTTGCCCCCGCTCGTAGTGCCGACCCCTTCGATATAGACCTTGAGCACCACCTGGCGCCTGCCCTGCTGTTCATCACCCCACACCCGATCCTGATACAACTCATACAACCGCGCGACATTGGTCATGTCATTGCCGTAGCTGTCATCCGGCACACTCCCCTGGCCGTCATAGCCATACCTGGCGCAATGGCGACGCACTTCCTCGGCCTCCTCTGCCAGCTCTACATCGCGGGCAAAACACTGGGCGACGGTGGCGCTGTTGGCGAGGTTGTTACCCGTGCCATCAAAGAACACGCCAATACGCAGGGTGACGCCATTGTCTGCCTCGACCTCTTCCTCCTCTTCTTCGAGGGCAATAGCGGGCGGTAGCGTTCGCCCGGTGGTGGTCAGGCCCATGCGTGCGCGCCGCTGGCTGGCAATCAGCGTGTGGCTGCCATAAGGGCAGGCGCAACGCACCAGGTGACCTTCGCCGGCCACCGCCTGGCCGCTTACCCGGTAGGCCGGGTTGCCCTGGGCAATTTCGCCGGTACGCTGGCAGCGAGGGCAATACACCGGGTCGCCCATGCGGGCGATGGGCCGACCGCCAAGCGGGTGCTTTGCGCAGCCATTGCGTACTTCACCACCGGTGCTGGTGGCGTCTCCCTTGCGAACAATAAAGCGCATGCGCCGACTCCCTGTGGCGACTTACAAGGGTGCTATCGGACGCTTTTTTACTCGGCGGGGAATATCAGCCACCCATGCTGGATGGCGTGGGAAGAGTCAGCAGGCTCCTAGCGCAATTGCTCCTGAATCTGCTCGCGCAAGCTGTTCAGGTCGAACGGCTTGGCCAGGATCGGCGCCTTGAAGGCGATCGGGCTGCCTGATTCGCGAATTTCCGCAGGGTAGCCACTGATGAAGATCACCTTCAGGTCCGGGCGCATCTTCACCGCAGGTTCGGCGATCTGCACCCCGGTGATTCCTCCCGGCAAACGAAAATCGGTGACGATCAGGTCCAGGTGCGGCTTGCTCGCGAGAATCTTGAAAGCTTGCTCACCGTTCTCCGCCACCAGCACGTGGTATCCCTCGCCCTTGAGGTAGTCCTCGAGAATCATGCGAATCACTGGCTCGTCTTCGACCACCAGTACTACGTCTTGCGCATCTTCACTCATGCCAATGCCTTGTTCGATAAAATATTCAGCTGTTTGGCTATACGACCCCGGCCTCAGGCAGAGGTTGCCTGGTGCCGGTCATTTTCCCGCAGCGATTGCGGCAGCGGCAGACGCACGGTAAAGGTCGCGCCCGCACCCTCAATGCTGTGCACGCTGATGCTGCCGCCATGGGCCAGCACAATCTGCTCGGAGATATACAGGCCAAGGCCCAGGCCGGCGCTGCTCTGGCTGGAGGCAACCCGCTCGAACTGCTGGAAAATCCGCTGCTGGTTGTGCTCGCTGATGCCGATGCCGTGGTCGCGCACTTCGACGCAGGCCATGCCGCCTTCCTCGAAGGTGCGCACCTGCACCGGGCTTTTCGCCCCATAGCGCAGGGCGTTGGTCAGCAGATTGGCGACCACCTGCTCGATGCGAAACTCGTCCCATACGCCGGCCAGCGGCACGCCGGCGTTGAACTCGATATGCGACTCGGCAGCTGCGGCCTGGGCCTGGAAGTTCTCGATCAAGCCGCCGACCAGTTGCCCGAGGTCGAACTGGCTTGGGCGGATCGACAGCTTGCCGGTGCGGATCCGCGACACGTCGAGCATGTCTTCGATCAAGCGGATCAGGCTGTTGATCTGCCGCTCGTCGCGCTCGACCATGGCGCGCATCTTGTCCAGGGTAAAGGCATCGGCGTTGTCCTTGGCCAAGTGCAGCTTGCGCAACTGGGTTTCCAGAATCAGGCCGTTGAGCGGCGTGCGCACCTCATGGGAGACGATCGACATGAAGTCATCGCGCATGCGCACCGCGTGCTCAAGCTCCCGGCGGGTCACCTGCAACTGGGCCAGCAGCAGTTCCTGCTCTTCGCGGCTGCGCTCCAGGGCTTCCAGTTGCTGGCCGAGGGCCTTGCGCTGGCGGAACAGGTCGACGAACACCGCCACCTTGCTTTTCACCGCCAGGCTGTCCAGCGGCTTGTGCAGGAAGTCCACCGCGCCGCTTTCATAACCTTTGAAGGCATAGTTCATTTCGCGCCCGGCGGCGCTGACAAACACGATGGGGATGTTCTTGGTCTTCTCGGTGCCGCGCATCAGTTCGGCCAGCTCGAAGCCGTTCATGCCGGGCATCTGCACGTCAAGAATGGCCAGGGCGAATTCGTGTTCGAGCAGCAGCGCCAGGGCCTGGTCGGCGGACTGGGCCTGGTGCACCTCGCGGTCTTCGCCTTTGATCAACGCCTCCAGGGCCAGGAGGTTCTCCGGCAGGTCGTCGACGATCAGCAGTTTTGCTTGTATGTGCCTTAGCATTCTGGGGCTTCCAGGCTGGCGAGCAGTTGCCCGATGCCATTCAAAGGGAGTATGTAGTCGGGCCGATGCAGGGCCAGCGCCGCACGCGGCATGGTCGACACTTGCGCTTCAAGCGGGTCCTGGACAATGGTCCGGCCGCCTTGGCGCTTGATGCAGGCAAGGCCGCGGGCACCGTCCTCATTGGCACCGGTCAGCAGCACGCCAAGCAGGCTCGCGCCGTAGGCATCGGCGGCCGACTCGAAAAGAAAATCGATTGAAGGCCGGGAAAAATGCACGCGCTCTTCCTGGCTCAACGACAGGCTGTGGTCGCGCTCCACCGACAGGTGGTAACCGGGCCCGGCCACATAAATGGTGCCGGGGGCGATGTCTTCCTTGTCGCGCGCTTCGCGCACCGGGCGCTTGAGCCTGCGGGCAAGGACCTCGGCCAGGTGGCTGCGCCGGTCATCCGGCAAGTGCAGCACGCACAGCAGCGGAATGCGAAACGCCGGCGGCAAGGCATGAAACACCGTGAGCAAGGCACTGACGCCGCCCGCCGAAGCGCCCAGGGTAATCGCCTGAACGCCGTTCATGATTTGCGGTAGATCCGTTCGGGCTTGACCAGTGCCTCGAACTTGTCGGCATAGGCCGAAAAGTCCAGGGTTTCCTTGCTGCCCAGCACCAGGAAGCCGCGATGGCACAACGACTCGTGAAACAGGCCAAACGCGCGGTCTTGCAGGGTCTTGTTGAAGTAGATCAGCACGTTGCGGCAGGAGATCAACTGGGTTTCGGAGAACACGCTGTCGGTGGCCAGGCTGTGGTCGGCGAAGGTCACGTTGTCGCGCAGGCTGCTGTCGACAATGGCATTGCCATAGGCCGAAGTGTAGTAGTCGCTGAGCTCGCCGCGCCCGCCGGCCTTGCGGTAGTTGTCACCGTACAGGCGCATGTTGTGCATGCTGTAGATGCCCTGCTTGGCCTTCTCCAGGGAGCTGGGGTTGATGTCGGTGGCATAGATGATGGTGCGCTCCAGCAAGCCTTCTTCACGCAGCAGGATGGCCATCGAATAGACCTCCTCACCGGTGCTGCAACCGGCGATCCAGATCTTGATCGACGGCCAGGTACGCAGCAGCGGCACCACTTCCTGGCGCACTGCAAGGAAGTGCTCGGGGTCGCGGAACATCTCGCTGACCGGGATGGTCAGGAACTGCAGCAACTGCATGAACATGCCCGGGTCGTGCAGCACCCGCTCCTGCAGGGCCGAGACGGTCTTGCAGTCGAACTGGCGCAATGCGTGCTGGATCCGGCGCTTGATCGAGGCGCCGGAGTAATCACGAAAGTCATAGCTGTACTTGAGGTAGATCGCCTCGATCAGCAGCCGTATTTCAATGTCGGTGTTGCGTTCGATACTCAAATTCGCTCCAGTTGCGGCAGCCAGACACGGATCAGCGAGAACAACCGGTCAAGGTCGATGGGCTTGGCCAGGTAGTCATTGGCCCCGGCCTGCAGGCAACGCTCCTGGTCATCCTTCATCGCCTTGGCGGTGACGGCGATGATCGGCAGCTTGCGCCAGCGCGGGTCCTTGCGGATCAGGCGGGTGGCTTCGTAGCCGTCCATCTCCGGCATCATCACGTCCATCAGCACCAGGTCGATGTCCTCGTGCTGCTCCAGGCGCTCGATGGCTTCGCGGCCATTGCGCCCGATCTCGACAATCGCGCCCTTGTGTTCCAGAGCGCTGGTCAGGGCAAAGATATTGCGCACATCGTCATCCACCAGCAGCAGCTTGCGGCCCTCGAAGACCTTGTCGCGGCTGCGCGCGGTCTTGAGCATGCGCTGTCTTTCATGGGACAGCTTGGATTCGACTTTGTGCAGAAAAAGCGTCACTTCATCGAGCAGCCGCTCGGGCGAGCGCGCGCCCTTGATGATGATCGAGCGCGAGTACTTGAGCAGGTCGGCTTCTTCTTCGCGGGTCAGGTTGCGCCCGGTGTAGACGATCACCGGCGGGAACGCGCGGATGTCGTCGTCGGACATGCGCTTGAGCAGCTCATTGCCGAGCATGTCCGGCAGCTTGAGGTCGATGATCATGCAGTCGTAGATATTCTCGCGCAGCAGGTCCAGGGCCTGCTGGGCCATGCCCACCGCGGTGATCTCGATGTCTTCGTCGCCGATCAGGCGGGCAATGCTTTCGCGCTGCAGGTCATCGTCCTCGACCAGCAGGATGTGCTTGAGCTTCTGGGTCAGCTTGGCTTCCAGGCGCGCGAACACCTGCTTGAGTTCTTCGCGGGTGGCAGGTTTGACCGCGTAGCCGATGGCGCCCATGTGCAGCGCCGCCTCGACCCGGTCCTCGACCGAGATCACATGCACCGGAATGTGCCGGGTGCTGGCCTGCTCTTTAAGGCGCTGCAGCACGGTGAGACCGGAATGGTCCGGCAGGCGCATGTCCAGCAGCACCGCATCGGGAATGAAGCTCGCCGCCAGTTCAAAGCCCTCGTCGGCAGCCTGGGCCACCAGGCAGCTGTAGCCCAGTTCGTGGGCCAGGTCGAAGAGGATACGGGCAAAATTCGGCTCGTCTTCGATCACCAGGATCAAGCGGTTGCTGAACGGCGCCTTGTCGCGGTCGTCGGCAAAGCTCGGCGCCGGGCGTGCTAGCGGCGCAGGCGCAACGGGTGCGGGCAACGGCGCGCTGACCAGGCGCGCTGGCTGATGAACGATCTGCACCGGGCTCTGATCGACAATCGGCTCGTAGCGCTCCGGCAGGACCAGGCTGAACACACTGCCCTGGCCCAGGCTGCTGTCGACACTGATCTGCCCGCCCAGCAACTGCGCCAGGTCACGCGAGATCGACAGGCCCAGGCCGGTGCCGCCATACCGGCGGTTGGTGGTGCCATCGGCCTGGTGGAAGGCTTCGAAGATGCTCTGCTGCTGGTCGGCGGCGATGCCGATGCCGCTGTCGCGCACCGAGAAAACAATGCCGGCGCCGGGCTGCCAGCCGATAGTGAGGCTGACTTCGCCGCGTTCGGTGAACTTCACCGCGTTGGACAACAGGTTCTTGAGGATCTGCTCCAGGCGCTGGCGATCGGTGTACAGGGTCGCCGGCACCTGCGGCTCGACCGACACCGTGAAGCTCAGCTGCTTTTCGCTGGCCAGCGGCTCGAACAAGTTGCGCAGGCCTTCGCTCAGGCGCGCCACGTGGGTGGTTTCCGGGCGCACTTCAAGCTTGCCGGCCTCGACCTTGGCGATGTCGAGAATATCGTTGATCAGGTTGAGCAGGTCGTTGCCCGCCGAGTAGATCGACTCGGCAAACTTGACCTGCTCGCCGGTGAGGTTCTCTTCGCCGTTCTCGGCCAGCAGCTTGGCCAGGATCAGCGAGCTGTTGAGCGGCGTGCGCAGCTCGTGGGACATGTTGGCGAGGAACTCGGACTTGTACTTGCTCGAGCGCTGCAGCTCTTCGGCGCGCTCCTGCAGCTCGACCTGGGCCTGGTTCAGTTCACCGTTCTTGCGGTCCAGCACATCGCGCTGCTCGGCCAGGGCTTCGGTGCGCTCGGCCAGTTGCTCGTTGGTCTGCTCAAGCTCGGCCTGCTGGGTTTCCAGGTGCGCCTGGGACTCCTTGAGTACCCGCGATTGCTCTTCGAGCTCTTCGTTGGCGGTTTTCAGCTCTTCCTGCTGCACCTGCAGCTCTTCGTTGAGCTGCTGGGTTTCGGCCAGCACTTCCTGCAGGCGCTGGCGGTAGCGGGCGCTCTCGATCGAAGTGCCCATGTTGCCGGCCACCAGCTCGAGGAATTCGATGTCGCGTTCATCCAGGCTGCGCAAGAAGCCCAGTTCGACCACGCCGTTGATCTGCCCGTCGTTGCTGGTCGGCATCACCAGCACGCTGCGCGGCAAGCCCTGGCCCAGACCGCTGCTGACCTTGAAGTAGTCAGCCGGCAACTCGTCCAGGCGCAACAGGCGCTCCTGCATCACCGCCTGGGCCAGGATGCCTTCGTGGCTGGCGACCCGTTGCTCTTGCCCGGCCTGCTCGGCCGACATACCGTAAGTGGCCACCCGGCGCAGGCCGCCGTGCTCGTCACGGGCGTACATGGCGCCGACAGCACTGCCCAGGTACCCGGCAAAAAAGCGCAGGATGTTGTTGCCGAGCATCGGCAGGGTCAGTTGCCCCAATACCTGGCCGGCCAGCTCGGTCTGCCCGGTACGCAGCCAGGCCTGGCGTTCCAGGCGCTGGTTGGCCCGTTGCTGCGACTCAAGGCTGCTGGCGTAGCTGCCCGACAGCGCCAGCAGGTCGCGGCGCCCCAGGTAGGCCAGCAGGCCGCTGAGCAGGATGACAAACACCAGGTATGCCGAAATCGATACGATGGTGGTGGTATTCACCGTGTCGTTACGGGCCACCCGTAACTGATGCTCCATGGCAATGAACGCGTCGAATTCCTTGCGGATTTCGTCGGTCAGGCGCTTGCCCCGTCCGGAGCCGACGGCCTCGCGGAAATTACCGTTGTCGCGGCGCAGGCTGATCATGTTTGCGGCGAAGGTGTTCCACTCATCCTGCAGGCCCAGCAGGCGCTGCAGGCGGTCAACCTGCTGCGGGTTGTCGGCCACCAGTTGTTCCAGGCCCTTGATGCCGGCAATCACCTGCGGCTTGGCCACCTCATAGGGGTCGAGAAAGCGCTCCTCGCCGGTGATCAGGAAGCCGCGCATGCCGGTTTCCATGTCGATCGACAGTTTCACCGTCTCGTTGGCGTTGTTGATCACCCGGTCGGTGTGTTCGACCCATTGAATGGCCGACAGCAGGTAGCTGATGATCGTCACGAACACCACCGCACTGAGCAGCCCTACCCCCAGAGGCAGGCCGATGTTGCGGGTCAGCAGCTTGCGAAAGCTGCGCTGATCGATTGAGGCTGGTTGAATCATCTCAAGACGCCCGAGCTAAGGAAGCAAACGAAAGAGTGTGGCGGAATTTTCGAGTAATCGTTCTATTTTCCGCGGGAACGGCCATTCTGCCAGCCCTTCCTACTCCGAGTCTAAACGCCTTTGGCCATTCTGGCAGGGCATTTAGCCAGCATTTGAGAGGTGTCGCGCGCAAACGTTCCCTGCTTTTTCAATGACCGCTATGCTGTTCATTCGGGAGGCTTTTTTCAGCGCAGAGGGAACTTCAGGGCGTGCCCGGCTTACAGATAATGAACAGACTTTTGTACAGGAATACCGCCATGCCGCAGACATCCCCGCCCCTGCTCGTCGTTGAAGATGACGATATCGTGCGCATGCTGACGGTCGAGGTGCTTATAGAGCTGGGCTATCAGGTGCTGCAGGCTGCCGATGCAGAAGCGGCACTGAGGGTTTTGAAAGACCCGCAACAATCCCTGGCCTTGATGCTCACCGATGTCGGCCTGCCGGACATGAACGGCAAGGACCTGGCCGTCAAAGCCCGGGAACTGCGGCCGGAGCTGCCGGTGCTGTTTGCCAGCGGCTATGGCGACGTTGACATACCGCTCGGCATGCACCAGATAACCAAGCCGTTCAGCATCGACCAGTTGCGTGACAAGGTGCAGGGTATTCTCCAGGCCATTTAGGGCACCTACCGGCCCGCCCGGAATCTGCTTTAATACGCACCTTTTTTGCCAAGGTCCCCGATGCCCATGCCCGCCCCTGCCCTCAACGTCCTGGTCATCGGCTACGTGTGGCCCGAGCCGCGCTCCTCAGCCGCCGGCTCGCACATGATGCAGATCCTTGAAAGCTTCGTGCAGCGCGGTTGGCGCGTCACCTTCAGCAGCCCCGCAGCCATTGGCGAGCACAAGGCCGACCTGGCGAGCCTGGGCATCGGCGAACAGGCCATTGCCCTCAACGACAGCAGCTTTGACGCGTTTGTCAGCGAACTGGCCCCGGACGTGGTGCTGTTCGACCGTTTCATGATGGAAGAGCAGTTCGGCTGGCGCGTCGAAAAACATTGCCCCAACGCCCTGCGCGTGCTGGAAACCTCCGACCTGCAAAGCCTGCGCGATGCCCGCCAGCAACTGCTGCGCCGGCGCCTGATCGAAGGCCTGGACCCGAATGACTTTCGCGCGCTGTTCAACACTTCCGGCCCCGACCTCTATCGGCAGATGGCCAGCGCCGACCTGACCCTGCGCGAACTCGCCGCCATTTACCGCAGCGACTTGAGCCTGATGATTTCCGATGTCGAGATCGACCTGCTGATCAACGGCTTCGGCGTGCCCGAGCACTTGCTGCACTGGTGCCCGCTGATGCTCGACGCCCCCAGCGAGCCGTTCAAGCCATTTGCCGAGCGCGCACATTTTCTCAGCATCGGCAACTTTCGCCATGCGCCGAACTGGGACGCGGTGCTGTGGATGAAGAACAGCCTGTGGCCGATGATCCGCCGGCGCCTGCCCCAGGCGCAGCTGCACATCTACGGCGCCTACACCCCGCCCAAGGCCACGGCGCTGCACAAACCCGCCGAGGGCTTTCACATCATGAACTGGGCCGAAGACGCCCTTGAAGTGATGAGCAACGCGCGCATTTGCCTGGCGCCGCTGCGCTTTGGCGCCGGGATCAAGGGCAAGCTCACCGACGCCATGCAGTGCGGTACCCCCAGCGTCACCACCCCCATCGGCGCCGAAGCCATGCACGGCGCCCTGCCCTGGCCAGGGGCAATCGCCGAAACCGCCGAAGGCCTGGCCGAAGCCGCCGCCGCCCTGTACAGCGATGAAGCACGCTGGAACCGCGCCCAGCAGGACGCGCTGCGCTTGCTCGGCGCACGCTACGACCGGCGCCAGCACGCCAGCGCCCTGGTCGAGCGCATCGAGTACGCCCTGGCCGACCTCGACCAGCACCGGCTGTTCAACTTCACCGGCGCCATGCTCCGACACCACCAGCACAAGAGTACCCAGTACATGTCGCAGTGGATCGAGGCCAAGAACCGCCTGGCTACAGCGGCCGACGCAGCAGATAAGTGTCCATGATCCAGCCCTTGCGCGCCCGTGCCTGTTCACGGGCGGCGATGATCTGCGCCTTGACCTCCAGTAGCGGCCCGGCAATCAGGACCTGATCGGCGCTACCCAGGTAAGCGCCCCAGTAGATATGCAACTGCGGATCGTCCAGCGCGGCAAAGGCGCACTGGCCGTCGAGCATCACCACCAGGTTGTCGATGCACGGCTGTTCAGCCAGGCGCCGGCCAGGCAGCACGGTCAGCGGCTCGCCGATACGGTTCAAGGGAATACGGTGAGCGGCGGCCAGGGCCTGGACGCTACTGATGCCGGGGATCACTTCCAGCGCCAAAGCCACGCCACGGGCCTGGACCAGGTCGAGAATACGCAGGGTACTGTCGTACAGGGTCGGCTCGCCCCAGAGCAGGAAAGCGCCGCATTCGCCGTCAGCCAGTTCGTTTTCGATCAGGTTGGCGTACAACGCCGCACGCTGCTGGTGCCAGTCCTCGACGGCGCCAACGTAATCGCTGGCAGCGCCATCGCGCAGGGGGTCTTCGACCTGCACCAGGCGATAGCCGGGCTTATCGATGTAACACTCGAGAATGTGCTTGCGCAGTTGCAGCAATTCGTCCTTGACCGCACCCTTGTCGAGCACGAAAAACACCTGGGCCCGGTTCAGCCCGTCGATGGCTTGCAAGGTGATCTGGCGCGGATTGCCCGGCCCGATGCCGATCAACAGCAGTTGTTTCATTGCACGTCGCTTCCATGATTCAGCCAGCCTTCATAGTCGGCTGGCCGAAGCACAATGGCAACGTACTGCGCGTTAGAAAATCGAGAAGTTGTAGCTGACGATCACCCGGGTTTCGTCCATGTCGCGGGCATACTTCTCATAGTTGCTGCGGTAGGTGGAGTTACGCAGTCGCACGCTGACATCCTTGAAGGTGCCGCTCTGGACCTGGTACTTGAGTTCGCTGTCGCGCTCCCACTCCTTGCCCTCGGCCAGGCTGCCCGGGACCTTGATATGGTCGCCGTTGATATAGCGGGTAAAAAAGCTCAGGCCCGGCACACCCATGGCCTTGAAGTCGTAGTCGTAACGCAGTTGCCAGGAACGCTCCTGGGCCGCCGCGAAGTCGTTGACCTGGGCGTAGTTGACCAGGTACGGGTTGCTGCCATCCAGGTACGGCATGGCGTTCTCGCCATACATGCGCTGCCAGCCGGCACTGACCTTGTGACCACCAAGGCTGTAGCCGAGCATACCGCTGAAGGCGCGGTGATCGATGTCACCGGCGCGGGCACGGCCAATGTCATCGCTTTTTATCAGGCGCAGGTCGGCCGACAGGCTGCCGACGCTCAGCGGCTGGCTGGCCACCAGGCCGAAAAAGTGCTGGCGGTAGATGTTTTCAAGTTTGCCTACCTGGTATTGCGCACTGAGGCGGTCATTGAACTTGTAGTCGATCCCGGCCATGTCGAAATGATCGGCCGTGGTACCACAGGCGTAGCGCTTGTTCTTGCAGTGAACACGAATGTCCTCGCGGTCGGTCGAGTCCCGTGCGGTGTACTTGTCCAGGCGCGCCACGGTGAACTTCAGGTCCTTGAATTCTTCGGAACTCAGCATCGCGCCCTGGAACATCGTCGGCAACAGGCGGCCGTCGTTGTACTTGAGCAGCGGCATGTCCGGCATCATCGAACCGACCTTGAGCACAGTCTGCGAATAACGCATCTTGCCGGCTACGCCCATCTTCGCGTACTGGTCTACCGAACCACGCGGATCATGTCCGCTGGAGGGCAACAGACCACTGTTGCTATCGGCCGGACTGGAGTCGAGTTTGAAGCCGAGCATGCCGATGGCATCTACACCAAATCCTACAGTGCCTTCGGTATAACCAGACTGCACATTGAGAATAAAGCCCTGGGCCCACTCTTCGCGTTTCGACGCGCCCTGGTCGGAACTGGTATGACCATCGCGAAAGTCACGATTGAAGTAGACGTTGCGTGCTTCGACTTTGGCGCTGCTGTCTTGAAGAAAACCAGCGGCCTGTGTCGAGACAGCAGCAAACATCGCGAGCAGGCCGACAAGGCTGCGCCCGGGCGCGAGAGGGTATGGGGCAAACATGAGAAGCGAAATCCGAAAGAAAGGCAAAAAACAACCGGCGCCGATCCCGGCGCCGACAATGCTCCCAGCGTCGATGGCAGTCGACGGTGACCGATCATGGTCTCGCAACCGCTCTATTGCGGGCCATTGGACCATGGTCTAAGGCCGCTGGCGGAATATTGACTAGTTCTTTGGTCAAGGTCGGGTGGCAATTAAGAAAGTTCCATAACACACAATATAAAAGTTTAATGTTTACCCACTGCGCGACGACTACTACACTCTTTATTAGTGCGATGTTGTGCCCAACCCGGTGGCGGCTGCGTTATACAGAATGTTGCTATCTACACGCATGCCGGGCCACTGCAGACTTAAAGGAGTGATGACAGTGTCCAGACTTGCAGAGTTCCGCGCCGCCGAAAAGGCCCTTCAGGAACAAATGGCGCAATTGGAGGCGCTGAAAAAGGACGCCGGCCTGAAGCGTGAAATCGAGTTCGAGAAGAAACTTGTCGACCTGATGAAACACTACGACAAGGGCCTGCGCGATATTGTCGCGATCCTCGACCCGAAGGCTACCCACAAAGCCTCGCCCAGTGCACCGAAACAACGCCGTGCGCGGGTGGTAAAGGTTTATGAAAACCCGCACACCGGCGAGTTGATCGAAACCAAGGGTGGCAACCACCGCGGCCTCAAGGCCTGGAAGGAGCAGTACGGGGCCAAGACTGTCGACAGCTGGTTGCGCAGGTGAAAAAACCCTTCACACTTTTTTCACATCGACTGGCTCAGGATGAAGACTGCTAACGGACTAGCGCCCCATACGCCCGCTTCGGCGGGCTTCTAATTCTTGCGCCCCGCCCCACAAAGGCGGGGCGCAAATCGTTTGCGCAATCGCTTCAGTTCCGTATCATGACGCCCTGACTGTTTTGCTGGCAGCGCTGTTGCCAGCCTCAAATGCGGAGAGCCCATGAGCCTGAACCATCTCGACACCCTCCCTGGTGTCACCGCGCAACCGGATGCCGCGACCCACAAATTCGTTTTCAACCACACCATGCTGCGGGTCAAGGACGTTGCCAAGTCCCTGGACTTCTACACCCGCGTGCTGGGCTTCAGCCTGGTCGAGAAGCGCGACTTCCCCGAGGCCGAGTTCAGCCTGTACTTCCTCGCCCTGGTCGACAAGGCGCAGATCCCGGCCGATGCTGCCAAGCGCACCGAGTGGATGAAATCGATCCCGGGCATTCTCGAGCTGACCCACAACCACGGCACCGAAAACGACGCCGGGTTTGCCTACCACAACGGCAACACCGACCCGCGTGGCTTCGGTCATATCTGCATCTCGGTGCCGGACATCCGTGCTGCCTGCGAGCGTTTCGAGCAACTGGGCGTCACCTTCCAGAAGCGCCTGAGCGACGGCCGCATGAAGCACCTGGCATTCATCAAGGACCCGGATGACTACTGGGTCGAGATCATCCAGCCGACCGAGTTCTGATCCTTCTCGCCGGTTCCCACGGTGTGCGCCAGAGCTGTGGGAGCCGGACTTGCCGGCGATCGAGCGCGCAGCGCTCGCAGCCAACTATTACACCTGCAAATCACGTATTACGGTCTAGCTTGCGAGGATCACGCCCCATCAACGGATTGCTGCCGGCGTTTCGCTGAAGCTGACGTTCGTCGGCCCGGATCCAACCGCGCCGCTGCTGTGGTATACCCGAAAAAGCACCCTGACTGAGGCGCTTTCGATACCACAGCAGCGAGGTAAGGACGATGAAAACCCTTCAATGCGAGCATCGCAACCACACCATCACCGCCAGCGTCGAAACCCACCCCGGCATCCCCACGCCCTATAACGCCGGCTGCCTGATCACCGATCCCGAAGGCCACACCAGCCGGCGCTTGTCATTGCCGGTGAAGATGGCCTACCTGGCCGACCTGGAAAACGCCCAGCATGCGGCGCTGGCCCACGGCAAGTGGCTGGTCGATCAGCAACTGGACAGGCGCCAGCAGCGGTTCTGAGGCACCTTCACGGTTCGGCCGCCTGGGCCACGAAGGCGGCCCAGGCCTCTTCGGTCAAACCCAACGCCAGGTTCGCTTCTGCTTGCTCGCGGGCACTGGCCAATGCCCGCATGCGCTGAAGATAATCGTCATCGCGCAGCTCGCCCTGGCTGTCCATGATCGCCTCCAGCTGGTTGCGATAAGGCAGGTCGAGGGCTTCGAACTGCGCCTTGTGTTGCGCCTTGAGGTAGTCGAGCCAGAAGTCCCGGGTACTGATGAACTGCTGCAACGCCTGCGTCTGTTCAAGACCCTCGATGCGCTGGCGGGCGCTGGCGATCTCGCCCTCGTCAAGCGGCGCCAGAGCCGCAGACAACATGCTCTGCGGCTTGCTCGGCAAGTCCAGGGCCTCGCCCAGGGCAATGCGGTAGGCCAGGCTCAGCTCGACGACATCGACAACTGCACCCGCGTTTGCTCGCGCCTGCGCCTGCTCGGTAACCAGCAGGTCCAGTTGCTCCTGGCGAAACAGCCGCCGGCCCAGGCTCAATAGCCGCTGTGCCAGAGGCTGATCGGTCGCCAGGTGCGAGGCGATGTACACCGACGCGCGGATTTCCAGGGTGGCAAAACTGAGGGTAACGCTGTCACCGCAGGTGATCGGTGAGGCCGCAAGCTCGAACAGCGACTCACGTAATTCGGGCGCTTTGCTGGCAGCATCGAGCAAAACCCATACTCGTTCCCCCAGGTCAGCAGGCGTGCGCTGAAACTCGGCAGTGGCGCTCAGGTCTGCGAGCAGCCTGAACAAACCTGTCGCCTGCGGTTCGTCGGCCAATGCCTGCCAGGTAGTCAGCGCCTGGGCGCTGTCGCCGGCCGGCGCCGCTTGCAGCCACAGGCGCCGCGCCTTGCTCACTGGCGACTGATGACTACGGCGGCTGGCCAGGCGAATACCGGTGCGCTGCTGGTACTGCTCAAGCTGTTCAAAGGTTGCCTGCGACAGCGGGTTGTCATGCAGCGCCAGCCCGCGGTTGATCCAGCCCGGGGCGTCGAGCACCGCTTGCGGCAGGCTGTCGATCTGGTTGTTGCGCAGGTCCAGGCGGTAGCCGTGATAGCGGTTCAACAGCCCGTGCGGCCAGGCTTGCAGCCCGGTGTTGCGCAGTTGCACCTCCTCCAGGCGCGACAAACGTTCAAGGTCCAGCAAGGGTCCCACAGGATTGTCATTGAGGTTGAGGATGCGCAGTTGCGACAGCCCGGCCAGTTGCCGGGCCGCCTGCTGGTCGAGTTCGATGTGATTACCCGGTGCCAACAAGCGCGCCAGCGCCGGCATAGCACTCAGGGCGTCGGGCAAACGGGTCAGGGCGTTGTTGCCCAGGTTCAACTCGCGCAAGCGCTTGAAGGGCAGCAGGAAAGCCGCCGAGGCGTCGCCCAGGCCCATGTTGTGCAACTGTAGATCGACCACATGGTCAAAATTGACCTCGGCCGGCCAGCCAGGCAAGTCGCCGGTGTACAGCCCTTCAAGGCTCAGGCTGTAACCGATGACGCTGTGGTTGGACCAACATTTGGGCGACAGCTTGCGCCAGGCACGGCGGATCAGCAGCGCCGCCTGCTGACGGCTGCGGCGCAGGGCCTGGCCCGCTTCATCGGCGGCTACTGACTGGCTCCAGGCCCGCAAGGTGCCGTCGAGCAACTGGTATTCACGCTGATAGGCTGTGATGCGCGCCGCGACGTCGACACCTCTGCGCTGCAGTGCGTCGACAAAGGCATCGGCGTCGGTATCCGAGAGCCCCGGGTACAGCTGGCGGATATCCCGCACCTGGGCCGCGCGGCGCCCACCGAACAGGCCGCGACCACTCAAGGGATAGCCGATACGCCCATCGGCCAAGCGCTGTGGCGGGTTGAACCAGGGGCGTTGCCTGGGCGTCGATTGCAGCCACTGCCCAACCTTGCCGCGGTGCAGATGCAACAGCTCGCCAAGGCGGCTGCGCAGCGGCGTGTCCAGCGCCGCCTGTTCAGAGGCAGACAGCGCGTTGCTCAAGGCACTGAACAGATCAGCATAAAACTCGCCAGCGTGCTCCCCAGCCTGACGATACAGCTGATATCCCGACTCCAGCCTGACGATCTGTACGCGACGGCTGCCGGTCGCTGCCGCGGCCGGGACGAGTCTGGGCCCTGACAGGCTGCCTTCGAACACCTCGATAGCCAACGCCTGCGGCCAGCCGGGCAGTTGCCCAAGCAAGGCCAGGATCAACCTGTCGCTGTCGCGGCTGCGCACCGATTGCAAGTACAGCCCTTCGACGGCGCGGCTGATCCGTACATCGTGCAACGGCGCCCGTATGCGGTTGGCCATCGCCAGAGGCACCCGCCATTGCTCCACCAGGCGACCTAGTTCAGCGTCACTGGCCGCCTCGAGCAGATCACCGACGAGGCTGCTGGGCAGCTCGGGAAAATCCACCTGCACCACGGATTCGGCGATGCCCGCCAGGCGCGTACGCAGGCCATAGCAATGGCTGAACAGCGCCTGGCGCAGCATCCTTGCGTGCCGGGCCAGCACCCCCGGCGCAGTGCTGGCGGTAGTGTCAGCGGGCAGGCGCGACACCAGGTAGTCACGCATCTGCGCCTCTGTGGTGTCCAGCGGAGCCCCTGCCGCAAGTTGCTCGATAAAGCGCTCGATGTCCTGATCCAGACGCCAGCGCAACAGGCAGTCGCGCAGCAGGCCTGGAGCCGCCAGGTTGTCAAGGTGCAAGCGGCGTAACTGCCCGCCATCAAGGCCGCTCGTGGTCAGAATCTGTTCTTGCGCCGGCTCCGCCAGCGTTGCCAGCTCAGGTAGCAGGCGCTTGAGCATGAACCGCGTGTCTTGCCACTGCAGCGGGTTCTCCCCGCCATGGCGCCACCCTCCCCGAGCGTTGCCCTGCAGGACCGGCGAATAGCGTTCGCCCCCCTCGGGATGGACGATGCGCCATTGCCCCAGAGCGCTGTCGTGCTGCACTGCGTAAACCCGGTCGTCCAGGGTGAGATAAGGGCCCGGGTCGCCGCCAATGAGCCCTTGGGCATCAGCCGTGTCCGGTTCGATCCGGGCCTGGTAACCCGCCAGGTCGGGCTTCCACAAACGCGCCTGGCCTTGCCGGTTACTGACCGGTACCAACGCCTCGATGAAGGCTGCGTGGCGCAGCGCCTTGCTCACCAGGTGCACGCCGGCGCCAGCGGCCGCAAACAACGCCAGGTTCTCGACCACGTCGGTCAGGTGTTCGAGGGCCTTGTCGCTGTCGCCCTGCAGCCAGTCCTCAACCCCCTCGAACAGTTGCGAGGTCAACTGCGCTGCAGCCACGCCGAGCATTACCGCGCCCAGTACCGGCACAAACAAACCGGCAACATTGAGCAACAACAGGCCGGCGTTCTCGTAGGCATGCAGGCGTTCCACCCGCTGTTTTTCATCTTCGTCATCGGTAGGCACGGCCAGGGTGCGCGCATCGTTGCGGATCTTCGCCAGCTGTTGGCTGGCAAGGGTACTGAACAACGGCCCGGCGAAGGCTGACAAGCCCATGCTTATTGCCAGCGGCGCTCCCGCCGCAGCGCGCTGGCGCTGCTCACCCAGGGTCGCGGCAAATGCCAGTTGCTCGGCCTGGGGCACGAAGCGCGTGAACCAGCGCGCGTAGCCGGGCGATTTCAAGCGCACTCCCAACTCACCCAGCATATCTTCCCGGGCACTGAACTGAACCAACGGACGTTGTGGGTCACCGGGGATGTACAATAGCCAGTTCAGTTGGCCAAGGCGCACCACACCCGGCGATGTATTGAAGGCCGACTCCGGCAGTAGCTCGAAGACCACCATGCCATTGAGCCTCACCCCACCCAAACGCACCTGCAGGGGGCGGATGACCGGGTCATCGCCCGGCTGCAGAAAATCTGCATGAATATGCTGCAGGAGTGCCGTGAAGCCGTACTCATCGAGCGCGCCACTGAGTACCGCGAGCAACGCGGCGACTTCCAGGTCGTGGTAGTAACTGCGCCGCAGCATTTGCGTGAACTCGTCGGTCAGCACCTGATCCAGATGCAGCTGGTAGCGGCCACCCAGGTCGAGTGTGCGGCACAGTGCGGCGAAAGACTCGGGAGTCAATTGCGTCGAGGCGGCCAGCGGTTGTGCAAACTGCAGCCGCGCTTTGCCGGCAAGCCCACCGCTGGCCGCCTCGGCGGCGCTGAAGTTCTGTAGCGCAGCCTGCAGCAGGCTGTGACTGGAGACCACTGCCGTCGAGCCCTGACGCGGTAAAGAGAGCAAGGTGGAGGTCAGGCTCAGGTGCCGAGTATGGACAAAATGGTTGAGCTCGACATCCAGGTTGGCACCGGTGTGTGTCCGCAGTTGCTGGCGCAGCAAGCTACGGGCAAAGCCGTCGAGCGGCTCAATGGTCGAGAGCACCGCAGCAACCCTGGTGCGTTGCTGCTGGCTTAGTTGCAGCGCCCGGCTCAGGGCCCGCAAACGCTGTGCCGGCGCCTGTTGCAGCCAAGTGGGCAGATAGTCGTGCACCTGGCTGTCAATGCCGGGCGCCTGTCCCTGATGGTTAGACGCGATCATTGCTGCGCCTCCTGCGCCAGGGCACGGCGGGTCAGTTGCAGGATCAGCTCGGCACGCGCCGCTTCGCGTGCGGCGCCAATGTCGTTGCTGCGCTGCAGGTATTGCTGGTCGGTGAGTTCGCCCTGCATCGCCGCCAGATCCTCCAGTTGCTGGAAAAATGGCTGGTCTACCGCCTCTAACGCGTGCTGCTCATGTTGCTTCAAAAACCTGACCCAGAAGTCTCGCGCTGCTACCGAAGCCGCCAGGCGTGGCGAGCGCTCGGCCAGGCGGACCTGGTCGCGCATGGTGTTCAAGGCATGCCGATCGACGCCAGCGACAAAGCGATAAGCCATGCTCCGTGGCTGCCCGACCAGTTCCAGCTCGTCGGCAAGCCCGGTGCGAAAAGCCAGCAGGACTTCGATTTCGTCCGGGGCCATGCCCATCGAGCGACGCAGCTGGATTTCCTCGGCGCTCAAGCGATCCACTTCATCCAGGCGAAACAGCGAACGGGCCAGGATCAGCAACGGTTGCTGGCGACTGGCCCCGCTAAGGCCGCGGGTCGCGGTGAGTTCATGGGCGCGCACCTCCAGGGTGCTGAAGTTCAGGGCGACGCTGTCCGAGCAGCTTCGCGGCGCGCGGGCCAGGGCGAACAGTGCTCTGCGCAAGCGGGTGTGCCGATAGCAGCAATCGAGCACCTCCCAGACGCGACGCGTGAGGTCCTGGCGCCGACGCCTGAAGTCAGCCGTCTCACGCAGGTCACCGAGCAGGCGAAACAGGTCAGCCGAGCCTTCCTCGCCCTGCAGTACCCGCCATTGCTCGGCGCGCTGCACGCGTACCTCATCTTGCGACCCAGTCAGCCACTCCTCCTGCAGGTTGTCGAACCGCGCATGACTGAAGCCGGCGACCGCCGGCAGCAACCCGGCGCGTTCGAACGCCAGCAAGCGTTCACGGCTCTCGGCGTTGAGCGGGTTGTCGTGGAAGTTGATGCGTTCGAGGATGCGCCGCGGCGCGTTGAACAGGCCCTCCTGCAACACCACAATGGGGTTCTCGCGCAGGTCGGCGCTCTCCAGCGCCGGGCGGCTGAGCAAGCCGGCCGGGACCGTGGTGATGGCAGTATTGCGCAGGCGCAACAAGCGCAAGCGCGACAAGGCGGTCACATCCGGCGGGGACGCCAGCGGATTGTGATCCAGGTCGAGCACCTCCAGGCGGCCCAGCGATGCCAGCAGACGATTGTCGGCAGGGGTCCAGGCAATCCGGTTGTGACTGAGGTTCAGCCAGGTCAGATGATTCAACCCGTCAATGCCTTCAGGCACTCGGGCGAGATCAACGTGCACCACATCCAGCCAGCGCAATGCACTAAAGCGCTGGAGAAAGCCTGGCGGCAACTCGGTGATCTGCAAGTCATTGAGGGTAATCTCCGCCACATGAGCGAAGCTGATGCTCTCGGGAAGCTGCGGCAATGCACCTATCGGCTCGTGCTCGAGCAGCAGGCGATAGTCGGCGCCGCGATTGCGCACCCGCGCCGTCTGCCGGCGCCAGCAACGACGCAAGCGCGCGGCGACCCGTTCGCGGGCCGCGCCGCGGATCGGGTCGGCCGCTTGCCAGCTGTAGAGGGTTTCGTTGAGGGTTGCCAGCTCCTGATGCAGCGCCTGCAAGCCGCTCCACAACTCGCGGCCAGACACCCGCAACTCGGTGAGGAACTCGCCAATCTCGGCGTCGCTGAACGTGGGGTACAACTCACGCACGGCGCGATTGACTGCCTGCCGCCCGCCCACCCCACGCCCGCTCAAGGGGTAACCAATGCGCCCGTCGGCCAGGCGCTGCGGCGGGTGAAACCACTGCCCCGGCTCGCTCAGGCCGATAATGCCAGCCACCTCCTCGCGTCGCGCACCGCTCAGGGCCGCCAGCGTAGCGCTGCTGGCCCGGCCCGGGCTCTGCAGGTGGACAGCTTCCAGGGCGCGGTTGATGCGCACTTCGCGCATCAGCAGGCGAGCCTCTTCCAGCATCGCCAAGGGCACTTTCGAGGTGTCCAGCAGGCTCTGCAGGTGATCGGCCCGGGCGTGGCTGCAGATCTCTTCAGCGACCACCAGCGGTAGCCCGGGAAAGTTGCGCTGGAGGATCTGCGCCCCGGCGCTCGGCTCCTGGCGCGAATGGGCATAGAGGAAGTCGAAGGCGTCGGCACGGCGTTGTTCAAGGTGCCTGGACAGGCGCGCGAGCAGTTGCTGGCGCTCGCTCAGGCCCTCGCCCGGGCTTGTCAGCAACGTCAGCTTGTCAGTCTCCTCCAGCGCCAGCAGAACCTGGTCCAGCCAGTCGCCACTGGCCGAAGGCACAGGGCTCAATTCGATGGTCCGCGGCGACGTCGGTGTTGCCTGGCCGAAGCGCTCCTCGCCCAGGGTCACCAGCAGTTGTTCTGGCCAGCCGTCAAGGGTGGTCAACGCCCGCAGCAGCACAGGCGCCGGCTGGCCGACGTTACCCACGCTCAGGCTACTGAGCGTTGAAGCAAGCTGATGATCGAGCCGAACTCGCTCAAGGGCATCGACCAGGGTCGCCGGTGGCGCTTCACCGTGCACCTGCCACTGCCTGATCTGTGCTTGCTGGGTGCCGGTGATTGCCAGCACCCGCTGCAGTTGCGCGTCCGAGGCCTGCTGCCATTGCCCGCCGAAGCGCTTGAGCATTGCCTCACTGCCCTGCCAGTGCTGCGGGCTGTCCCAGGCTGGCCGCCAGCCCGTGGCGCCGACCGTCTCAAAGCGATGGGCGAAGGCATTGTCCCGGTACGTCTGCAGGTCGGGGTTCCACAGGCGCTGACGCTGGTCGGCCAGTTCGACCGGCACCAGGCCATCGACAAAACCCGACCGCTGCAGCGCCTTGACCAGCACCTTGCCGCCCGCCAGCAGCAAGGCGTTGGCCGCCAGGTTTTCCGCCACCCCGAGCATGTGGTTCATGGCGCCTTCACGGTCGCCCTGCTGCCAGTCTTCATAGCCGTGATAAACCTCGCCCAGCAGCTGCGCGACGGCAACCCCGAGCATCACTTCCCCGAGCCCGGGGACAAAAAAGGCTGCCAGGTTGGCCAGGGTCAGGCCAATCTCCTGGTACTCCTGCAGGCGCTGGCTGCGCTCTGTGCGGTCTTCATCATCGGTGGGCACTGCCAGTACTCGGGCGTCATCCTCGATTTTTGCGATGCGCGCAGCAGACAGCGTGGCCAGCAGTGGCCCGGCAAAGGCAAAGTGACGACCATCAAGCTCGATCGCCGAGCCCGCCGTGGCTTGCCTGAGCAGCCGCGTCAGGGTGATCACGAATGTCGCACGATCGCGTTCGCTGACAAAGCGTTGAAAGAACTTCCCGTACCCTGCTTGCGCAAAGCGTGTGGCAAGCGCCGAATACGCCGCACTCCACGAGTTGTAGTGTTTGACCGGGTGCAGCGGATCATCCGGCACATACAAGACCACCCCCAGAACATCGGAATAGCCATTGGGATCGAACAGTTGCTCGCGCATCTCAAACGCCACCACCCCGACCAGACGCTTGCCCAGCAGATTGAGGTGGTGGGGAAAACTGCTCAAGGTGGCATTGGGCACCAGCGGCCTGAGCGCCAGGACGCGCAACAGACAGTCATGGCTGGCGGCGTCGAGGTCGCCCTTGATCCAGGCCTGGTTGAGGGCGACGGCCAGGCCGCTGCGGGTAGCCTGCTCCAGGGTCTTGCTTACCTGCCTGGCCACCTCGCCAGCAGGGCTTAGCAGCGCCTTGAGGTGAGCCTGGTACTGGCCACCCAGGTCCAGTTCCCGGCACAGGCTGGCGAACGCTGCCACCGACAGCGGCTGCACTACGCCCTTTTCGTCGATGATCGCGGTCAGTTCGTCATGGCTACCCTCCACCGTTTCTTCAGCCGCAAAATTGTGCAGCGCGGCATGCAATAGGCTCTGGTAAGTGGTCTGCACGCGAAAAACCGGCGGCAGTGACGCTTGCGGCAATCCTTCGAGGACACGCCGAACCAGGCGCAAGCGCCAGGTGCGCACATCTACCCGTTGGGCAAAGCGCGCACTCAGCGCTGCGCTCAACAGTGGCGCGGCAAAATCTTCAGGAGACTGCAGCGAGTCCAGCAGTGCCTGCATCGGCACCTGGGCGCGCTGACTGTCGCCCATGCTCTGCTGCAAGGCTTGCACCGCGGCCAACGGCGCATCCCGTAACCAGCCTGGCAGGCGCTGGGCGATAAAGCTGTCGATCGAGGCATCGTCGTGGTCGTTCATGCTGACTTCCTGGTGTTGGAAAAGTCAGCAGCAGACCCTGGCCAAGGTCTGCGCGGGTGCTATTTAAGTAGTGTGGCCCGCTGCGCTGCGCCTTCGTTGTCGGCCGGCGACGCCAACCCGTAGTCACCCTGCTCGTTCCAGTCGTCACCGAACATTTCTGCCGGGTGCATGGTACGGTCGGCGCCGTTGCCGCAAGCCAGGGCATTGGCCGCGCAGTAGCGGTCACAGCCCCAGCAGATGCGCTCGGGGTGCTTGGGGCTGACAGGAAAGGGCTTGGCCATGAAGTGCCTCAGGCGGCAATGGGCGAGCGTTCACGCTAGCGCCCAGTGCCGGGCTTGCCCTTGATACAGATCAAGGGCGCTGATCCAGACGGGCATCAAACCTTGAAGCGCGCCACGGTCTGGCTCAGGCTGCCGGCCATCTGCGCCAGGTCCTGGCCGGCGCTGTCGGTGTGTTGCGCCCCCAGCAGCACCTGTTCGGACAGGTTGCGAATGCCCACCAGGTTGCGGTCCACCTCGCGGGCTACCAGGGCCTGCTCTTCGGTGGCGCTGGCGATCATCAGGTTGCGCTCGTTGATCTGCGAAATCGACTGGGTGATCGCCTCCAGTGCTTCGCCGGCACGCTGGGCCACATCCAGGGTGGTGTGCACCAGCTCGCTGCTGCTGAGCATGGCGGTCACCGCTTCGCTGGTGTCCTGCCGGATGTTGCCGATCATCTGCTCGATCTCCTGGGTCGACACCTGGGTACGATGGGCCAGGGCCCGCACCTCGTCGGCGACCACGGCAAAGCCGCGCCCGGCATCACCGGCGCGGGCTGCTTCGATGGCGGCGTTGAGCGCCAGCAGGTTGGTCTGTTCGGCGATGCTGCGGATCACATCCAGCACCGTGCTGATGTCCTGCACACGCCCGGCCAGTTGCTGGATGCGCGCGGAGGTATCGCTGACGCCGTCGGCCAGGGTGCTGATCGAGGCGACCGTCTCGCGTACCTGTTCACGGCCACGCTGGGCGGTTTGTTCGGAGACCTTCGAGGCTTCGCTGGTACTCACCGCATTGCGCGCTACTTCGTCCACCGCGGCGGTCATCTCGTTGACCGCGGCTGCTGCCTGTTCGATTTCCAGGCCCTGCAGCTGCAGGCTGCTGCTGGTCTGGCTGCTGACCGCGCTGAGTTCCTCGGAAGAACTGGCGACGCGCTCCACCGAAGCTGCGATGTGCTTGACCATGCTGTTCAGGCTCTGCTGCATCTGCTGCATGTTAAGCATCACGCTGCCGTCGGCACTGCCATGGGTCGGCACGGCGATGGTCAGGTCGCCCTCGGCGATCCGGCTGAGCACCCGTGCGGCGGTATCCGGCTCGCCGCCCAGCGGCCGGGTGACGCTGCGGGTCACCAGCAGCGCAGCGGCGATCACCGCCAACAGGCACAGCACGACCAGGCCGAGCATGTTCAGCCGGGCGTCGTTGTACAGGGCCTGGGCAGCCTGTTCGCGCTCGACGAAGATCTGCCCCTGCAAGGCCATCAGGCTTTCCAGGTGCTGGTATACCTCGTGCTCGGCGGGTACCACGTTTTGCTTGAGCTGGGTCATTGCCGCCTGCGCGTCACCCTGGCGGATCAGTGTCTGTACCTGGGTAAACGCCGCGACATAGGTTTCGCGGCTGGCTTTCAGCGCCGCGTAGGCGGCCTTGCCCTCGGGCAGGTAGAACAGCGGCTCAAGCGTTGCCAGGGCCTGGCTGATGCGCTGCTTGGTGGTGTCGATGGCCTGCTGCACCTGCAGGTTGTCCTTGTCGAGCAACAGGTCGCGGGTGTTGCGTGCGTTGTCGCGCACCCCGGTGGCGATGACCATGATCGGTTCGATCTTCGGCCAGTCCTGTTTGACGATCACCACCGCCTGCTCTTTGAGCGTGGCCAGGTCATGCAATGCATAAAAGGCCAGGCCCAGAAGCGCCAGGGGCGCGATGGCAAAACCAATGAGGATACGTTGTGCTGTGGTCAATCTGGTCATTTCAAAGCCTTACTAGTCGCGTACTTCAAACGCGGGAAACAGCGTGTGGAGGGTGTCCCACAGCTCGGGTAGCAATCTGTGTGCCGAAGCACCGGGCAGCTGCGGGTCGAGCATGCGTGCCGTGCGTACCCGCTGCACGACGAAGCGTTGGACCCCAAGCGCATTCAAGCGCCGGGCCAGGGTGAGGAGTCGCGGTGGATCGATCAGGTGCCAGTGCACCGTGGTGCGGCATTCGTAGTCGACGCCGCTGGCCAGCAAGTAATCCAGGCTGCGCCAGTTGGCCTGGCCACTGCCGCGCACGCCGGTAACCAACTGGCAGTCTTCGGCCAGCGCCTTGACGTCAAAGCCGACCCAGTCGGCCCCAGGCAATGCCCGGGCAAACGCCTCGGGCTTGATCCCGGCACTGTGCAGGCCGATGGCAAAACCCATGGCCCGCACCTGGGCCATGGCCTCGGGCAGGCTGTCCTGCAAGGTTGCCTCACCGCCGCTGAACACCACGGCATCGAGCAGGCCGCGGCGACGCTGCAAAAACGCCAGTACCTGCGCCCAGGGCAGTTCATCACGGCCCCGGGGCGGGATCAGTTGCGGGTTGTGGCAGTAACGGCAGCGCCAGGCGCAGCCCTGGCAGAACAGCACACAGGCGAGCTTGCCGGGGTAATCGAGGGTGGTCAGGGGCACCATGCCCCCGACCCGCAGCGCTCGGCTCATGGATGCCCGGCCGTTGCCGCGCCCTCATTGAAGTGCAGCCGCTCGTGGTGCTCGGACTGTTTGCCGGGGTTGAACGCCGACACCGGGCGGTGATAGCCCATGACCCGGGTCCAGACTTCGCACCGTTGGCGTTTCGCCGTCGGCAGGGTTTGCTGTGCAGTCATGATGAAGCTCCTTGCTGTTGAGGGTAAAACGGGTCAATGCACGCTGCCCTGCTGCTGGGCCAGCAGCAGCGCTTCGTCGCACTTGGGGCAGAACTCGTGTTCGCCATCCAGGTAGCCATGCACCGGGCAAATGGAAAACGTCGGGGTGATGGTCAGGTACGGCAGCCGGAAGCGCTCCAGGGCCCTGCGCACCAGTTGCTTGCAGGCCTGGGCCGAGGAGATCCGCTCGGCCATGTACAGGTGCAGCACGGTGCCGCCGGTGTACTTGCATTGCAGCTCGTCCTGCAGTTCCAGGGCCTCGAACGGATCGTCGGTATAGCCCACCGGCAGTTGCGAGGAGTTGGTGTAGTACGGCGCCTGGCTGCAGCCGGCCTGGAGGATGTCGGGGAAGCGCTTGAGGTCTTCCTTGGCGAAGCGGTAGGTGGTGCCCTCGGCCGGGGTGGCTTCGAGGTTGTACAGGTGGCCGGTTTCTTCCTGAAAGCGCACCAGGGTGGCGCGCACATGGTCCAGCAGGTTCAGGGCGAAGCGCCGGCCCTGGGCGGTGTGCAGGCCCATCTGCTCGTCGCTGAAGTTGCGCAGCATCTCATGCAGGCCGTTGACGCCGATGGTCGAGAAGTGATTGCGCAGGGTGCCCAGGTAGCGCTTGGTATAGGGGTACAAGCCCGCATCCATGTGGTGCTGGATCACCTTACGCTTGACCTCCAGGCTCTCCATGGCCAGCTCCATCAGCGCATCCAGACGCTGCAACAGGCCGCTGATGTCGCCCTTGTACAGGTAGCCCAGGCGCGCGCAGTTGATGGTCACCACCCCCAGCGAGCCGGTCTGCTCGGCCGAGCCGAACAGGCCGCCGCCACGTTTGAGCAGTTCGCGCACATCCAGTTGCAGGCGACAGCACATCGAGCGCACCTGGTTGGGCTGCATGTCCGAGTTGAGGAAGTTCTGGAAGTACGGCAGGCCATAGCGCGCGGTCATGGCGAACAGGCGCTCGGCGTTGTCGCTGTCCCAGGGAAAGTCGTGGGTGATGTTGTAGGTCGGGATCGGGAAAGTGAATACCCGGCCCTTGGCGTCGCCGGCCTGCATCACTTCGATGTAGGCACGGTTGAGCAGGTCCATCTCCGCTTGCAGCTCGCCGTAGGCAAAGGGCATTTCTTCACCGCCGATCACCGGGATCTGCTCGCGCAGGTCCTGCGGGCAGACCCAGTCGAAGGTCAGGTTGGTAAACGGCGTTTGCGTGCCCCAGCGCGACGGCACATTGAGGTTGTAGATGAACTCCTGGAGGGCCTGGCGCACCTCTTCATAGCTCAGCCGGTCCTTGCGCACGTAGGGCGCCAGGTAAGTGTCGAAGGAGCTGAAGGCCTGGGCCCCGGCCCACTCGTTCTGCAGGGTGCCGAGAAAGTTGACCATCTGCCCCAGGGCGCTGCTCAGGTGTTGGGGCGGGCCGGCCTCGACACGCCCGGGCACGCCATTGAGGCCCTCGTGCAGCAGGCTGCGCAGCGACCAGCCGGCGCAGTAGCCGGCGAGCATGTCGAGGTCGTGGATATGCAGGTCGGCCTCGCGGTGGGCGCGGCCGATGGCTTCGCTGTAGACCTCGTCGAGCCAGTAGTTGGCAGTGACCTTGCCGGAAACGTTGAGCACCAGGCCGCCAAGGGAGTAACCCTGGTTGGCGTTGGCCTGCACCCGCCAGTCTTCGCGGTTGAGGTATTCGTTCATCGAGGTGGCTACTTCGACCAGGGTCTTGCGGTCACGGCGCAGGCGTCCGTGCTGTTCGCGGTAGACGATATAGGCGCGTAGCGAAAGGAAATGCCCGGCGTCCATCAGCACCCGTTCGACCCGGTCCTGGACCTGCTCGACGTGCAGTTTCGAATAGCCCTGCAGATGCGCCAATACCGCGTCGAGCAAGCCCTCAGCCTCGGCTTCGGCATATTCGCCAGTGGCCTTGCCGGCGGCGATCAACGCCTGGCGGATCTTGTCGGCGTCGAAGGCCACCTGGCTGCCATCGCGCTTGTGCAACCGCTTGTGCCCCACCCTGATCAGCGTGCTGTGCATTTTCCCTCCGGACACTACATATAGATGTTTATTGATTTGAAAACACAATATGCAGTGCAGGCTACGGGTAAAGCGGATGAAAGAAATTGATCGATATCAAGGTTGCCAGGTTGTGCAATCAGCCTGGGCTGCTGCGCAGCCATCGCTGGCAAGCCAGCTCCCACAAAGTTCGGTGTACACAGTCCCTGTGGGAGCTGGCTTGCCAGCGATGAGGCCAGAACAGCCAGCCTCACCCGCCGCTCATGTTCATGAAGCGCAACATCTGCACCTCACCCTGCGCATCGAACTCATGGCGCAACGGCTTGCGGCGCAACGCCTGTTGCAGCGCGCTGACAATCGGCTGGTCATCCAGCGGATAGCGCCGCAACAAGCCGCGCAGATCCAGCGAATCCTCTTGCCCCAGGCACAGCAGCAAGCGCCCTTCCACGGTCATCCGCACCCGGTTGCAGCTGGCGCAGAAGTTGTGGCTGTTGGGCGAGATAAAACCGATGCGCGTTGCCGGGTGCCGGGCCAGGCGCACATAGCGCGCCGGCCCGCCGCTGTGCTCGGCGCTGTCGAGCAAAGCGTGGCGGCTGGCAATCAGCGCCCGTACCTCGTCGCTGGCGCAAAACGACTCAGCGCGCGCACGGCCGACCTCGCCCAAGGGCATTTCCTCGATGAAGGTGATGTCGATGCGCTGGTCGATGGCGTACTGCAGCAGCGCCAACACCTCATCGAAGTTGCGCCCCTTCATCACCACGCAATTGAGCTTGATGCCTTCGAAACCGGCCTCGCGCGCCGCCTCGATGCCGCGCAGCACCTGATCCAGATCGCCCGTGCGGGTAATTGCCCGAAAGCGCTGGCCATCGAGGCTGTCGAGGCTGATGTTGATGCGCTTGACCCCGGCCTCTACCAGCGGCCGGGCCAGGCGCTGCAGCTGCGAGCCATTGCTGGTCATCACCAGTTCACGCAGGCCGGGCAAGGCGGCAATGTCACGGCACAGCTCGACGATACCCGGGCGAATCAGCGGCTCGCCGCCGGTCAGGCGGATCTTGCCCACGCCCTGGCCGACGAACAGCGTGGCCAGGCGCCGCAACTCTTCGAGGGTCAGCACCTGCTGGCGCGGCAAGAAGGTCATGTGTTTGGCCATGCAGTACACACAGCGAAAATCACAACGATCGGTCACCGACATGCGCAGGTAATCGATCTGCCGCCCGAAGCCGTCCTGCATCACAGTGCTCATCAGCGTCCCCTTATTGCACCAGCGGTGAATCGGCGCCCTGCAGGCGGATGCCACGAATATCGGCGGCGCCGATCAGGGTTTGCAGGTACTGCACCAGCGCCTTTTGCCACACGCCCTGCTGCAACTGGGTGCGGATCGCCGTGGCCACTGCCTCGTAGGGCAAGGCCTGGCCTTCGATGCGCTGGTCGACACTGACCAGGTGCCAGCCGTAGCGGCTTTCCAGCGGCTTGAGCGCGAGGCCCGGCGCCAGGGTGAACAGCTGGCGCTCAAGCTCCGGCACCGTCTGGCCCTTGCTGATCTGCCCCAGCTCCCCCCCCTGGGCCTTCGACGGGCAGGCCGAGTACTTTTGCGCAAGCTCGGCGAACTGCTCGGGGAACTGCAACAGCCGCTCGTGGAGGATCTCGGCCTGCACCAGGGCCAGGCTGCGCGCCTCGGCATCGTCCGGCGCGCATTCGAGCAGGATGTGCCGCACCGCGAGCAGCGGCGCGCTGTGAAAGCGCCCGCGGTTGCTGTGGTAGTAGCGCAGGCAGGTGGCTTCGTCACAGCTGGGCACCTGCACTTCGCGCTCCAGCAGTAACCGCGTGGCCGCTTCCTCCTGGTTCTCGCCGGCGCCCACCTGCAGCGCCAGCCCCAGTTCGGCGACCCGCTGCTGCATCAGCTCGCGGATCACCAGGGCGCGGGCGGCCATGTACACGGCCTCCTCGCGATCGCTGGCCGGGTGGTATTGCAGCTCCTGGGCCAGGGCCTGCTGGCTGATGACCACGTCATTGACGCTGATGACCGGCCACTGCTGTTCACTGCTGGCAATCAGTTGCGCTTCGCTTGCGTGCGTCATGGCGACCTCCTCAGGCTTTCTGCCGGACAATTTGATAGCGCCGGCCCAGGTACCACACCGGCGCGCTGACGATGTGCACCAGGCGGGTGAAGGGGAACAGCACGAACAGGGTCAGGCCCAGCAGCACGTGCAGCTTGTACACCAGGCTCACCGGGGCAATTGCCGCCGCCGCTTCAACCGGACGCAGCAGCACTGTGTTCTGCGCCCAGTCGGCGAGCATGACCATCACCGAGCCGTCCATATGGCCGGTGGAGGCGACGATGGTCAGCAGGCCGAGTACCAGTTGCGCGAGCAATACCAGCAAAATCAGGATGTCCGAGGTGCTGGAGGTGGCGCGTACCCGCGGCTCGGTCAGGCGCCGGTGCAGCAGCATGATCAGGCCGATCAGGCACAGCAGGCCGAAGAACCCACCAGAGACCATCGCCAGCAACTGCTTGTGCTCGGTGCTGATCACATGGTGATAGACCGACGCCGGGGTCAGCAGGCCGACGAAGTGCCCGGCCAACACGAACAGCACGCCGACATGGAACAGGTTGCTCGCCACGCGCATGCCGCGCTTGTCGAGCATCTGGCTGGAGCCGGCCTTCCAGCTGTACTGCGAAAGGTCAAACCGTGCCCAACTGCCGAGCAAGCAGATCGCCAGGGCGACATAGGGATAGACCCCGAACATCAACAGGTTCCACTTAGACATTACCCACCTCCCCGGCCGGCGCAGCGGCCTGGCCTTGATGCTGAAAATCGACCCAGTGCAGCGGTACCGCGCTTTCTTCCCGGGCCTTGCCCGGGGCGCTTGGCAGTGAGCTGCAACGCTCTTGCTGCTCGGCCTTGAGAAAGTCCACCGCCTCCTCTTCCCAGATCTTGTCCAGGGCTTCGAGAGAATCATCGCGTTGCTCGGCGGCGACTTGCTCGCGCAAATCAGCCACCGCCTGGTGCGGCTCGGCGCCGGCAATCTGCAGCAACGCGCGAAAACAACTGGCGTAGGCGCTCTCGCGCTCCTCCAGGCGTGCGGCAAGCAGCGCCAGCAGGTGCGCGACATCGGCCAGGCCCTCGCGGGCCTCGAGGTCTTCGCGGGTCGACAGGTATTCCAGGTACAGCGGGATGTAGTCCGGCAGCTCCTTGACGCCAATGGCAAAGCCCGCCGCTTGGTACTGGGCGAGCATGTCGACCATGGCCTGGCCACGGTCGCGGGACTCGCCATGCACATGCTCGAACAACAGCAGCGACAACGAACGGCCACGGCCAAACAACGCGCCGTAATGCTCCTGGCCATCCATCAGGTCGTTGTTGCAGATCAGCTCCAGCAGCTCGAACAGCGCGCCGCGCTGGCGCGGGCTGATTTCCCGCGCCTGGATGATCGCCTGCTCCAGCTCGTCGCGGCCGGCCACCAGGGCTTCGTTCGGGTAATCGAGCAGCAGCGAAATCACTTTAAGGATGCGCATGCTCATTCCTCCCACAGCTGTACGGTTTTGAGGATGTCGCGGCGGTTGGCCTTCTTCGCCCCGAACAGGTTGGTGTCGGAGCTGCCGCTGCAACCGCTGCCGAAGCTGAAGCCGCAACCGGAGCGCTCGGCGAAGGCGTCGCTCATGGCCTCTTCGCGGTGGGCACTCGGTACCACGTAACGGTCTTCGTAGTTGGCGATGGCCAGGTAGCGGTACATCTCCTCGACCTGGTTGACGCTCAAGCCGACGTCCTCCAGCACCTGCAAGTCCTGGACGCCTTCGACCTGCTCGGCACGCTTGTAAGCGCGCATGGCCAGCAGGCGCTTGAGGGCGCGTTTGACCGGCTTTTCGTCACCGGCGGTGAGCAGGTTGGCCAGGTAGCGCAATGGGATACGCAGGCTGTCGACGTCCGGGATTACCCCGTTCATGCCCACGGTGCCGGCAGCTGCGGCGTTCTGGATCGGCGACAGCGGCGGCACGTACCAGACCATCGGCAAGGTGCGGTATTCCGGGTGCAGCGGCAGCGCCAGCTGCCAGTCGACGGCCATCTTGTACACCGGCGAGCGTTGCGCGGCATCGATCACCGACTGCGGTACGCCGTCCTCCAGGGCCTGGCGGATCACCGCCGGGTCGTTGGGGTCGAGGAAGATCTCCAGCTGTTTCTCGTACAAGTCGTGCTCGTTGGCGGTGCTCGCCACTTCCGCGATGCGGTCGGCGTCATACAACAGCACGCCGAGGTAGCGGATACGGCCCACGCAGGTTTCGGCACACACGGTGGGCATGCCGGCTTCGATGCGCGGGTAGCAGAAGATGCACTTCTCGGATTTGCCGCTCTTCCAGTTGAAGTAGATCTTCTTGTACGGGCAGCCACTGATGCACATGCGCCAGCCGCGGCATTTTTCCTGGTCGATAAGGACGATGCCGTCCTCTTCGCGCTTGTAGATCGCCCCGCTCGGGCAGGACGCCGCGCACGCAGGATTGAGGCAGTGCTCGCACAGGCGCGGCAGGTACATCATGAAGGTGTTTTCGTACTCACCGTAGATGTCGGCCTGGATCTGGTCGAAGTTCTTGTCCTTGCGCCGCTTGGCGAACTCGGTGCCGAGGATCTCCTCCCAGTTCGGCCCCCATTCGATCTTTTCCATGCGCTTGCCGGACACCACCGAGCGCGGCCGCGCGGTCGGCTGGTGCTCGCCCAGGGGCGCGGTGTGCAGGTGCTGGTAGTCGAAGTCGAACGGCTCGTAGTAGTCGTCCAGGCTCGGCAGATCGGGGTTGGCGAAGATGTTCGCCAGCACCCGGAACTTGCCGCCGATGCGCGGGTTGATCGAGCCGTTGGCGTTGCGCTGCCAGCCGCCCTTCCACTTGTCCTGGTTTTCCCACTCTTTCGGGTAGCCGACCCCGGGCTTGGATTCAACGTTATTGAACCAGGCGTATTCCATGCCTTCGCGGCTGGTCCAGACGTTCTTGCAGGTGATCGAACAGGTGTGGCAGCCGATGCATTTGTCCAGGTTGAGGACCATGCCGATTTGTGAACGGATCTTCATGACAGTGCTCCTTATTCCATCTCGGTCGGCAGCGGACGGGGCAGCTCATCGCCGCGCGAGCCGTCGAGCCAGTCGACCTTGGCCATCTTGCGCACCACGACGAATTCGTCGCGGTTGCAGCCGACCGTGCCGTAATAGTTGAAGCCATAGGCCTGTTGCGCGTAGCCGCCGATCATGTGGGTCGGCTTGAGCACCACGCGAGTGACCGAGTTGTGGTGGCCGCCGCGGGTTTTGGTGGTCTCGGCGCCAGGCACGTTCACGATCCGTTCCTGGGCGTGGTACATCATCACCATGCCCTCCTTGACCCGTTGGCTGACCACCGCCCGCGCAGTCAGCGCGCCGTTGGCGTTGAAGCACTCGATCCAGTCGTTGTCCTCGATGCCGGCCTTCTTCGCATCAATCTCCGAGAGCCAGACGATCGGCCCGCCACGGCTCAGGGTGAGCATCAGCAGGTTGTCGCTGTAGGTGCTGTGGATGCCCCACTTCTGGTGCGGGGTGATCCAGTTCAGGACGATCTCGGTCTCGCCGTTGCTGCGCTTGTCTTTTACCCCGGCGATGGTGCGGGTGTTGACCGGTGGCCGGTAGCTCATCAACTGCTCGCCGAACGCCTGCATCCACGGGTGATCCTGGTAGAACTGCTGGCGGCCGGTGATGGTCCGCCACGGGATGTTCTCGTGGACGTTGGTGTAGCCGGCGTTATAGCTGACGTGATCGTCCTCGAGCCCCGACCAGGTCGGGCTGGAGATGATCTTGCGCGGCTGCGCCTGAATGTCGCGAAAGCGGATCGCTTCGTGGGCCTTGGACAGCGCCAGGTGGCTGTGGTCGATGCCGGTGAACTGCGACAGCGCCGCCCAGGCCTTGACCGCCACGTGGCCATTGGTTTCCGGGGCCAGCGAGAGAATCACCTCGGCGGCGTCGATGGCAGTGTCGATCTTCGGCCGGCCCTGGCTGATGCCTGCCTCGACTTCGCGGTAGTTCAGCTCACCGAGAAACTTCACTTCTTCATCGGTGTTCCAGTTGATGCCCTTGCCGCCATTGCCGAGTTTTTCCAGCAGCGGGCCAAGCGAGGTGAACTGCTTGTAGATGTTCGGGTAGTCGCGCTCGACCACCTGCAGGTTCGGCGCGTTCTTGCCCGGCTGCGGGGCGACGCCGGCGGTTTTCCAGTCGGTGCCGCCAAACGGCTGGGCCAGCTCGCCGACGCTGTCATGCATCAGCGGCACGGTGACCAGGTCCTGCTCGACGCCCAGGTGCCCTTCGGCCATGGCCGAGAAGGCCTTGGCGATGCCCTTGTAGATCTCCCAGTCCGAGCGCGATTCCCAGGCCGGGTCAATGGCCGCCGACAGCGGGTGGATGAACGGGTGCATGTCCGAGGTGTTCATGTCGTCCTTCTCGTACCAGGTTGCGGTCGGCAGGACGATGTCGGAATACACGCAGGTCGAAGACATACGAAAATCCAGGGTAGTCACCAGGTCGAGCTTGCCGATGGCGCCGTCGTCGACCCATTCGGCCTCTTGCGGCTTGCAGTCGCCGACCTGGCCGATGTCTTCGTTCATCACCCCGTTGCGGGTGCCGAGCAGGTACTTGAGCATGTACTCGTGGCCCTTGCCCGAGGAGCCGAGCAGGTTGGACCGCCAGATGAACATGTTGCGCGGGAAGTTGACCGGGTTGTCCGGCTGCTCGCAGGCAAAGCGCAGGCTGCCTTCGTGCAGGCCCTTGACCACGTAGTCCTTGGGCGCCATGCCGGCTGCGGCGGCGTCGCGGCAGATGTGCAGCGGGTTGGTGTTGAGCTGCGGCGCACTGGGCAGCCAGCCGGCGCGTTCGGCGCGGATGTTGTAGTCCAGGGCGTGTTCGGGGAACTCGCGCTTGTCGGCCAGCGGCGAGAGCACGTCGTGCATGCTCATCTTCTCATGACGCCATTGCGAGCTGTGGGCGTAGAAGAAACTGGTGCCGTTCATCTGCCGTGGCGGCCGGCTCCAGTCCAGGCCGAAGGCCAGCGGCAGCCAGCCGCACTGCGGACGCAGTTTTTCCTGGCCGACGTAGTGGGCCCAGCCGCCGCCGGTCTGGCCGACGCAACCGCAGAGCATGAGCATGTTGATCAGCCCGCGGTAGTTCATGTCCATGTGGTACCAGTGGTTCATCGCCGCGCCGACGATGATCATCGAGCGGCCACGGGTCTTGTCGGCGTTGTCGGCAAACTCGCGGGCGATCTGGATGGCTTTCTCGCGGCTGACGCCGGTGATCTGCTCCTGCCAGGCCGGGGTGCCGGGCACGCTGGCGTCGTCGTAGTCGCGGGCCACATTGGCGCCGCCCAGGCCACGGTCGATGGCAAGGTTGGCCGCCGACAGGTCGAACACCGTGGCCACCTTGACCTGGCTGCCGTCGGCCAGGGTCAGGCTGCGCACCGGCACGCGGCGATACTGCACGGCGTCGCCGGCGACATGCTGGAAATGCTCGTGGCTCTCGCCGGCAAAGTACGGGAAGGCCACTTCGGCGACGTCGCCACCGATCAGGCTCAGGGTCAGGTCGATCTCGCGGCCTTCGCCGCCTTCACGGGCAAGGATGTTCCACTTGCCCTGCTCGCCCCAGCGGTAGCCGATCGAACCCTGGGGCGAGACCAGCTCGCCGTCGGCGTCCAGGGCAATGGTTTTCCACTCGGGGTTGTTGTCCTGGCCAAGGTTGTTTGCCAGGTCCGAGGCGCGCAGGAAGCGGTCCGGCTGATAGCCGTTGCCCGGCGCGGTGCCGAGCATCGGCTTGAGCAGCACCAGCACCGGCAGGTCGGTGTAGCGCTTGGCGTACTCGGTAAAGTAGGCGCTGGGCCGGTCGAGGTGAAATTCCTTGAAGATCACATGGTTGAAGGCCTGGGCCAGGGCGGCGTCGGTACCCTGCTTGGGGTTGAGCCACAGGTCGGTGAGCTTGGCCACTTCCGAATAGTCGGGGGTGATGGCCACGGTCTTGGTGCCTTTGTAGCGCACCTCGGTAAAAAAATGCGCGTCGGGGGTGCGGGTCTGCGGAACGTTGGAGCCCCAGGCGATGATGTAGTTGGAGTTGTACCAGTCGGCCGATTCCGGCACGTCGGTCTGCTCGCCCCAGACCATCGGCGAGGCCGGCGGCAGGTCGCAGTACCAGTCGTAGAAGCTCAGACAGGTGCCGCCCAGCAGCGACAGGTAGCGGGCACCGGCGGCGTAGCTGACCATCGACATCGCCGGGATCGGCGAGAAGCCCACCACCCGGTCGGGGCCGTATTGCTTGATGGTGTAGACGTTGGCGGCGGCGATGATCTCGGTGACTTCATCCCAGCTGGAACGAATGAAGCCGCCCATGCCGCGCTTGCTCTTGTAGCTGTCGGCCTTGGCCTGGTTCTCGACGATGCTGGCCCAGGCTTCGACCGGCGCCAGGCTCTGGCGCGCCTCACGCCACAGTTTGAGCAGCGGCTTGCGGATCTTCGGGTACTTCAGGCGGTTGGCACTGTAGATGTACCAGCTGTAGCTGGCACCCCGCGGGCAGCCGCGCGGCTCGTGGTTGGGCAGGTCGTTGCGGGTACGCGGGTAGTCGGTCTGCTGGGTTTCCCAGGTGATCAGGCCGTTCTTCACGTAGATCTTCCACGAGCAGGAGCCGGTGCAGTTGACCCCGTGGGTGGAGCGCACGATCTTGTCGTACTGCCAGCGCGAACGGTAGACGTTCTCCCAGTCGCGCGACTCTTTGCGAGTTTCGCCATGACCGTCGGCGAACTCGCCCTGCTTGCGATTGAAGAACCGCAGTTGATCCAGTAAATGACTCATGGTGCTTTCCTCTCAGGCTTGCGGCTGCGGGGTTCTGCGCCCCGCCCGGGCAAGGTGTGAATTCGGGGTTCTGTCAGCAGGGGGTCGCAGCGCCTTTGCGTGCGTACCACCACCAGGTCACGACGATGCAGCTCAGGTAAAAGCCGACGAACAGGTAGAAGGCCATCTGCGGGCCACCGGTCAGGGCCATGGAGGTGCCGAAGGTCTTGGGGATGAAGAACGCGCCGAAGGCGCCCATCGCCGAGCTGAAGCCCAGCACTGCGGCCGATTCCTTGCCGGCGTTCTTCAGCGCCTGTTCGCGGGCAGCGGCGCCTTTGCCGCTGGCGGCCTGTTCGTGCAGGGAGCGAAAGATCACCGGGATCATGCGGAAGGTCGAACCGTTGCCGATGCCGGTGGTGATGAACAGCAGCATGAACATGCCGAGAAAGCCGTAGAAGTTGCTGCTCTCGCCCTGGGCGGGGATGAACGCCAGCACGCCGAAGACCATGACGATCATCAGCACGAAGTTCCACAGGGTCACCCGTGCGCCGCCGAGCTTGTCGGCCAGCCAGCCACCGAGCGGGCGCACCAGGGCGCCAACCAACGGGCCGAGGAAGGCGAAGGTCAGGGCGTTGACCTGCGGGAAGGCGGTCTTGATCAGCAGCGGAAAGGCCGCGGAAAAACCGATGAACGAGCCGAAGGTTGCCAGGTACAGCCAGCACATCAGCCAGTTGTGCTTGCGCTTGAAGATCACCGCCTGCTCGCTGAACGAGGCCTTGGCGCTGGACAGGTCGTTCATGCCGAACCAGGCCAGCACCGTGACCAGGACAATGAACGGCACCCAGATGAAACCGGCGTTCTGCAGCCACAGCTGACCACCATCGGCCAGCATCTGCGGCTGGCCACCGAGGGCGCCGAACAGGCCGAAGGTGATCACCAGCGGCACACAGAACTGCATCACCGAAACGCCGAGGTTACCCAGCCCGGCGTTCAGGCCCAGGGCAGTGCCCTGCTGCGACTTGGGGTAGAAAAAGCTGATATTGGACATGCTCGAAGCGAAGTTGCCGCCGCCAAAGCCGCACAGCAGCGCGATGATCACGAACACGCTGTAGGGGGTGTTCGGGTCTTGCACGGCAAAGCCCATCCACAGCGACGGTGCCAGCAGCGAGGCGGTGCTCAGGGCAGTCCAGCGCCGGCCGCCGAAGATCGGCACCATGAACGAGTAGAACACCCGCAAGGTCGCCCCCGAGAGCCCGGGCAAGGCGGCCAGCCAGAACAACTGGTCAGTGCTGAAAGTAAAGCCGATGGCATTCAGGCGCACGATCACCGTGCTCCACACCATCCACACGGCAAAGGCCAGCAGCAGTGCGGGGATCGAGATCCACAGGTTGCGGGTGGCGGTCTGCTTGCCGCTTTGCCCCCAGAACGCGGGGTCTTCCGGGCGCCAGTCGTGAATCACCGGGCCTTGGTCAGGCTGTTTAAGAACCGACATGGTCTTCTCCTTGGGCAATGCTGGAAAACGGGGGCGTTACGGCTGCGGGCTGTCTGCCCAGCAGCGGGCGCTTGCGGATTTCGCTGAGGTACATCCAGGTGAGCGAGACCCAGACCACGCCGTACATCAACATGAAGCAGGAGGAGCGCACGCCGGTGAGGTCGACCAGCGCGCCGAACAGGATCGGCAGAATGAAGCCGCCCAGGCCGCCGGCCAGGCCGACAATGCCGGACACCGCGCCCATGTTGTGCGGGTAGTCGTTGGCGATGTACTTGAACACCGAGGCCTTGCCGAAGGCGAAGGCGATGCCCATGACGAACAGCAGCACGGTGAACAGCGCAGGGTTCAGGCCGATGTGAAAGTCCAGCGGGCCGTTGATGGTCTGCACCTGCAGCTGGGTTTGCGGGTACGAGAGCAAGAACAGGCAGATCCAGCTGACCCACAGCACCCACCAGGTCACGCTCTGCGCGCCCCAGCGGTCCGACATCCAGCCGCCGACGGCGCGCAGCACGCCACCCGGCAGTGAGAAGCAGGCGGCCAGCAGCGCCGCGCTTTGCAGGCTGAAGCCGTATTCCTGGACGTAGTACTTGGTCATCCATAGCGCCAGGGCCACGTAGCCGCCGAAGACGATCGAGTAGTACTGGCAGTAGCGCCACACCGCAGGCTCGGCCAGGGCCTTGAGCTGCTCGCCAAGGCTCGCGCCGCTGGCGCTGCGATGGGCCTTGTTGTCGGCACTGAGCAACCAGAACAGCAGCGCGGTAATGAACAGGATGGCGCTGAACACCTTCGGCACCAGCTGCCAGCTGCCGGCGGCAATCAGTGCCGGGGCGAGGAACTTGGTGACCGCGGCGCCTGCGTTGCCGGCACCGAAAATGCCCATGGCCAGGCCCTGGTTGTCTTGCTCGAACCACTTGGCAACATAGGCGATGCCCACCGAGAACGAGCCACCGGCCAGGCCGACGAACAAACCCAGGACCAGGAACTGCCAGTACGCCGTAGCGTGGCTGATCAGGTACAGCGGCAGCACGCAGGCGAGCATCAACAGGAAGAACACGCTGCGCCCGCCAAAGCGGTCGGTGAGCATGCCCAGCGGCAGGCGCACCAGCGAGCCGGTCAGTACCGGGGTGGCGGCCAGCAGGCCGAACTGGGTTTCGTTGAGCTGAAGCAGGTCCTTGATCGGCACGCCGAGCACGGCAAACATCATCCAGACCATGAAGCAGACGGTGAAGGCCAGCGTACTCATGCCCAATACCAGGCCTTGGCGTATTCGCGGTTGAGTCATCTCGGGTCTCCAGTCAGGTAGCCATGGCCGGCAGACTAGAGAGGCAAACCCCGATAAAACTTGACCCCGATCAAAGAAGCCCTGGCGCCCCTGGGCCTATGCTTGTACTGCCTACCTCCAACGAGGTAGCGCCGAAAAACCTCTAAACCCTTTGTTTATCAGGGCCTTGTCAAGTTTCTCAGCGCCATCGCAAGAAATCTGACAGTTGCAAACTCTTTAGAGGTAGAGCGCCAGGGAAGGCTGCGAAACGATCAGCTGCAACACCCTGGAGTGCTCCATGTACCGCTTTCCACTCATCGCCCCCGGCCGCCGTCCATGATCGGCTGGCTGCGCAGCTCGTTGCCCGCGCGCGCCGGCCTGGCGGTGATCCTGATTGCCGTGCTGGCCCTGGCCAGCTCGCTCAGCGCCGGCCTGATCGCCTGGTTCAGCCAGGGCGATGCGGCGGCGATCAATACCGCAGGCTCGGTGCGCATGGAGACCTACCACCTGAGCTGGAAGCTCGCCGCCGGTGCCGAGCCTGCCGAGCTTGAGCGCATCCGCGACAGCCTGCAGCAACGGCTCAACAGCCCGGCCCTGCAAGCGGTGCTCGAAGACGGCAAGAACCTTGAACTGCAGGCCAGCTACCAGCGCTTGCAGGACTACTGGCAGCACACCCTGTTGCCAGCCTTGCAGCGCGACGACGCCGCCACGTTTCAGGCCAGCACCCTGCCCTTCGTCAACCAGCTCAACCAGTTCGTCAGCCTGCTGCAGCGCCAGAGCGAGCATAAGCAGGGCTGGCAGCAAGTGATCCAGGGCGCGGCGCTGTTCACCACCATGATCGTCCTGCTGTTCGGTCTGTATGAACTGCAATACAACGTCATCACGCCGTTGAAGGAACTGGTCGATGCCACCCAGCGCTTTCGTCGCGGCGAGTTCCAGGCGCGGGTCAATCACCAGTCGGCAGACGAGCTCGGCGAGCTGGCTACCAGCTTCAACGCCATGGCCGAAACCATCGAGCAATCCCATCGCACCCTGGAAAGCCAGGTGCAGCAGAAAACCCTCAACCTGCAGCAGGCCAACGCCGCCCTTGAACTGCTGTACCAGAGCAGCCGCAGCCTGGCCACGCGGCTGGCCAACGCCGAGGGCCTGGATGAGCTGATCCGGCGCTTTCAGCAGCGCTTGCCGGGCCTGCGCCTGTCGCTGTGCCTGCAAGGCCAGTTGCAGGCCCCGGCCCAGCAACTGCTGGCCCTGCATGGCGCCGCCAGCCGCAAGATCTGCGCCAGCAGCGACTGCGCCAGTTGCCAGCGCCACCAGCGCACCCTGCGCCATACCTTCAGCATCAGCAACCAGGGCAGCACCCTCGGTGAGCTGAAGGCACACTTTATCGACGGCCACGAGCCGCAAGCCTGGGAAACCGAGCTGATCCAGGCCCTGGCCAACCTGATCGGCACCTCGCTGTCGCTCAAGCGCCAGCGCGAACAGGACCATCGCCTGGTGCTGCTCGAAGAACGCGCGATCATCGCCCGCGAGCTGCACGATTCGCTGGCCCAGGCGCTGTCGTACATGAAGCTGCAGGTCAGCCGCATGCAAACCCTGATGCGCCGTGGCGAGCCGGTGGCAACGCTTGAGAACGTCACCGCCGAGCTGCGCGAAGGCCTTAACAACGCCTACCGGCAGTTGCGCGAACTGCTCACCACTTTCCGCTTGCAGATCCATGACGCAGGCCTGGTGCAGGAACTCAAGGACACCGCCGAGGAGTTCTCCCGCCGTGGCGAGTTCCAGGTGCACCTGCACGTCGACAGCCTGGCCTTCGAGCTTTCGGCCAGCGAACAGATCCACATTCTGCAGATCACCCGCGAGGCGCTGTCCAACTGCCTGCGCCATGCCCATGCGCAGAACGCCTGGCTGCAATTGCGCCAGCACGGCGAGCAGGTCTGCCTGTCGATCGAGGACGATGGCCGTGGTTTCAACGCCACCCACGACCTGCGCGAACACCACGGCCTGAACATCATGGACGAGCGGGCGCGCAGCCTGCGCGGCCAGTTGCAGATTGTTGGCCGGGCGCCGCAAGGCACCCGGGTACAGATGGAATTTCGCCCGGAATTTCTCGGGCACTTGAACGAAGGTAACCCTGTATGAACCCCTCCCCGCGCTACCGGATACTGCTGGTCGACGACCACCCGATGATGCGCCATGGCATTCGCCAGATGCTTGAACTGGAAGACGACTTCGAGATCGTCGGCGAGGCCAGCCACGGCGAACAAGCCCTGGCCCTGATCGCGCCGCTGCAACCTGACCTGCTGCTGCTGGACAACAACATGCCGCAGATGAACGGCATCGAAACCCTGCGCCATCTGCGCAGCCAGGGCTTTGCCGGCAAGGTGCTGCTGTTTACCGTGTCCGATGCCGAAGACGATATCCGCGCTGCCCTGCGCCTGGACGCCGACGGCTACCTGCTCAAGGACATGGAGCCGGAGCTGTTGATCCAGTACATCCGCGATGCCATGAACGGCGCCCTGGTGATCAGCCCGGGGCTGACCCGGGTCATGGCTCAGGCCCTGCGCTCACCGCCGCGCCAGGCCGACGTCGAGCTCACCGAACGCGAACGCCAGGTGCTGAAAACCATCGCCAGCGGCTACAGCAACAAGGTCATCGGCCACAAGCTGGGGATCACCGAAGGCACGGTCAAGGTGCATGTGAAGAACCTGCTGCACAAGCTCGGCCTGCGCTCGCGGGTGGAGGCGGCGGTATGGGCCCTTGAACACCTGCGCCACAGTGCCTGAGGCGGCGACTGCCCCTTTGGAGGTAGACCGGCAGAGGCATAGGCCGCCGGCGCCACGGGTTCTACCATAGGCGTCAGCGGAGGTACGCCATGCTGACCCACCCTTCTAGCGTTCTGCTTTTACGTCGCCATCACCTGTTCAGCCAACTGCCGGAGAAAGTCTTCGAAGCCGTCTGCAGCCTGGCCATGCTCCGGCGCCTGGGCTGTCATGACACGCTCATGCACCAGGGCGACCCGGCCAAGCGCTTCTTCTTGCTGGTCAGCGGCCAGATCAAGCTGTACCGGCTCAGCGCCGAGGGCCAGGAACACCTGGTGGAGATCATCCAGCCGGGCCAGACCTTTGCCGAGGCGCTGCTGTTCAGCCAGGCGCGCAGCTACCCGGTGACGGCCACGGCGCTCAAGGATTGCCTGCTGATCAGCATCGACGGCGGCCACTACCGCAATGCCCTGGAAGACCAGCCGCAGGTGTGCCTGGCGATTCTGGCGAGCATGAGCATCCACCTGCATCAGCGCCTCAAGGACATCGACACCCTGACCTCGGCCAGCGCCAGCCGGCGGGTGATCAATTTTTTGCTGCAGGAGTGCGACCCGGACAGCGGCCGGGTCGAGTTGCAAGTGTCCAAGCGCCTGGTGGCCTCCAAGCTGGGGATCCAGCCGGAGACCTTTTCGCGCACCCTGCACCGCCTGGTGGAACGCGGCCTGATCGCCATGGAGCGGCGCAGCATCCAGATCCTCAACACCGATGATCTGGCCGGCTACACGGGCTAGCCCGCGCGCCGGCGCTGCCCAGAGCTTGCCGCCAGGCCCTTGCCGGCGCGTTCCAGGTTGCGCCACAACCACACCGGCAGCACCTCGGGGTCGAGGCTGTCGATCAGGTTTTTCAGGGTCAGGCCCAGCTCGGTGTCGCCCTCGATCACCAGGCGGCGGCGAAAGAACAGGGTGTCCGGGTCTTCCTGCCGGCTGGCCAGCAACAGGAACTCGCGCCAGTTGCCGCGAATGGTCACATCGGCCCTGGCCCGCTCGGCGATCTGCAGGCCCTCGCGGTTGCGCGTCAGGTACCAGGTCAGGTCGAGGTCAGGGATGCGCAGGCACAACCAGCGCCCGCGCAACAGGTCGAACTCGCCGTCGCGCAAGGGCTCGGCCAGGCAGCGGTTGAGCGCCTGCTGCAAGGCCACGCGCTGGATCACAAAGGGCACCTTGCGCACCAACGGCAGGACCTTGTCGGCGCCTTTGAGCAGCCATTGCGTACGGTTCAGCACAGGCCCACCTCCTCGACCCGCAACATGCCCGCCTGGCCATGCCAGTAGCCGTTGCAGCCGTCGACACAGAGCGGCGGCGCCTCGCCCTGGCGCACCCGGGCAAAGGCCTCGATCACCTCGGCCATGCCCTGGGCGCGCGGGCTCAGGCGCAGCAGGTCGGCGCCGCAGGCTTGCAACCCGGCATAGTCGGCCAGCAGGTTGGTGGCTTCGGCGGACATGGTCTGGATGCCGTTGAGGGTGAACAGCGCCTGGCCTTCCTGGCTGCTCAGGGCCAGGCCATCGGGGTAGTTGATGCAACAGAACTGGCAGTCATCCTTGGGCCGGTTTTCCGCCCGCGCGGTAAAGCAGCGCGCCGAATAGGCCAGCGGCAGGTGGCCATAGGCGAAGACTTCGACCTCGGGCAGTTCACGGCCCAGTTCAACGGCCTGGTCGAGCACCGCGCGAATCAGTGCTGCCGAGCACTCTACCGGCGGCACCCAGCGGATCATCCCGCAATCGAGCAGCTTGGCCAGGGCATGGCCGTTATAAAGGTTCAGCGCCGGCCCGGCCACGAACGGCAGCTTGCGCTCGGCCAGGTACTGCACCGCGCCCATGTCGTTAGCCTCCACCAGCAGCTCGCCGTTGTCGCACAGGCGGCGCAGGCTGGAGAGCTCGGACGCGGCTTCGATCAGGGTCAGGCTCGACAGCACGATCTGCGCCGGGCTGCAGGCCTGCAGCTCGCGGCCCAGGCCCAGCCAGTGGTCGAGGTTCATCGCCCGGCGTTTCGAGCAGACGGTTTCCCCCAGGTAAATCACATCCAGGGGCAAAGCCGACATTTCGCTGTAGAAACGCCCCAATTGTTCCTTGTCCCAGTAGTACAACACGGGTCCCAGGCTGAGCTTCATGTGCAGTCCCTCATTGCCATGATCGATGGTAAGCACCCAGGGTGGTCTGGCTGCCTTCGGACAAACCGGCCAGCACCTGGCGCCACTGCGCCTTGACCGTGAAGCGTTGCGGCGCCAGGCGGTGGGCGTCGAGCGCGGCGCGCCAGACCTGGGTGACCTGCTCGACATACGCCGGGCTGCGCTGACGGCCTTCGATCTTGACCGCCTCGACGCCCATGGCGGCGAGCTCTGGCAGCAGGTCGAGGGTGTCGAGGCTGGTGGGCTCTTCCAGGGCGTGGAAGCGCTTGCCACCGACCATAAAGCGGCCCTTGCACAAGGTCGGGTAGCCGGCGGGTTCGTCAGCTTGATAGCGGTCGATCAGCACCTCGCTCAGGCGCGCGCTGAGGCCATCGGCATCTTCGCTCCAGCGCACCGCCTTGGCCGGCGAACACACGCCGCACAGGTTCGGCGACTCGCCGGTGATGTACGAGGACAGGTGGCAGCGCCCTTCGGCCATGATGCACAGGCTGCCGAAGGCGAACACCTCGATCGGTACCGTGGTGCTGGCAGCGACCTGACGCACCTGGGCCAGCGACAGCACCCGCGGCAGCACGGCGCGGCGAATGTTGTAGTGCTGGGCGTAGAAAGCCAGGGCGCTGGCGTTGGTGGCCGAGCCCTGGACCGAGAGGTGCAGGTTCAGCTGCGGGTGGCGCTCGGCGGCGTAGCCGAGCACCCCCGGGTCGGCGGCGATCAGGGCATCGACACCATGGTCGGCGGCGCGGTCCACCGCCCGCTGCCAGCGCTCCCAACCCAGCGGTTGCGGGTAGGTGTTGACCGCGACATAGAGCTTGCGATTGTGCTGGCGGATATGGCCGACGGCGGCGTCGAACTGCTTGTCGTCCATGTTCAGGCCGGCGAAATGGCGGGCGTTGGTGTCATCGCGAAAGCCGACATACACCGCATCGGCGCCTTGGCGCACCGCGGCTTTGAGCGCAGGCAGGTTGCCTGCCGGGCAGACCAGTTGCATGGGTTTTCCTCATCAAAGAAACCTATCTCCACTGGCCTGCGCGGTTGACACAGGCCCGGAGCACTGGAAAAAGCGCTGCCAGTCTAGCCAGCGCCTCCAGCAGAACCTTGACGGCAATCAAGTCCGCTCACTGCATCAGCTCGGCAAATGACAAAAACTGTACGCTGTCGTGTTTGTGCACCTGTTGCTCGCACTCCACCAGCGCCAGGCCGTCGGCCCAGCAGGCGGCGCTGAGCATCGCCGAACTTTGCTGCGGGTGCAGTTGCACGCTGGACTGGCCGTTGGCCTCGGGCAACAAGCGCGCCCGCAGGTACTGGCGGCGCTTGTTACGCTGCAGCCAGTCAAAACCCGCCGGCAGCGCCACGGGCTGTGGCAGCACGTCACGCACGCCCTGGGCGCGCAGCAGCAAGGGCCTTACCACCACCAGCGCGGTGATCAGCGCCGCGGCCGGGTTGCCCGGCATGCCGATCCACGGCCGCCCCGCCACCGCGCCAAAGGCCAGGGGCTTGCCCGGCTGGATCGCCAGGCGCCAGAAATCGACACGGCCCAGCGCCTGGATGGCTTGCTTGAGGTGATCTTCCTCGCCCACTGACACGCCGCCAGAAGTCAGCAGCAGGTCGCACTCGGCCGCCGCCAGGTTCAGCGCGTGCTTGCTGGCCGCCAGCTCATCGGCCATCACCCCGTAGTCATGCACCTCCACGCCCCAGCCTTGCAACAGGGCCGTCAGGCAATAGCGGTTGCTGTTGTAGATCTGCCCCGGGGCCAGCGGCTGGCCGGGTTCACGCAGCTCGTCGCCGCTGCTCAGCAAAGCGACGCGCAAGGGCCGATGGACCTCGACCCAGGCCAGCCCCGAGGCGGCCAGCAGGCCCAGCTCCTGGGCGCGCAGGCGCTTGCCGGCCTGCAGCAGCAGATGACCTTCGCGCACCTCTTCGCCGGCCTTGCGCACATGCGCGCCAAGGCTTGCGGCCGGCAGCCAGACCTGCTCGCCGTCAACCCGGCACAGCTCTTGCAGGGCCACCGTGTCGGCGCCTGGCGGCAAGGGTGCGCCGGTAAAGATGCGCACCGCCTGGCCTGGCTGCAATGCAGTACTGGCCTGCTGGCCGGCAGCGATGCGCCCGGCCAGGGTCAGGCAACCGCCCGCCGCAGGCAGGTCGGCGGCCCTGAAGGCAAAACCGTCCATGGCGCTGTTATCCCAGCCCGGCAGGCTGCGCGGGGCGTGGATATCGGCCGCCAGCACCCGGCCCAGGGCCTGCTCCAGCAAAACCATCTGCGCCGCCGGTGGTGGCGGCGCCTGTTCGAGCAAATGGCGGATGGCCTGGTCGACCGGGATCAACTTGCCGCTGTCGCACACGCGCCCGCTCATGGCCGCGTCCCACAGGCGTCGATGGCCTGCTCGGATTGAGCCTTGAGATGCGGGGCGAAATTGCACGGGCCGGTGCGGCTGTCGAGCTGGCTATTGAGGATCTGCGTCCAGGCCGTGCGACAGGCGCCGGGCGAGCCCGGCACGCAGCACACCAGCACGCCATTGCTCATGCCGGCCAGCGCGCGCGACTGCAGGCTGGACATGCCGATTTCGGCCAGCGACACCTGGCGGAACAACTCGCCAAAGCCCTCGACGTGTTTGTCCAGCAACGGCAGCACCGCCTGCGGGGTGTTGTCGCGGGCGGTAAAGCCGGTGCCGCCGGTAGTCAGTACCACCTGCACCTTGGGGTCGGCGATCCAGCGCGAGAGCGTGGCGCGGATCTGGTAGATATCGTCCTTGACCAGGTCGCGTTCAAGCAGCACATGCCCGGCCGCCTGCAGCAGGTCGACAAGGGTCTGCCCCGAGCTGTCGGTATCAAAGTTGCGCGTGTCGCTGATGGTCAGCACAGCGATGTTCAGGGGTTCAAACGTGCGTTGCGCCAGATGGGCCATGGCCTGGGCTCCGGTGAGATAGGGATGGGCCCAAGCCTGAACCTAAAGCCTGGGCGAACCTATTCCTCCTTGGAGGTATCTCTTCGGACTCAGGGCGCCAGGCGCTGGCGCGTCCATTGCCCGCCCTGATGGCGGTAGTCGAGGCGGTCGTGCAAGCGGTCGGCACGGCCTTGCCAGAACTCCATGCGTTCAGGCTTCAGGCAATAGCCGCCCCAGTGCTCGGGGCGGCGCAGGGGTTGTTCGACGAAGCGGCGAATGGTCTGCGCGAGCATTGCCTGCAGCGCGTCGCGGTCGGCCAGCGGCCGGCTTTGCGGCGACGCCCAGGCGCCCAGGCGGCTGGCTTCGGGGCGCGAATCGAAGTAGGCATCGGACAGCTGCGGGTCAAGCCGCGCCACCGGCCCTTCAATGCGAACCTGGCGCTCCAGCCCCGGCCAGAAGAAAGTCATCGCCGCATAGGGATTGGCTGCCAGTTCCTGGCCCTTGGCACTCTGGTAGTTGCCGAAGAAGGTAAAGCCCTGCTCGTCAACGCCCTTGAGCAGCAACACCCGGCAATGCGGGCGGCCGGTGGCGTCAACCGTGGCCAGGTGCATACTGTTGGCCTCCACCGGCTCGCGCTCGGTTTCGCGGGCCTGTTGCAGCCACTGGGCAAAGAGGCTCAGAGGCTCCAGCGGCGCTTCGGCTTCCTGCAGGCCACCGAGGGTGTAGTTGCGACGCATCTGGGCAAGGGACAACGGCATGGCGATGATCTCCTGGTTAGGTGTGCGCAGTCTGTAAGCAGCGCCCCGCCCGCACCTTGACCGCCATCAACGCCAGCGGCGTTACTTGAGGCGCAAACGCCTGGCCAGTTTGTGCAGGTTGCTCGGGTCGAGCGCCAGCAGCCGCGCGGCGCTGGCCCAGTTGTCGCCGCTCAGGCGCAGGGCCTGGGCAATGGCCTGGCGCTGGCAGGCGTCGACGGCTTCGCTCAGGGAACTGAACGCCAGCGCCGGTGGTGCCCCCTGCTCTGCCACTGGCGCGGCTGCCGGCGCACTGTCGAGGTCGAGCACCTGCGGCTCCAGGGTAATGATCAGGTTGCGGCTGCCCTCGCGGCTCAGTTGCTTGAGCGCGGCGCGGCTGATTACATGCTCAAGCTCGCGCACATTGCCCGGCCAGTGGTAAGCCAGCAGCGCCCGCTCGGCCGCCGGCGACAGGCGCAAGCCGCGCAGGCCCAGGCGGGTGCGGTTGAGCTCAAGGAACTGCCCGGCAATCATCAACACATCGTCGCCGCGCTCGCGCAGCGGCGGGATCGGCAGCGGATACACCGACAGCCGATGGTAGAGGTCGGCGCGAAACAGACCGTCGCGGATGCTGTCGGGCAAGTGCCGATTGGTCGCGGCGATGATGCGCACATCCACGTGCAGCGGCTTGTCGGCGCCCAGGCGCTGGATCTCGCCGTTCTGCAACGTGCGCAGCAGCTTGGCCTGCACGCTCAACGGCAGTTCGCCGACTTCATCAAGAAACAGCGTGCCACCGTTGGCCGCATCGAAGCGCCCGGCGCGGTCGCTGCTGGCGCCTGAAAACGCACCTTTGACATGGCCGAACAGCTCACTCTCGGCCAGGGATTCGGGCAAGGCCGCGCAGTTGACCTGGATCAGCGGCTTGTGGCGGCGCCGCGATAAACCATGCAAGCGGCGGGCGAACAGCTCCTTGCCGACCCCGGTCTCGCCCAGCAGCAACACCGGCAGTTCGGCGTCGGCGAGCAGTTCGATCTCGTTGAGCAGCTGCTGCAGCACCGGGCTGTGGCCAAGAATCTCGCTCGCTTCCAGCGGCGCACGCAGGTCCTGTGGTTCGTTGCGCGACAGGCGCAGGCTGCGATTCTCCTGTTCCAGGCGGGTCACCCGCAGCGCCGCTTCGATCTGCAAGGTGCAGCGTTTGAGTTCATCGCGGGCAGCGCTGTCGAAGGTCCCGGGGCGCAGCGCATCGAGGGTAATCGCGCCCCAGACCTGACCCTCGACATACAGGCTCACACCCATGCAGTCGTGCACGGCCAGGGGTTCGTGCACGGCGCTGTCGAGCAGGCCATCGTAAGGGTCCGGCAGGCGGCTGTCGGGTTCGAACCAGGTTGGCTCGCGCGAAGCCATGATCGCTGCCAGGCGCGGATGCCGGGCGATCACGAAGCGCCGGCCGAGGGCTTCGTGGACCAGCCCGACCGTGGCCTGCGGGCGCAGGCTGTCGCCCTCCAGGCGCAACAGCCCGACCGCGCCGCAGTTGAAGTACTCGCGCAGGGTTTGTACCAGGCGCTGCAAGCGCACGGCATTGGGCAGTTCGACGATCAGGTCAGCAGCCAGGCTTTCACGCAGCATGGTAGTCATTACCCTTTGTGGTTATTTGCACCCTGAAACATGGGGGTAGATTTCACCACAGCCCCGGCGCCGGACCTTGATTTCGGGCAAGTAAAGCTGGCATGGGCGATGCAATCACCCTGGGATCCTTAGCAAGCAGAGCAGGCCCCCCTGATGAACCCGACCGAACTGATCGCCCATATCCTCTCCCGCTACCACGATCGTCACCGTGAGCAACTGCCGGAACTGATCCGCCTGGCCCGACGCGTCGAGCAGGTCCATGGCGGCCACGCCCAGTGCCCCAACGGCCTGGCCGACCACCTGCAGGACATGCAACAGGAACTTGAAGGGCACATGCTCAAGGAGGAACAGGTGCTGTTCCCGATGTTGCAACGGGGCATGGGCCGCCAGGCGGGTGCGCCGATCCAGGTGATGCGCATGGAGCACGACCAGCATGGTGAGGCGCTGGAGCGCTTGAGCCTGTTGACCAACGACATCAGCGCGCCAGAGGGTGCCTGCACTACCTGGCGCACCCTGTACCACGGGCTGGAGGAGTTCCGCGAGGATTTGCAGCAGCACATCGAGTTGGAGAACGATGTGTTGTTCACCAACGCCCTGGCTTGATGGCTGGCCTTTGGATCTGCATGCACCAGACCTGTGGGAGCGGGACTTGCCCGCGATCGAGTGCGCAGCGCTCGTAATCCAGACGCCCCCTACTGTGCTGGCTGTACCGGCCTCATCGCCGGCAAGGCCGGCTCCCACAATAGACCGGCATGCACCGGACCTGCAGGAACCGGCCTTGCCAGCGATCGAGCGCGAAGCGGTCGTGATCCAGCCACATCTAATGTGCTGACTGCACCGGCCTCATCGCCGGCAAGGCCGGCTCCCACAATAGACCTGCATGCACCGGACCTGTAGGAGCTGGCCTTGCCAGCGATCGAGCGCGAAGCGGTCGTAATCCAAACGCCCCTTAATGTGCTGGCTGTACCGGCCTCAACGCCGGCAAGGCCGGCTCCCACAATAGACCGGCATGCACCGGACCTGCAGGAACCGGCCTTGCCAGCGATCGAGCGCGAAGCGGTCGTGATCCAGGCGCTAGCTGATGTGCTGACTGCACCGGCCTCATCGCCGGCAAGGCCGGCTCCCACAAAAGACCTGCATGCGCCGGACCTGTAGGAGCTGGCCTTGCCAGCGATCGAGCGCGAAGCGGTCGTGATCCAGCCACATCTGATGTGCTGACTGTACCGGCCTCATCGCCGGCAAGGCCGGCTCCCACAATATGGACTGCATGCACCGGACCTGTAGGAGCTGGCCTTGCCAGCGATCGAGCGCGAAGCGGTCGTGATCCAGCCACATCTAATGTGCTGACTGCATCGGCCTCATCGCAATCTGCATGCAGCGGACCTGTAGGAGCTGGCCTTGCCAGCGATCGAGCGCGAAGCGGTCGTAATCCAGACGCCCGCTAATGTGCTGACTGTACCGGCCTCATCGCCGGCAAGGCCGGTTTCCACTGAGGTCGCAATCCCGGCAGACCCGCGATCGGGCGCAGGCTATTGCCAGTAGAACATCGCCTTGGCCAGCACCACGATCAGCAGCATGTGCCCAAGGATGCTCCAGCGAATCCCGCGCGCCCTGCCCTCGCTCAGGCGCCCGCGGGTCAGCCAGTACGCTAGCAACAGGTAATGGCCGATGATGCTCAGGGCCAGGACGATCTTCAGGCTCAGCAGGCTGGCAAAGCTGCTGGCCAACGGTTCGCTCAAGGCTGCGCGGTGATGCCAGGCCAGGCCAAGCCCCGCGCCGTACAACAACAGCACCACACCATGCAGCACCTTGCGTGAACGCACCGACAGCGCCTGGTCTACCCCGGCCAGCGCCGCAGCCGGCACGTGGCGGCGCACCGCCTGCCAGATGAGCAGTTCAAAAAACAGCGTGCCGATAAAGGCGATGGCCGCCAGTAGATGAACCACCAACAAATACGGATACAGCATCCTTCGCCTCCAGGCGCTTAACCAGGGTGCCCGTCAACCCGGGCGCGCAACAGCATCGGCGCATAGCGCCAGGCATACAAGGCAAACGCCAGCACCCAGCACACGCCCGCCAGCCACAAACCGCCCAGTGGCAGCCACAGCACCAGCAGCACCCGGCTGACCGCCGCCAGATTGAGCAGGATGAACGCCAGGGTCATTCCCGCCGGCGGCTGCAACGCTCGCCCGGTATGGCCAAGGCTGACCCGGGCGATCATCGCCAGGATCAACCCGGCCATGGCGCCGAGGGTCAGGCAATGCACGGCCAGGCTCGGATTCAGCGCCACGCCGAAATGCCACAGGGCCATGCCCAGGCAGGCCAGCACCAACCAGGTATAGGCCAGGTGCAGCGACCACAGCAGCGGCACCTGCCAAAGCCCTCGATCATGCCAGCGCCACAACCGCACGATATGCCCGAGCGCCAGTGCCGCGAACAGCAAGCCAATGCCGGCATTGACCTGCAACGCCGGCCCTGCCGCAGACAACAGCGCCACCAGCGCCGAGCCCGCCAGCAGCAGCCCGTCGAGCCAGGGCCAGGGCGTGACCGCCTGTGTGCGGCCCAAGCCGCGCTGGGTGAAGAATGGAATCACCCGCCCGCCAATCAGCCCCATCATCGCCCCGACCAGCCAGATGCCGCCGAGCACGCCCTGGCGCTGCCAACCGTCGTGCTCTTGCACCAGGCCATACACCGACAGGCCATCGACCGCCGTCAACAGCAGCAACACCATCACGATCGGGTAATTGCGTTTTTGCCGCACCTGCCACAGGGTGCGCCCCATCAGCACCGCCACCAGCAGCGGGAAGCCCAGTTCCAGCAGCGCCAGCAACGGCCAGGGCGCATTCACCAACCATGCCACCCGCCCGGCCAGCCAGAGTAACGCCAGGGCTGCCAGCGGCTTGCCGCTCAGGCCCGGTTGGCCGGTCCAGGTTTGCACCGCCGTAAGCAAAAAGCCGGCGATGATCGCCAGGCCAAAGCCGAACACCAGTTCATGCCGGTGCCAGGCCAGCCAGCCGCCGGCCGGCTGCCAGTTACCCAGCGAGCCGTTCAAGGCCGCCAGCCACAAGGGAATGGCCACCAGCGCCAGGGCGCAGCCAGCGAGGAACAACGGGCGGAACGCCAGGCGCAACAGCGGCGCGATGGCCAGCGCTTTACGGCGATCAAGTACTTGCATCAAGCCTCTCCTTACCTTGTTACCGACAGCTCAGCGTGAGCCGTCGGACTTGAGCAAGGTAGTGCAAGAGCCATGCCCCTCGCGGTTTGCCGGGCGCGGGCTCGGACATGGGCTGAAATCGGGGTAACAATGACCCTGCCAGGGTTGTTTCTACCCTGGTCATCCAGGGTATTTTCGACCCTCAAAAGAATAGTTGGCCAGGCTCAAAGACCGGCATCGTGATCGACCCATTGCTGCTGTTCGAACAGCTGGCAGATGGCATCCACGTTCACCCGCCCGGCGGGCAATATGCTGATGTGGCGCGCCGAGACCTCGACCAGCCCTGTCCGGCGCATGGCCTCCAGCTGGCGCCAGGCACTGGCGAAGTACTGGCGAAAATCCACGCCGTAGCGGGCCTCGATGGCCTGGATATCCAGCTCCAGGTCACAGGCCAGGCGCTCGCTAACGCCCTGGCGCAGTTGCTCATCGGCCTCGCAGCGCCAGCCGCGGCACGTAGGCAACTGATCGTTGCGCAACGGCTGAAGGTAGTGCGCCAGGGTCAGGGCGTTCTGCGCATAGAGCGCGTCGAACTGGCTGATCGCGCCCAGGCCCAGACCGACATGGTCGCAATAGCCGTGGCGGGTAAAGCCCTGGCAATTGCGCCGCAAACGCCCGCGTTCCTGGGCAATCGCCAGGTCGTCGTCGGCGCGCACGAACTGGCCCAGGCCGATGTGTTGGTAACCTGCAGCCAGCAACTGGGCAAAGCACAGGCGCCGCATCAGGGCTTTGTCCTGCTCGCTGCAGGGTGCCTGCCGGGCGCATTGGGCGTAGCGCGCCGGCGGCTGGCTGTAGTCGAAAACTTGCAGGCGGTCGGGCTCAAGCTCGATCAGGGTGGCAAGCTTGCGGGCAAAGCTGTCCGGGGTCTGCCAGGCATGGCCATAGCCCAGGTCAACACTCACTGAGCGAAAATCAAAGGTGCGCGCGGCATCGATCAGCGAATGGATCGGCGCCGGGTTCTGCCAGTCGGCAGCCGACAGCACGCCGCCCTGGCCACAATCGGGCACACCGATACTGACCTGGTTGAAACCCAGGTCGCGCAACAGCCCCATGGTCGCCCACCGGGTGTGGTGCAAATCGACTTCAACAGCGTAGTCACCCAGTTCGTGTGGCAAAAAACTGAAGCGTTGGCGCAGTTGCTCCATCAACCGCTGCAACACCTCAAGGCCTGGAGTGGCACCGCTCAAGCGGAACTGCTCGATGCTCTGGTCGGCCCCCAGGTGGCAGCCGACCAGGGCGATCTCCCGTTGCAGGCCGCGCAGGTAGGCGTCCTGCTCCAGCTCATCGAGCCCTCCCGCCAGTTGCACGCTTAGCGACAATGGCCGGTGCTGCTTGCGGCTCGCGCGCAGGGCGCGCAACACGTCCAGCGAACCGATGCCGGTGTGGAACCTGCGGGTATCGGCATGCCCGCCGGGCTCGCCCGGCCATTGCCCGTACGCGCTGACGGGTTGCGGGTGGCGATGGTGTAAATCAGGCATGGCGGGCTCCCAGGCGGGCTGCGGAGCCTCAGTGTCTGCCCTGAGCGGCGCGCAGGCCTTGATTTGCATCAAGCGCGGCGCGGGGCGCACGGCTATGACTCATCATCGACCGCCAGGCCGCGGCGCGCCTCGAGCAAGGTCCTGGGCAAGGCAAACCCGGCGAAACTGCGCTGGGTCACCGGGTTGTTGGCCTTCTGTACCTCGACCCGGTAGCGCATCAGGCCATCGGCGACGGCAAAGGTCAGATCGACGCTGGTGTCGGTGCGGCCGTTGAGCTGGGCGCGGCTGAGCAGGCGAAACAGCGACCAGGGCCCACGATAGCTGAGGCTGGCGGTGTTACCGCTGCTGTTCACCAGCGTCAGCTGGCTGGCACTGGCACTGCCCAGGTCATTGGGCCAGACCAGCCCGGTGCGCTGCGGCGCGCCATGGCGGTACGGGACCAGTTGGCCATCGATGCTCAGCAGGCTGCTCAGGCGACTGCTGCTCAAGGCCAGGGGTTCGATGCTCAATTGCACCGCCAGGTGGCCGCGGTTGTTGAAGAAGGTGTCACGGATGCGTTCGGCATGCTGCAGTTGCTCCAGCACATCGCTGCGCACCAGGTAGCCACCCAGGGCATCGGAGTACAGCGCGTCGAGGTTGTCCTTGAGGAATACGCTCAGGTACTGGTCCTGAAACTGCTGCAAGCGCCCCTTGGGGCCGAAGAAGCTCTCGAAGTCTTCCAGCGAGGCATCCTCGCCAGCAGGCCTGAACGGGTAACGATTGGCCAGGCGCTCATGGTAGAAACTGTAGACCTCGCTGTCCCAGCGCTTTTCCAGCTCGCCCAGGGCGGCGATCATCAACACCTGCGCGGTCTGGTCGGCAAGCTTTCTGGCCTGCTGGTTGAGCGGTTCGGGCAAGCCGGCGGCGATACGCTGCAGGTTGGCAATCGGGTCGGCGCCGCCCAGCGCGAAGCGCTGCAACACCGCTTTCAATGCGGCCTTGCCCGGGTCGGGGCTGTCGTGCACGGTCTTGGCGTAGTCGTACACCGCACTGACCGCACGCAGGGTTTCGTCATAGTAGGACGGCCGGTCAGCCTGGGCCGTGATCAACTCCGCCAGGCCGGAAAATGCCCGGCGGATCGCCACCGCCTGGGGCGGCCCATCCGTTGCCGTTTGCGCACCGGCTAACGGCTCAACTTCGGCCACCGGCAGCGACGCAAAGATCACCGTATTGTCGCGCAGGGTTTCCAGCAGGCGGCGCACCGGTGCGCCGGGCCCGGTTACCTGCTCAAGCACTGCCACGCCGTGGCCCAGGTCACGAAAATCGACGATCGAAACCTGGTTCAGTGCCCGGCGCCAGCTGTCCACATAGTCGGCGTGGTACAGGGCGCGAACGCGCTGGCCGAGCACCTCGCGGTCATGCTCGGAGTAATCCAGGCGCTGACGCTCGCCGAGTACCCATTGGTCGATCATTGCCAGCTCGATGAGGTTACGGCTACCCGACTCGAAGTAAGCCTTGTAGCCTTTGGCCGTGAGCAGCGGAGCCAGCAACAGGCTGTCGCCCTCACTGGCGGACGGCACCTGGTAGATGATGTCAAAGGCCGGGCCCACTTCGCTGCGCAGGTCCAGCGCCGGCTGCAGACGCGCCTGCGCCTGGCGCTTGAGAGCCAGATAAACCCGCTCGGCCATGGGCCGCTGACGCAAGGCCTGTTGCACCTGGGCGATTTTTTCGTGGTGCTGCGCCAGATCGGCGTCGGCGTACTTCAGCGCGTAGTCGAGGTGGCGCATCAGGTCGGCTTGCACCTGCCCCTGACCGGGGTAGGCGCGCTGCCATTGCCGAGCTGCCCACTGCTCGACAATGGCCGCCTGGCGATTGCCTCGATCTTCAATCATGCGGTACACGCGCAACGCCTGCAGTTGCTCGTCACTGCCGGTAGGCGCAGCAAAGACAGCTTCCAGGGCGCGGCTGGCGAGGGCCGGCAAAAAGCGCTTGGACAGCAGCTTGAGGTAGGCTTCGTCCACCGTCGGGCCAATCTTCTTGCCCTGGTACAGGCCCATGTCGGACAGCAGCGGCCAGGCCTGACGATAGTCGCCGTACACCGACACCGCGTCACGAATCTGGTCCAGCGGCGCCAAAAGATTACGGCCAGTGGTGTCGACCTTGGCATCGATATCCCGTGCACTGAACTCCTGGCTTTTGGCCAGGACGCTGGCCGCCTTGTCACGGTTCACGCTGAAGTACAGCTGCCACAGTCCCACCGCCAGCAAGCAGCCCAATGAAGCGACGGCAAACCCGGCAAGCAACAGCCGGCGCTTGCTGCGGGCGACCTTGATATTGTCGCCGGCCAGCCCCGCCTCCGGGTAGATGACGCGCTGGAACAGCTGCTGGGCGAAATAGACCACCTTGCCGCCGGCAGGCTTTACCTCGGCTGCCGGCGACGGCAGTTGATAGGATTTGCCGGCCTCGTCGACGAAGGCGTTGCTCAGCGTACCCTGCTGGTACACCGAGGAAAAGTACACCCCCCGTACCAGTGCCGGCGTGGTGAAGCAGTCACTGCCGAGCATCTCGGCGAAAAAACCCAGCAGTGCCGGACGCAGGCCGGATAACTGGCGCATCAGCGCCACCAGCCGCTGACGCTCGCTCAACGAATGGGCCTGGGCGCAACTGTCGAATACCTGCGCCCCCAGAAGCTCGACAAACCTGTCGTAACCGCTGGCCAGCTCTTGCTGCCAGGCATCGAAGTCGTCCACTGCCGCCAGGCTGAAGGTGAAGCCCAGCAATGCTTCACGCCCGCTCGGCGAAAGCCGGGCAAAGCACTCTTCGAAACCTTCCAGCAGGTCGACCTTGCTCAGGGTCACATACACCGGCAGGCGGGTGCCCAACTGCCGGGTCAGTTCATACAAGCGTGTGCGCAGCAAGTTCGCCTGGGCCTTGCGCTGCTCCGGCGCCTGGGTCAGCAAGCTTTGCAGGTCAATCACCAGCACCACGCCATTGAGGGCGCGACGGCTGCGGGTGCGGGCCAGCCAGTCGAGCAGATGCAGCCACAGCCGCTGGTGAGTACCGACGGGGAGCCCCTGCTGAACGCTGTCTTCGCCCTCGGCACTGGCTTCGTGGGGCAATGGCCCTTCAGGCTGGCTGAGCAGTTCGCCCGGCGGGTCGAACAGCACTGCCTCGTCCCCTATCCACCAGTCGATCGGGTACGCCAGATCGGGATCCTGCTGGGCGCTGGCGCCCGCGCGGGTGACCTGAGACAGGGCGAAGCTCTGGTTGGAGCGGGTAATCAGGCTGGTCTTGCCGGCATTCTGCGCCCCGAGCACCAGGTACCAGGGCAGTTGGTACAGCGAGCGGCGGCGCTCCATGTTGTTGAGCAGGTGATCGAGGCTGCGCGCCAGCGCCCGCTCCTGGGCCTGTACATGGGGCAGGCAGGGGTCGGCCTGGCGCGCCGCCTGCTGTTGGCGCTCGGCCTGAAACGCCTGGTATCGCCGGCGTACCCGCCAGGCCCAGGCCAGCAGCGGCGCTACCAGCACCACGACACTGGCCGCCACGCGCATGGGCAGTGGCGCCAGCGGTCGATGGTCATTCCAGACCCATTGTGGGCCCAGCCACCAGATTGCGCCCAGCACCAGCAGCACGCCCAGCATCACCAGCAACGTCAGTGACCGGTTAAACTGGCGCAGCATCGGCAGCCGCCAACGCTTGAGGTGACTCCAGACCCTATCCATATTTTCGCTACTCCTTGACTGCAGTGATCAGCGGGTCGGCGCCAGAGCGCTGTGCCACCTTCAGGTACAACTGTGGCTCCCAGCCCTGTGCGCTGGTCTCGCGCATTACCCGGGCAACGCCGGCATACAGATCGTCCGCCAGCCACGCCAGACCGCGGGCCGCCAACAGGTCGGCGGCAATCACCGTGGCATAGCAGCGCTGGCGTGGGGCCTGCTGCTCGGCTTGCAGTTCCTGCAAGCGCAACAGCACGACCTCGACGCCTTCGCGATCAAGCTGGGCAATCAGTTCGTCGCGCAGCCCGGCGAACTCCTGCACCGGGCTGTGCGCCGCCTCGGGCTGATCGGCGCCGCTGATCCAGGCCAGGGTCTGGGCATCGGCGAACGGCGTGCCGTCGCTGAAGCACAAGCTGGTCAAACCCGGTAAACGGCAGGCGAAGCGTTCGCAGGCCTGGCGAATGGCGCCCGCCACTTCGTCCATGGCCAGGCGCGAAGCCACGCTGGCCGCCAAAAAGCTGCCGCGCAACCAGTAGGGTGAGGCGCCAACACTGCGCTCGATGCGCATCAGCAACGCGGGCTCGACGTTGTTGGCGGCCAGGGCGTCGTGGTAGCTGTCGACGATATCCCGGGGCACCGCGCTGAGTTCGCTGCGCCGCTCGCGGGTGACCGACGGCGCGGTGCGCACAGGGGTCCACAAGGCGAAGCGCCGCAACTGATAGCCCACCGGGTCGTAGGGGTCCTGCTGGTTGATCTGTTCAGCCATGTTCAGCAAGGCCCGGCGCTGTTCACGCTCATTGCCCACCGGCGCCGTGCTTGCGAAGAACGCCGGGCTCAGGCCGGCATCGGCAGCTACCGCGCGACCTGCCGGGGCCGGCAGGCAGCGTTCGCGGTACTTGCCCAGTTGCAATTGCAGCGCTTCGATCGCTGCGGGCTCGAGCCGCGTGGTGTCGATGCCGTCCAGCAAGCTGGCCAGGGCCTGTTCGGCGTCGGTCTGGTGAACCTCGGCAAAGCTGCTACGCTGCAGGCTCGGCAGGGCCTGGCCGAGCCCCTCGAGCAGGCGCAGCACCTGCTTGCGCTTGTTCAGGTAGCCGGTCGGCCCTGGCACCGGGTGAGCACTGTCCCAGTAATGCTCGACCATGCCCGCCAGCAGCGTCAGGGCAGCGCTCCAGTGCCCCCACTCTGCGGTGCGCAGCCACACCACCTGCAGATGGCCGAGAATGCGCAGGTGCTTGCACTGAGTGGCAAGGTACTGACGCGAGGCTTCATCGATGTATGGCCAGTCGATAGTGTTCTCGCGCAGGCCGCCCAGCTTGACCATTTCCTGGTCGATGGCCTGGAAGGTTTCATCTTCCACATCAAAATAACCGGCGGGCCGGTCGGCCTCGATGGGCGCCAACAACTGCGTGAGAGCGCCGGCCGCAAGGTCGATCACCAGCGACATAGCTGGCGCTCCTGCTCGATCAGCTCACCCAAACCTTGCGCATCGAAAACCAGCCCGTCCAGTGCCGGGTAATCGCTTTTCACCCTCAGGCGCTGGCCGCCGCCCATGCGCCGCAGCAGGGCAATGGCTTGCAGCCCGCGCCCGGCGTCAACCACCAAACCGGCATCGTCGAGTACTTGCCACGGGTAGGCATCGGCCACCGGCTGGCCGTCCTTGAGCAGTTGCAGGCGGATACGGTTGGGCCCGGGCGGCTCATCCAGCACCAGTTGCACCCGGGAAATATTCGCCTCGCAGCTGATCGCAAGGTAAGGCCGCGGCGGCGCGACGCCCAGCGCCGGCGCGGAAATGATCATCCGCTGGCGGCTGTCATCATCGGCTTCGGGCCAGAGCGATGCGAGGAAGCGAAAGTCGTCCGCGGCGCGGCGCTGCTCATTGCGCTGCACCAGGTCGACGACAGCCGGTACCAGGCCTACCCGCGAAGCCGGGCTCGCCACCGGCGCCGGGCCCGGTGGCGTACCGGCGGCTTCGTCGAAACAGGCCAGGCGCTTGAGCGGCGAAACGATCGAGGTGCAGTCCGGCGCCGCCAGCGCACTGGCTGGCAGCAATACCGCTACGCACAGGCCCAGCCACCTGTATTGCCACTCCTTGCCCATAGCGCCCATCGCCACTCCTCAGCTGCAACTCATGCAAGTTTGCCGATAGTTGTTCAATCGAATAAAACGCATTTAAAGCATCGCTCAATTAAAAAATGAAATGCAAGCTGCAACAGGTAAAAAATCAGCAAATCGCCAAATACAGGAAGAGCAAGTAAGAAATATAAACACAGTCTTAAACGCAAATCAGAACATTGGCGAATTGTCCTACGCATTAATCAGAACATTTTAGGAAACATCCGACATGACAAAGGGTATTGGATCCATTCCTAATATAAATGACCTACAGCCTGAAATGGATATTCCCATGTCTAAAATGCACGGTTCCGTCGCCCCCAAAGAGCGCATCAATATCAAATATGTGCCCGCTACCGGTGATCAGCAGGCAGAAGTCGAACTGCCGCTGAAACTGCTGGTCACCGGGGATTTCCTGGGCCGCGGCGATACCTCTAGCCTCGAGGAGCGCCGCCCGGTGCGCATTGACAAGGACAGCTTCAACGCCGTGCTGGCCGAGGCTGAGGTGGGTTTGCAGATGGCAGTACCGTCAACACTGTGCGCCGACCGCGACAATGACCTGAACGTGCACCTGCACTTTCGCTCGATCAATGACTTCGGCCCGGATGCCATCGCCCGGCAAGTACCGGAGTTGAACAAACTGCTGCAACTTCGCGAAGCACTGGTCGCCCTTAAAGGGCCGATGGGTAATGTACCGGCCTTTCGCAAGCACTTGCAAAGCCTGCTCAGTGACGAAGCCACTCGCCAGCGCCTGGCCCAGGAACTCGACCTGGTACTGGATGCAACAAATACGGTTACCGACGCATAACAACCGCGTAACTAACACTGACTCCCCTGCCCTGCATCCCAGTTATGAACGGAGAACCCACCATGCCCAAGGAAAGCGCTGCAGCCCAGGTCCTGACGACCGATGAACACGCCTCGCTGCTCGATCAACTACTGGCCAACACCACGATCCGCCCTGCCCAGGAAGGCTACGCCATCGCCCGCCAGGGGGTGGCCGCCTACATCAGCGAGATCCTGCAAAGCGGTGATCACCAGCAACCGGTGAACAAACACCGGGTCGACCAGATGATCAGCGAAATCGACCAGGCCTTGAGCCGGCAAATCGACCAGATCCTCCACCAGCCGCAGTTCCAGCAACTGGAATCGGCCTGGCGCGGTTTGAAGCTGCTGGTCGATCGCACGGATTTTCGCGAGAACATCAAGCTCGAGGTGTTGCATATCACCAAGGAGGAGTTGCTCGACGACTTCGACAATGCCGGCGACATCACCCGCAGCGGCCTGTACAAGCACGTCTACAGCGCAGGCTTCGGCCAGTTCGGTGGCGAGCCGGTGGCAGCGATGATCGGCAACTACACCTTCGGCCCGTCGTCGCCGGATATCAAGTTGCTCGGCTACGTGGCAGCGGTTGGCGCCATGGCCCATGCGCCGTTCGTGATGGCCGCAGGGCCTGAGTTTTTCAACCTCAAGAGTTTCCAGGAGCTGGCCGCGGTCAAGGAAGTCAACGACATCTTCGAAGGCCCGGCGCATGCCAAATGGCGCGGCCTGCGGGACATGGAAGACGCCAAGTACCTGGCCGCGACCCTGCCGCGCTTTTTGTTGCGCTCGCCCTGGCACAGCACCGAGAACCCGATTCGCAGCTTCTGCTACGACGAGGGCATCGACGCCAATCACGATCACTACCTGTGGGGCAACACGGCGTTTTTAATGGCTTCGCGCATCACCGAAAGCTTTGCCCGCTACCGCTGGTGCCCGAACATCATCGGCCCACAATCGGGCGGTGCGGTCGATGACCTGCCGGTGCACCTGTTCGAAGCCATGGGCCAGTTGCAGGCCAAGATCCCCACCGAAGTGCTGATTTCCGATCGCAAGGAATTCGAGCTGTCCGAAGCCGGCTTCATCCCCCTGACCATGCGCAAGGACAGCGACAACGCGGCGTTCTTTTCGGCCAACTCGGTGCAAAAACCCAAGACCTTCCCCAAGACCCGCGAAGGCCAGCAAGCGCAGACCAACTACAAGCTGGGCACCCAGCTGCCCTACCTGTTCATCGTCAATCGCCTGGCCCATTACATCAAGGTGCTGCAACGCGAGCAGATCGGCAGCTGGAAGGAGCGCCAGGACGTCGAGCGCGAACTGACCACCTGGCTCAAGCAATACGTTGCCGACCAGGACAACCCGTCCGCCGACGTACGCAGCCGCCGCCCCCTGCGCGCCGCGCAGATCGAAGTCCAGGAGGTGGCCGGCAACCCGGGCTGGTACCAGGTCTCGCTGGCGGTGCGCCCGCACTTCAAGTACATGGGCGCCAACTTCGAGATCTCGCTGGTTGGCCGCCTGGACACCCAGTAGATGAGCGTCAACAGCCTGTTCGAGCGCCTCGAGCCCGACGCCCCGCACTACCGCCCGGGCACGGCGCAGAGCCAGGCCCGGCAGGCGATCGAAGCGATCAAGCGGCACCTTGAACAGGTGCTCAACGCCCGCCAGGGCTGCTCGCAAAGCAGCCCTGAACTGGGCCTGCGCGATTTCAACGGTGCCGCCCAGGGCAGCAACGACCTGCTGATCGCCATCAGCGCCGACATTCGCCGCTCGGTCGAGGCATTCGAGCCGCGGATCAAGGTCACCGGTGTGCGTTATCAGCCTGACCCGGACCTGCCGCTGGAGCTCAACTTTCGCCTCGACTGCCAGGTACGGCTCGAGCACAGGGAAGAACAGGTGCAACTGCAAGTGGCCATCCATGGCCGCGACGGCTACACCCGGGTGAAGTGAGAAGACCATGAGCTTGAAACAACGCTTTGCCGATGAACTGCGTTACCTGCGCGAGCTGGGCCGCGAGTTTGCCGAAGACAACCCGCAACTGGCGCAGTTTCTCGGCGACCAGGCCGGCGACCCGGACGTCGAGCGCCTGCTGGAAGGCTTCGCCTTTCTCACCGCCAAGCTGGGCATGAAGATCGACGACGACCTGCCCGAGCTGACCCATCCGTTGCTGCAGATGCTCTGGCCCAACTACCTGCGCCCACTGCCCAGCGCCACCATCGTGCGCTTCGAGCCGCGGCCTGACGCGATCACCCGGCGCAAAGTGCTGCCCAAGGGCACGCGGTTGTTCGCCAAGCCCGTGGATGGTGTGTCGTGCGAGTTTCGCACCTGTACCGAAGTCAGCCTGTTCCCCCTGGCCATGCAAGAGGTCAGTGATGCGCACAGCCGCGAGACCTCAATGCTGCGCATCGATCTCAAGGTGCTGACCCCGCAACCGCTCAACAGCCTGGAGTGCGAGCAACTGGATTTTCACCTCAGCGGTGACGACGCCACGGCCCAGACCCTGTACCTGTGGATTGCCCACTACCTGAAACGCCTGACCCTGCAGATCGATGGCAACACCTACGGACTGTCGGCCGAGAACATCGGCTTTCCCGGGTTCAGCGCCGAAGAGGCGCTGCTGCCCTACCCGCGCAATGTCTTCGACGGCTACCGGATATTGCAGGAGTACTTCGTCTTCCCCCAGCGTTTTCACTTCTTCAGCCTCACTGGCCTTGCCCGGGTATGGCCGGCGCTGAGCTGCGGGCAGATTCGCTTCGAGTTCGAATTCTCCCGGCCCATGCCGGCCAACATGCGCCTGTGCACCCGCGACCTGCAGCTGTACTGCGCACCGGCGGTCAACCTGTTCAGCCACGATGCCGAGCCCATTGCCCTCGACGGACGCCAGCTGGAGCGGCGTATCCGGCCTGCGGGCAAGCACCCTGAAGCGTACGAGGTATTCAGCGTCGACCGGGTGGCCGGCTGGGATGCCAGCGACAAGGAACGCCAGGGCGAGCCGCTTCGCACCTTCACCCCTTTCGAGTCGTTCCAGCACGAGATCGAACTCGCCCGCGGGCGCACCGCCCTGTACTTTCGCACCCACATCGAAGAATCCCATGGCCGTGATGGCCTGATCCATCGCATCGCCTTTGTCCGCGGCGACGAGAGCCTGTACATCGGCGAGCGCGAAACCGCCTCGATCGAGCTGACCTGCAGCAACCGCGACCTGCCCCAGGCCCTGGGGGTCGGCGATCTGTCGTTGTCGACCGAGGCGACGCCTTCGTTCGCCACCTATACCAACCTGATCGCGCCGACCCGCGCCTACCGGCCGGTACTCGACAGCAGCCTGCACTGGACGCTGATTTCCAACCTGTCGCTCAACTACCTGTCGCTGCTGTCGGCCGAGCCGCTCAAGGCGGTGATTCGCGCCTACGACTTTGCCGCCCTGCATGACCTGCAGCAGGCCCGGGCCACACGCAAGCGCCTCAATGGCATTGGAAAGGCCCAGACCTGCGCGGTCGACTGGCTGATGAAGGGCCTGCCGGTGCGCGGCCTGCAGACCTGCCTGCACCTGGACCAGCAGGCCTTTCTCTGCGAGGGCGACCTGTACCTGTTCGCCAGCGTGTTGTCACGCTTCTTTGCCCTCTACGCCAGCATCAATTCCTTCCATCGCCTGGAAGTGATCAACACCACCAACAACGAGCACTATGAATGGCCACTGTTGACCGGCAGGCAACCCCTGATCTAGCCCAAGCGCTGCTGGCCGACGCCCGCAACTATTCGTTCCATCGCCTGCTCGAGCACCTGCACGCCCTGCACGGCGACGACCTCGAAGCACTGCCTGCGGCCCTGGCCACGCGCCGCCGGGTTCGCCTGCAGAGCCAGGCCAGCCTCGGCTTTCCGGCGTCCGACGTAACCCAGGCGGGCGTGCTGGCCGACGACGGCAGCGGTAACCAGCGTTATCGGATGCAGACCAGCTTCTTCGGCCTGCAGGGCAGCGACTCGCCCCTGCCCGCCTACTACCTCGACCGCCTGGCTTACGAGCAGGCCCAGGAGCGCGGGATTCGCCCGGCATTCCTGGACTTTTTCAATCATCGCCTGCTGACCCTGCTGCACCAGAGCTGGCGCAAGTACCGCTACTACATCCGCTTCCAGCCCGGGGCCCGCGACCGTTTTTCGCGTTATGTGTTTTCTCTGATCGGCCTGAACGACAACGACCTGCGCGGTGCTACGCCCTTGCCCTGGGGCCGCCTGCTGAGCTTTGCCGGGCTGATCGCCAGCCGCAGCCGGCCGCCGTCGATGGTGTCCGGCATCGTCGAGCATTGCTTCGATGTACAGGGCGTCTACCTACGTGAGTTCGAACGGCGCACCGTGCCCGTGCCCTCGCGCCAGCGCCTGGTGCTGGGCGAGCGCAACGGCCAGCTGGGCAACAGCTTCGTGGTTGGCGAGCGCACCCGGACCCGCGCCAGCAAGTTCACCCTGGTGATCCCCAACCTGTCCCAGGCGCGCTTTCGCCAGTTTCTGCCCAGTGGTACGCAGTTCGCCCGCCTGCGCCAGTTGCTGGAGTTTCTGCTGCGCGACGTGACCGCCTACGATCTGGAGCTGCACCTGTGCGCAGAGGACGTACCGCCGTTCAACCTGCAGCGCCAGGGCGGTACCCACCTGGGCTGGACCAGCTTCATCGAGAACCAGCAACAGCGCCACCCTGCCGTGGTACGGATCAGGGGGCGCGCATGAAGCTGACCCTGGTGATCGCTAATCCGGCGCAGCTGCTGCATGGCTGCCTGCCCAGCCGGGGCATGGATTACCGCGGCGGCCTGATCGGCAGCCACGGCTGCGACTGGCTGCTGCGTGACCGCTCTGGCCGCGTGCGCCCGCAGCACTGCCGGATCCACTGGCATGAAGGCCGCTTCTGTGTCACCGACCTGTGCGACGGCACTTACCTCAATGGCCATGACCTGCCCCTGGGCCGCGGCGCCACCGTTCGCCTGAACGAAGGCGACTGGCTTAAGGTCGGTGTCTACCGGATCGTCGTGCACCTGCACAGCGCTGCCTGTACCGACGATGACCCACGCCACCTGAGCCAGCGTTCGCTGGCCGAGCTGCTCAGCGGGCACGAGGACGGCCTGGAGGACTGGCACGCCAATACCCGCCCGCTGCAGCCAGCGCCTGTGCCTGCCCCGGCCTTGTGCGCGGATTTCGATCGCCTGTGCCGGCCACTGGATCCGCGCGAACAGCACGACCCGTTGCTGGGCCTGGGCGCACCGCCGTCGATACCGCTGGCAACAGCCCATCGCCAGCCCGCACCCAACCACCGCCACCCGCCTGTTGCGCGTGGCAGGAAACACCCGGCAGCGACCAGCTCACTGCGCCTGGGACTGTTGCTGCTGGCAGCCCTGACCCTCGGCGGCTGCACACTGCTGGGCAAGCTCGGCCAGGTGATCGTCGACCCTTCGACGCCGGTGGGCGGGCCCGGTGATCAACCCAGCCAGTACTCGCTGAGCCTGCACGCCAGCGATGACGTCAACCGCCGCCTGGTCAACCCCGGCAACGCGCCAATGGCCGCCGAACACCCCGCCGAGGCGCCCTACCGCCTGGACATCAAGGCCAGCAGCCCCCAGGCCCTGGCAGACAAGCTGCAAGCGGTGCTCGAGCATCTGTACGAAAACGCCCCGGCGCAATCACCCGTGCGTGAAGAACCTGCGCCTGAACCCCAGGCGTCCTGGGTCGAGGAGTCACCCCTGGGCGATTACCAGGCTGCCGGCGTCCACCTGGCTACCTCGGCACAGCACCTTGCCCCGCAACTGATTGCCACGCCGGTGGCGTTCAGGGTCCTGCAACTGAGCGACGACTCGTTGCTGATCAGCGCCAGTGCCCAAGCCCTGGCGCTCGACCTGAAACACGCCCTGGGCAGCACCTATATCCGCGTCGACGACTACCTGTTGCGGCCCGGCCAGTTCAAGTTCATCGACCCACAGCCCCTTGATGAGCAGACGCGCTTCGTCGCGGTGATCGCCGACTACCACAACGAGGAGGTCAGCCAGTGGAAGCAGCTGCTGCGCGTCGAACCCAAGGGCCGGCGCTACGCGCTGCTGGTCGAGCTTGGCCAGGCGCAAGTCGAGCTCAAGGGTGAAACCCGATGACGCCAGCTTGCGCCCCTTACCTTCAGAGAGCCCGACAATGAGTTCACGCCACCCGGTCATTTGGCACGAGGGTTTGTTCGTCAAACCCCAGCACTTCCAGCAACAGGCACGCGCTATGGAGGCCGCCGCGCAACAGCGGGTCGAGAGCCTCAACCCGGCGCCGTACGGCTTCAGCGAGCTGGAGCTGAACAACGAGTTCCTCAATTTTGCCAAGGTGGCGATCAATCGTGCGCGGGGCATCCTGCCTGACGGCAGCGTCTTCGACATCCCCGGCGACCTGGCCCCGCCGGCGCCACTGGAAATCAGCGACAGCGGCCTGGTCAACCAGGTGGTCTACCTGACGCTGCCGCTCAAATCCGCCGGAGGACTGGAGGTGCGCTGGCCCGAGCAGTACGCCAACAGCCGCTACATCGCCCAGCGCAAGCCGGTGCATGACATCCACAGCGAAAGCGGCGACCAGGTGGAAATGAACCTGGCGGTCCCCAACCTGCAACTGATGCTCGAACGCGATGACCGCAGCGCCTTCACCAGCATTGCCGTGGGCAGGATCCACGACAAGCGCCCCGACGGCAGCCTGGTGATGGACGAGCAGTTCTATCCCACCAGCCTGTCATTGCAGGCGGTGCCGGCGCTGCAGCGCTACCTGGGCGAAATCACCGGGCTGATGCGTGAACGGGCGCGCAACCTGGCCGAACGCATCGGCTCGCCCGGGCAGTCCGGGGTGGCCGACGTCACCGACTTCAACCTGCTGCAAACCCTCAACCGCTGGTACCCGCTGTTCCAGCACCTGAACCGGCAACGCCACATCCACCCCGAACGCCTGTACATCACCTTTGCCCAGGCCTGCGGCGAGCTGGTGACCTTCACCGATGAGAGCCACCTGCCCGAGGAATGCCCGGCCTATCAGCACGACAGCCTGCACCAGTGCTTCAAGCCCCTGGAGCTTACCCTGCGCCGGGCCCTGGGCACGGTGCTGCAACCACGGGCGGTATCGCTACCGATCGAAACCCTGGAGTACGGCGTCATGAGCGCCGCACTGGGCGACAAGCGCCTGCTGGACAACGCCGAGTTCATTCTGGCGGTACGCGCCAACCTGCCGCTGGAGACCTTGCGCCAGCAGTTGCCGCGGCAGATCAAGATCAGTTCCAGCGAAACCCTGGGCCGGCTGATCAGCCTGCAACTGCCGGGCATCCCCTTGATCCCCCTGCCGGTGGCGCCACGCCACCTGCCGTTCCACGCCGGCTTCAGCTACTTCGAACTCGACCGCCACGACCCGGCCTGGCAAAGCCTGCACAGCGCCAGCGGCTTTGGCTTACACATCGCCGGTGACTTCCCTGAGCTTGAGCTGCAGCTGTGGGCCATCAGGAGTGAAAAAGATGCGTGATGCCAGCCAGGAGCCGAGCAATCAAGAGCTCCACTTTGACGCGGTGCCGCACAAAACCGGCAACCCCGCCGGCGCTCCCGGGCCGCTGCGCTGCGACCCGCAGTTCGACTTGCGCGGGCTGTCGTGGAACCCCCTCTGTGATGCCGCCATGCCGCTGATCGGGCTGGTCCTGCGCCTGCATAGCCTGGACGCGCACGATGAGGTGCTGGCCTTGCGCCAGAGCATTCACAACCAGATCGTCACGGTAATGGAAGAAGTCGCCCAGCTCGACTACCAACCCAGCACCCTCAAGGCCTACTCCTACAGCCTCTGCCTGCTGGTGGATGAAGTGGTCATGAGCAGCGCCTGGGGCTTTCATGGCGAGTGGCGACAGCAGCCGTTGCTCAGTGCCTTGCACCATGAATCCTGGGGCGGCGAAAAGTTCTTCACCCTGCTGGCGCGCATGTCCAGCGAAGCGGCCAAGTACCAGCACGTCCTGGAGTTCATGTACCTGTGCCTGTGCGTGGGCCTCAAGGGCAAGTACGGCAAGCAGGCCAACGGTGAGGTCGAGGTGCAGAAGATCATCACCCAGTTGCACGGCGTGCTGCGCCCGCTCAGGGGCGAAACGCCCACGCAGTTGACCGAGCCGCTGCGCAACATTGCCCCACGCAATTACCGGCTCAAGCGCAGCTTGCCGCTGTGGACACCCTGGGCCCTGGCCGCCGTGGTCCTGGTGGGCGCCTACAGCGCCTACGCCCTGCGCCTGAACAGCATCAGCGAACAGGTGCTGGTGTCGCTGGAACGGATTCTCAGCCTTTGAACGATTTTCAGCGCGCCCCCGGGCGCCTGCAAAGCCTGGCCCATCGGGCCAACACACTCACCGTCATGGCGACGGTGGCGACCTGCGGGTCGTTCAATCGAACGCGACACGGAGCATGTCATGCCAACACCTGCCTACATCAGCATCCACGGCCAGAACCAGGGCCACATCACCAAGGGCGCCTTCACCGCCGACTCAGTCGGCAACGTCTATGTCGAAGGCCATGAGGACGAGATCCTCGCCCAGGAAATCGATCACCAGATCACCACCCCGACCGACCCGCAGAGCGGCCAGCCATCAGGCCAGCGGGTGCACAAGCCACTGATCTTCACCAGCGCCCTGAGCAAGGCCTCGCCGATGCTCTACCAGGCCCTGGCCACCGGCGAAATGCTGCCGACTGTCGAGGTGAAGTGGTTTCGGACCTCGGTAGACGGCAAGCAGGAGCACTTCTTCACCACCAAGCTGGAAGACGCCACCGTGGTCGACATCCACACCGTGCTGCCCCATGCCCAGGACAGCGACAACGCCAACTACACCCAGCTGATCAAGACCAGCCTGGCCTACCGCAAGGTCAGCTGGAGCCATGAAGTGGCCGGCACCGAGGCCTCTGACGACTGGCGCAAACCGGCCTAACCGCTGCGCCCGTACCGTTGCGCCACGGCTCGCCTGTGGCGCACCCCTTTCCTGCTGCACCGATCAGGAGGCGATATGCCTGCCATCGTACTGCTTGGCCACAACCATCACTGCCCCACCTGCGGCCCGACCACGGTCGACAGTGGCGCCGACAGCTTCACCGTCAACGGCCGCGCCATTGCCCGGGTTGGTGACACCCTCGGCTGCGGCGCCAGCATCACCAGCGGCTCGTCGTCGATGACCATTGGCGGCCATTCTGTGGCCCGGGTCGGCGATACCACCGACCACGGCGGCACCCTGGAAAACGGCGACGCCAGCTGGCTGGTCGACTGACCCTACAAGGAGCCCCCCATGCCCCGCCAAAGCGACCTGCGCTTCACCTTCGAGCCCCTGCAGGGCGACGCCTTCGAGGTGGTCGAGTTCCACCTCGAGGAAGGCCTGTCCCAGCCCTTTCGCCTGAGCCTGGAACTGGCCAGCCACGACCCGGCCGTCGACTTCAACCGCGTGCTCGACCTGGCCGCGCTGTTCACCCTGTGGCGGGGCGACACCCCGGTGCGCTACGTGCACGGCCTGGTCAGCCTGTTCAGCCAGGGCGACACCGGCTTTCGCCGCACCCGCTACCGCGCCGTGCTCGAACCCAGCCTGGCGCGCGCCGGCCTGCGCTCGAACTGGCGCATGTTCCAGGGCCAGAGCGTGCCCGAGATCATCCTCGCGGTGCTCGAGGCCCAGCGCCTGAGCGAGGTCAAAACCTACCTGTGCTTCGACCATCCGCCGCGCGAGTACTGCGTCCAGGCCGGCGAAAGCGACCTCGACTTCATCGCCCGCCTGGCCGCCGAAGAGGGCCTGCTGTACAGCTTCGAGCACCGTGCCGACGGCCATACCCTGTGGCTCACCGACCGCGTCGGCGGCCTGGGCACCATCGGCACCCACGAGCACTGCCCGGTGCTCTACCAGCCGCTGGCCGGCGGCGACAGCGCCGAGCCGGCCCTGCAGCGCTTTCACTACACCGAACAGGTGCGCAGCGCGCGCCAGGTGCAGCGCGACTACACCTTCACCCACCCCTATTACAACCTGCAGCACAACGCCGTCGGCGCCAGCGACCTCGACCACCAGCACAGCGACTACGAACGCTACGACTACCCCGGCCGCTACAAGCGCGACGCCAGCGGCAAGCCCTTCACCAAAACCCGCCTGACCGCCCTGCGCAGCGACGCTCGCCTGGCCCATATGGAAGGCGATGACGCGCGCCTGCAGCCGGGCCTGGCCTTCGACCTCAACGACCACCCGCGCGAAGACTTCAACGACCGCTGGCGCACCATCGCCATCGAGCACCACGGCACGCAGCACAGCAGCCTGCTCGAAGAGGCCTTCGCCAGCGACAGCGGCACCGCCTACCGGCTCAGCGCCAGCGCCATCCGCTGGGACGCCGACTGGAAAGCGCCGCTACGGCCCAAGCCGCGCATCGACGGCCCGCAGATCGCCAGCGTGGTCGGCCCGCCGGGCGAAGAGATCTACTGCGACGAATGGGGCCGGGTCAAAGTCAGCTTCCCCTGGGACCGCGACAGCCACCAGGACGACCACAGCTCCTGCTGGATCCGCGTCGCCCAGGGCTGGGCCGGCGCCACCTGGGGCGCCATGGCCATCCCCCGGGTCGGCCAGGAACTGATCATCAGCTACCTGGACGGCGACCCCGACCAGCCCATCGCCACCGGCCGCGCCTACCGCGAAACCAACCTGCCGCCGTATCAACTGCCCAAGCACAAAACGCGCATGACCATCAAAAGCCGCAGCCACAAGGGCCAGGGCTTCAACGAGCTGCGTTTTGAGGATGAGCTGGGGCAGGAAGAGGTGTTCATCCATGCCCAGAAGGACAAGAACGTTCATATCAAACACAACAATGGGGTGTTTGTTGGCAATGATCGCAGTGAGAAGGTCGAGCGCGATGAGCAGATCGAGATCGGCCACGACCGCAGCGAACGGGTCGGTAACGATGAGCGGGTTGAGGTTGGGCAGGATCAGCATTTGCAGGTGTGGCGTGATCGCTTTCAGACCATTGGCCGCAACCACTCGCTCAACATCGGTGGCGATCGTATCGAGGAGGTAGCCAACAATCGAGTAGAGAAGATTGCCGCTGACTATCACTCCGAAGTTGGAGGCAACGCCCAACATTCGGTGAGAAACGCCTATCAGCTGTCTGCCCGCCACAGTATCGAGCAAAAGACTACCCGCTTCGAAGTTGCCGCAGGCGAGCGAATCGAGCTCAAGGCCGCTGGCGGGAGTATCACCATCGATTCCAGGGGCATCACCCTCGACGGATTGACCATCCATTTCAAGGGAACGGTGACCTGCGATGCAAACGGATCGGGTAATTCGTTTACCCATGCACCTCCCTCTCCCGCTCCACTCGGCAATTTCTTGGGCCGCTACACACTGGTGAAGAACGATCAACGCGCCTTCTCAGGTTACCGGTACCGCATCAGTACTGGCGCGAGCGTACTCGCCGAAGGCTTGACCCGCACTTCAGGCGAAACCGATTGGGTGACAACCGAGAACATCCAAGCCGTGCAGGTCCATAAGGCCGTCATGCGTGAAGACCAACGGATAACCGAGGACTGGCAGTCAAAAGTGGCTGCGATCGACTGGCAAGCTGCTGAGTACAGTGCCGATGAATTGTTTCCGGACGCATTGATTGACTATTACATGGGAGTAGATGACTGATGCCAGCCCCCGCCGCTATTGCGCGTGTCATCGAGGCCGCCTATCGCGCCTACAGGGCGCATCAGGTTTCTGAGGCAGTAAAGAGCGCAGCAGATCTGGCCGAATTCGCGCACGAGATTACTGAACGCAGAAACAAGATCAAGCAAGTGCTTCAAACCACCATAGAGAAGATGGCGCAGGAAGTTGACACCAAGAGTTCAACCTTTGCTCAAGTCGACCACGGTGGTAATAGCACCGTATCCAGAAGAGGCAATGAAAATATAACGTTCAAGGAGTTCATTGAGCGCAAGGTTCCCTTTCGCCCTGCCATTAGCCAGGTGTGTACCACTGCGTTGCAAATACCCATCAAAACACCTCGACGGATTCGCAAGAAGATGGGTGATGAATTGGTCAACAGCACAATCGAGATCGCACTCAAGCAACTCACTGCCTCGTTGTTTTTCGAAGCCATTGACGAAGCGCTGGACTGGCACAGCCCACTCAAGGCAGAACCCAATTACAACCGTGCTAGCAGCAAAGCTCTGCTGGGTGAACCACCGACACGGCCCAAGCGCTTTGGCAAGGTGACGTCATTCTGGCCGCGACCTCGGGGAAGCCTTGCACCGGACTTGGTGGTAGTCGAGTACCGACAAGAACCCTTTGAAATCGAAAACGTTTTTGCGGCAGTCGAAATCAAGTTCCCCAGGGATTGGGCCAAGGCGATACAGATAAAGGAATACGTCGACCTCATGACGCCAAAATCCGGGGTGAATCGAGAGAAGATCGGCAAAGAAAAAGTAGCACTGCTGCGGGTTCCGGAAGATTGCACTGGCTTCGAAGCGGAAGAAAAGAAAAAAACTGTACAGAAAGGCAAAGGTGGAAGGAGCTAGCCATGAGCACTACGCACGAACTATTTGATGACGAAGAGCGCCGCGACTTTATTGATTTACTCAAGGAGTGGCCAAATTCATATTGGGGGACAGATGAGGCTCGGCACAGTATCAGCCCATTTATAACCTTCTATTTCTTACCCAAAGAAGAAGAAAACAAAGAAATTTCAGCACTGTTAGTTGATATTCACGAGGAGTTTGAACAGCTGGCCGGGTACCCCTATAGCATCTTCATGCACGGCGCCGCTGCACGCCCTCGTCGCTATGATGCATTGCACCGCCCTGACCTTAGAAAACTGGCCAGCAAGACTGAGCCGTACGAATACTTTGTCTTCGAGTTCACCGATGAAGAAAACCATGCCTCTTCACCGACGACGGCCGGCTACTTTTGGCGCAGCAAGTTCAAAGCGGCCGACTGGAAAACAGCCTATTCATCGATTGTCTTTTACTACCGCTGGCAGTGGTGGCTGGACAACCGCGAGGCGTGGCGCACATTTGTGCTCAAGACCATCGACCGGCTCAAAGCCGACCAGGTCTATAGCGGCTTTGCCATGGCCAACCCGCTGGAGTTCGGCACACGTGCCGCCGTCACCACCTGGGAGCGCGCCTTGACACCTGCGTTCTACGGCTTGGATATCGATTACCCGTTCGGAATGGACAACGAGTTACTCAACGGCATTCGCCCGCCCACGTGGGCCTTTTTGCTCGCCGACCCCTGGCGCGAGAAACTTGACCTGACGCGTGAGCAAGTGCACAACGCCCTGGCGCACCCGCGCATCAGTATCACCGAATTGCAATGCGGCCTATGGATCGAACTGGGCGAACAACCGGAGCTCTATCCCGCCGAGTATGGCGTGCCTGAGTTGCCAATGCTGTTGAACAAATTGTTAAAGCCCATTCGCTACGACGACTTGGGCTTATTGGGATTTGGTCAATGGGACGGCGATCCTAACGAGCGCTTCACCGATGCGGACGGCCGTCGCTGGATGGGCCGCTTTGATGCCGACAGCGACTGGCCTACACCCTTCATGCGCGTTGGCGCGCTGCCGACGAAGACGTGCACTCTACCCCCTGCACCGGCATGCGCCGTCGCCGGTATGCCATGCCTCCAAGCCGGGGTTTGGCGCATGGTCGGCCAGGCGGACAGCCGCCGAGTGTTTGAACAGGGGGACATCCTGCCCCACTTGAGCAATGAGTCGGATGACGGCTTTGTTATCTGGCAGCGCGACCCCGACCAGACCCCGCCGGAACCGGCTCGTTACGCCAACAGCCATGAGCCAGCTCCTCGCGCAGGGCGCTGGGAACTTGAGAGCGACCCGTGCGTGTCATGCGAACTGCGCGTGAATGATCTGCTCCCGCTTCATGCAGATCAGATTGTGCGCTGGCGCTGGCTTGGCTTCGGGCTTCGTGTACTCAGTGGGTCACTGTGTCCATATCCTGGAACATGGGTATGTGAGTACAAAACTGGCAGCAAGCGCTTTTTCGAATACGAGGCCCCTATGCCGACCATAGACGGCGAAAAAGTCGTCTGGTTTTGGTTGACCCTATCGCCCCTGTGAGACTTGCTACTTGGTGATCATTGACTGCAACAACCACTCGCTACAGCCCAAGCAGAACGTACAAGCCGCGACCAAAACGCCATAGAGAGCACTTTCCAATGTACATATTCGACGACGCTATGAAATATAGTCCACCCTTTCTCGACAATCCGGCTCCAGGGCGCAAGTACGACCTGCCACGTCCGAACCAGCCACCAACTATGGAGCTGCCTGGGGGGTACTCCCGGTAGCATACGATTGGGATGACCTCCACGCAGAAGCCTGTAGAGGCTGTGTTCCTGGAACAGCCAGAGTAGAGAACATAACAATTAGTGTTCTTAAGCCAGGTACAAACGAGGTATTAGATCGTTTCCCGTTTTCCTGTGACATTCTACAAGGCGAAATGTACTGGGCCATGGCCCAACTATTCATGCAGCAAGGCCCGCAGGCATTACCCCACTTCACTCGCCCACCCCGGGACTGGAACAACGAAAAGGTCACCTTCAATCTCACCCGCCGCCTCGCGCCCAAGGTGAAATGGCCGGAAGATCTGGACCTGGAATCACGGACGGCCCCTTGATGCCCGTAAAAGAAACAGCCCCTAGTCAACAAAAATCCAGATCTCATCCGACATATCTGACAGACAAAAGCAAAGAGCTATGTAGGACGCTTCTGATTTCTATCTCGTCTCTTGAGGCACCAAGCCCCACCCACCTAGATTCCCCTGACGCGTCCCCTGCAGCCTCAGGCTCAGGCTCAGAGCGCTACCCCAATCAACGGCAAGGATGTCGACATCAATTCAAGGACCCACGATGGAATTTCACAACCAGACGCCCTTTGCCGCGGTGTGTTTCAGCGCGCTCGACCCGCGGGGCAACGAACATCCCGTGGTGGTCATCAAGGTTGGTTATCGCCTGCTGCCGATTGCCGGCCAGCCGGGGCACTGCAGTGCCGAAGTGATGGCTGAGGAACCGGCCCTGCTCTGCGCCGCCGATCGCTACTTCGGTGAACAAGGCCGCAGCAGTGTCTATGAAGAAAGCGACCTGGCGCCGTTCAAACCGCGCTGCGATGTGATCGTCAACGGCCATGCCCACGCCCCCGGCGGCGAACCGGCAACGTCCTGGACCGCCGGCATCCGCTTGAGTGCGCCTCAGGGCGAAACCGCGTGCGACATACTGCTCGACAAACAGCTGCGTTTCAGCGGCCCGCGCTACTTTGAACACGGTCTGTTCAGCGGCTGGCGCCTGTCTGCCGCGGAGCCGGCCACCTGCGTGCCGCTGCGTTGGGAGTATGCCTTTGGCGGCAGCAGCGTGTTGGCCAACCCCGGCTACCCGGGCACCAGCGCCGAGCCCTACCTGCTCCATCAGGTCTGCTACAGCAACCCCCTGGGCCGGGGCTGGATCGAAAAGCGTCACGAAAAACACGCCTGGTCCCTGCAAACGCCACTGCAACGCCTGGCAGCCCCGCAAATCGAAACACTCGAGCGGCCAGTGACCCACCTGCACATCACTCACCACCCGGACGGCGACATCAGTGCGGCCGACATGGCCCAGCTGTCGGCCACCTACGGTTACTGCCCGGCAGGCTTCGGGGTGGTGGGCCGGGACTGGGCACCACGCCTGGCCCTGGCCGGTACCTATGACAAGACCTGGCAGGCAAAGCCCTGGCCCGGGCTACCCGCCGACTTCGACTTTGCCTACTGGAACGCTGCCCCTATCGACCAGCAAATCGACTTTCTTCCCGCCAGGCTGCGCATCGAACTGTTCAACCTCACGGCTCCAGCCCTGGGCCACAACGGCCAACTCTGCGTCGAACTGCCCGCGCACCGGCCCTTCGTGCTGATGCACCTGCGCAGTGGCGAAGTCCTGGCGCTGCCCCTGTTCACCGACACCCTGCACATCGATACCGATGCCATGACCCTGTCGTTGACGCACCGGATCAGCCTGCCCCGCCCGGATGACATCGAGGCACTGGAGGCCTGCTTCGAAGCCGAGCCGTGCACGGCTGACTGAAAACTCCACGCCATCCCCTCCCGACGCTTTTTCGTTTCTGCGTCGCTTTTACGTTTCTGTGCGACACATCCCACTTCAGGCACTCCCGTACCAGGCCCTCATGGTGGTAGCTTGGAAATGTTTTGTTGCACCCATCCTTTCTCATTATTTGCCTGCAAAGGAATGCCCCCCGCAATGAATTTCGCCCTGAAAAAACTGGCTGCGGCCACCTTGATGCTGGCTGGCCTGGCGTCAATCACCACGCCTGCCTATGCCAACATCACCCCACAGCAAAGCGCGGCCATTCTCAAGAGCTTCAGCGACACTTCGGTCAAGGACTTCCGCCAGTTCCTCGCCAGCCTGGCGAAAAGCGAACTCGGCAAGGCCGACAAACTCGACCAGAGCATCGCCGCCTTCCTCGCCAACCAGCAACTGACGGCTGAACAACAGAACGAAATCCATCGCCTGCTGGGCATCTATGCGCGGGTCAAGTACGGCGATGCGGCCACCCAGACCCTGCGTGAGCTGGTGGCCATCCCGACCTTCCGGGTCGACGGCGTCGAGCAGCACGACAACCCCGAGTTCATCAAGATCGCCGAGAAGATCAAAGGTCTGGCCAAGGCTTTCAACCTGAACTTTCGTAACATCGACAACCGTGTCTATGAGATTTCCCTTGAAGGCAAAGGCGATGAAGTGGTCGGCATCCACGCCCACGCCGACGTAGTACCGGTGACGCCAGAGAACTGGGTACTCAAGGACGGCACCCGCCTTGACCCGTTCAAGGTCACCCTGATTGGCGATCGCATGTACGGCCGCGGCACCGAAGACGACAAAAACGGCATCGTCGTGGCGATGTACGCGATGAAGATCATCAAGGAAGAAAAGCTGCCACTGGCGCGCAACTTCAAGCTGCTGGTCGACACCACCGAAGAGACCACCGGCGACGCCATCCCCTACTACTTCGAACGCAACCCCACGCCCAACTACAACCTGGCGCTGGACGGTGGCTACCCGGTGGTGATCGCCGAGAAAGGCTACGGCACGGTCATGGCCAGCTTTGCCCGACGCGCAGGCGAAGGCAACGGCGCTGAAATCACCACCCTGAGCGGTGGCCTGGCCACCAACCAGATCCCTTCGACTTCGGTGGCGACCCTGGTGACCGACAACTCCGCCGAACTGGCAGCCAGCCTGCAAAAAGCCGGCGCTGAGTACGTCAAGGCCAATGGCGGCAATTTCGAGGTCAGCGCCAAGGTCGACGGCAAGGATGTAAAGCTGACCGTCACTGGCGTCTCGGCGCACTCCTCTGAACCTGAGTCCGGGGTCAACCCGGTGGCGCGGATGCTCGGCTTCATCAACGGCCTTGATGGCAAGGTTGCGCTCAAACACAACCACATCACCGACGCCGCTCGCTACGCCGCCGACAACTGGGGCCTGGACTACCTGGGCGGCAAACTGGGCGTGGGTTTCTCCGACAGTTTCATGGGCCCGCTGACCACCTCGCTGACCTACGTTGGCCTCGATGACAAAGCCTTGAAACTGGCGGTCAACCTGCGGGTGCCAAAGGGCAAAAGCCCGCAATCCCTGAAGAGCGAAATCGCCGGCAAGCTGGATGCATGGAGCAAGCAGAGCCACATCAGCCCGACCTTCGACTACTCGATCGCCGAGCCGATGTACCGCAACCCCGAGGGCGAGTGGGTCAAGGCGCTGCTGGCGGTTGCCAGCGAGAACCTGGGCATGAAGCACGAATTCGGCACCTCCGCAGGCGCCACCTCGGTGCATGAACTGCCCAACGGCGTGCAGTTCGGCCTGGCCATGCCCGACGTCAAGTACACCGGGCATAACGACAACGAGTTCAAGACGGTGGAGCAGTTCCTTCTGGACCTGCAGGTGGTGACGGAAATGATGGGGCGTGTCGGGCAACTGCCCAAGCTCTGACCCATGCAGCAGGCCCGCTGTTGTGGCGGGCCTGCCTTGCGCAGTTTGTTAGACGCTATCGCACCACTTGCAGGTTATGATCCACCAACGTCCCTCCATGGAATGGATAAAACATGCACAAGCCCCCACCCAGGTCACGATTGCTCAGGGCCGCAGTGTCTGCACTGGCCATCGCCAGCATCAGTGGCTGCCTGACCAGCAAGTTGTACGAGCCGCGAGCCAGCGATGAAGTCTATACCGAGCAGGTTGGCCAGCTCTATGTGACGGCAGACCAGAAGAGCTTTGTGGTGCTGGGCAAAAAGTACCATTACTTCATCCTCGTCGAACCCGCGCTGTTGCAGGCGATTCGCTCAGGGTTGCATGCCAGGATGCAGGCCGAGTTTCTGCCGGTTCACGTCAGCATGTATGAAACCCTGGACGGCGAGTTCGAGCTCAGGATTCCCGGGCTTGCGCAACTCCAGGCACATGAGATCAACGAGGCAAAAGCGCTGGGCTTTATGGCCTCAACGCAACAGGACGCCCTGGTGCGTCGCTACAAAATTCAAGGCAGCCGATTCGAGGCGAGAAAGGACATCAGCGCCCTGGAGGGCAACACGCTGAACAGCACCTACACCCTTCAGGTTTCGGCCTACAGGGAAAAGAGCAAGGTCACCCAGGTGCTGCTGACACCGGTCACTGTCACTGCGGATGGCGTGTTGATGATCCTCGCCGTGCCGCTGCTGCCGGTGGCGTTCATGGCGGCGCAACCGTTCCGGGTCAAATAGCACTTGTACAGGCAAGTGATATCATTTTGACGTCAACTAATTTACCATCGCCGCGCTCTTCTGCGTGGCCCTGTCTTTTTGTCAGCGCAAGGTCCAGCCCCGCACGGAAGCGAAGCACTTAAAACGCCGCTAAAGGAATGAACCGTGACCCCCGTGATGTTCCGCAAAACCCTGCTCGCCCTGGCCGTAACCGCCACCGCCCTGCCCGCCCTCGCTGAAACCGTGCAACTGACCAACGCCGGCTTCAAAAGCGAGCACCAGCGCTACAGCGGCAACCTCGAGATCAACGGCGCCTACAGCGGCGGCAGCGACGAAGATGCCATCGAGCTCAATGGCTCGAGCATCGAGAAAGACCTGATTCTCAACGCAACCATCAACAGCACCGGCGACTTCGCCGGCGGCGTCGATATGGACGTGTGGGAAGGTACGCAGCCGTGGGTGGCCAACAGCGTTGGCGGCGACGTGATCAACAAGGGCAGTATTTCTGCCATCGGCGGTGGCGCCAACGCGCTGATGATCGACCCGGCCAAGATCGGCGGTAGCGTCATCAACGAAGGTTTGCTGTACGCCGAAGGTGCGCCATTGAGCGACGACGGCGGCCGTGATGTTGCCCGCGCCGTGGATTTCTCCGGCTCGTCGGTGATCAAGGGCGACCTGCTCAACGCCGCCAGCGGCAAGATCATCGCCAAGGGCGAAGATGCCAAAGGCATCAACCTGGAAGGCGGCGAGATCGTCGGCAAGGTCATCAACCGCGGCCTGATCGAAGTCACCGGCGCCGGCGCCACCGGCATCGACGCCACCACCAGCGGCTCGGGCATGTACACCGACATGGTCGACCTGGCCGGCATCGAGAACCACGGCACCATCATTGCCAATGGCGACGACGCCGAGGGCATCCGCATCGACGGCGCCAGCTTCACCGGCATGAACAACCACCTGGTCAACACCGGCACCATCCGCGCCGAAGACGCCGCCATCGCCATCGGCTTCAGCGACTTCGACAGCCCGGGTGCCCAGCCCTGGTACAAAGCCGAAGGCGACTTCAACATCTTCAACAGCGGTTCGATCATCTCTGCCGACGAAGCCATCGACGCCTCGCAAAGCAACCGCCCGGTCGAGCTGATCCTGCGCAAAGGCAGCGTCATCGTCGGCAACCTGATCGACCTGAGCAACATCGAGATCGAAGGCGACACCTCCTTCACCGGTACCGACAGCCGCGCTGACGGCGCCAACATCCGCATGAAAGATGGCGGCTGGATCGATGTCGGCGGCCTCAGCGAAGACCTGAAAACCACCCTGACCTTCGAAGCCCCGCACACCAGCATCGACGGTAACCTGTACGTCGCCGGCAACTCGGCCCTGGGCCTGAACCTGAGCAGCGCCACCGACGCCAACCGCGCCGTGCTCAAGGTCAGCGGTACCACTCAGTTCGGCCAGGGCGCCCAGTTGCAACTGGCGGCCAAGGGCGAAGACTTCAACGCCAATGGCAGCCGCTACACCCTGCTCCAAGCCGGCCAGATCGAACTGCTGGGCGCCGACGGCGAAACAGTCGACCCCAATGGCAAACTCAACCTGGTCAGCAGCTCGGCGCTGCTCAAGGTCGACAGCTTCACCGTCGACAACAACCAGGTGGTGGCCGTGGTCACCGGCAAGGGCAAGGAAGAAGTCGAACAGATCATCACCAACCAGGGCGGCTCGGCCAACAGCCAGAAAGCCCTGGGCAGCCTGACCGCCGACGGCATGATCAGCAAGCTGGCCAACAACGACCCGTTCAAGCAGGCCCTGCTCAACGCCGACGAAGCCCAGGTCGCCAAGCTCGCCTCCGAGCTGACCCCGGAAACCAACGGCGGCGCGACCCAGGCGGCCACCACCAGCCAGAACCTGGTCAGCAACGTCACCGGCAGCCGCACCAGCTCGCTGCGCGGCGCCTCCTCGGGTGAAGGCTTCAAGGAAGCCGGTGTCTGGGTGCAGTCGCTGTACAGCGATGCCAGCCAGGACCTGCGTGACGGCGTGGCCGGCTACAACGCCTACAGCCGCGGTATCGCCGTCGGTGCCGATGGCAAGCTCAACGACAACCTGACCCTGGGCCTGGCGTACAGCTTCATCAACACCGACGTCAACGGCAAAAGCGGCAACCAGACCGAAGTCGACAGCCATGCTTTCACCCTCTACGGCGGTTTCGAGCACGGCAACTACTTCGTCGATGCCAGCCTGACCTACGGCTTCAACGACAACCAGAGCAAGCGCAGCATTGCCGGCACCCAAGCCAAGGCCGACTATGACAGCGACCTGCTGGGCCTGAACCTGGTCGGTGGCTACACCTATCACATCAACCCGCAAGTGCTGGTCGAACCGCGCCTGGCGGCCCGCTACAGCCTGGTCAACATCGACGGCTACCGTGAAAAAGGCTCTTCGGCAGCGCTCAAAGTCGAAGACCAGCGCTATGAAGCCATCGAGCTCGGTGCCGGGCTGCGCGTGGCCGGCAGCGTCGCCCTGGGCGCCGGTACCCTGGAGCCGCAAGCCAAGCTGATGGCGTATCACGACTTCGCCGCTGACGAAGCAAAAAGCACCTCGACCTTCCTGCTCGGCAGCACGCCGTTCGTGACCAGCGGTGCCAAGGCGGCGCGTGACAGCTATGAAGCCGGCGTGGGCGCCGACTACAAGCTGGGCGCGGTAACCCTGGGCGTCAACTACGACTACATCGGCAAGTCGGGCTTCGATGCCGACGTGTTCTCGGCGAAAGTCCGTTACGACTTCTGATGAGTCAACACCTTGCCGGCCCACGCCCGTGGGCCGGCGTCGGTCGAACCTTGGGGGCGCTGCTGGTCAGCGCCCTTCTTGGTGCCTGCCAATCCCCCTTTCAAGCGCTGCAGGAGCTGGCTGAACAGCACGGTCGCCACGTACAAATCGTGCCGGGCCAGGCATTCCCGCTGGTCCTCTTGCCGCCGTCTGAGCAACGCCCCACCGAGCGCCTGCGGGTGTACCTGGAGGGCGACGGCCATGCCTGGGCCACGGCTAGCCAGCCGAGCCTCGACCCCAGCCCGCGCAACCTGCTGGTGGCGCGCCTGGCGATCAATGATCCAGCCCCCAACGCCTACCTTGCCCGGCCCTGCCAGTTTGTCTCGGCTGCAGGCTGCACGGCGGCGCTGTGGACCGATCGGCGTTTTTCCCAGGAGGTGGTGACCAGCCTCAGCCAGGCCCTGGACCGGCTCAAGCAGCGCGTTGGCAATCGCCAGTTCGAGTTGGTGGGCTATTCAGGTGGTGCGGCATTGGCCGTGCTGCTGGCCGCGCAACGGGACGATGTCGCGCAGATCCAGACCCTTGCCGGCAATCTTGATCCAGGCTTATGGGTACAGCTTAAAGGCTTGTCGCCCCTGAACGGTTCGCTCGACCCGATGGTCTATCGCCAACGCCTTGTAGCATTGCCCCAGCGCCATCTGCTGGGCGGCCGCGACCAGGTGATCAGCGCCGAGATCAGCGCCAGTTTTCGCGGCACGCAGGCCTCCAGCCGGTGCAATCAACGGGTGATCATCCCGGCTGCAACCCACGAGCAGGGTTGGGAGACCGCCTGGGCGCTTTGGCAAGGCCAGGCGATCGGGCCCTGCCCCTGAACCCAGGCATCGCCTCACTGTGCCCAGCGCGCCTCGCTGTTTTGTAGCGCCGAGGCAATGGTCGCCAATTTGCCGTCCGGCAGGGTGTCCGGCAACAGGTCGGTACCGGAGCTGACGTACAACTGCGCATAGGCATTACGCAATTCGGCATACGACAGGTCGCGCTTCAACTGTGTCTGCAGGTTGTTCAGCTCGCCCTGGATCAGCTCCAGCTCACCAATGTTCTGGGTCTGGTAGCGGTTGCGCAGTTGCTCGGCGATCTGCCCGTCGAGTGCCGCCAGCTCTTCGCTGGTGCGAAACTGCCGCGCGGCCTCGTTGTAGTTGGCGTTGGCCACGTACAACTGCGCCAGCACCGCCATCGACATCGCCTGGCGGCGCGCCGCCGCGACGTCTTCGCCGGCCTTGGCGACCTTGATGGCCGCCGGGGCCGAAAGCACGTTGAACAGGTTCCAGGTCACCTTGACGCCGTAATCCGCCCAGCTCTGGTTGACCAGGAAGGAGTTGCTGTCGTAGTGCCCGCCGGCCGAGAACTCCAGCCCCGGCAGCAGGCGCAGCATGGCCTTGCGGGTTTCGGCGGCACTGATCCGCGCCTGGTAGTCCTGCTCGCGCAGTTCCGGACGGCTGGCCAGGGCCTGTTGCTCCAAGCGCGTGAAGTCGCCCTTGAACTGCGGCACCGTGTAGCCCTCTTCCGGCGCCAGGCTGAAGTCGGTGTTCAGCGGCAGGTTGATCAGCGCCGCCAGTTCCGTCTTGGCCAGCGACAGCGCGCGGCGCTGCTCTTCGAGCTGGCGGGTCGCCTCGATCAACGCACGCTGGTAGCTGAGCGACTGCACCGGGTCGCCAATGCGCTGGCTGCTCATGTGCTGGCTGTTGTCCCGGGCCTGGGCCACGCGGCCCATCAGGCTGTCGATCTGGGTCAGCAGGCGCTGCGCCGCGACCGCCCGCCAATAGGCCGAGCGCACGTCCTGGGTGATGGTGTGGATGACCTTGCGGCGCCGTTCCTGGAGGATCAGGCGCTGGTCGGCCTGCTGCTTGGCACTGACGTAGCTGACACCGAAGTCCAGTACGTTCCAGACCATGGTCAGGTCCGCCACTTCACGGTCGCGGTCCTGGGAGGTCGACGGCTCCAGGGACTGGGTACCGGTCTGCACGCTCTGGCTGCTCGAAGCGCTGACATTGTTGCGCCCGGCGTAGCCGGCTTCCATGGCCATGCGTGGCAGCATGTCGAAGCGCGCCAGGTCGACCTGGCGCTTGGCCAGGGCTTCTTCCATGACCTTAAGGCGTGATTCGAGGTTGTACTTGACCGCCCGGGCCATGGCCTGGTGCAGGGTCAGCGGGCCGTTGAGCGGCTCCTGGTCCTTGAACATACTGACCAGGTCGGTGCGCGCGCGCTCCTCGCTGATGCTGCGCTCGATCGGTTCGCTGGTAACCGCACATCCGCTGATTGCCAGCGCCAGCAAGCTGGCGCTGAACAGTTTCTGACTTTTTTTCATCCTTGGGCCGCCCCCTGGTACGGCTCGATCATCTCTGAATAAGTGCTGGCGTTTCAGGTCCGGTTGCCGATCTGTGTCGGCTGTGCCAGAGCCATGGCCAATTCGCGTACGGGACGCTGTTCGGCGTCCTTGATGTCCTGCAACTGCTGCTCCAGCGAGGCGGCGCCAAACACTGCGCGCAAGCCTTGGGCAGGGTCGGTGGTGCGCCACTGCTTGCCGTCGAAAACCCGCATCGACTCGCCCTCCGGCGCCGCCTCGCGGGCAAACAGGGCGGCAAAGGTACTGGTGCCGAACACGCCCCCATCACCGCCGCCAAAACCGAGAAAGCCCTGCCCCGATCCGTCGCCGCTGCCATCGCTGCTGGCAAATACCTGGGCGATGAAGCTCGGCGCGCTGAGACCGTTGTGAATGAAAATGCTGCCCAGGGTGTCGATGCCACTGCCCAGCGTGCGCTCCTCGAACAGCGGCGCGGGCAGCATCGGCGACGTGCTGGCAACCGACGGCAACTGCGGGACTTGTGGCTGCAGCAGCGGTACGCTCACCGCCGGGTTGCTGACGGGCGGATTGACCCGGAATTCGAGATCGCCGACATCCTGGTTCGGCAACTGATACAGCGGGCTGCTCATCGACACCGCCAGGGCATTGCCGGCGCCGTCGCGGATGCCGCTGTTCAGCGCGTTGAGGCTCAGCCCCAGGCCGCCCTGGCCGCTGATACTGCCCAGGGTTACCCGGTAGGTACGCGCATCCAGTTGCTGCACCGACTGCACCACCCCCGTGGCGCTGCCGCTGGACAGCACGCTGAAGTCAGCGGCATCGACGCCGCTGACCGCCTCGTCAAAGCTCAAGGTGTAGCTCAGCGTCCGCTCGCCAGGCGTTGCCGGAGTTTGCACGACGATCTCGGCAGGCCGCGGTGCCCGGGCATCGACGAGGATGCCGGCGGTGCTGGCGACGTTGGTCAGGCCGGTGCCGGCATCGTTGCCGCGTGCATCACGCACGGTGCTGCCATTAAGGTCCAGGCTCGGCGCCACGCTCAGGCCATTGCTGGCCTGCAGGCCCGGGCTGATGGTCAGGCGGAACACCAGGGTGTTGCTGCCGGAGCCGGAAACGTAATCGGCATACACCACCCGGCCATTGTCCAGGGTGACCGCCAGGCGCGGCGCGCCAGCGGCGGTATCGACCAGCACCGCTTCGTCCAGCTGCACGCTGAACTCCAGCCCCTGCCCGGCGACATAACTGCCCGCCGCCGGCACCGCCACCGCAGTCACGCTTGGCGCCACGCGGTCGATACTGTAGCTGCTGCCTTGCAGGCCCCCTGCAAGGGCATTGCCGGCCGCATCGGTGATGCCGGTGCCGGTCGGATTCAGGTCCAGGCGCAGGGTGCCGACACCGCTGAGGTTGTCGACCAGGACGCTGTAGGTGCGCCCGTCAAGCTGCGTCACGCTGCTGATCCGCCCGCTGGCGCTGCCACTGAAGGCCAGGCTGAAGTCGGCCAGGTCGACGCCGCTGACGCTCTCGTCGAAGCTCACGGTGTAGCGCAGCGAACCGCTGTTGCTCGGGCTGACATCGACGCGAACGATATCCGCCACTTGTGGCGCTGCGGTATCGATACGCACCCCTGTGGTACTGGCGAGCCCGTTCAGGCCCAGGTTAAGGGGGTTGCCTGCCGCATCGAGCACTGTGCCACCGTTCAGATCCAGGGTGCTGCCGACCTGGATGCCATCGGCATCGTTGTTACCGGCTTGCACGCTGTACTGGAACACCAACTGGCCGCTACCAGAGCCGGACACATAGCTGGCATAGCGGGTCAGCCCGCCAATAGTCAGCTGCAGGCGCGGCGTACCGGTGGAGGTATCGACGATCAGCGCTTCACTGGCATTGACCGTGAAGCTCAGCACGTCGCCAGCGTTGTAGCTGCCTGCTGCCGGTACCGACACGCTGGCCACCGTCGGCAGCACAGCGTCGACCACTACGCCACTGGTGCTGGCGACGTTGTTGAGGCTGATCAGCGCGTCATTGCCAACGCTGTCGCGCAGTGCACCGCCATTGAGCACCAGGTCGCTGCCCAGGCTGATGCCGGTGCTGTCGAGCTGGCCGTTGCTGACCGTCAGGCGGAACACCAGCGCGCCAGTGCCAGAGCCGGACAGATAATCAGCGAACACTGTGCCGCCAGTGTCGAGGGTGATTTGCAGGCGCGGTGTACCGGTGACCATCACCGCCTCGCTGAGGTTGACGGTAAAGTCCAGGTGCTGGCCAGCGACATAGTTGCCGTCGGCCGGCACCGTAACGCTGTTGACCGTCGGTGCCACCCGGTCGATCTGGTAGCTGGCGCCGCTCTGCCCATTGCTCAGGCTGTTGCCGGCCGCGTCGCTGATGCCGGTGGCGCTGCTGTTGAGGTCCAGGCGCAGGCTGCCAACGCCGCTCAGGCCGGACACCAGTACGCTGTAGGTGCGCCCGTCCAGCGAGGTGACGCTGCTGATGCTGCCGTTGGCCGTGCCACTGAACACCAGGCTGAAGTCGCTGGCATCGACACCGCTGACCGCTTCGCTGAAGGTCAAGTTGTAGCGCACGCTGCCGGCATTGCTCGGGCTGGCATCGATGGCCAGCAGCGCTCCAGCGCTGGGTGCCAGGGTATCGACCAGCACGCCGGCGGTACTGCCCAGGCCATTGAGGGCCAGCACCAGGCCGTTGCCGGCGGCGTCGCGCAGCGTACCACCGTTGAGGTCCAGGGTGCTGCCGAGCTGAATGCCGTCGGCATCGTTGACGCCGGCATCGACACTGTACTGGAACAGCAACTGGCCGCTACCGGAGCCGGACACATAGCTGGCATAGCGGCTCAGCCCGCCAATGGTCAGTTGCAGGCGCGGCGTACCGGTGGAGGTATCGACGATCAGCGCTTCGCTGGCGTTGACGGTGAAGCTCAGCACGTCGCCGGCCTTGTAGCTGCCCGCAGCCGGTACCGCGACGCTGCCGATAACCGGCGCCACGGCATCGACATTGACGCCCGTGGTGCTGCCGACGTTGTTGAGTGTCGCGCCTGCCAGATTGCCCGCCTGGTCGCGAACCGATCCGCCGTTGAGCACCAGGTTGCTGCCAAGGGTGATGCCGTTGCTATCGAGCTGACCGCTGCTGACCGTCAGGCGGAATACCAGCGCGCCGGTCCCGGAGCCGGAAAGGTAATCGGCGAACACGCTGCCGCCAGTGTCCAGGGTGATCTGCAGGCGCGGTGTACCGGTCACCGTCACTGCCTCGCTGAGGTTGACGGTGAAGTCCAGCTGCTGGCCGGCGACGTAGGTGCCATTGGCCGGCACGCTGACACTGGTAACCTGCGGCGCGATGCCGTCGATGACCAGGTTGTGGTTGGCCCCCAGCGAATGGGCGGAGCCCGGCGTTGGCAAGGTCAAAACGGCATTGTCGAAGGTGGCGTTGCGAATCACTGCACCATTGAGGGCCAGGGCGGCGCTGCCGGCGTAGTCGAGGTCGGCGCTGGTATCACCGGCCTGCACGGTGTACTGGAACGTCAGGGTGTTAGTGCCCGAGCCGGCCACATAGGTGGCATAGCGATCGATAAGGCCGGTTTCCAGCAGCAAGGCCGGGATGCCGCCAGTGGTGTCGACGCTGACCATCTGGTCGAAGGTCAGGGTCAGGGTAATGCTGTCGCCGGTCTTGTAGCTGCCATTGGCGCTCTGCGCCGAGACATCGGTAACCCGCGGGTTCAACGAGGCGACGTTGATGCTAACGGTGTCGGTGTCGGTCTGCGCCCCGCCGCTGCCGCTGCCGCCCAGGTCGCTGGTGGTGATCTGCAGGCTGGCCGAACCGTGGTAGCCGGCCACCGGGGAGAACACCAGGCCGTTGAGCGCGGCATTGATATCGCTTTGCGAGCCGGTGAAGGTCATGCTCGCATCGCCCGTGCCGCTGCCGACGGTAAACACCAGGCCGCTGAGGCTCGACAGCGTCAGCAGGCCATTGCTGGCGGTCAAGGTCACCTGCAAGGCGGCGCTGCCGGCGTCAACATCGCTGATGCTGATCAGGTTGCCGTTGCCGTTGTTGAAGGTCAGCGAGCCGTCCTGAAGGACGTTCTGGCTACTCGGTACCTGGTTGACCGGCGCATCGTTGACCGCACCAATGGCCAGTGTCACCACCCGCTGAGTGAGCTGCGCCCCGCCGCTGCCCGTGTTGCCGCCATCGTTGTAGGTCACCGTCAGGTTGACGTTGCCGTTGCCGTTGGCGGCGCCGATGTAGGAGACCCCGTTGGCGGCGATAAAGGCGTTGATGTCCGATACCGAGCCGACCAGTATCAGACCGCTGCCCAGCGTGTTGACCGTGACGCCGGCGCCACTGTTGGCGTGCAGTTGGCCCAGCGCCACGCTCAGGGTCAGGGTGACCTGCCCGCTGCCGGCATCGGCATCGCTGATGGAAATGCCCGACACCGTGCCAGAAGCATCTTCATTGAAGTTCAGGCTGCTCGGTACGCTGAGGATCCCGGCGTCGTTGACGGCCTGGATGTTGACGGCCTTGCTGGCGACGGCGCTGTCGCTGTTGCCGTCATTGACCGAGAACGAGACGGTGCGCGTCGAGGTGTCGGGGTTATCGGAAACGTTGCGATAGCCCACCGATTGCAGGGCGACCTGCCACTGCCAAAGGGTCGCGGTGGCCCCCGCCGACGTCAGGGTCAGGACGCCGGTCGCGGCGTTGTAACTGGCGTTGATGTTGCCCGTAATCGGCGAACCGGAGCTGAACTCCAGTACATCCTGGCCGGCGCGGAAGTTGCCGGTAATGCTGATGGTAGCGCTGGCCAGGGTGTTGCTGTCGACGTCGCTGAGCGTCAGCCCGCTGTCGATTGCTACGGGCCCTGCGTTCTCGAAGTAGGTTTCGCTGCCGCCGCTGGTGGCGATCACCGGCGTGTCGTCTACTGTCGCCACGGTCAAGGCGCGCGTCGCGGCCGGGCTGTCCAGGGCGCCGTCGTTGACCACGAAACTCAGGGTCCGGGTAGCCGTGCTGGGCGATTCGCTCTGGTTGCTGAACGTCACCGAGGCCAATGCCGCCTGCCACTGCGCGAGGGTGGCAGCGGCGCCTGCGGAGGTCAGGGTCAGCACGCCGGTGGAAACGTCGTAGCTGGCGCTGATGTTGCCCATGGTTGCCGGGTTGTTGGTAAATGCCAGCACGTCGAAACCGCCCTGGAAATTACCGATAATGCTGACCCTGGCGCTGGCCAGGGTGCTGTTGTCGGAATCGCTCAGGGTCAGGCCGCTGTCGATGACTACCGGGGTCGAGGGGCCGTTGTTGCCCTCGACGAAGTGCGCGCTGCCAGCGCTGGTGCTCAGGTTCGGCGCGTCATTGACCGCCGTGACGGTGATGCTGGCAGTGTCGCTGGCGATGGAAAACGCCGTGCTGGCGCCGCTGGCCGTGGTGTCGACCTTGCTGCCCTGCTGCCCTGCCGAGGCGCCAGTCTGGTCCCAGGCCTTGTAGGTCAGGGTTGCCACCATGGCGCTGGCGCCGTCGGGCACCAGGCGCAGCTTGTCGCTACCGCGCAGCAGCAAGGCGCTGTTGCCGGCCACGGCGCCGATATCGCTCCAGGTGCTGCCATCGGTGCTGTACTGCCAGGTGCCGGTGCCGCTGTTCAGGCCGGTGATGGCGATACCGACAAGGGCGCCGGTGTCGACATCGGTTACGCCACTGAGGAAGCTGGCAACGGTTTGCCCGGGGTTGTTCAGCTGGCCATCAGTGATGCCGATGAGCACCGGTGCAGTCGGGGTCAGCAGCGGCGCGTCGTTGACCGCGCTGATTGTGATCTGCGCCTGCGCGGTGCCGACCGAGAAGCTGCTGCTGCCGCCGTTAATGGTGGTGTCGCCAGTGTGGCGTACTGAGCTGCTGGAGGCCGTGCCGCTGGTCTGGTCCCAGGCCCGCAAGGTCAGGCTGGCGCTACCGGCATTGGCGCTATCGGGGACGAAACGCACTTGCGTAGTGCTCGACAGCAGCAGGCCGGCGCTGCTGGAGACCACGCCGATGTCGGCCCAACTGAATCCGTTGCTGGAGTACTGCCAGAAGCCATTACCGCTGCTGCCGATCACGGCGACGCCGCTCAGCGAACCGGCGCCGTCGACATCGCCATGGCTCAGCCCGGCGAGAATGCTTGCAATCAGCTGGCCGCTGGAACTGCTGTCTTCATCGGTGCCCGGCAGCACGAACGGCCCGCCCGAGAGGCTGGGCGCATCATTGCTGGCCTGCACCGTGACCGTTGCGCTGATGGCCAGCGAAGTGCTGTCGGCACCGCCATTGCCGGTGCCGCCGGTGTCAGCCACGCCGGTCAAGCTGATGACCCGGGTGCCGATGGTCGGCGCATGGCTGAGGTTGCTGTATTGCACACCATCGATCAGCGTCTGGGTCAGGCCGCTGCTGATGCCGGCGGCCTTGGTCAGGGTCACCGTCGCGGTCGCGCCGCTGAGCGTCACCGAATAGCTGAAGCCGTTGATGGCCGTGGTGCCCGAGGCGCCGTTGACCAGGTCGATGTTGCTGCCGTCGAGGGTCAGGCGCTCGTTACCCAGATCACTGACATTGCTGACGGTGAAGGTCAGCTGCTTGATGCCCTGCCCGGCCTCGACGGTAGACACCACCACCGCGCTGAACAGGTCGGCCGGCGCGCCGCCTTCGGTGAAGGTCGGGGTGCCGCCGCTGGCGGTTACCGTCGGTGCATCGTTGACCGCGCTGACATTGACGCTGACCAGGGCGCTGGCGTCGCTGGCGCTGTCGCCATCGTTGATGCTGACCTGCACCGTACGCGCCGCGGTTGAGATATCGCCATTGTTGCTGTTGCTGTAGGTCAGGTTGCGCACCAGCGCCTGCACCGCAGCGGCGGTCGCGTTGCTGTTGAGCGAGATCACCAGGTTGCTGCTGGCGCTGCCGCCGGCAAAGCTGCCGATGATCACCCCGGCATAAGTCACGTTGCTGCCCGAGACACCGATCTGCCCGGCCCCGCTGCCCTGGTTGAAGATCCCCAGCAGGTCTTCGCCGCTGACCCGGTTGGCGGTGATCGCCACGGTGACGTTGCCGCCGTTGAAGTCCGCCGAGTCCAGGTCGGTGAGCAGCGCATTGCCGCCGGCGTCGAGCAGCACCGGCGCCCCACCCTCGATAAAGGTGTTGCTGTCGCCATTGAGGTTGCTCAGCACCGGCGGGTCATTGGACTTGGTGGTGAAGTTCAGCGTGGTGTTGTTCTTCACCCCCTTGAAGATCGCGCCATCGCCATCGACGAAGGTCTTGGCGTCCAGGCGGATGGCATAGCCGGTGCCCAGTGCCAGGGGGACCGGCAGGGCGATGGTCCAGGTGGTGCCGGAGCCGCTGATCTGCGCACTGCCAATGGCGATGGTCTGGACCACGACATTGTCGAAGGTGCGCACGATGTAGATGTTGCCGCTGCTACCCTTGCTCACCGCTTCGTTGAAGGTCAGCACGATGTTGGCGTTGGTGTCGACGTTGCTGGCGTTGTCGCTGGGCGTCGAGCTGACCACGATCGGTGGGCGGTCGTTCTGTACATACAGGTTGCCGGCGGTGGCGTTGAACCCACCATACAGGTCGATATCGCCGTCGCCGTCGAAGTCGGCGGCGCGATAGGTGGTGCCGGTATGATCGACCAGGCTCAGGCCGGCCAGCGGCGACTGGGCCAGGGTCTGCAGGGTGAAGGTGCCGTCGCCGTTGCTGCGCGCATAGGCGAAGGCTGTGCCGTTGCCGCCAGTCTGGTAGAGGATGTCGGCATCGCCATCGCTGTCGAAGTCGGCCAGCACCATGCGGCCGAACGCTGCCGGGGCCGGGAACGAGGCGGTTGACTGGCTGCTGAAAGAGGCGCCGTCATTGCGCAGGTAGACCCCGGTGGTGGCGTTACTGCCGGCCAGTACGTCGATGTCACCGTCGCCGTCGATGTCGGCGGCGTAGTAGTTGCTGCCGTTGTGGTCCGGCAGCGTCAACCCGGCAAAGGGTGATTGCGCCAGGGTCAACAAGGTAAAGGTGCCGTTGCCGTTGCTGCGCGCATAGGCGAAGCCGGTGCCGTTGGCGCCGGTCTGGTACAGCAGGTCGGCGTCGCCGTCGTTGTCGAAGTCAGCGGCGAGCATCCGTGAGCCGGCCGCTGGCGCCGGGAAGCTTGCCGTCGACTGGCTGCTGAAACTGCCGCCGTCGTTGCGCAGGTAGGTGCCGGTAGTGCCGTTGACCCCGGCCAGCACATCGAGGTCGCCGTCGCCATCGAAGTCGGCAACGTGGTAGTTGGAGCCGGTGTGGTCCGGCAGCGACAACCCGGCAAAGGGCGACTGCGCCAGGCTTTGCAGGGTGAAGCTGCCGTTGCCGTTGCTGCGCGCGAATGCCCAGAGCGAACCATTGCCCCCGGTCTGGTAGAGGATGTCGGCGTCGCCGTCGTTGTCGAAATCGCCCACCACCACCCGGCTGCCGGCGGCGATGGTGGTGCCGCTCAGCGGCGCGCTGCCGGTACTCCAGGAGGTGGCCAGCAGCCCCTGGTAATCGTTGAGCGCCAGGGCCGTGGTTGCCAGCGGGCCGCTGCTGCGCTCCAGGGTCCAGTTGCCGCCCAGCGCACCGCTACCGGTGTCGTCGCTGGAGGCGCCGATGTCGGCACCGGTCAGGCTTGCCAGCTGGCTGACAAAGGCCTGGCCAGCATCGTCCTTGCCGACCTGGCAGCCATACAGCATCAGGTCGCCGTCGGCCTTGAGCGACTGGCCGATGGACTGCAGCGTCTCGCCGTGATCGGCAAGGTTGCTGCTGCTCAGCCAGACATTGCCCAACTGCACGGTACCCGACGCACCGTGGGAAAATACATGGATGGCATCCAGGTCGCTGCGGCCCTTGAGGTAGTCGGCCATTTGCTGCAGGCCGTCCTTGCCCGGGTCGAGCACCACCACTTCACTGCCCGCCGGCAGGCCCTTGAGGGCTTCCTGCGGGTTGCTGATCTGGCCATCGACAAACACCACTTCATGGCGTTCGCTGGCACTGGCGCCACGCGTATCGGCCGTGGCCAGCGCGGCCTTGTCGGCCTGCGCGGTATCGCTTGCGCTGTCTTTGCCGGTGTCCTTGGCGGCCTCGGCAGTTGCCTCCTGGGCAACCACCGCAACCGAGGCGTCGAACATGATCCGCGGTTCCAGGGCAAACAACAGCGGTGCCTGAGCGGCAGGGGTGGGCACTGGCCGGCCCTGGCGTTTGAATCGGTCGATGAACTTCATGTTGCACCTCAGGCTGTACGGGTTGTTGCCCTAAAACTGCTATGGAACGGCTATGGCAGCGGTGGCGCGCATCACGCGCCACCGCGCCGGTTCATCAACCGCGCGAAGGGAAGATGCCTTCGGTGGCGATGATCATGCTCAGGCCCAGGTACGGGCTGAGGTTGTTGAAGGGCTGATTGCCACCGGCAACGCCACAGCTTTGCGCTGCCAGGTTGGTCAGCGCCGTGGGGTTGCCATAGATGTTGACCGTGCCCAGGTTGGCATCGCCGCTCTGCGCCAGAACCAGGCTTGCCGTGCCTTTGTCGGCGCCGGCAGCTTCCGTCGAGACCATTAGCGGATGGCTGTGCATCGGCATTTGCTGCACGGTCAGCGTGGTGTTCTGGCTACCTCCCGTTTCACCGAGATCGACTTCACCCAGGCCCGGGCCCTGGCCCCAACCGACGGGCGAGCGGCCGCGCAGGTCGGGCAAGCCGAAGGTGACCCGGCCGTCGCCGCCATAGATCGTGCCGAGGATCGAAAACAGCGCGGCGTTTTGCGATATCGCCATCAATTGCCCACTGCACATTGCATAACCACGGGGCGCAAAGTTGCCACCGAACATCTTGATCTCACCGAGGAAGGGATCACTCATCTGGCATTACCTGTTTTTGGGTTGTGGGTGTGAACAGATCAGTTCAGGGCGCTCAGGCGCGGCACTCGGCCTGCGGCTCCCGCTCGCGGTGCAGCACCGCCTGCAGCACATGACGGCCATCGGGCTCGGGCTGCACCGGGGTCATCAGCAGCAACCATTCCTGCTGCTGCGGACCGATAACGCGGTACACGCCCTGCTGCGGCAGCAGGCCGGCGGGCAAGGCGAAAAACACCAGGAAGCATTCGTGGCGGGCGCTCATGGCCACGCCCTCACTCAGTTGCACGCGTTCGATGGCTACGCGCTGCTCCGGCCCCAGCCAGAGCGCAAAGGCATGGCGGTCGGCCGCTTGCAGCTCGGCGAAGGTGGGCATGGGGAACTGGCCGGCGGCGCTCATGAGGCCTGCGCCATCAGGCAGCCAGGCACCGGCTCACGCCGCAGGCGGCGGTAGACCCCCGACTCGCCGACCGGGATAAAACCGAGCCTTGCATACAGCCGTTGCGCCGGATTGTAGTGCTCGACACACAGCTCGCAGGCCAGCCCGCGCTGGTCGGCGCGGCGCAGCAAGTCGTCGAGAATGGCGCTGCCAGTGCCGTGGCCAATGCAGGCGGGCAACAAGGCGATATCGATGAGGTTGAGTGCAGTCTGCCCCCAGAACAGGTACAGGCGGCCGATGGCCTGGCCCTGGCGTTCGACCAGGAGGAACTCACCATCCGGGTAATGGGCCTGGTAATACTGGTGCTGGGCATTGAATTGCTGGCGCAGAAACTGCGCAATCTGCGCGGCCGACCAGCCGCTGTGGCGCATTTCGCCGGCGCGGGTGGTGGCGTACAAATGCTCAAGGAAAGGCAGGTCGCCTTGGCCGATGGGGCGGAAACTCAAACCGAGTGGGTTCATCGTGTGTAGCGTCCCTGCGAGATGCTGAGCATTGATCCGTCCGCCCCAATGCCCCACGCCGGGCGTGAGATCATTGTGATGGCATTTTATTCTAATTGTCTGACAATCGCACTATCAAAATCCGCTTTCTCTTACCCCCAGCGCAGCCATTCGTCGCCATGCCGATGCCAGCAACGATTGACCCTTGCCTTCGAGCACCACCAGCCCGCGAACCGGGCGTTGCAGGCCCCCAGGCGGGCTGTTTTCGAGGGCAAAGCGTACGCCGTATTGCCCCTGCAGCGGCTGCGCCCGGCGGTTCTCGTCGCGGCGGATGGCGATGGGGCCCTGGTGCTCGGAAACCAGCGCCTCCTGATCGATGGCGCTGACCCCGGTGGTGTCGATATCGCTGAGGCTGACCCGCAGCGAATCGCGCAGCGGATCATCGGCAACAAAATGCCCGGGCGCGCCGGCCTCGACCCGCCACAAGTCCGCTTCGGCCAGGTAACCGCGCAGGCGCAGACCCTCCTCGACCACTGCAGCCAGCGGCAACTGCGCGGCAATCCAGCGGCCCGGTGCCAGGCCCACGGCCAGGTCGCGTATCACCCCGGCGTGCGGCGCGCGCAGGTTCAGGCGCTCGCGCTGGGCGGCCAGGCCACGGTATTCGGCCACCGCCTCGGCCAGGCGCTGCTCGAGGATGCCACTGTCGGCAGCGGTTTCACTGCGCCCGGCCTGGCGACGCAATTGCAGCTGCAGGATCTGGATTTCGCGCCGTACGATCTGCAGGCGCGATTCCAGGTCCGGTGACTCCAGCACCACCAGCAACTGATCGCGGGCCACGCGCTGGCCGTCCTGCACATGCACCTCGCGGATACGCGCTGCGGTCGGTGCATGCAGGGCACTGACCCGCGACGCTTCGAGCAGCGCCGGCACCTCGACATCGCTGCGCCACGGCAACACCAGTAGCAGCAGCACCGCCAGCAGGCCGAGGCCCAGGCCCAGCACCTTGCTCGGTTGCGCCCGCTGGCGTTGCTGCCACCAGTGCTGGCCCTCCTTATAGACCGGCAAGGCAATGAACCAGGTCAGCTCGACCAGCATCAAAAAGATGCCCAGCGCCTTGAAAAACAAGTGGTACACCGCCAGGGCGATGCCGAAAAACAGCACTGCGCGCCAAATCCAGGCGGCGTAACCCCAGCTCAACAGGCGCCGGCGCATGGCCGCCGACCATGGCTCGGGCGCCGCCTCGCCATAGCCGAACAGCGCCTCGCGCAGGCGCCAGCGGCACAAGGCAAAGGCCCGGCCCTGGAGGTTGTCGACCGCCCACAGGTCGCTGAGCAGGAAGTAGCCGTCAAAACGCATCAGCGGATTGAGGTTGATCGCCAGGGTGGTGATCCAGGTGGCGCTGGCCAGCATGAACGCCGCCGTGCGCCCTGCCCCGTCCGGCAACAGCGACCAGGCCAGCAGGGCCACGCAGGCCAGCAACAGTTCGGCGAGTACGCCGCCGGCACCGATCAACAGGCGGGTGCGGCGGTCCTGCACGCGCCAGGCATCGCTGACATCGGTGTAGAGCATCGGCAACAGCACCATGAACGCCAGGCCCATGCTCGGCACCCGGCAGCCGGCGCGTTTGGCCATGTAGGCGTGGCCAAATTCGTGGCACAGCTTGGCAAAGCCCAGGGCGATGGCGAAAGCTGCGGCGCCGCCGAGGCTCAACAGGTGCGGGAAGGTGGCAAGAAAACGCTGCCAGTCGCGCATGACCAGAAACAGCCCCAGGCACAGTACCGTGGGCAGGCCGTAGCGCAGCAGGTTCGGGCCGAACCGCGCCAGCCACGGCCAGGTACGGTTCAGAAAGGCATCCGGGCGCCACAACGGAATACGAAAGAACAGGTACTTGTGCAGCAACTGCGTCCACAGCCCCTGTCGCTGGCGGGCGGCCTTGTCGGCGTAGCTGGCCCGTTGCTCGTTATCACTGGCGGTAACCAGGTCATGGCCACGCAAAAAGCGCAACAGCTCCTCAATGGCCGTGCCCGGCAGCGGCATGCCCGGTTCGCGATTGGCTGCGGCCAGCACCCGCGCCGAATCGCCCAGCGCCCAGTGCCGCAACAGGCGCATGGCGGGCGCGCCGAGCTTGAAATAGCGCCCGCGCAGCGGGTCGGCCAGGGTCCATTGCGCAGCGCCGTCCAGCCCTGGCGCGGCGGGCGACAGTTGCAGGTCCGGGCGCAGTGCCGGCAGCATCAAAGGCCCACCGTCTGGCGCAGGGCCGCCAACGGCCGGCGCAGCAGGTACAGCGCCAGCGGTGCACGCTGGCCAAACAGCTTGGCGGTGCCACGCAGGCCGATGCGCGGCGGCGCGTCGGTAAAGCGTGCGTCCAGGCGATAAGCCAGTTGCCCGGCCGGAGTGTTCTGCGCTTCGTAGGCGGCGCGTTCGAGCTCGGCGCCATGACGGTGCAACGGGTCGCTGTCGAGAAACAGCGCCACTTCGGCGCCAGGCTCAAGGCTCAAGGCATCGGCCACCGGCAGCTCGATGCGCAGCTCGGCCTGGGCCGGGTCGGCGATTTCCAGCAGACGCTCGCCGGTCTGCAGTGGCTTGCCGGTCAGGCGCTGGGCGTCGGCGAACACGGCAATACCGGCACGCTCGGCACGCACATCGGCGCGCGCCAGCAGCTCGCGGGCATAATCGCGCTCGGCGCGCTTTTGCTCGACACGGGCGGCCAGCAGGTCAAGCCGGGCGCTGGATTCAGCATCGGAAAAGGCTCGCTGGGTGTTGGCCTTGAGCTCGGCCTCGGCGACCCCGAGGGTGCGCTCGGCAACATCGGCCTGGGCCTTGAGGCTGGTGGCGTCGAAGCGCACCAGCACCTGCCCGGCCTGCACCGCCTGGTTGGGCTTGATCAGGAACTCGGCGATCACCCCATCCAGCGGTGCGGCCACCACCTGGCCGTTGCGTGGCACCACTTCGGCCGGCGCCAATACCGACTGGCGCACCGGCACCAACAGCACCAGCAGGGCTGCGGCGCCGATCGCCCAGCGGCTGCGTGCCGGCCAGCGCAGGCGCCATGGTTTGCCCGGCTGCAAGGCCAGCCAGGCATGGCTGTAACACTCGCCCAGGTGGTTGAGCAAGCTGTGCTCGGCCTCGACCCAAGGGTTGTCGCGGGCCAGCCACAAACCGCCAAAAACCACACCCTGGCGGTCCTTGAGCGGCAGCCAGAAGGCGTGGGCAGCTGACAACGACTGCCAGTCATCGCGGCTGGCCTGATCGAAACTGTCCGGGTTCAGCGGGCCGCTGGTGTCCAGGCGAGCGCTTTTACCCAACTGCGCGCCAGCATGCTCGATGAAGGCCACGAACGGCGCGTTCGCCTCGACCACGCTGATCGCGGTCAACGCCCGCACCTTGCCGGCAATCAGCAATGCCGCGTGGCGAAAGGCGAACAGTGGCTGGGGGTCGTTGACCATGCTGAAGGCCAGCGCCTCGACCGAGGCCGCAGCACGGGCCTGGTGCTCCAGGCGCAGGTAATGCGCCAGCAGCTGCTCCATGCCATTGGCTACTGGCGCGTTCATGGCTGGCCGGCGAAGTGCGCGGTGCCGCTCATGCCGGCCAGCAGGCCGCGGCTGTCGGCCGGCAGCGTGCCGATCAGCAGCAGGGTCTGGCTGCCTTCATCGATGCGCGCGCCCAGGCGCTTGACCACCGCCTGCAGCGGCGCGCCGGTTTCATCGGGGACGAAGCTGAAGGTCTGTTCCGGCTTGAGCTTGCCCAGCCAGCGCGAAGGCACCAGCAGGTGCACCTCCAGCGAACGGTTGTCGACGATTTCCAGCAACGGCGCGCCGCTGGCCACGCTTTCGTGGGCCTGGACCTTACGGGCAACCACCTGGCCGTCGAACGGGGCCTTGACCTGGCAGCGCTGCACTTGCACCTGATAAACCTGCGCCTCAGCCTGGGCCTGCGCCTGGCGCGCTTCGGCCAGGGTCACTTCGAAGCGCCCGACCGAATTGAGCGCCGCCAGTTGCTGCTTGTTGCGCAGCTCTTCACGGGCCGCACGCACGGCAGCGCCGGCGGCATTCTGCTGGGCCTGGTAAGCGCTGCAATCAAAACGCACCAGCACATCGCCCTTGCTGAACGACTGGCCTTCGGCGAACGGCATGTCCACCACCCGCCCGGCCAGCTCGCTGGCCAGCACCGCCTGCGAGCGCGCGCGCAGCACGCCGCGCACTTCGCTGACGCTCGAGGTCGCGCCCTCGAGCAGCGGATCGCTGTCGGCAGCTGCCTGCGCCAGGCTTGCGACCATCATCAACGCCAGGCACCAGGCTCCGTGCTTCATCTCGCTGCATCCTTTCATTATTGGTTGTATGCGTTGTGTATCGGTTGCAGCGGCGCGAACCTGATTACCGTTGGTCAGCAGCCGATGGCTGGCAACCCAGGCACCGCCCTACGTGCCAGGCACAGGTGGCATGGCAAGTGTAGTAGCGGGGAACATGCGCGATGAAATGCGCGAACTGCAATCAAGGTAAGTGGCAGGATGCTATCAGTGTTTTTCGAGGCGCGGTAGCGGGTGCGAGGGGGTAAACACGGTATTTTTTTTGGCCCGGCGAGCTGGCCTTCGTCAGCGATGAGAACGATGCTGCATCTGCGCACGGTTCTCTACCAGCAGCACGCTCAAACACGTCTGAATACATACTCCATAAATACGAACTTACATCTTGTCAAAACATTTGCATTGACGCTTCAGCCCCTCTGGCGAAAACAATAAACCCAGACCGAGCGATACACAGAAGTTTGAAAAGCAAACATTAAAGATGCTTCCTACAAACAATAAAAAACATTAAACAACTTCCCCCAATACGTTGAAAGCAAACGTTCACGCAGGGCCGCACATGTCATTAAAAAGTCGCTATATGGAAGAACGCCGGCGCCTGCGCGAACTGGCCGACGAATTTGCCGAAGACGATCCGCGCCTGGCGCACTTTCTCGGCAGCGAAGCCTCTGACCCCGACGTCGAGCGACTGATGGAAGGCTTTGCATTCCTGACTGCAAAGCTTGCGATGAAGATCGACGACCACCTGCCGGAAATCACCCAGCCGCTGCTGCAACTGGTCTACCCCAATTTCCTTCGGCCCTTGCCCAGCGTCACCCTGGTGCGCTTCGACCCGATCGATCATGCGCTGAGCGAAAGCCAGCTGATCCCCAAGGGTACCACGCTGTTCTCCAGGCCGGTCGACGGCGTGAACTGTACCTTTCGCACCTGTACCGACGTGACCCTCTACCCCTTGGTCATCGATGAGATCTGCCACATCGACAGTCGACAAATCCATCGTCCACATCGACCTTGGCGCGCTGACCGAGCAACCGCTGCGCCAGCTCGACTGCGACCGGTTGAGCTTTCATCTGGGAGGCGCTGCAAGCAACGCCCTGACGCTCTACCAATGGCTGTCACAGCACCTGCACAAGGTGGTTTTGCACATCAACGACCATCGCTATTCCCTCCCGCCCGCGACCTTGACCTTTGCCGGTTTCGAACCCGGCGAGGCACTCCTGCCAAGCCCGGGCGAGCACCTGGATGGCTACCGCCTGATACAGGAGTACTTTTACTTCCCGCAGCGCTTTCACGGCTTCAACCTGACCGAACTGCGCCGCTACTGGCCGGACGTCGCAGCCGAGCATATCCGCCTGGAACTGCGTTTTGACGCGCCCTTCCCCAACGGTTTCCAGCTCGACCGCGACAGCCTTTCACTGTACTGCACACCGGCCATCAACCTCTTCGACCACCCGGCCAGGCCCATCCCGCTTGACGGGCAGGCCGTCTGCGAAGCCGTGCGACCCAGCGGGCGGCAAGCGCAGGCCTATGAGATTTTCAGCGTTGACAAGGTCGCTACCCGACGCCGGGACACGCAGACCTCGCAGGATCAACAAAGCCTGGAGTTCGCGCCCTACGAAGCACTGCCCCGGCGTGTCGAACGCGCCGAAGAGCGTAGCGCACACTATTACAGCGTGACGCTCGAACAAGACCTGATCAAAGAGCGGGCGCGCCATGTCATCCGCCTGCTGCACGGTGATCAACGCCCCTACCGGGGCCAGCAGCAGACCCTGAACATCGACCTCACCTGCTGCAATGGCAACCTGCCCCTGCAACTGGACATCGGCGATATCAACCTCACCACCCAGGCCACGCCCTCGTTTGCCACCTACCGCAACCTGACCCGCCCGACCCGCTGTTACCCACCGGCGCTGGATGACGACCTACACGGGGATGTGCAGTGGGTACTGCTTTCCAACCTGGCCCTGAATGACCTGTCGCTGTCCTGCGCCGACGCGCTCAAGGCGGTGCTGCAAGTCTATGACTTCGTGGCGCCCTATGACCTGCAGCACAAGCGCGCCACCCAGCGCCGCCTGAACGCTATCGAACACGCCAGCACGGCGCCGACTGACTGGTTGATCAAGGGCCTGCCCGTGCGCGGCATGCTCACCACGCTCAGGGTCAACCCCAACGCCTTCGACAATGAGGGCGACCTGCAGCTGTTTGGCAGCGTGCTCTCGCACTTCATGGCGCTGTATGCCAGCAGCAACTCCTTTCACCAGCTGGAAATCATCAACAGCGTGCGTAACACCAGCTTCGTCTGGCCCGCACGCACCGGCCAGCAGCCGGTGATGTGAACCCGGCAGGCCGCCACTACCTGAGTATGAGCCGGGAAAAACTACGCGTGCGATGCGCTGAGTTGCGTTCACTAACGTGCACTTAAACCGCTCTGTAATCAGCAGAGCAAACTACTACGTCTGCAAAAAACACCCCAAAAACAACAAGTGACTTTTCCCACAAGCATTTAGGAAGCCCAACAAAGACAAGGCAGTAAGTTACCTCTTACTGTCTCCCCCCTCTGTAAGAACAAATCTTGTTGGACGTTCCATCCACGTCCATTCGACCTGCCCGACGCAATGAACAGCAGGAGTTGCCATGCCCGGCCAGCGCGATGTGCGTTTTACCTTCAGCTCGACGGCTGACATTGACTTTGATGTGGTGTCTTTTGAACTGAACGAGGGTATTTCCCAACTCTATCGTTTGACCATCGAGCTGGTCAGTGCAACCGCCGACGCCGACTTTGCCACCCTGCTCGACCAGCCTGCGGCTCTGACCCTCTGGCAGGGCAACCAGGCCGTTCGCCATGTGCATGGCCTGATCAGTCGTTTCGAACAGGGCCAGACCGGCTTTCGCCGCACCCGCTACCGCGCCGAGATCGAACCGCAGCTGGCCCGCGCGCAACTGCGCTCCGACTGGCGCATCTTCCAGAAACGCAGCGTGCCGCAGATCCTTGAGCAACTGTGCAAGGAGCGTCAATGGGGCCAGGCCAGCCAGCACCTGAGCGAAACCCACCTGCCCCGCGAGTACTGCGTGCAGGCGGGCGAACTGGACCTGGACTTCTACCTGCGCCTGGCGGCAGAAGAAGGCTTGCTGTCGAGCTTCGAGCACAGCGAAGCCGGCCATCGGCTGATCCAGGCCGACCATATCGCGACCTTCGGCGCCATCGAGGGCGGGCCGGTGGTGTATGAGGCCAATCCGGGCGGCGAAGCCTGGCAACCGTCCCTGCGCCAGTTCACCTACCGCGAACAGGTACGGACCAGCTGCCAGACCCAGCGTGACTACACCTTCAGCCATCCGCGCTACAACCTGGAGCAAAACGTGCTGGCCGCCGAGATGGGCAGCCAGACCGTCGACTACGAGCGCTACGACTACCCCGGTCGCTACAAGCACGACGACGCCGGCAAACCCTTCACCCAGACCCGCCTCAAGGCCCTGCGCGGCGATGCGCGTACCGCCGAGGTCGAAGGCGACGATGCGCGTCTGTTGCCGGGCAAGGCCTTCACCCTCAGCGGCCATCCGCGCGAAGACCTCAACAGCGGCTGGCGGCCAATCCAGATCAAGCACCAGGGCCGCCAGCACACCGCCCTGGAAGAAGAGTCTGCCGAAAGCGAACACGGCACCTGGTACAGCCTGACCGCCACCTTGATCCCCGACACCGTTGAATGGCATGCCCCGGCGCGCCCCAAGCCATGCATCGAAGGGCCGCAGATCGCCATGGTGGTCGGCCCGGCCAAAGAGGAAATCTACTGCGACGAGCATGGCCGCGTGCGCGTGCAGTTTCCCTGGGACCGCGAAGGCTGCGAAGACGATCGCAGCTCGTGCTGGGTGCGCGTCGCCCAGACCTGGGCCGGGGCGGGCTGGGGGCATGTGGCCCTGCCGCGAATCGGCCAGGAAGTGCTGGTGGGCTTTCTCCATGGCGATCCGGACCAGCCAATGATCATGGGCCGCAGCTATCACGCGATCAACCGCACACCATACCGCTTGCCCGAGTTCAAGGCACTGAGCCCGCTGCGCAGCAAAGAGCACCACGGCCAGCGCCACAACGAACTGCGCCTGGACGACACCAGCGGGCAGATCAGCGCCACCTTGATGAGCGATCACGCCGCCAGTGCCTTGAACCTGGGCTACCTGACCCATCCCCGGCCCGGTGGCGGGCAGCCCCGGGGTGAAGGCTTCGAACTGCGCACCGACGCCCACGGCGTGGTGCGTGCCGGCGGCGGCCTGCTGCTGACCAGCGAACTGCGCGCCCGCGCCGCCTCCCACCACACTGACCTGCCGCAAACCGCCGAACGCCTGAAGACCGCCCAGCAATACCACGCCACTTTCGCCAGCGAAGCCCGCGACCACCTGGCCCAGGAAAGCGGCGACCAGGACGAAGTCGCCGATGCGCTGCAGGCCCAGCACGACGGCATACGCGGCCGCGGTACCGGCAACCCCAATGCCAATCAATACCCCGAGTTCAGTGAACCCTTCCTGGTCCTCGACAGCCCGGCCGGGATCGCCAGCAGCACGCCGCAATCCACCCACCTGGCCAGCGGCGAACACCTGGGCCTGAGCAGTGGCGGGCACACCAGCCTGGCCGTCGGCAAGCGCCTGCTGATCAGTGTCAGCCGAGGCCTGCGCACCTTCGTGCAAAGCCTCGGCTGGCGCCTGGTCGCAGCCTCCGGCGATATCGACATCCGCGCCTTGAAAGACAGCATCAACCTGCTGGCCAAACTCAAGGTCACCGTCAGCGCCGAACGCATCATCCTCAGCGCCAAGGAGGAGCTGGTGATCCAGGCGGCGGGCAGCAGCACCACCTACAACGCCGGCGGCATCAGCCACGCCACCAGCGGCGTGTACACAACCCACGCCACAGACTTTCTCTACAAAGGCGCAAAGAGCCAGGCGGCGGCCTTTCCTGAAGGGCCAAAAGCCGGCAAAGGCAATCTTGAGCTGTTCCAGCACTACGCCAATGGTTTTGCGTTCAAGGGCTCGGAGTATCAGGTCGAGGATGCACTCGGGCAGGTTTTCAAGGGCACGCTGGATGACAACGGGTTTGCGGCGGTGGCAGGCCTGGCGCCAGGACCGGTCAAGGTGCTGTTCGGCACAGACAAGACTCGCGCCGCCTCGGCAGCGCCATTTGCAGAGCAAGCAGCACGATCAGCAGCGACACCCGGCGCCATGACTACCTTGCGGCCGTCGCAGGTCATCCAGCAGACGTTGGACCGCCTCTTCGCAATGGAGTCCGCTGATAAAGGACTGCCCCTCTCCCTTCCCGCTATTCCCGCAAATCGAACCAGTAACGGAGGCGGCCCGAATGGCTCGATGTGAAGGTGCGGTCGCGCCCAAGAATACTTTTACCGAAGAGGATGTAAGGGCTGGCACCGACAAACTGGCGCAGTGGCTGACCGGGCTCACCGGTGATGCCGTCAACTGGCGCACTGTTATTACTGTCGGTGAACTGCTACCCGTCGCGGGCTCGATCTTCGCTGCGGCCGATGCGATCGGCGACATCATTGAGCTGGCCCAGGGCGACGCTACCTACAGGGCCGATCTCTACAATTGGGTCGGCCTGGGGATCAACCTGTTCGGCCTGGTTCCGCTCCCTGGAGTCGGAGCAGCCCGAGCGGTCATGCGCCCTTCACTGAAGACCCTCAGAACCACCAAAGGCGACATCAGCCAGGCGCTGCTGACCACCATAGAAAGCGCGCTGGCCGATGTCTGCCCCGGCGATCTCGAGGCGTTCATCAAGGAGGTTGAAGCCACCCTGCACAGCATCCTCAAGGCCTTTGCACAAAAGGTCATCGAGGTTTGTAAATTCCTTGCTGACCTCATCCGCTCGGTGGCAAGCGGCGCTGTACAGGACGTGGCACTGACCGTGCTCTTTCCCGGAATCAGCCTGGTAGTTGAAGCGGCCGATGCCTTCAAGAGACGCACCGGCTTCGGCTTTGGAAAAGACGATATCGGCTTGGGCGACAGACAAAAGCAACAGTTGCAGAAAACCCTTGAGCCCGTTGCGGCGAGCATCGAGCAGATTGGCAATATCGCCAGCGACAAGATCATCCAGACAGGCAGTGAAACCAATCCGGACAGCCTTCTTACCATTATCAGGGCGCTTTCCAGTGCCTTGCAGCGACGCAAGAATGCCCCGCGCCAGGCCAATATGGCGCCTGGCAGAACCAACGAAGCCAGGAGGCCACAGCCGCAAAATGGCACTCAAGCCAGTCCGGCCCAGCGCTCTGCCCGTGCTGACGGTAACTGCCAAAAGCAGGGAAGCAAAGCTGGCACCCAGTGCAGCATCAGCTTCGCCATGGGCAGCGAAACAATTGTCCATACCGACTTCGAGCTTCCCGGCACCTTCCCCCTGGTGTGGAACAGGACCTACCGCTCCTCACTCTCAGCCTTCGACAACAACCCGTTCGGTGCCCGCTGGATCACGCCGTTCTCCAGCCGCTTGGATCTGAACGAAGATCAACTCACCTACCATGCGACCGATGGGCGTAGCCACCACTACCCGCTTCCCGATGTTCACCATCACCATCTCGACCCGATTGAAAACCTGGTCATTGCGCGCACCAGCAAAAACAAATTGGTACTGCTTCGGGGGCATGACAGCCAGGAGCACTACGAACGGGTAAGCAATCAGTTCCGCCTGACAGCCATCAGCCTGCGCGGCGGTGCCCGCATTGCCTTGCACTACGAGCACCAACACGCTGAACACAGCGTGCTCTCGGATTTGCTCACCTACCAGAACGACACCCCGCACCAACACATCCATACCCAGATCGACGACCAGGGCCGAATCAAGGCACTTTGGCTCATGCATGACGGCCAAGCGCTTCGACAGTTGGCACGTTATGAGTTCGACCACCAGGGTGACCTGCGCGCCGCCCGCGACGAGCACGATGCTCAATGGAACTATGACTACCAGCACCATCTGCTAACCCGCTACACCGACCGCACCGGTCGCGGCATGAACCTGCAATGGCAAGGCAACGGGCCGGATGCCAAAGCGGTTCGAGAATGGGCCGACGATGGCAGCCAGGACACCCGCCTGAGCTGGGACCCGAACATCCGCCTGACACGCCTGCTCGACGCCAACGGTCAAGAGACGCTGTATTACTACGATGTCCTCGGCTACACCTACCGCATCATCCATCCCGATAGCAACGAGGAGTGGTTCTATCGCGACGACGCCAAGAACCTCACCCAGCACATCCACACCGACGGCAGTGTCGACAGCTACGCCTACGATGACCGCGGCAACCTGGTCCAGCACACCCGCCCCGACGGCACCAGCGTCCACCATGCCTACGACGACCAGGACCTGCGCTTCAAGACCCGCGATGCCGAGGGCGGGCTGTGGAAGTACGACTACGACCCGCGCGGCAACATCATCGAAACCCTCGATCCGCTGGAGCACAAGACCCAGTACAGGTACAACAGCGACAACCTGCCCGTTGCCATCATCGACGCCAACGGCGCAGAAAAAAAGCTTGCCTACAACGCCGACGGCCAGCTGATCCGCTACACCGACTGTTCCGGCAAAACCAGCCAATGGCGATACAACGCGCTGGGGCAACTGTCCCAAGTCACCGACGCCGCGGGCATGGTCACCAGCTACCATTACCAGGCAGGTCAGCTCAGCCGTATTGTTCACCCGGACAAGACCGAGGAGCGTTTCGAGCGCGATGCCGAAGGCCGTCTTCTCGACCACATCGACGCCCTGCAGCGCCGCACCGTCTGGCAATACAACGAAGCGGGGCTGATCCAGCAACGCCAGAACGCCGATGGCAGCATCCTCAACTACCGCTGGGACCGGCTTGGCCAGCTTGTCGAGCTGCGCAACGAGAACAACAGCACGGCTACCTTCAAGTACGACCCGGTTGGTCGCCTGCTGAAGGAAACCGGTTTCGACCAGCAAACCACCCACTACCTCTACGACAACGGCAGCAACCAGCCTACCCGACGCCTTGATGGCGATCGCGTCACCTGTTTCGAATACGACCCCCTGGGCCGACTGCTAATGCGCCAGGCAGGCCAGAGGACGGCGCAGCAATGGCAAACCGAAACGTTCGCCTACGACGGTAACGGCAATCTGCTGCTCGCCGAGAACGACGCCTGCAAGCTGCAATGGTTCTACGATAGCGCAGGCAACAACACGCGCGAACACCAGTACCTGCGCTACCTGAAAAAGCCCCATGTTGCCATCTGGCGGCACGAGTATGACGCGCTGAACCAGCGGGTTGCCACGGTCCGTCCCGATGGCCATCGGGTCAGTTGGTTGACCTATGGCAGCGGCCACCTGCTGGCGCTGAAGCTGGACGATCGGGAACTGCTGAATTATCAGCGTGACGACCTGCACCGAGAGATTGGCCGCGAGCAAGGCAACGGTCTGCAACAACGCCAGAGCTGGACACCGAACGGTCACTTGCAGGAACAGACCGTCGCTCGACGCGGTGAGTCAAGCCGCTTGTCAGTGCGCAACTACCGTTACGACGTTGCCGGTCAGCTCACCAACATCCAGGACCTGCGCCGTGGCGCCATCAACTACCGCTACGATCCTGTTGGCCGCCTGCTCGAAGCAGGCAGTTTGGCAAATAGCGAACATTTCGCCTTCGACCCGGCCAGCAACCTCCTCGACCCGCAGGCACCCCAGGAGCACAACGGCTACCCGCGCAGCAAACTGCTCGACAACCTGCTGCGCGACTACTGTGGCAAGCACTACCTCTACGACGAACGCGGCAACCTCAAGGAGCGCATCGAGAACGGCAAGAAAGCCACCTTCAGCTGGGACCTCTACGACCGCTTGACGCACTACGAGGATGATCGGCTGACTGTCTACTATGCCTATGACGCCCTCGGCCGGCGCCTGTGCAAGCGCTCCCGCGCCAAGTACCAGAACCGCCGCGAGGCCGGTCCCGCATGGAACCAGAACGAACAGCGCAAGCTCGATCAGCAGTACGGCTGCGGCAACACCCTCTACGGCTGGGATGGCGACACCCTGGCCTTCGAAAACCGCACCCATGACCTTGGCGCCCGCCTGACCCACTACGTGTACGAGCCCGGCACCTTCGTGCCCGTTGCTCAAGCGGTGGAACACCACTCCATCAAGTTGCTGCTCGAGCCTGTCTACGACTTTCCCTACGACATCGAGCGTGATCCCGTCTGGCAGCACAAGCCCGCGCCAACGCCCTTCGATGCGTTTGCCTGGTACCAGTGCGACCACCTGGGCACGCCCATGGAGCTTACCGACGAACAGGGCGAAGTGGCCTGGAGCGGCACCTACAAGGCCTGGGGCGCGGCACAGGAGAAACGCAGCGACACCGCCAAGCGCGCGGGCATCCACAATCCGTTGCGCTTTCAGGGGCAGTACTTCGATGTCGAGACAGGGCTGCATTACAACCGGTATCGGTACTATGATCCGGGGGTCGGGCGGTTTGTTGGGAAGGACCCGATCGGGTTTGCGGGTGGGTTGAATGTTTATGCCTATGCGCCGAATCCGGTTGAGTGGGTTGATCCGCTGGGTCTGCAACGCAAACTTTGTCCGTGTGGCGACCCAGTCAGGTCAGCTGATGGCCGCCTGAGAAACTCTGATGGGACATTCGCTTTTGATGGTGGCTCAAAACAAAAAATCTCGGGTTCCACTCATGGAAATAGCAGAGACAGCACGAGACCCGCAACTTTGTACGGCCTATACGACAAAGACGATAACTTTAGAAAGTGGGGAATTTCACAGGACCACACAACCAGATACACTTCAAGAGAGCTGGATGGTGGGAGAGTAAAAGCACTTAGAACTGGCCCGCGCGCCGAAATGTTAATGAGAGAAAGAAAACTTGTGGAAAGATTCCCCGGCCCCGAAAACAAGGAACACTGGGCGGGAAAGCGGCGCAGATAGAGGAAAACGAATGAAAATTACAGTAGGCGCTCAATATGGCGACCCAGCATCAGATCGAATTGTACACCCGATCAAGAAAGAGTTAACCACCCACCTTGAAAGAGGTATGAGTCGAGATTATTTTAGAACGATCTTGGAGATTGGCATCGTGCTTCGGGTCTCCGGCGCAATATGGAAATTCGAGCCAGCTGGGGCAAGCAGACTCAGACACAACAAGCGGAGTAACATCATCACAGCGGACCTGGTAATCCCGGAAAGTGAATGGCGAGAGCGCTCTGTCGCCCATATAAAGAAGTATTTAGCCACTATCACGCTAGACTGCTTTGAGGCCATAGAGGAAAAAACCAAAAAAAGCAAAGAGCTTGTTTACAGCGAGGATTTTCGTGCAGACAGCACACAGGTGATTTCTGATTTTTTGCAATAAAAACAAAACAACTATGAATCGAAACTTCGACTAAACGAACTGGACTTGGAAATTTGAAAGCAATCATTCGACGAGGAGATAAAACTGACCACGGCGGTTCAGTTATTAGTTCTATCCCTCACACCAGCCTTGACGGTCGCTCGATGGCCGGCAAAGGCAACCTAGTCTCCTGCCCGCTCTGCAAAGGCATCTTCCCCATCATCGAAGGCAGCAGCACCTACAGCATCAACGGTATCCCGGTCGCGCTCGACGGCATGAAAACCGCCTGTGGCGCCAGCCTGATCGCCAGCGCCTCTCACGGCAGCGTGCATCGATAACCCGAAACCAAAGAGCACTTTGTTCGCACGGATTGCGACCACACCTCAGCGTCAACGGAGGATGAGGCCATGGGCCAACTGAAAACCCGAATTGCCGAGCTGAAGCAAGCCCTGCAACAGCTTGTCGAGCACAACGTCCACAACCCGGACGACGATGACCACTGGAGCGGCGTGCTGTTCTTCTGCGCCACGGACGAACGTACCCGTACATTGGTCGAGCAAGTTGAAATCCTCGCCAGCGAGCTGTTCTTCGATCCACAAGGCAGGGCCCTGCGCCACCGCATGCGCACCGCCTGCATTGACGGCGTCATCATCCAGGAGTCAATGCCCTCCCGCGGCGATGAAACGGTTATCCGCATCGAGGTGTTACAAGCGGGTCGTATCACTGTGAGTGCAGCCAGGGAGTAAGGGCTACCGCTTGAATACTTGGCCTTCGACCCGGCCAGCTCCCGCGCCAAGTACCAGCACCGCCGCGAGGCCGGTCCCGCATGGAACCAGAACGAACAGCGCAAACTCGATCAACAGTACGGTTGTGGCAACACCCTCTACGGCTGGGATGGCGACACCCTGGCCTTCGAAAACCGCACCCATGACCTTGGCGCCCGCCTGACCCACTACGTGTACGAGCCCGGTACCTTCATGCCCGTTGCTCAAACGGTGGAACACCGCTCCATCAAGTTGCTGCTCGAGCCTGTCTACGACTTTCCCTACGACATCGAGCGTGACCCCGTCTGGCAGCACAAGCCCGCGCCAGCGCCCTTCGATGCGTTTGCCTGGTACCAGTGCGACCACCTGGGCACGCCCATGGAGCTTACCGACGAACAGGGCGAAGTGGCCTGGAGCGGCACCTACAAGGCCTGGGGCGCGGCACAGGAGAAACGCAGCGACACCGCCAAGCGCGCGGGCATCCACAATCCGTTGCGCTTTCAGGGGCAGTACTTCGATGTCGAGACAGGGCTGCATTACAACCGGTATCGGTACTATGATCCGGGGGTCGGGCGGTTTGTTGGCAAGGATCCGATCGGGTTTGCGGGAGGGTTGAATGTATTTGCTTATGCGCCGAATCCGGTTGAGTGGGTTGATCCGCTGGGGTTGGCGAAGAAAAACTGCAGATGCGAAGAAGATAATCACTACTGGGGCCCCGAAAAGCCAAGAGCTCACAATGCAGCTCCGAACTCTATTTATACTAAGACCGACCGTACTGGCTCCGTTGCTGTCCAAAATACAGTATATGATGAAAAAGGCTCCGCCATTGGCCAGATTGATTTTAAAAATCATGGAGGCAAAGCTACTTCAGGGCATGGACACATAATATCACGCCCAGGAAATCTATCCGCAGGCCATGGCCCTGGAGCCGTGCATATCGAGCCAAATAAAGTGCCGAAAGGATGGAATAAAATACCAAACGGAATGCTTCCAGCCATACCTATAGGAAAATGATCATGACAGAAAACGCAGAGAAAATTCTCAATGAATTTCACAACTTTGATGACGGACTATTACTAACCTTTGAGTATTCTTACCCAACCAACCAACCATTAACAGCACGAATAGTAGCTTATGGAAAAAACCACAGCACAGAAAACCAACACTGGGAAAAAGTAGAGTTCTTGGCAACTGACATAGAAGAAATAAAAATCAAAATAAAAGGAAATCAATTCAACTCAATAACCACTGGAATCAGACTATTGAAATTCAACAATCTTTGGTGCCTGGATATAGACGGAAATTACAATTTCGACAAAGACCCAGCATCACTAAAAGAAATTCAGCAATATGGAGAGTGCTACATTATAGCCAGCAGTATAAAAGCACGAAAATTAATAGAACTATAATATAACGCACCCTCAGCACCTGGACGACCTTACCCCACCTAAAATGAAAGAAGGAACACCTATCTTGACGCAGCGGACCAGCATCCAAGGGAGCAAAACAGCACACCCACCTTAACATGCTGCATAGCACCCCACAAAAGAAGGAGGGGGTAAAAATGTCAAAGCGAATCCTTTGGAAACAAGGAGACTTTATTGTCATCGGGCTAAAAAATGGGGATTATACAATTGCACAAATGCTTACAAGCCCAGTGCTGCGCTTCTTTGACATAGTCTCCCAAGAGGACGACTGGGCGACTGTAGAGTGGCGCAACGTAAAACCGACATTTCAAATTTTTGTTGCAAACACTGTCCTGAAAGAGCTGGGCGTTCGAAAAATAAAGATTGACTTACCGCCCTCTTCCAACCTAGATCCATTTTGGATAAAACCTTATACCTCCATGGATGTACAGCACTACAAAGGCAAGCCATCTGACTTCCCCTTTTTGGGCGGAAAACTCATAGATCTAGGACCAAACAACGACAGAGAAACAACAACAGCGCCAGTATTAAAGCATGACTTAACACTACCTGAAGACCGAGAAAAAATCGAACGATATGAACTCACTAACATGTGGGGCGACCAAGACCTAGAAGATCGATTAGTACGATTTTTTCGTACCGGAGTTAACAGAGACGATCTGAAATATGAAATTTTTCCAACACTATGGGCAGACCGTGCGCAACTTAGGCCTTTGACTCGCAGACTTCCAATTCCTCTTAGATAAAGAGCTTTGTTGGAAAGGATCCGGTTGGGTTTGCGGATGGGTTGAGTGTTTATGCCTATGCGCCGAATCCGCTTGAGTGGGTCGATCCGCTGGGTCTTGCAAAAAAGAAGATCAAGGCAAGCGGAACACCCAAACAAGCGCAAACCAAAGTTAAAAGGGAGCAAGCAAAGTCTGAAATTGATCGTATTGACGCCCCCCAGCAGAATGTTCCTCACAGCCAATGGCATGCACGCTGCCCATGCGGCTCAGGTTACAACCTTGACAGATCAATCCACGACAAGGGCAGAGACGATGTAACATTTTCTAGAAAAACAATCGAATAGCTTAACGAGCATGGCTGGAGCATACCATTAAAATGAAATTAACAGATTTGTACATTTCGATAATAAGCAAGGAATCATATGATGATATGGACGTATTTTTCTTGAGCTACGAAAGCTTTGAGGAAATTCCACTTATTTCAAGATACAACAGACTTGACCAGCTTGCCGACATATTAGGGAAAAGCAACACTCTAGACTTTTTGATTGGACTTTCAGCGTTTCTACTTAACTCAATCACCACCCTGGCAAGGGTAAAAAAACTAAATGAGGACGAACTTTTCATAGCAATAACATTTACAGATTTTGACAACCCCTACGGAAGCGAACCCATAATCCCAAATATTTTTATCTACCCAAACCAAAACAAAGAAAATGACTTCCATCAAAGTCTAAAAAACAACACCCCCAACAAAAAATCCATTGAACTAACAACAATCCAAAAGCACTTCTCAAAATGCAACTTGGAAAATAGCTTTATATTTTACGAGAGCAGATTTTTTGACCCAGCTTGCGATGAAGAAATTGTAAGGATATTTGCCGTCCCCAAGCGCTCCCACAAAATATAATGCCGGCATAAGCGACGCCCACAACAGAACAAAAATATCGAGACCGGCCTGCATTACAACCGGAACCGATACTATGATCCAGGGGTTGGGCGGTTTGTTGGCAAGGCTCCGATTGGGTTTGCGGGAGGGTTGAATATTAATGCCTATGCGCCGAATCCGGGTAAGTGGTTAGTCCCAGTACGGGACCTTGAATCTATAGAACACAAAACCTCGGCACATTGATAACAAAACAAATCAACCCAGCACCAGATAGAAACAAAAACAGAGCCGCTTACATCGACTGTGCAAAAAGGCACCTATCACAATGAACAAAGTAAAGCCAGGAGATATTTTTGCCGTACCACTTGATAATCGCAAACAGCACTATGGCTATATACGAATGTATAACGACCCCAACATAGCCATATTGAACGTGACATCCAAAAACAGATTGCTTAGCATTACCGAACTGGAAAATTACACACCCTACATGGATGCCTTTTCGTTAAGAACCGCAGTTGAAAAAGGTGAGTGGCCATACATTGGAAACATCCCATTCAACAAGAACGAAAATCCTTGGCCCGGCCCCAAAAAACAAGTATCCACAATCAGGCCCGACTTAAAGCTTGTCATATATCAAGGAAAACTAATTCCTTCCGAAAAATTCGGAGAATATGACAGCCTTCCCGAATTTAAAAAATTTACCGACGAAACACTAATCAAAGAAATAATCGCTAACTCTGAACATTTTCATAAGCTCTAACACTCATCAAGCATTCACCTAAAATATCACTAAATAAGAGGAGGGCTTGAGTGAAGAAAATTGCACGCCTTGGGGATTCGACTGATCACGGAGGTTCGGTGATTGAAGCTATCCAACATACAAACCTCAACGGCAAACCAATAGCCGGCAAAGGCAACCTAGTCTCCTGCCCACTCTGCAAAGGCATCTTCCCCATCATCGAAGGCAGTAGCACCTACAGCATCAACGGTATCCCGGTCGCGCTCGACGGCATGAAAACCGCCTGTGGCGCCAGCCTGATCGCCAGCGCCTCTCACGGCAGCGTGCATCGATAAACAGAAACCAAAGAGCACTTTGTTCGCACGGATTGCGACCACACCTCAGCGTCAACGGAGGATGAGGCCATGGGCCAACTGAAAACCCGAATTGCCGAGCTGAAGCAAGCCCTGCATCAGCTTGTCGAGCACAACGTCCACAACCCGGACGACGATGACCACTGGAGCGGCGTGCTGTTCTTCTGCGCCACTGACGAACGTACCCGTACATTGGTCGAGCAGGTTGAAATCCTCGCCAGCGAGCTGTTCTTCGACCCTCAAGGCAGGGCACTGCGCCACCGCATGCGCACCGCCTGCATTGACGGCGTCATCATCCAGGAGTCAATGCCCTCCCGCGGCGATAAAACGGTTATCCGCATCGAGGTGTTACAAGCAGGTCGTATCACCGTGAGTGCTGCCAGAGCGTGACGGCTACCCGCGCAGCAAACTGCTCGATAACCGGCTGCGCGACTATTGCGGCAAATATTACGTCTACGACGAACGCGGCAACCCCGGGTGATCTATCACCCAATTTGCAAGACAATGTGTCCAGGCGACCGGTCAGTCGAGTGTATGAAATGTCGTTGAGGCGCGTGCCAGAGCCTTGGCTGAAAGCATTTAGCAAAACCGGCAGGCTTCGCGCCCTGACCACTTGCGATTTCTCCCCATCCCGCCGCTTGCCCTGTGCACGCTCCTTGCCCGAAGATCCAGCCTGGCGATAGCAGATCGTCGAAACAACTCAGGCAAAGGACTTACCGTGAACAACAAGAAATCGCCAAACTCAGGCGACAGCCTCTCACCGCCCTGGACCACCCATATGCCGCGCGCACTGCACCAGCTGGAGCAGTTTCGCCGCGAGTACACTCGCAACTGGCGGGTCAATGCCAACAGCCACCGCAACCAGGGACACTATGCCTGGATGACCGCTCAGGTTGAGGGCTACCTGCGCCTCCTGGAGATTGGTTGCGGCGTCGGCCACTCCACCCTGGCGCTGCTGAAGAATGGTCACAGCGTGGTCTGCGTGGAAGAGAACCCCCACTGCATTGCAGCCACTCAGGCCCTGCTCTCAGAACACGGCTACTCGGTCGCGGTCATTGCACGCGAATCTGCCCAAAGCCTGGACGACAACGCCTACCGACTCGACTACTGCGCGCCGGGTGATGCGCCCAAGGCCGACTGCCTGCTGATCGAAGGCGATGCCCTGGGTGACCCGCAGCTTGAGCAGTGGCTCAAGGCCCAACCTCGATTCGACGCAGTGGCCTGCTGGCTGCTCGGCACCCACAACGCCCGAGGCCACAACGTCGCGGTGGACACTCGCCTGATGCCAACCGCCTTCGAGCACCGAATTTTCGTGCAGAACAGCGTCTATGAACTGGCCGATGAAGTGCTGCGTCCCGGCGGATTGTTGAACGTGATCGACCGTGGGCAAACACCCGACACGGACGTTCTCAAGCACGCCGTCCTTGGCGGTCACCGTGATCAGGCCAGTGTCACCTCATTGCAGGTCGAGAAGCTGGAGCACACGCCCTACATGCACACCCGCGAGGAAGGTGCGATGGGGATGCAACTGACAGCCCCCGTAGCCTCTGCCGTACCGACCGGTCCCGTGACGCTGTCGCTGACGGCGGTTACTTCGCGCAAACCCTGAAGCGGCTGCCCCGTCCTGCGTGGGCGGGCACTGCCACTTCACAGACCGTCAATGGAGAGCCAATGGACAACCCGCACCGAAACCTCAAGGCCGCTGCCGATATCCGCCAAACCCTGAAGGCCCTGCAAGAAAGCCTGCCACTTTTGGTAGCCAAAGGCTTTGCCAAGGAAGCGCATCGAATTGGCGAAATCGTCAAAGACACGCAGAAGACGATGGACCGCATTGCCGTAGACACGGATGGTGAATTCACCTCAAGGCACTGATGGTTCAGCGATGCGTCAGCGCCCTGGACCAGACACCTGCCCAGCACCGAACAGCAGAAACGAAAAAAGGCCCCGAAGGGCCTTTTTTCTATCACCACAGCACTCTGCTGAATGCTGTAGCGCCATATTTGGAGCGGGAAACGAGACTCGAACTCGCGACCCCGACCTTGGCAAGGTCGTGCTCTACCAACTGAGCTATTCCCGCGTCGTGATGGGGGCTATTGTAACGATTCAATAAATCTCGTCAAGCCCTTGATTCAAAAAAGCTTTATTTCTGCTCCGAGCCTTCGCGCAGGTGCGGCCAGGCGGCGCGCAGGTAGTGCACCATCGACCACAGGGTCAGGCCGGCAGAAATCATCAGCAAGGCGTAGCCAAGAATCACCCAGAAGGTCAGCACCGGCGGGTTGGCCAGCAGGATCACCAGGGCGAGCATTTGCGCTGCAGTCTTCCACTTGCCCAGGTTCGACACCGCCACGTGCGCCCTCGCCCCAAGCTCGGCCATCCACTCGCGCAGCGCCGAGACCACGATCTCGCGGCCGATGATCACCGCCGCCGGCAGGGTCAGCCAGAAGTTGGCGTGCACTTGCACCAGCAATACCAGGGCCACCGCCACCATCAGCTTGTCGGCCACCGGGTCCAGGAAGGCACCGAACGGCGTGCTCTGCTGCAGGCGACGGGCCAGGTAACCGTCCAGCCAGTCAGTGGCCGCGGCGATGGCGAAGACACTGCTCGCTGCGATATAGCTCCAGTGATACGGAACATAGAACAGCAAAATGAAGATCGGAATGAGCAGGACGCGAAGAACGGTAAGCAGATTTGGAATATTCATCGGCACAACTGGCTGCAAAGTGAGCGGGCATTCTACTCGCTATGCAGGTTGGCATAAATCGACTCGGCAAGCTTTTTACTGATTCCCGGTGCTTTGGCGATTTCTTCGACGCTGGCGCGGGTCAGCTCCTGCAAGCCACCGAAGTGTTTGAGCAAGTCGCGGCGGCGTTTCGGGCCGACCCCGGCGACGCCTTCAAGGGTCGAGGTGCGGCGGGTCTTGCCGCGGCGGGCGCGGTGGCCGGTGATGGCGAAGCGGTGGGCTTCGTCGCGAATCTGCTGGATCAGGTGCAGCGCTGGCGAGTCGCCCTTGAGGGTGAACTCGTGGGCCACGTCGTTCAGGTACAGGGTTTCGAAACCGGCCTTGCGCGTGGTGCCCTTGGCCACCCCGAGCAAAATCAGGTCGGGCACCGCCAGTTCCTGCAGCACTTCACGGGCCATGTTCAGCTGGCCCTTGCCGCCGTCCACCAGCAGCACGTCGGGCAGCTTGCCCTCACCGTCCTTGAGCCGGCCAAAGCGCCGGGTCAGGGCCTGGTGCATGGCCGCATAGTCATCGCCCGGGGTTACGCCTTCGATGTTGTAGCGGCGGTAATCGGACTTGAGCGGCCCTTCCGGGCCAAACACCACGCACGAGGCGACGGTGGCTTCGCCGCTGGAATGGCTGATGTCGTAGCACTCCAGGCGCTGCGGGGTTTCGTCCAGGGCCAGCACCTGGGCCAGGGCCTCGAAGCGCGAGGCCATGTGCTGGCGGTTAGCCAGCCGCGCGCCCAGTGCCTGCTCGGCATTGGTCACCGCCAGTTGCTGCCAGCGCGCACGGGTGCCGCGCACCCGGTGGCTGATGGTCAGCTCGCGGCCGCGCAGGGTTTCGATCGCGGCGGTGATGGCGGCAAAATCCTCGTGGACGACGTTGACGATCAGCTCGCCCGGCAGTTCGCGCTCGGCGTTGCCCACGTAATACTGCGAGAGGAATGCGGCCATGACCTCGGCCACCTCCTCCTCGATGCCCACTTGCGGGAAGAAGTTCTTGCTGCCCAGCACCCGCCCGCCGCGCACGCTGATCAGGTGCACGCAAGCACCGCCGGGGTTGACGAAGGCGGCGACGACATCGACGTCGCCGCTGCCGCCTTCCATGCTCTGCTGGTCCTGCACGCGGCGCAGCAAGGCGATCTGGTCGCGCAGCTCGGCGGCCCTCTCGAATTCCAGAGCCATGGCCGCCTGTTCCATCTCGGCGTTCAGCTCGTTGGTCAGCTGGTGGCTACGGCCTTCAAGGAACATCACCGAGTGGCGCACATCCACCGCGTATTCTTCGGGTTCGACCAGGCCGACACAAGGCGCCTTGCAGCGTTTGATCTGGTACTGCAGGCACGGCCGGGTGCGGTTGCTGTAGTAGCTGTCTTCACACTGGCGGACGAAAAAGGTCTTTTGCAGCAGGCTCAGGCTTTCGCGGATGGCGCCAGCGCTGGGGTACGGGCCGAAGTATTTGCCCTTTTGCTTCTTCGCCCCACGGTGGATGCCCAGGCGCGGGTAGTCGCCGTCGGAAAGAAACACATAAGGATAGGATTTGTCGTCGCGCAGCAGGATGTTGTACGGCGGCCGCCATTCCTTGATCAGGGTCTGCTCGAGCAGCAGCGCCTCGGTCTCGTTGGCGGTGATGGTGGTTTCGACCTGGGCGATGCGCGCCACCAGGGCAGCCGTCTTCGGCGCCAGGCCAGCTTTGCGAAAGTAACTGGCGAGGCGCTTCTTGAGGTTCTTGGCCTTGCCCACATACAGCAGCCGGGCCTCAGCGTCGAACATCCGGTAGACGCCCGGGCGACCGCTACAGGTCGCCAGGAATGCGCTTGAATCGAACACAGGTGTCATGAATGCGCTCAGAGACTGGCGTCAACCATGCCGTGGCGGACCGCCAGCAGCGTCAGCTCGACGTCGCTGGTGACCGAGAGTTTTTCGAAGATCCGGTAACGGTAAGTATTGACCGTTTTCGGTGACAGGCACAGCTTGTCGGAGATGATCTGCACCTTCTGGCAACCGACGATCATCAGTGCGATCTGGATTTCTCGCTCCGACAACGCATCGAATGGCGAGCCTTGCGGCTGGAACGACTTGAGCGCCAGTTGCTGGGCAATCTGCGGGCTGATGTAGCGCTGGCCGGCAAACACCAGGCGAATGGCCTGGACCATTTCGTCCAGCCCGGCGCCCTTGGTCAGATAGCCGGCGGCGCCAGCCTGCAACAGGCGGGTGGGGAACGGGTCTTCTTCGCAAACGGTCACCGCCACCACTTTCACGTCCGGGTGGCTGCGCAGCAGTTTGCGCGTCGCCTCCAGGCCGCCGATACCGGGCATTTTCACATCCATCAGGACCACGTCGGGCTTGAGCTCGCGCGCAACCTTCAGCGATGCCTCGCCAGAGTCGGCCTCGCCCACCACCTGCAAGCCATCGATATCGGCCAGCATGCGCGTGATGCCCGTACGCACCAGATCGTGGTCATCGACCACCAGCACCCTAATCAAGCAGACACCTCGCACTGCGGCGGTAATTGGATCCCGCCACCTTAGCAAAAAATACAGCCGTAGACCTAACGGAAGACGTCATTTACCTGACGTCATTTTTTCATTTACCCGACAGTCGCCCGTACATCCCGCGCTCATAGCCGCCCGCTCTCGCCGGCGGCATCTGGGCACGCTCGGCCAGGCTGCCGAGCAACTGCCGGACGGCAGCCTGGTCGGCCTCTTGCAGCAGGCGAAAACTATTGAGCAACTGTTCTTCCTGGGTGTTCAGGCTGCTGTGTTCGACCGGCGTGTGCACGCCGCTCAATACATACAACGCGTCGACCCCGCGCGCCGCCACTGCCGCCAGGTAGTCGGCCTTGGGCGTGCGCTCGCCGCTTTCATACTTGCCCTGGGCGTTGGGCTCTACCCCGCCAATGTCGCCAAAGGCGCGCTGGGTCAGGCCCAGCCGTTCTCTTTCTTCCCTGATACGCGAACCGATTCCGTTCATTTGCTTGGCGTCCTTTATCCAGCATCCGGATGGATGAGCACACAGCCGTCAATGGCGTGCCTCGAACGAAGCCCGAACTATGCCGCGATCAGCCGCGCGGCACAAGTCAAAGCCCGCCCTACCTGTCCGGGGTTGTCTGGACAACCTGCAACTCTGCCCCACACTTGTTACTCAAGGCGCTAATAAGCCAACAACTTTGCTTAATAGCTAAAGTGCCATCACCGACGAAATCAACAGCCACTAATACAACAGCGCGGGGAGAATAAAGAAGTTCCATAGCGCATGCAAAAGCCCCGTCAAAAAAACCGTGAAAATCGTCAAAAGCCACAGATGCAACGGCTTTCTGGCGCCATTTTCTCGGCAAAATGCCGATATCGGATTTTTGACGCCGAACTAACCACAAACTTTAAATCATTGATTTATAACGGTTTTTAAACTTTAACAGAGTGGATTTAAACTTTATACAAGCAAGAGTTAGAGACTGCTTGCCGAAGTTAAAAAAACTCCCTTAGGATGTAATAAGACAACGAAAAACGCTTGCATCGCCTCCTTTTAGCGCGCTGCTTTTTCTTGCGCGTCTGCCGCGTCGACCATGCCGTTTAACTGAGTATCTCGGTCAGCTTTCGCTGCACCTTGGGAGAGGGAACTATGAATATCAGTATTTTTGGATTGGGTTATGTAGGCGCTGTCTGTGCCGGTTGTTTGTCTGCACGGGGCCATCAGGTGCTGGGCGTGGATATCTCGCCGGCCAAGATCGACATGATCAACCAGGGCAAGTCGCCCATTGTCGAGCCGGGCCTTGAGCAACTGCTGCTCGATGGCGTGCGCCATGGCCGCCTGCGCGGTACCACGGATGTCCAGGCTGCGGTACTGGCTACAGAGATGTCGCTGTTGTGCGTGGGTACCCCAAGCAAGAAAAACGGCGACCTGGACCTGGTCTACATGGAAGCGGTGTGCCGCGAAATCGGCACCGCCATGCGCGACAAGGCCAGCCGTCATACCGTCGTGGTGCGCAGCACCGTGCTGCCCGGCACGGCCAAGAACGTGGTGATTCCGATCCTCGAGAAGTACTCCGGCAAGCGCGCCGGCATCGACTTCGGCGTGGCGGTCAACCCCGAGTTCCTGCGCGAAAGCACCGCGATCCAGGACTACGATTTTCCGGCCATGACTGTGATCGGCGAACTGGACGCGCAATCGGGCGACCTGCTGCAGTCGCTGTACCAGGGCCTGGACGCTCCGGTGATTCGCAAGTCGATCGAAGTCGCCGAGATGATCAAGTACACCTGCAACGTCTGGCACGCGACCAAGGTCAGTTTTGCCAACGAGATCGGCAACATCGCCAAGGCTTCCGGCGTCGATGGCCGCGAGGTGATGGATGTGGTCTGCCAGGACTACAAGCTCAACCTGTCGCGCTACTACCTGCGCCCCGGCTTCGCCTTCGGTGGCTCGTGCCTGCCCAAGGACGTGCGCGCCCTCACCTACCGCGCCGGCCAGCTGGACGTCGAGCACCCGCTGCTGGCCTCGATCATGGCCAGCAACCGCAACCAGGTGAAGAACGCCTTCGAGCTGATCACTCGCCAGGACAAGCGCCGCATCGGCCTGCTGGGCCTGAGTTTCAAGGCCGGCAGCGACGACCTACGCGAAAGCCCGCTGGTGGAGCTGGCGGAAATGCTCATCGGCAAAGGCTACGAGCTCACCATCTACGACGCCAACGTCGAGTACGCGCGGGTGTTCGGTGCCAACCGCGAATACATCGAGTCGAAAATCCCCCACGTTTCGTCGCTGCTGTGCAACGACCTGCAGCAGGTGATCCGCGACGCCGAGGTGGTGGTGCTGGGCAACAACGATGACCGTTTTGCGCAAGCCCTGGATGCCAGCGACGGCAAGCAGATCATCGACCTGGTCGGCTTCATGGCCCACGGCAGCGATGCCCGGCGTGAAGGTATCTGCTGGTAAGGCCCCGTACTCCAGCACAGAGCACTCCAGCCAGAAAGTACTCCATCCAGAGAGTACCCGGCGATTGACCCAGGCGCCCCGCCTGACTGACTGCCCACCTGCCTCCTGCCCGGCCGGCCTTGTCCTGGCCAGGCGCGAACAGTGCGCATGTCATTCAGCCGGGTGCGGCCCGAACACAGGAGCAACGACTACATGGAACGACAGCAACAGCCGCCCTCGGGCCGGCCGGACTACCTGCAGGCAGGCGCGCGGTTTTGCGCCTGGGCCTGCCTGTTCGGCCTGATTGCGCTGGCGTCGGAGATGGTCGCGCCGCAGTACCTCGACCCTGCGCACCATAAGTTCATCTTCATCATCGGTGCACTGGGCATGTGGCGCTATGGCAACGCCATCGTCCATTACCTGCGCGGCATGTACTTTCTGCACTGGAAGTTCCCGCGCATGCGCAAGGCGGTCGAGCGCATGGGCGATGCGGCGCTGCCGGCGCACATGTTCATGGTAGTGACCAGTTTTCGCATCCCCACCCACACCACCTTCAAGGTTTACCAGTCGGTGTTCCAGGAGGTGCAGCGGCTGAAGGTGCCGTGCACGGTGATTGCCTCGATCGTCGAGAAAGGCGACGAGCAGTTCATCAAAGAGATCATGCGCAACGAGGTCAAGGACCGCGACGACATCAAGCTGGTCATCGTCCGCGCCCGTGGCACCGGCAAGCGTGACGGCCTGGCCCATGCCTTTCGCGCCCTGTCACGGCAGATGCCGCTGGAAGACTCGGTGGTCGGCGTGGTCGATGGCGACACCATGATGCTGCCCGGCTGCGTCGAGCGTGCGGTCAAGCTGTTTGCCTACCTGCCCAACGTCGGCGGCCTGACCACCAACGAGTTCTGCGAAGTCGAAGGCAGCAGCCTGATGCGCCAGTGGCACTCGATGCGCTTCGTCCAGCGGCACATCAACATGTGCTCGATGGCCTTGTCGCACCGGGTGCTGACCCTGACCGGACGGCTGTCGTTCTTTCGCGCCAGCGTCATGACCGACCCGGACTTCATCCGCGACGTCGAGGCGGATTTTCTCCAGCACTGGCGCCTGGGGCGCTTTCAGTTTTTGACCGGGGACGACAAGTCGTCGTGGCTGAGCCTGATGCGCGCCGGCTGGGACACTTTCTACGTGCCCGACAGCAACACCCTGACCGTCGAGCATCCACCAGACAACAGCTTCTGGCGCGCCACCCGCCAGTTGATGTTCCGCTGGTACGGCAACTCGCTGCGCCAGAACTTTCGTGCCACCGCCCTGCTCGGCCGCGCTCGCCTGGGCCTGTTCACCCTGTATGTGCTGCTCGATCAGCGGGTGTCGATGTGGACCTGCCTGATGGGCCTGACCGCCTCGGTGGTCGCCGGCATCGTCTTCGGCATCCAGTACCTGCTGGTGTACCTGTTCTGGGTGCTGCTGTCGCGCAGCATCGTCACCGTGCTGTTTCTGTTCGCCGGCCACCCGGTCAGCCCGGTGTACCCGTTCGTTCTTTATTACAACCAGATCATCGGCTCGCTGATGAAAGTCTACGCCCTGTTCCACATGGACCAGCAGAGCTGGACCCGGCAAAAAACCACATTAAGCAACGGCGCCGTCAACTTCGATGCCGCCCTGAACCGCTGGTCCTCGAAGGCGATGCTGTTTTCATCCATCGCGATTTTCTTCGGGGTCATCTCGGTTCTTCTCGAACTCACGCAACGTTAAGGAAAGGCGCCTGCCATGAGTAGCTCAAGCACACCCGCAGTACCGGCCAACGTAGTCCACGAAGCCATCGACGAACGCCAGTACGTGCGCACCAAACTCAATGCCCGGGTCAAGCTCAGCGCGGCCGGCCAGCCACCGTTCGACAGCACCCTGCAGGACATCTCCCTGGGCGGCATCGGCCTGGTCCACCCCGAGCCGCTGAAGATCGGCAGCCTGTACCACGCCTCGATCCAGCTGCGCCTGAACCAGGTCGACCTGAACATCGACAGCCAGATCAAGATCGTCTCCCAGCGCGGCCAGGAAGTCGGCGCCCAGTTCGTCGAGCTCGATTCGCAAAAGCGCGACATCCTGCGCTACATCATCAGCGCCTACCTGTCGGGCGAAATCGCCGACATCAATGGCCTGTTCAACGTGATGCAGCGGGAAAACTACATCAAGGAACGCAAGCACAAGTACGCCAGTGCGCGCAGCTCTGGCGAGCGCCTCAAGGCCACCCTCGGCACCCTGCTGTATGCCGCCGCCGGCCTCGCCGCGCTGGGCTTTGTCGCCTACAAGTGCTACCTGCTGTTCTTCCGTATCCCGGCAGTACAGGCCCAGGTCTCGGCCAATGCCCAGGTCATCAGCATGCCCGACAACGGCTATGTGAAGTTCCTCCTGGCGCCGGGGCAGACCGAGGTCAAGGCCGGCGCGCCGGTGGCGAGCATTTCCACCCAGCTGGCCACCAGCTTCACCAGCCCGGCCGACATGAAGGCGGTAGCCGACCTCTCGCCCGGCGACCTGCAGACCCTGCTCGGGCGCGCCACCATCGAAACCGTGATCAACAGCCCGTGCGACTGCGAGCTGTACTTCCCGAGCAAGCCCCTCGACGGCTTTGGCTACAAGCAGGCGCCACTGGTGCATCTGCTGCCCAAGGGTGAAGGCCTGTTCGTCACCGCCAACGTGCCGTTCGACAAGCTCGCCGACATCGGCCGGGTGACCTCGGTGGACCTCAAGGTGTTCGGCCTGGATGAGACCTTCAGCGGCAAGGTCATCGACTCTCGCGTCGATGAAGCCAACAAGAACCTGGCCCTGACCATCGCCCCCGACAGCCCGCTGCCGCGCGCCGCGTACCAGAAGCCGGTGGCGGTGGACCTGTACCTGGGCCTGCCGTTCACGGCGTCGCGCTAAGCACCCCCAAGGAAGGAATAGGCAATGAATGCGAAGACGCCCTCCCGCCTGCTGCTGGCAGGCTTTGGCCTGGCCTGTGCCGGCAATGCCCTGGCCGGGCAAAGCCTGGAGCAGATCCGCTACGCGCTGTACAAGGACCCGAGCGCCAATGTCAGTGCCGACCTGCGCATCCTGGCCGAGCGCGGTGACCTGGCGTCCAAGCTGTTGCTCGGTGACGTGCTGGCCAACAGCGATGGCGCCAGCCGCGCAGACGTCATCGCCCTGTACAAGGAGGCGTTTGCCGACGGCCGCGGCCAGGTGCCGGCGCTGGCCTCGCTGGCGCGCCTGCTGGACCGCACCCCGAGCCTGCAAAAGGGCCAACAGCAGTGGATGGCCCAGGCCCTGACGCGTTACCCGGCGACCCTCGACCCGCGCAATGCCAGTACCACCCTGGAGGTGTTCCTGGTGTACCCGCAGCTGGTCTCCAGCGAACAGGCGGCGCAGTTGCTGGCGCTGTACCAACAGTCGTGCCTGCTCAACTGCCGTCCCGAGCTGTACCAGGCGGTGCTGGCCGAGCGCCAGGGCGACCGCGCCGGCGCCGAGCGCTGGTACCAGCAGGCAGTGCGTGTCGATGTGCGGGCGATCGACCGCTACTACCGCTTTCTCGGCGACGACCAGGACCGCACCTTCCCGGCCTTTGCCCGCAGCCTCGAAGCGCTGCGCCCGACCCTGGCGGTTGAAATCGTGCACCGCATCGGCTCGCTGCTCGACAGCATCAACAGCGTGCAGCGCGCCGAGCAGGAAGCCGACCGCTACCAGCGCCAGGCCAGTGCCATGGGCCCGGCGCGGGTGCAGCCGGACGCCGCGCAACTGGCCCTGGAGAAACAGCGCAGCGATGCCCTGGACCTGGCCCGCGGCGAAGCCCATCGCTGGCGTGACAACGCCGTCGAGCGCGGCTTCGTGCCGGCGATGGTGTCCAAGGCCAACTTTATGATTTCCAACCCCACCGAGCACAACGCCGAAGAGACCCAGGCGCTGATCGACCAGGTGCGGGCCCGCGAAGCGACCCGGGCCAAGGCGCTGCAGGCCTCGTTCTACATGGTCAACAACTGGCTGACCCTGGACCCGGACAAGGCCCGCGCGCTGATCGACGAGCTGGTTGCCAGCCGCTACCCCGACGCCGAGCTGCTGCTGGCCGAGTACTACAGCAAGGGCGTGGCCGACCAGCCCGACCAGGACAAGGCCCTGCAGATCTTCCAGGCCCAGGCCCGGGCCGGCTCCACCGCCGCCTGGTACCGCATGGCCACCCTGCACGCTTACGGCCGTGCCATCTGCCATGACCCGGTCAAGGCCTACACCTATGCCCAGGTGGCCGTGGCGCTGGGCGAGAACGGTGCCCGCAGCCTGGTCACGCGCCTGGAAAAGACCCTGAAAAAGGATGACATCGCGCGCGCCCTGGCGGCACGCAACGATCTGTTGAAGGAGGCAACCCTGTGAAAGCCCACCACACCCTGTTCGGCGCCCTGCTGGCCCTGGCACCGCTGTACCCGGCGCACGCCCTGGAAGAAGTCACCGGCCCCGAGGCCGACAGCAGCGAGCCGGTGCGGGTCGCCGATGGCAGCGAGCCGGTGATCACCTCGGAGTTTTTTAACAAGCTCACCGTGCAAACCGGCTACGGCCCGGAGAATTCCGAAATCGGCCGCAGCCGCGAGATGTTCTACAGCTTGCGCTACGAGCCATCGTTCGCCTGGTACTCGCCAGAAAAACGCTGGGCCAAGTGGATGGTCTATGGCCGCCTGTGGCTTAACTACGACTCCAGCGAGTCGGCCAGCGTGCAGAACGAAAACGCCAACAACCTCGACCGCGAACAGCCCGAAGGCTGGTACGCCGAACTGCGCGAGCTGTACGTGAAACGCAACCTGCTCGGCGACGACCCGCGCTTTTCGCTGTCGGCCGGGCGCCAGCGCTATTTCGACGACTACGGCATCTGGTGGGACGACAGCATCGAGTCGCTGCGTTTCAACTACAACGACACCTTCTCCCGTGGCTTTGTCGCCGTGGCGCAGAAGTTCTACAACTACAACAGCGACGTCAATCGCCTGGCCGACAGCGAGGAGCGCACCACTTACCTGATGGGCGAGTACGCCTACCGCTGGAGCGAGCACAACTGGGCCGGCGTGCGCCTGATGCACGAGAACGACCACAGCGGCCACGACGCCGAGGACCGCTACGACTTCAAGGGCATGCGCTACGGGCTGTTCTTCAAGGCTGACGATCTTGACCTGACGCCGCTGTTCAGCGACTACCACCTGGAACTCGCGGGCCTGGACGGCAAGGTCGACAACACCGATGTCAACGGCCTCACCAGCAGCGGCCACAACGCCAGCGGCTGGGCGGCCCTGGGCGAAATCGGCAAGCGCTTTCACGACCTACCGTGGACGCCAAGGGTGGCCTTGCGCGGCGGCCTGACCGACAAGCCGAGCAACGACAACGACGGCTTTCGCCTGAATGCCATCCAGTCCGACCGCATCACCCGCCAGGGCAGCTACAGCACGCGCCTGGCCAGCTCTTTCGTCAGCCTCGACCTGCGCAACCTGAGCTACTACGGCATCGCCCTGGAAACCAACCCGACACCGCGCAGCGCCCTGGATTTTCGCCTCACCGAGCTCAAGCTGCGCGATGCCAACGGCACCCTGCCGATTCGCCTTGAAGGCGACCAGCGCAGCGAGCGCAACCGCGCCATTGCCCAGGGCAACCACGGCGGCGGCAAGGACGTCGGGCAGATGCTCGACCTCAACTACTACTGGAAGATGTTTCCAGTGGCCATCGACGGCAAGCACCTGGACGTCAACGCCTTGGTCAGCGCCAGCTACCTCAACGCCGGCAACGCCCTGGACAGTGGTGATGACTACCAGCTGACCTTCGGCGTCGTGGTCAGCTACTAAGGACGGAACCCGAGATGATCTTCGCCTCCAACGTCTTCCTGTTCCTCTACCTGCCGTTGTTCCTGGCCGTGTACTTCCTCGCCCGGGCGCCGTGGCGCTCGACGGTGATCGTCGCCGCCAGCTACATCTTCTATGCCTGGTGGCGGCCGGACTTTTTGCTGCTGTTCGTCGCCATCACCTACTGGAACTACTGGTTCGGCCTGCGCATCAAGGCGCGCCTGGATGCCGGCGACAAGCGCTGGGCGTTCCGCCTGCTGTGGATCGGCATCATCGGCAACCTGTCGACCCTGGGCTACTTCAAGTACGCCAACTTCGGCGCCGAGGTGCTGGCCGCCCTGCTCGCGCCGCTGGGCATCAACACCTTCACCCTGGAGACGATCTTCCTGCCGCTGGGTATCTCCTTCTATGTGTTCCATGCCCTGAGCTACATCGTCGACATCTACCGCAAGGACGCCACGCCGACCAACAACTTCATCGACTTCGCCGCCTTCGTCGCGCTGTTCCCGCACCTGGTGGCCGGCCCGATCCTGCGCTACAGCCAGCTGGCGCCGCAGCTGCGCCAGCGCACCCATTCGCTGGAGCTGTTCTCGCTGGGCGTGTGCCGGTTCATGCTCGGCTTCATCATGAAGGTGCTGATCGCCGACCAGCTGGCGCCGATCAACGTGCTGTTCATCAGCGAAGGCACCCTGCAATTGAGCGATGCCTGGTTCGGCCTGGTGGTCTCGACCCTGCAGCTGTACTTCGACTTCGCCGGCTACAGCCACATGGCCCTGGGCCTGGCCCTGATGATGGGTTTCCGTTTTCCGGAAAACTTCAACCAGCCGTATGTGTCGCAGAGCATCACCGAGTTCTGGGCGCGCTGGCACATGACCCTGGCGCACTTTCTGCGCGACTACGTGTACATGCCGCTGGTGCGCAAGCGCATCGCCGGGGCGCTGCCGGCGCTGGTCTACACCATGCTGCTGTCAGGGCTGTGGCACGGCGCCAGTTTTGCCTTTATCTGCTGGGGGCTGTTCTTCGGTTTCGGCATGGTCATCGAGCGCAAGTTCAACCTCGCCACCAAGATCACCACGCCCTACCACCTGGGCCGCAACCTGCGCACCTTCGTGCTGATCATCCTGAGCATGCCGCTGTTCTTCACCAACGACCTGCGCCACAGCATCGACATCTACCAGGCGCTGTTCGGCCTCAACGGCCTAGGTTCGCTGGAGCTGTACGTGCTCGGCGCCTCGAAGATGGCCATGTCGTTCGCCGCCATTGCCCTGTGCTGGCTGGTGCTGGCCGGCAGCAACAACGTGCGCTTCTACGCCGGCAACAAGGAGCAGTACTTCATGCGCCATGTCGGCGGCCTCAAGGCCCTGCTGCTGTGGGCAGGCTTTGCCCTGGCGCTGAGCAGCCTGGCGGCGCATTCGTTCTCGCCCTTTCTGTACTTTCAGTTCTAGGAGACCGCCATGTACCCGGTCATGAATTCGGCCAGCAAGGTCAACGGCATTGCCTTCGGCGTCCTGCTGGCAGGCATGTTTGTCTACTCGCTGCCCCCGGTGTTCAGTTTTGCCCGCAACCAGAGCGACGCCTGGAACCTGTTCGTCGACGGCAAACTGCTGCGCAAATTCGAGCAGGTCTACGACAAGCGCTTCTTCCTGCGTGAGCCGTCGGTCGAGCTGTGGGCCAACGCCCAGTACCGACTGTTCGAGGAAGGCACCAAGGGCGTGGTGCTGGGCAAGGACGGCTGGCTCTACACCAACCAGGAATACCGCGTGCCGAACAACCTTGAGGCCAACCTCGACGGCCAGCTCAAGCAGATCGCCGAGGTCGAGCAGCAGCTCAAGGCCCACAACAAGCGCCTGATCGTGCTGCCGCTGCCGATGAAGGTCGATGTCTATGCCGCGCACACCCAACGCGCCGTCGACCCACGGGCGATCAGCCTCTACGACCGTTTCGTCGAGCGCCTGCAGGCGCAGGCCATTGCCGTCACGCCGTTGCGCTCGGCATTTCTGGCCAACCTTGCCGGCCCCGAGCTGTTCCTCAAGTCCGACACCCACTGGAGCCCGCAGGGCGCGCGCCTGAGTGCCTACGAGCTGGCCCGCCAGCACCCGGAACTGCTCGGTGACCAGCGTTACCTGTCGCACAAAGTCGCCGACAAGACGGTCAAGGGCGACCTGATGAACTACATCCAGTTCAACCACGCGCAACTGGCGCCGCAGTTCGGCCCCAACCAGATCGCCCTGTACGAAACCCTCAAGGCCGAACAGAGTGCCAGCGACCTGTTCGCCAGCGAAAACCAGAGCCTGATGCTGGTCGGTACCAGCTACAGCAAGATCGATGACTGGAACTTCGTCGGCTTTCTCAAGGAGGCACTCAACCGCGACCTGCTGAGCGTGTCGGTGGAAGCCCGCGGGCCGTTCGAGGCCATGAGCCAGTTCCTTGCCAGCGACCAGCTGAGCAACCCCGAGATCGACACCGTGGTCTGGGAATTCCCCCTGCGCACCCTGCTCGCCCACCGCCTCGGCTCGCTGAGCCGCCCCGGGCAGACCCAACATTTCTAAGGAGAGACTGATGAACACTGCACTGCAACGCCTGCTCGCCACTTCCGCCCTGCTGCTGGGCAGCGCCGCCGTTCATGCCGCCGAAGGCAATGCCGACCTCTATGACGCCGTAGCCCCGGCCGACTCGGCCTTCGTGCGCGTGCTCAACCTGTCCGGCGGCAACATCGATGTGACCCTGAGCGGCAAGATTACCGCGCAACGGGTCGCCGCCGGCCAGCTCAGCGGCTACCGCTTCACCCCGGCCGGCGCGCACAAGATCGCCGTCGGCGGCACCGCCATCGAGCCGCAGCTCAAGGCTAACGCCGCCAGCACCGTAGTCTTTGATGGCAGCAAGCTGACCTTGATCGCCGACAAGTACGTCAACGAGCCGAAGAAGGCCCAGGTAGCCTTCTACAACCTGACCCCGGCCCAGGCAGCGCTGAAAACCGTCGATGGCAAGCACGTGATCGTCGACCCGCTGGGCAAGGACCAGACCGGCAGCCGCATGGTCAACGAGATCAAGATCGGCTTTGCCGCCTACGTCGATGAGCAGAACGTTGCCCAGTTCGACGAACTGTTCCTGAAAAAGGGCCGCTCCTATAGCTATGTGCTGCTGCCCAAGGGCGCCGGCTACCAGAGCATGAGCCTGGCCAACAGCATCGACCCGAGCGAGTGATCATGAAGCGCATTCTTCCCCTTGGCCTGGCGGCGCTGCTGGGCCCTCTGCTGAGCGCGCCGAGCGTGGCCGCAGAGCCCGCCAAGGCCAGCTGCACGAGCCTTGAGTGCATGGTCTGCCCGGGCCTGAGCAACCCGCAGAATTACGCCGAAGGGCGCATGAAGCTGATGCGCGAAATCGTCCCGGCCAAGGACCGCTGGCTGTTCCGCTCGGCGGTCGACCTGACCAACGACTTCGGCATCCCGGCGCCCTTGCGCCCGGAGTTCGCACGTTTGATGGCCGCCTTTCGCCAACAGGGCATCCACGTGGCCATGGCGGTGCAACCGACCCGTGGCCTGATGCACCGCGACAAGCTCTACGCCGACAAACTGCACGGTTTCGACTTTGTCCGCGCCAGCAGCAACCTGGAAAATTACCTGCAGCAATTGCGTGCCGGCGGTGCGGTGGTGCCACCGTTGATGCAACTGGTGCACACCCCGCCCAAGGGCGAGTTCTTCTTTCGCCGTGACCACCACTGGACCCCGGCCGGTGCCCAAGCTACGGCGCGGCTGGTTGCCGAAGAAATCCGTCGCCAGCCGTTCTACGCCGACCTGAGCAAAAAAAGCTACCGCACCGAACCCGGGGTCATGGTGCCCAAGGACGGCACCCTGAACCTGGCGCTGAGCTATATCTGCGGCAACAACTACGGTTTCCAGTACGTGCGCGGCTACCAGACCATCCCCGAGGCCGCTGGTGCCGATGCGCTGTTCGACGACGCGCCGGACCCAGAGGTGATCCTGGTTGGCGACAGTAACGCCGCCGCCCGTGAAGACGAGAGCAAGCAGTTCAACTTCGACGGCTACCTCAAGCAGTACCTTGAGGTCGACATCCTCAACTACGCCCTGCCCGGCGTCGGCCAGGACGGCTCGCTGCTCGAATACCTGCTGTCAGAGAACTACAAGCCCAAGGCACCGCCAAAGCTGATCATCTGGGAGCTGCCGGCCAACTACCAGCTGGAATCCGAGCAGATGTACCGCCAGCTGATCCCGGCGATCAAAGGCGGTTGCCCGGTGTCGACCGAAGTCCTGGCCAACCGGGTAGAGCGCCCGCCGCTGCGGGTCAACGAGCGCATCGAACTGCTCAGCAACGCAGGCGAAAACCGCAAGCACCTCGGCAACGGCCAGGGCTTTCTCGATATCCGCATCAGCGACAAGAACGTCAAGGATTTCTACGTGATCGTCTATTACGACAACGGCGCCCGCGACAAGGTCTGGTTTCGCCGCGAGGCGGTGGTTAGCGGCGGCCAGTACTACCTTGAGCTGAGCCGGGCCAAGGAATTTGCCGGGGCCAACCTGCTGTCGGTGTTCATGGAGCCGACCAAGCCCGGCACCGCCGCCACCCAAGTGGAAACCCGCGTATGCCTGTAAAGACCTGGACCGCGCTGGGCCTGGGCCTGTGCGCCAGCCTGCAGTTGGCCGACAGCCTGGCGGCCAGCTCGATCTGGCCACCGCGGGCCACCGCGCAATCGGCGATGATCGCCGACTACCGCACCTTGAGCTGCAGCAAACAAGCACCGCCGCCCTACACCGGCAGCCTGCAGCTACAAAGCAAGTACGACCAGCGCGACGCCAGCAAGTCGACCCTGCGCAGCAGCCCGGACGCCAACAGCGAACAGATCGGCAAGCAGGTCAAACAGTTCATCGGCGGCCTGATCTACGCCAGCAAGCGCTTCCAGCGGGCAAAAAATCCGCAGGAGGCGAACATGGCCCTGGCTTGCCAGGACCAGTGGCTGGAGCGCTGGGCCGAGGCCGGTGCGCTGCTCAACCCCGACGCCAGCAGCACCGGCATGGCCGCGCGCAAATGGGCGGTGGCGGCCATGGCCTCGACCCTGCTGATGACCCAGGCCGCCAGCGACGCCAAGCTGCAACTGTCGCCGACGCAGAAGGCCTGGTTCAACCAGTTGGGCGAGCGCATCATCGCCGAGTACCAGCCGCGCCGCACCCCGGGCTTTACCTGGTTCAACAACCACGACTACTGGGCGGCCTGGGCGGTGGCGGCGACCGGCATGCTGGTGCAGCGCGACGACTTCATCCAGTGGGCCGACGGCAACCTGCGCCGCGGCCTGCAGCAGGCGGTGAAGTCCGCTGACGGCAGCTACGCCTACCTGCCGCTGGAAGTGGCGCGCAGCAAACTGGCCGCCACCTACAGCCAGTACGCCCTGGTGCCGCTGGTGTTGCTGGCCGAGTCGGCGCGGGCCAACGACCTGCCGTGGAGCAGCGACGATCAGCAGACCCTGGAGCTGCTGGCCAACTTCGCCGCCCGCAGCATCCTCGACCCCGACGGCCTGCCCGAGCTCAAGGGCAAATCGCAGAGCGACGTCGCCCCGTACAAACTGGCCTGGCTGATCCCCTTCCTGCAGCGCGCCCCGGGTAACCGCCTGGCCCGCCAGCTGTATGACAGCGAGGATGGCGAGGTCGACAACTACAGCCAGATCGGCGGCCCGCTCAAGCCGTTCTATCCCACACTGCCGTAACCCAAGGACGAACCGTCATGGCCATGCTTGCCCGCCCGCTTACCCTTTCCTGCCTGGCGCTGCTGTTCAGCGCCGTGGCCCAGGCTGCCAGCCAGAGCTTGCCGCTGCAGCAAACACTGAGCGCGCTAGACAGCGCCGAACACCAGCGCGACCTGCAGCAGTTGCAGCAACAGGTCAGCCAGGCCGTGCAACTGCAGGTCAGCGAACGCCCGCGCCCGGCCGGCCGCGCCAGTGTCAGCCTGCAACCGATGTTCTCCTCCCAGGCCGGCAGCTGGCCGTTCGAGCCGTTCGTCAACAACGGCCTGTTCCGCGCCATCGCCGGCTACCAGGCGCATCACCCGCAAGCAGTGCTGGTGCGCGGCGGCAGCGTCAGCCTGGCGCAACTGCACGATGCCCTCAACGACCCGAAGATCATCAAGCGCTACAAGGACGGCTACCTGCTCAGCTACCCGCTGGTGATCGCCAGCGATGGCGGCCTGCTGCTCGAAGGCACCAGCCTGTACCTGTACAGCTACTCCGGCACGGCGCTGATCAACCAGGGCTGGCTGGGCCTGAACCAGTCGCGCCTGGAGAGCGTCGCCGGCGACAAGCCCGGCAGCACCGAGCGCGCCTGGCGGCCGTTCGTGGTGGCCTGGGCCGGCAGCCACACCCAGGTGATCGGCTCGACCCTCAACCGCCTGGGCTACAACGCCAACCTCTCGCGCGGCCTGAGCACCGCCCTGAGCAGCCAGCAGGCAGCCTCTACCCGCCCGGCCACGCTGATCATCCGCGACAGCCAGTTCAATGAACTGTCCAGCGCGGTAGAGCTGCAACACAGCCAGGCGCAGATCGACAACAGCCAGTTCGGCCAGTCCCAGCAGTACGCCATCGACGTGCGCGACAGCCAGGTCGTGGTACGCAATAACCAGCTACGCGGCATCGACAACAACAGCGGCATCCGCCTGCGTGGCCAGACCCGCGCACGTATCGAGCACAACCTGATCCTTGGCGCGCACAAGGCGGCCATCGAAGTCAGCGAGCAACAGGGTGCCCTGCTACTGAGCGGCAACTTGATTGGCGATAGCCGGAGCAACGGCATCCAGCTGCGCAACCTGACGCCGAGCGCAGCCGCACCGCTGCTGATCAGCGACAACCTGATTGGCAACAGCCAGGGCAGCGCCGTGGATGCCAGCGAGGTCGGCGCCGTCAGCCTGATCGGCAACCGCATCGGCAACAGCCCGGAATACGCCGTCAGCCTGCGCAATGCCACGCCGCTGGCCGGCCCCCTGACCTTGAGCGGCAACACCCTGGGCAAGGTCGGCAAGGCCGTGGTGCGGGTCGAGGGTTTGCAGCAGGTGGTGCTGGGGCCGAACACCTTCGAGGGCAAGCCGATTTTGCAGAACCTGCTGATTGGCGACCTGTTGCCGCTGCAGGGCAAACTGCTGGAGGCCACCGTTGGTCAGCAGGGGGTCGTCCTTATGACGACACGGGGAGCTCGCTAGCGAGATTATTGCTTGTCACGGAAGCTGACGTCAGCGTGGAAATACTCATCACCGATAAAAGCCTGGAGGGTGCCCTTGCCCCCCAGGCCGGGTTTTATGGGCACAGTGCCATTTCTCACTTCACAGGTCGCCCGGCCATTGGCGTCAGTGGCATTGGTGGGGTTTTCAATCTCGATTTGCTTTTTACCATCACGCTCACTCCATTCCACTTGAACACCCGGTACCGGTTGGCCATTGGCGTTGCGGATAGTCAGGGTGGCGTGAATGACAGCGTCGTAATCAGCTTCTGCTGGCGACACGTCCAGGCTGGAATTAGATCGAGAAAACGGTTTGACAGTGCTCATTTGAATTCACCTTGAGTCAGTTGATCCGGTTACTGCCATGCCCGGTCGACTCTATGCCCGAGGTTCACTCAGCCGCTACTGGTAAAAATGTCAGTTCGCCGCTGCATGCGCACGAAACATTCGTCCTCGCCGACCGCCTCGAAACCGTAGCGCAAGTACAACGCCTGCGCCGGGTTGCTCCTGAACACCATCAGACGCAGCAGCGGCAAGTGCCGTTGGCCGGTCCAGTCGGCCAGTTGCGTTAATACCCAACTGCCGATGCCGCGGCCGCGAAAACCTTCGAGCAGGTGCAGTTCACGGATGAACAGGGCCTGGCGGTCCTGGCTGAGGCTGAAGTAACCCAGCGGCTGTTCGGCGTCGCTGATCAGCCATTGCTCGCGCCACCCCCAGGCCTGGTCGAAGGCTTCTTCCTGCCAGAGCAGGTCGAACTCGCAGTAATAGGGCAGCATGGCCCGCCGGGTGAGGTCGCGGGCGAAGGTGCGGTGCTGGTCGGTGGCGGGGGTCAGTTGCACAGTCATAGTGGTTCTCTTCGCGGGTCAAGGTTTGAACTCGTCGGCATAACACACCGGCGAACTCCCCGGCCCTTGGCGCTCCAGCTCATCCTCAAGCCATTGCGCCAGCACCATGGCATTGTTGTGCCCGGTGTCCTTGCCGGCATACAGCAAGGTCAGGTCGCCCTGCCCGGCCATGCCCAGCAGTTTCCACCAGTGCGCCGGTTGCGCCGCCAGTTCCTGGCGATAACGCTGGGCGAAGCCGGCAAAGTCCACTTCACCCTGATGAAACGCCTGGCGCAACGCCGTTGACGGCGCCACCTGCGGCAGCCACAGGGCCTGCAGCTGGTCCTTGCGCGTGTTGCGCGGCCACAGGCGGTCGACCAGCACCCGCTGGCCATCGGCAGCGTCCTGCGGGTCATAAACGCGCTTGCAACGGATCATCGTTACCCTCCATCGGCCAGTCCCTTGATCCTAGGACTTTCCTTGACCGAGGTCACGGTGCTGTCACCGATTGTTTTTATCATGGCCGGGCAAGGCTAGACCCTTTCTGGTAACCCGGACCCGTCATCATGACCACCCCGACCCTGGCTGGCAGCCCATCGCTGGCCAACCACGATCCACGCCCACGCCTGGATCACAAACCCGGCCGTACCACCCTGACCCTGTTTTTCGGCCTGCTGGTGGCCGGCCTTGTATATACCGCCTGGAGCGTGTTGCGCGACATCGACGCCACCGGCACCGTCGTCACCACCTGGACCCCCTTCCTGCTGCTCGGCCTGGCGTTGCTGATTGCCCTGGGCTTCGAGTTCGTCAACGGTTTTCACGACACCGCCAACGCCGTCGCCACGGTGATCTACACCCATTCGTTGCCGCCGTCGGTGGCCGTGGTGTGGTCCGGCTGTTTCAACTTTCTTGGCGTGCTGCTGTCCAGCGGCGCGGTGGCCTTCGGCATCATCGCCTTGCTGCCGGTGGAGCTGATTTTGCAGGTTGGCTCCTCGGCCGGCTTCTCGATGGTGTTCGCCCTGCTGCTGTCGGCGATCATCTGGAACCTGGGCACCTGGTGGCTGGGCCTGCCGGCTTCGTCCTCGCATACCTTGATCGGCTCGATCATCGGCGTTGGTATCGCCAACGCACTGATGCACGGGCGCGACGGCACCAGCGGCGTGGACTGGGCCCAGGCCAGCAAGGTCGGCTATTCGCTGCTGCTCTCGCCGCTGGTGGGCTTTACCTGCGCGGCGCTATTGCTGCTGGCCCTGCGCATGCTGGTCAAGCGCCGCGAGCTGTACCAGGCGCCGGTCGGCAACACGCCGCCGCCCTGGTGGATTCGCGGGCTGTTGATCCTCACCTGCACCGGGGTGTCGTTCGCCCATGGCTCCAACGACGGGCAAAAAGGCATGGGCCTGATCATGCTGATCCTGGTCGGCACCCTGCCCATGGCCTATGCCCTGAACCGGACCATGCCGGCCGACCAGTCGCTGCAGTTCGCCGCCGTCGCCGAGGTCACCCAGCAGGCTTTGCAGCGCAGCGCCCCGCAAGCAGCGCCGGCGGACCCACGGCAGACCTTGAGCGCCTTCATCCGCCAGCCGCAAGCCAGCGACGAGTTGCTGCCGGCCCTGGCGGCGCTGGCCGGGATGATCGGCAGCGAAGTCAAGGGCTACGGCTCGCTCAACCGGGTGCCAGCCGAGGCCATGGCCAACGTGCGCAACGACATGTACCTGACCTCCGAGGCCATCCGCCTGATCGACAAGCACCAGCTGGCGCAGTTCGATGCCGATACCCGGGCCAAGGTGCAGCTGTTCAAGCAACAGATCGACAGCGCCACCCGCTACATTCCGTTGTGGGTGAAGATCGCCGTGGCCATCGCCCTGGGGCTGGGCACCATGGTCGGTTGGCGGCGCATCGTGGTGACCGTCGGCGAGAAGATCGGCAAGACCCACCTGACCTACGCCCAGGGCGCCTCGGCAGAGCTGGTGGCGATGTGCACCATTGGCGCGGCGGACATGTACGGGCTACCGGTGTCGACTACCCATGTGCTGTCGTCCGGGGTGGCCGGGAGCATGGTTGCCAATGGCTCGGGCTTGCAGATGCGCACCCTGTTCAACCTGCTGATGGCCTGGGTGCTGACCTTGCCGGCGGCGATTGTGCTGGCCGGGGGGTTGTACTGGGTGTTTCGGCAGGTGTTCTGATTTGAATGTACCGGCCTCATCGCTGGCAAGCCAGCTCCCACAAGGACTGCTCCAATCCTGAGAACAGCGCTAATCCTGTGGGAGCCGGCTTGCCGGCGATAAGGCCGGCAGGGGCAGCATACAAATACCGGAGACTACCCCGGGATCTTCAGCCCCCGCTCCACCGCCGGCCGCGCCACAAACGCCGTCAGCACGCGCTTGACGTTGGCAAAGTCGTCAAAGCCCACCAGCTCGCCCGCCTCATAAAAACCGATCAGGTTGCGCACCCAGGGCACAATGGCGATGTCGGCAATGCTGTACTCGTCCATCACCCAGTCGCGCCCTTCAAGACGCTTGTCGAGCACCCCGAGCAAACGCCGCGACTCGGCCACGTAGCGGTCACGCGGGCGCTTGTCTTCATAGTCCTTGCCGGCGAACTTGTTGAAGAACCCTAGCTGACCGAACATCGGCCCGATGCCGCCCATCTGGAACATCAGCCACTGCAGGGTCTGGTAGCGCTTGGCCGGGTCGGCCGGCAGCAGCTTGCCGGTTTTTTCCGCCAGGTAGATGAGGATCGCCCCGGACTCGAACAGCGCAAGCGGCTGGCCGCCCGGGCCGTTGGGGTCGAGGATCGCCGGGATCTTGTTGTTGGCGCTCAGGGAGATAAATTCGGGGGTGAGCTGGTCATTGCTCTCGAAGCTGACCTTGTGCACCTCGTAGGCCAGGCCGATCTCCTCGAGCATGATCGACACCTTGACGCCGTTGGGCGTGGGCAGCGAATACAGCTGCAGCAGCTCGGGCTGTTTGGGCGGCCATTTGCGGGTGATCGGGAATGCGCTGAGATCAGTCATGAACAGAACCTTGAGCAATAAGAGGTGAACGCCACTTTAACCAGTTTTATCCACGCCGCGCGACCATCACCCAGTCGCGATGGCGCTCCGGCCCGCATTCGAACACGGCCTCGCCGACCTTGTTAAAGCCATTGCGCTGGTAAAAGCGGATCGCCCGGGCGTTTTGTTCGTTGACGGTCAGGCGAATGGCGCCGCTCACCTGCGCCAGGGTGTCGTCGAGCAGCCGCTGGGCGCCGCCGTGGCCATGGTGCTCGGGTAGCACGTAGCAGCGGCTGAGCTCCGGCAAGCCGTCCGCTTCAGCAATTCCCAATACCTCGGGTGTGCTGTCGACCAGGCTGTAGCCCACCACCGTGCCCAGGTGCTCGAGCACGCGCAGGCGCTTGCGCCGATTGAGCAGGTGCAAGACAAAGTGCTCGGGCTGCAACTGCGTGTCGATGTACGCCTGCAATGCCGGGGCGGCAGCGTCTGGCGGGCTGGCCAGGGCAAAGGTCTGGCCAGCGATGATGCTCAGCGCCTCGGCATCACTGGGCCGGGCAACGCGGGTAGTGAATGGCATGCAGCAACATCCTGTCGAACGGGCGATCCGGCATGGTAGCCCGAACCCGGCGACGGCGTCAGCGTCGACGAAACAGCGGCCGTGGTTCGATCACCGAACGCCCGTACAGCACGCTCATGCCGGCCAGGCCCTTGAGGGCATCCTCGGCACACTTGTCTTGGCGCACGGCATAGCTGTCGAAACCGCACTGGCGCATATGGCTGAGCTGGTCACGCAGCACATCGCCCACCGCGCGCAGCTCGCCATGCCAGCCCAGGCGGCTGCGCAGCAGGTAGGCCTGGCTGTAGCCACGACCATCGCGAAAGCTCGGGAAATCCACGGCAATCAGTGGCACCTGGGGCAGCCACGGGCGCAGCGGCTCGAGCTCGTCGTCCGGGCCCAGCAACACGCCATCACGGCCGAAGGGCCGCTGGGTACGGCGGGCAATCCAGCTGGCCAGGGGCAAAATCACCAGGCCGTCAGGCAGCAGCTCGCCGGGTTCGCGCAACAGCTGCCAGGGATCGTCCTCGATCAACTGCGCTTCACCGTTGCGCAGGCCAATCACATTACGCATATCAGCTCCTCCGGGCGCTTGGCATAGACACGTTCCTTGAAAGGCTCCAGGCCGACTCGGCGCACGGTGTCGACAAAGGGTTCGTCCAGTTCGCGATAAGCGCAGTAGGTGGCGATGATCTGCTCGATCACCTGGGGGATCTCGGCGGCACTGAACGACGGGCCGATGACCTTGCCCAGGGTGCTGTGCTTGCCCTGGGCGCCACCGAGGGTCACCTGGTACCACTCGCTGCCGTTTTTATCGACGCCGAGGATGCCGATGTTGCCGATGTGGTGGTGGCCGCAGGCGTTGATGCAGCCGGAGATATTCAGGCTCAGCTCACCCAGGTCGTGCAGATAGTCAAGATCATCGAAGCGGCGCTGGATCGACTGCGCAATCGGGATCGAGGTGGCGTTGGCCAGGGCGCAGAAGTCGCCGCCCGGGCAGGCGATGATGTCGGTCAGCAGGCCAATATTGGCGGTGCCCAGGCCGCGCTCGCAGGCCAGGCGCCACAGCGCGTGCAGGTCGCGCTTGCGCACGTCGGGAAGGATCAGGTTCTGCTCGTGGGCAATACGGATCTCGCCGAAACCGAACTGCTCCGACCAGTCGGCCACCGCGTCCATCTGCGCATCGGTCAGGTCGCCCGGTGGCGAGGCATCGCCCGGTTTGGTCGAGAGCACCACGCTGGCATAACCCGGGACCTTGTGCGCCTTGACGCAGCAGGCCACCCAGCGGGCGAAGGCGTGATCCTGGGCCAGGTGGGTATCGTAGGCCAGCTCATCATCGATGACGCTGTCGTAGGCCGGTGGTTCGAAGGCGGCGGCGACACGCTGGAATTCGTCCTCGGTCAGTTGCGCCGGGCCGACCTTGATGTGTTGCCACTCCTCCTCCACCTCGCGGGAGAACGCCTCGATGCCCAGCGCCTTGACCAGGATCTTGATCCGCGCCTTGTACTTGTTGTCGCGCCGGCCATGGCGGTTGTACACGCGCAAGATGGCTTCGACGTAGGACAACAGGTGTTGCCACGCCAGCCCTTCGCGAATCTGCAAACCGAGGATCGGCGTGCGCCCCAGGCCGCCGCCGACCATCACCCGCAGGCACATCTGGCCGCGGCCGTCGCGGTAAAGATAAAGGCCGATGTCATGCATCATGATTGCTGCGCGGTCCTCGATGGCCGAGCAGATGGCGATCTTGAACTTGCGCGGCAGAAAGAGGAATTCCGGGTTGATGGTCGACCACTGGCGCAGGATCTCGGCCAGCGGCCGCGGGTCGAGCAACTCGTCGGCGGCCACCCCGGCGAAGGCCTCGGTGGTGATATTGCGCACGCAGTTGCCGGAGGTCTGGATCGCATGCATCTCGACCTCGGCCAGGCGCTGGAGGATGTCCGGCACCTGGGCCAGTTCGATCCAGTTGAACTGGATGTTCTGGCGCGTGGTGAAGTGGCCGTAGCCACGGTCGTACTCGCGCGCGATCTGCGCCAGGGTACGCATTTGCCGCGCGCCGAGGGTGCCGTAGGGGATGGCCACGCGCAGCATGTAGGCATGCTTTTGCAGGTACAGGCCGTTTTGCAGGCGCAGGGGCAGGAACTCTTCTTCACTCAGTTCGCCAGCGATGAACCGGCGCACCTGATCGCGAAATTGCGCCACGCGCTCGAACACCAGCGCACGGTCATACTCGTCATACTGATACATGGTTCGGACCTCATCAGGGAGGCCGTTACTATGGCTTTTGGGTGTACTGAGTTACAGATTCAGGTTGGCGGTATTTATACGGATCAGATGCTCGAATTGCGCTGACCTCATCGCTGGCAAGCCAGCTCCCACAGGGACTGTATGCACCGGACCCTGTGGGAGCTGGCTTGCCAGCGATGAGGCCTTAAAGGGCAACACTGTCCGTGCGCTTCAACTCGCCAATCTTCTCCAGCCGCGCCCGCACGATGTTGCGGCTGATATTCAGCAAGCGCCCGGTCTGCAACTGATTGCCATGGCAGAAGCGGTACGCGCTGCGAAACACCGTCTGCTCGATATGCTCGTACAAGTCCGGGATGTTCTGCTCGAACAGCGCCGTCAGCGCCGCTTCAAGGCTTGGCGGCTCGCTGGCGATACGCAGCGGCTGGCTGTGTTCTTCCTGGCGGATGCCCACCGAGCGCATGTCCACCAGGTGCAGGTCGGCCGGCTGCACCACTTGTTGCCGGCACACCAGCAGCGCATGGTGAATGGCGTTTTCCAGCTCGCGGATGTTGCCCGGCCAGCTGTGCGAGAGCAGCTTGCGTTCGCTTTCCAGGCTCAGGCTGGCGCGGCTGTAACCCAGGCGCTGGCAGTGCTCTTCAAGGAAAAACTCAGCCAGCGGCAGGATATCCCCAGGCCGTTCGCGCAGCGGCGGCAGGCGGATGGTTGCCACGTGCAGGCGGTAGAACAGGTCTTCACGAAAATGCCCGGCCACCACCGCATCGGCAAGGTTGACGTTGGTCGCCGCCACCAGGCGCACGTTGATCGGGATCGGTGTGCGCGAACCGAGGCGCACCACTTCGCGCTCCTGCAGCACGCGCAACAATTTCACCTGCATGTTCAACGGCAGGTCGCCGATTTCATCGAGGAACAGCGTGCCGCCATTGGCCGCTTCGAACCAACCGGCCTTGCTGTTGGTGGCACCGGTAAAGGCGCCCTTCTCGTGGCCGAACAGTTCGCTCTCGACCAGGGTTTCGGCGAAGGCGCCGCAGTTGACCGCCACGAACGGCTCGCGCCCGCGGCGGCTGAGTTGATGGATATGGCGGGCGACCAGCTCCTTGCCGGTGCCGGTCTCGCCGATGATCAGGGTGTTGGCTTCACTCGGCGCCAGGCGTTCGATGCGGCTGAGCAGTTCCTGGGAGCGCGGGTCCTTGAACACCAGAACGGTGGCGCGTACGGATTTGGTCAGTTCCCGGGCATGGGGATGGGTTATCAGCGACATGGTGCATTCCTGGCAGTGAAAGCGCAGGGCCATAGTGCCCGAAACAAATTAGAACAAATAATTATTAATTAGTATTTAAATATTCCAATTAGAGATATGCACTTGAGGCTGCTGCCACAGCAGCAGTCGCCCAGCAACCCGTGGCTGCCAGCCAGCATCGACGCGCCGCCAGGATTGCCCTTGAAGGCATTTCGGCCCCGCAAAACCGGGCCCTGCAGCGCCCTGGCACGCATTTCGCTCAGGCCTGGCAAACGCACCGTGCAAGGACCTCTCGATGAAACTGGAAAAAACCTTCGCCTTTGGCCTGAGCCTTTTGGCCCTGTCGCTCAGCGCCGTGGCCGCAGAAACCTTCGCGCCAAAGCCCGACCCGCTGCAAGGCGATGGCCGGGTCTCGGCGTTCTACAGCTGGAGCCAGGCGATCCCTGGCAAACCGGGCAAACTGCTGCGCAGCGAACCGCTGGAAAAGACCCTGAGCCTGCCTGGCGCCGCCTCGCAACTGCGCATTCTCTACAGCTCTACCGACGGCATCGACGGCAAGACCCCGGTGGCGGTCTCCGGCGCGCTGTTCATCCCCAAAGGCCAGGCGCCGGCAGGCGGCTGGCCAGTAGTGACCTGGGGCCATGGCACGGTGGGCGTGGCGGATGTCTGCGCGCCGTCCTGGGCCGGGCGCTCGTACCGCGACGTGCAGTACCTGGCGCGCTGGCTCAACGAGGGCTACGCCATCGTCGCCACCGACTACCAGGGCCTGGGCGTGCCCGGCGGCCATCCGCTGCTGAACAACCGCATGGCCGCCTACGGCATCCTCGATGCCGCCCGCGCGGTGATCGCCGGGGTGCCGGGGCTGGCCAACAAGGTGCTGGTGGTCGGCCAGTCCCAAGGCGGCGCCGGCGCCTTCGCCTCGGCCGCCTATGCGCCCACCTATGCCCCGGACCTGGGCCTGAAGGGCAGCGTCGGCACCGGGGTGATCTACACCGTCGGCGCCAAGAACGTCGGCGAACAGGACCAGGACAAGGTCGACGCCTCGCTGGCCTACGGTTTCTACACCCTGCTGGCGGCGCAGCAGTACGACCCGAGCATCGACCCACGCGACTTCTACACCGACAAGGCCCTGCCGCTGTTCGAACAAGCGCGCAGCACTTGCCTGTCGTCGCTGGTGGCCGATGTGCTCGGCACCGGCCTGACCCCGGCCAACACCCGCAAGGCCAACAACGGCGAGCAGCTCAAGCCGTGGCTGGCGCAAGTCTCCTACCCGACCCTGAAACTCGCCCAGCCGATCTTCATCGGCACCGGCGCCGAAGACAAGACCCCGGCGGCTGCCACCCAGGTGGCGCTGATGCAGGACGCCTGCAAGACCGGCTCGATCGTCGAAGGCCACCTGTACAAGGGGCTGGGCCACAGCGAGACGGTCAACGCCTCGCTCAAGGACTCGCTGCCGTTTGCCCGCAAGGTGTTCAACGACCAGCCCATCGCCCCCCTCTGCAACCCCACCGTGCAATAAGGACGCTGACCGTGAGCATTGAATTCTTCACCCGCCTGCCCTTGCACGGCGAAACCCAGTTCCTCCCTGGCGATCCGCGCAACCGCGGCGACTGGCATGCCGGCGGCGACAGCACCGGCGCCGTATCGAACTTTGCCGTGGGTGATCACTTCACCTACATCGACTACCTCGGGCAGATCGCCCGCGCCGCCGAAATCAACGGCTTCGGCGGCGCGCTGATGGTCAACGCGCCGTCCGGCGAAGAGCCCTGGACAGTGTGCTCGCTGCTGGCCCGCGAAACCCGCACGTTGAGCTACGTCACCGCCTTCCAGCCCTACCACTACACGCCCTGGATCGCGGTGCAGCAAGCGGCGACCTACCAGCGCGCCAGCGGCAACCGCCTGGTGTGGAACATCATCAATGGCGGCTCGGATAGCGTGCAGCGCCAGGTTGGCGACTTCAGCGACCACGATGAACGTTACGAGCGCGCCACCGAGTTCATGGACGTGGTCAAGGGTTACTGGCACTCGGAGAACTTCCACTACCAGGGGCGCTTCTACAAGGCCGAAGGCGGCGGCCTGCGCGGCCCGCAGAAAAAGGCCGAGTTGCCGCTGATCTGCACCGCCGGCTCGTCGATCGCCGCGCGGGAATTCGCCGCCCGCCACGCCGACTTCTACTTGATGCGCGCCGAGCACCCGGACGAGATCCGCACGCTGATAGCCGACATTCGCGAGCGCGCGCTCAAGCATGGCCGCAGCAATATCCGCTTCGGCCTGTCGATCGATGTGATTACCCGCGAGACCGAAGCCCAGGCATTGGCCGAGGCCAAGCGCTTCTTCGACGAAGGCGTGGCCAAAGGTGCGGTCAAGGCTGTGGCCGCCCATGCCGGGCTGCGCACCGCGCGCAAGCTCAGTTACGAAAACGAGTACGCGGCCAAGGACGAAGCCCGGCCGTTCGACGACTTTTTCATCTACCCCAACGTCTGGGCCGGCTTCGGCTATATCGGCATTCCGCCGGGCCTGGCGCTGGTCGGCAGCTACGCCAACGTGGTGGCGCGGATTCGCGAGTACAACGCGCTGGGCATCGACCTGTTCTTCCTCGCCGGCTACCCGCACCTGGAAGAAGCCTACCGCCTGGGCGAGCACATCCTCCCGCACTTTCGCGGCGAACGGGCGCCGCTCAAGCGCATCGACACCCAGGCGCCAGCCCTGCGTGCAGCAGGAGCCTGAGGCCATGGACCTTTTCGATCAGCAGCGCCGACGCTTTCTCGGCTACAGCCTGGCGCTGGGCGGCGGCCTGCTGCTCAGCGGCTGCGGCCCTGACGCACCGGCCGCCAGCAGCCCGGCCAGCGACCAGCCGCGCCATGGCGGGCGCCTGCGCCTGGGCGTGCTGGCCGGCGGCCAGGTCGGCAACCTCGATGCCCACAAGCCGATCGGCAGCGGCATCGTCCGCGGCTTTGCCCTGTACAGCAAGCTGTGGGAATGGGACGAGCAGATGCAGCCACGCCTGGCCCTGGCTGAAGAAGCCGAAGCCAGCGCCGACGCCAGCAGCTGGACCGTGCGCCTGCGTCAGGGCCTTGAGTTTCACAACGGCAAGAGCATCGATGCCGACGACCTGATCTTTTCCATTCGCCGCCTGACCGACCCGCAACTGGCGTCGCCTTACGCCGCGCTGCTGCACTGGGTCGATCGCGACAATCTGGAGAAACTCGACGCGCGCACCGTGCGCATCCGCTTCAAGGACGGGCGCAGCTACCTGCCGCTGGCCGAAACCTGGGTCAACTTCGGCGGCATCGTCCCGGTCGATTACCACCCGGTGACCAACCCGGTGGGTGCCGGGCCGTACAAGCTGAAAAGCTTTAGCCCCGGCCAGCGCTCGGTGTTCAGCCGCTTCGAGAACTACTACAAGGACGGCAAACCCTACGCCGACGAACTGGAGATCATCGACTTCAAAGACCAGGTCTCGCGCCTGGCGGCCTTGCGCGCCGGGCAGATCGACATGGCCAACGGCCTGCCCAGCGAGCAGCTGCAGATCATCGAACGCGACCCGCGCCTGCAACTGGTGACTTCGGTCAGCGGCAACTGGTTGTCGTTCGAGATGAACACCAGCAAACCGCCGTTCGACAACCCCAAGGTGCGCGAGGCGTTTCGCCTCCTCGCCGACCGCCCGGAGCTGGTGCGCCGTGCCTTGAACGGCCAGGGCCGGGTGGCCAACGACCTGTACGCACCTGATGACCCGACCTTCAACCACAGCCTCGGCCCGCGCCCCCATGACCCGCAACGGGCGGCGCAATTGCTGCGCGAAGCCGGCTACGCGCAGTTGCAAGTCGAGCTGGTGACCACCAGCGGCCCGGCCCTGGCCTCGGCGCTGGTGTTCGCCGAACAGGCCAAGGCCATCGGTGTGAACCTCAAGGTGCGCCAGGTCGACCAGGCCACCTTCGACGGCCCGCAGCACGACCAGTGGCAACTGAGCACTGGCGGCACCATCGGCGCGCCGTTTCTGGCCAGCGCCATGCACATCGATGCGCCCTTCGCCGTGGCCAACAAGACCCACTTCAACGACCCGCAGTTCAGCGAACTGTTCCTCCAGGCCATGGCCCAGCCGGACCTGGCCAAGCGCAGCGCGCTGGTGCACCAGGCCCAGCAGATTCAGTATGAGCGCGGCGGCTTGCTGATCTGGGGCTATGTGAATCTGCTCGATGCGTTTTCGCGCCAGGTCGGCGGCGCCGCAGCCGAGCAGACACTGTTCAGCACCTGGCGTTTCGACAACCTCTGGCTGCGCGGCCAGGCCTAGCGCAATCCAGCCTGACGCTGCCGGTACTCCCCCGGCGTCAGCTGCGCATAGCGCAAAAAGAACCGGCTGAAGTACGCCGGGTCCTTGAAGCCCAGGCGGTAGCAGATCTCGTTGGCCGAGCTGCCGGTGTACAGCAGCAGGCGCCGTGCTTCCTGCATCAGGCGTTCGAGAATCAGGCGCTTGGACGGCAGGTCGGCGATGCGCCGGCACACTTCGTTGAGCCGCGCTTCGGTGACGCCGATGCCCTGGGCATAGCGCGCCAGCGGCCAGTGCTCAAGGTAGTGGGCCTCGATCAGTTCATTGAAACGATGAAACACCTGCAAGTCTTCATGACGGGTTTGCCGCGCCGGCAGCGAGCGCGCGCACAGGCGCAGCAGGCTGGTCATGATCAGCCGCGTCAGGCTTTCCAGCGCCGCCCCGCGCCCGGCGGCGCTGGCGTTGATTTCACTGTGCAGCTCATCGAACAGCAGCGCCAGGCGCCGCGCCTCGGCGGCGTAGCTTGGTTCCAGGCCGCTCAAGGCCACACAGGCCGGCGCCACCTGCGGCCCCGGCGCCAACCCGGGATCGGCTTCAAGTAGCTGCCAGACCAGTTGCTGGCGCACGGTCAGCACATGGCCGTCGGCATCGGGTTCGGTTACGAAGGAATGCGGGATGGTCGGTGGCGTAAGGAAAAACATCGGCCCCGATTCGACGTACTGCTGGTCGTCCAGGTACACCCGCACCGTGCCGCTTTTGACGTAATGCACCTGGAAAAACCGGTCATGGCGGTGCACCGGCATATTGCGGCCGAAAAACCCGGCGAGGTTGCCGAGCTTGTCGTAGTGCACCTCGGCATCACTGTAGCGCTGATCGTAGACCTGGCCGATGTTGATGTTGGGGATTGGTTGTTGCTCGCGCATGGCCCTGCTCACGCTTGTTGTTATGCGGCCAGCTTACTCCTGCTGCAAGCCGCTTGCATTTCGTTAACATCTTAATTATAACGTTAACACATTAACAATTATTCGAGCAGGGACCCTGCCCCTGCCCCAGCCAGGAGAACCCCATGAGCCGTGCCTTGCACGATGCTGCCAGCGGTACCTTGTTCGGCGTTGCGCTGAACTACCAGGGCCTGCTTGACCAGCGTCTCGCCGAATTCGAACAGCCGCCCTATCAAAAGCCACCGGTCAAGCCGGTGCTGTTCATCAAGACCCCCAACACCCGCAATGGCCATGGCCAGCCGGTGGTCTACCCGCAAGGCATCGAGCACCTGCAACCGGGCCCGGCCCTGGGTGTGGTGATCGGCAAGCGTGCCACCCGGGTCAGCGTCGACGAGGCCCTCAGCCATGTCGCCGGCTACACCATCGTCAACGAATTCAGCCTGCCCGAAGACAGCTACTACCGCCCGGCGGTCAAGGCCAAGTGCCGCGACGGTTTCTGCGCCCTGGGCCCTGAACTGGTGCCGGCCGCGCAGGTCGCCGACCCGCAGCAACTGAGCATCAAGCTGTTCGTCAACGGCGCCCTGCGCCAGCACAACAGCACCGCCAACATGGTTCGCAGCGTCGCCCAGCTGATCGCCGAGATCAGCGAATTCATGACCCTGCACGAAGGCGATGTGCTGATTACCGGCACCCCCGAAGGCCGCGTCGATGTGCTGCCCGGGGACCAGGTTGAAGTCGAGATCAGCGGCCTCGGGCGCCTGACCAACAGCATCGTTGCCGCGCAGGAGAAGCGCTGATGAAACACGCACGTATCCGTTACCAGGGCGAAGTCCACACCGTCACCGTCGAGGCCGACAACGCCGTGCGCCTGGCCGATGGCCGCTTGCTCGCCGAGCAGCAGGTCGAGTGGCTGCCACCGGCCACCGGCAATATGTTCGCCCTGGGCCTGAACTACGCCGACCACGCCGCCGAGCTTGCCTTCACACCGCCCACTGAACCGCTGGCGTTCGTCAAATCGGTGGGCACCTACACCGGCCACAACCAGGTCAGCTGGCGCCCGGACAACGTCGCCTACATGCACTATGAGTGCGAACTGGTGGCAGTGATCGGCAAGCCTGCGCGCAACGTCAAGCGCGAGGATGCGCTGGAGTACCTGGCCGGCTACACGGTGTGCAACGACTACGCGATTCGCGATTACCTGGAGAACTACTACCGGCCCAACCTGCGGGTGAAGAACCGCGACGCCACCACCCCGGTCGGGCCGTGGATCGTCGATGTCGCCGATGTGCCGGATGCTTCCAACCTGACCTTGCGCACCTGGATCAACGGTGAGCTCAAGCAGCAAGGCAGCACCAAGGACATGATTTTCGACATCCCCTACCTGATCGAATACCTGTCCAGCTTCATGACCCTACAGCCGGGCGACATGATCGCCACCGGCACCCCTGAAGGCCTGGCCGACGTGGTGCCGGGCGATGAAGTGGTGGTCGAAGTCGAAGGCGTCGGGCGCCTGGTCAACCGTATTGTCAGCGAAGCCGAGTTCTTCGCCCTCAACCGCCAAGAGGCATGAGCAGCATGATCAAACACTGGATCAACGGCCGTGAGGTCGAAAGCAAAGACGTGTTCGTCAACTACAACCCGGCCACCGGCGAGGCCATTGGCGAAGTCGCCAGCGGCGGCGCCGAAGAAGTGGCCCAGGCGGTAGCGGCAGCGAAAGAGGCGTTCCCGAAATGGGCCAACACCCCGGCCAAGGAGCGCGCGCGGCTGATGCGCAAGCTCGGCGAGCTGATCGAGCAGAACGTGCCGCACCTGGCTGAGCTTGAAACCCTCGACACCGGTTTGCCGATCCACCAGACCAAGAACGTGCTGATCCCGCGGGCCTCGCATAACTTCGACTTTTTCGCCGAAGTCTGCACACGCATGGACGGCCATACCTACCCGGTCGACGACCAGATGCTCAACTACACCCTGTACCAGCCGGTGGGCGTGTGCGGGCTGGTGTCGCCGTGGAACGTGCCATTCATGACCGCCACCTGGAAGACCGCACCGTGCCTGGCCCTGGGCAACACCGCAGTGCTGAAGATGAGCGAACTGTCGCCGCTGACCGCCAACGAACTGGGGCGCCTGGCGGTGGAAGCCGGCATCCCCAACGGCGTGCTCAACGTCATCCAGGGCTACGGCGCCACCGCTGGCGACGCCCTGGTACGCCACCCCGACGTGCGTGCCATCTCCTTTACCGGTGGCACCGCCACCGGCAAGAAGATCATGCAGACTGCGGGCCTGAAGAAGTACTCCATGGAGCTGGGCGGCAAGTCGCCGGTGCTGATTTTTGAAGACGCCGACCTTGAGCGCGCCCTGGATGCGGCGCTGTTCACCATCTTCTCGCTCAATGGCGAGCGCTGCACCGCCGGCAGCCGTATCTTCATCCAGCAGAGCGTCTACCCGCAGTTCGTCGCCGAGTTTGCCGCGCGGGCCAAGCGCCTGATCGTCGGCGACCCGCAAGACCCGCAAACCCAGGTAGGCTCGATGATCACTCAGGCCCACTATGACAAGGTCACCGGTTACATCAAGATCGGCATCGAAGAAGGCGCGACCCTGCTCGCTGGCGGCCTTGAGCGCCCGGCCAACCTGCCGGCGCACCTGGCCCGCGGGCAGTTCATTCAGCCGACGGTGTTTGCCGACGTGAACAACAACATGCGCATCGCCCAGGAAGAAATCTTCGGCCCGGTGGTGTGTTTGATCCCCTTCAAGGACGAAGCCGAGGCGCTGCGACTGGCCAACGACACCGAGTATGGCCTGGCCTCGTACATCTGGACGCAGGACATCGGCAAGGCGCATCGTCTGGCCCGCGGCATCGAGGCCGGCATGGTGTTCATCAACAGCCAGAACGTGCGCGACCTGCGCCAGCCGTTCGGCGGGGTCAAGGGTTCAGGCACCGGCCGTGAGGGCGGGCAGTACAGCTTCGAGGTGTTTGCCGAGATCAAGAACGTGTGTATCTCGATGGGCAGTCATCACATTCCGCGCTGGGGCGTCTGACGTCATCGCTGGCAAGCCAGCTCCCACAGGGCTGCCTCAATACCTGTGGGAGCCGGCTTGCCGGCGATAGCGATGGCACTGACAGCACACAAGAACAACAATTTCCAGGAGTTCCATCATGGGCGAAGTCGTCCTGGCAGCCAAAGTCTGCCACGTACCCTCGATGTACCTGTCCGAACTGCCCGGCAAGCATCATGGCTGCCGCGAGGCGGCGATCGCCGGGCACAAGGAAATCGGCCGCCGCGCCCGCGAACTGGGCGCCGACACCGCCGTGGTGTTCGACGTCCACTGGCTGGTCAACAGCGGCTACCACATCAACTGTGGCGAACACTTCAAGGGCACCTACACCAGCAACGAGCTGCCGCACTTCATCAAGAACATGGACTTCGAGTACCCCGGCTGCCCGCAACTGGGCGAGCTGATCGGCCTTGAAGCCAACGCCGCCGACGTGCGCACCCTGGCCCACAACATCCCAAGCCTTGAGCTTGAATACGGCACCCTGGTGCCGATGCGCTACATGCACATGGACGTGCCCGACGAGCACAAGCTCAAGGTCGTGTCGATTGCCGCCTGGTGCGCCTGGCACCGCCTGGAAGACAGCTTCGCCTTCGGCGCCGCGGTGCGCCGGGCCATCGAAAAGAGCGACCGCAAAGTGCTGGTGCTGGCCTCCGGTTCGCTGTCGCACCGTTTTTCCGATGACCGCAACGCCGAAGCCAACATCCACAACTGGACCCGCGAATTCGACAAGCAGATGGACCTGCGCGTGGTCGAGCTGTGGAAGCAGGGCCGCTTCAAGGAGTTCTGCGCGATGCTCCCGGACTACGCCAACCACTGCTACGGCGAAGGCGGCATGCACGACACGGCGATGCTCCTGGGCCTGCTTGGCGGTGCCGACTACAACAAGCCGGTCGAGGTCCTGACCGAGCCGTTCGGCAGCTCCGGCACCGGGCAAATCAACGCCATCTTCCCGCTGTAGCGCGAAGGCAGCAGCCACAAGCTTCAAGCCACAAGCTGCAAGCGAAGAGCACGCGCTCTTGCCGCTTGTAGCTTGCCGCTTGCCGCCGTTCAAACGGAGATCTTCATGCCGCATTTCATCATTGAGTACACCGACAACATTGAGCAACAGGCCGACCTGCCCGGCCTGTTCGCCAAGGTCCACGCCAGCCTGGGCGCCAGCGGCGTGTTCCCCCTGGGCGGCATCCGCAGCCGTGGCGTGCGCCTGGACAGCTGGCGCATGGCCGATGGCAAGCACGACTACGCCTTCGTCCACATGACCCTCAAGGTCGGCCACGGCCGCGATCTGCAAACCCGCACCGAGGTCGCCGAGGCGCTGTTCGCGGTGATCACCGCGCACTTTGCCGAGCTGCAAAGCCAACGCCTGCTGGCGCTGTCGTTCGAGATGATCGAGCTGCACCCGCAGCTGAATTTCAAACAGAACAACGTTCACGCCTTTTTGCAAAACCAGGCGGGCTGAACCACAGCCACCCGCCCTCCCCAACGGCCCTCTGACAAAAAGTACAAGATCATGAGCACAGCCAATACTGCCCAACACGCTGCCCTTGCCCAACATGACTCGACCCACAGCAAGATCACCTGGCGGCTGATGCCGCTGCTGCTGATTTGCTACCTGTTCGCTCACCTGGACCGCATCAACATTGGTTTTGCCAAGATGCAGATGAGCAGCGACCTGCACTTCAGCGACACGGTCTACGGCTTTGGTGCCGGGCTGTTCTTCATTGCCTACGCGCTGTTCGGCGTACCCAGCAACATGGCCCTGGACCGCGTCGGCCCACGGCGCTGGATCGCTACCCTGATGGTGGTCTGGGGCACGCTGTCGACCAGCATGCTCTGGGTCGAATCGGCCTCGGGCTTCTATGTCCTGCGCTTTTTGCTCGGCGTCGCTGAAGCCGGCTTCTTCCCCGGCATCCTGGTTTACCTCAACCGCTGGTACCCGGCCCGCCGTCGTGGGCAGATCACCGCGCTGTTCGCCATCGCCGTGCCGATGGCCGGGGTGGTCGGCGGGCCGCTGTCGGGCGGCATCCTCGAGCTGTTCCACGACGCCGCCGGCCTGCGTGGCTGGCAGTGGATGTTCCTGATCGAAGGCGCGCCGGTGGTGTTGCTCGGCCTGGTGGTGCTCAAGTGCCTGCCCGATAGCTTCGAGAGTGTCAGCTGGCTGAACGGCACTGAAAAGCAGCAACTGCGCGAGCAACTGAACCAGGAAGAGCAGCGCAAATCCATCACCTCGTTTGCCGGCATCCTGCGTGACAGCCAGGTCTGGCTGCTGGTGGCGGTGTACTTTGCGGTGATGCTGGCGGTCAACACCCTGGCATTCTGGATGCCGACCCTGATCCACGGCGCCGGCATCGGCAGCGATGGCCGCGTCGGGCTGTTGAGCGCCGTGCCGTACCTGGCCGGGTGCTTCTTCATGATCGCCTGTGGCCGTTCCTCCGACCGTCAGCGTGAACGCCGCTGGCACCTGTGCGTGCCGCTGCTGATGTCGGCCACCGGCATCGCCGTGGCCGGCCTGGCACCCGGCAACCCGGTGATGGTGCTGGGCGGCCTGATCATCGCCGGCATGGGCGCCAGCGCTGCCTTGCCGATGTTCTGGCAACTGCCGCCGGCATTCCTGTCGAACACCACCCAGGCCGCCGGTATCGCCCTGATCAGCTCGTTCGGCAGCATCGCCTCGTTCCTCGCCCCGTACCTGATCGGCTGGATGCGCGACACCACCCAGAGCGCCAGCCTGGCCCTGTACGTACTGGCGCTGTTCATCACCCTCGGCGGCTTGCTGGTGCTGCGCACCAAGGCTGCCATCGTCAACCCTCAGTAAGAGATTTCGCCATGCTTGACCACAGCCAGATCCTGCACGCCGCCGCCCAGCTCGAGCGCGCCGAACGCAGCCGCGAACAGGTGCGGCAGTTCTCCCTGGAGCACCCGGGCATCAGCATCGAGGACGCCTACTCCATCCAGCGCGCCTGGGTCGCACAAAAAATCGAGGGCGGGCGCAAGCTGGTCGGCCACAAAATCGGCCTGACCTCGCGGGCCATGCAGGTGTCGTCGAACATCACCGAACCGGACTACGGCGCGCTGCTCGATGACATGTTCTTCGACGAAGGCAGCGACATCCCCTTCGAGCGCTTTATCGTGCCGCGGGTCGAGGTGGAGCTGGCATTCGTCCTCGGCAAGCCGCTCAAGGGCCCGAACGTGACCCTGTTCGACGTGCTCGATGCCACCGAGTGGGTAATCCCGGCGCTGGAGATCATCGATGCGCGCATCCAGCAGATCGACCCGCAGACCCAGGCCACCCGCAAGGTCTTCGACACCATCTCCGACAACGCCGCCAACGCCGGCGTGGTCATGGGCGGGCGTGCGGTGCGTCCGGGCGATATCGACCTGCGCAAGGTGCCGGCGGTGCTCTACCGCAACGGCGTGATCGAAGAGTCCGGGGTTTCGGCGGCGGTGCTCAACCACCCGGCCAAGGGCGTCGCCTGGCTGGCCAACAAGCTGGCGCCGTACGACGTCACCCTTGAAGCCGGGCAGATCATCCTCGGCGGCTCCTTCACCCGCCCGGTGGCGGCCAACCCCGGCGATACCTTCCATGTCGACTACGACATGCTCGGTTCGATTGCCTGCCGTTTCGTTTGAGGAATTGCCCATGGACATACCCGTCAACCGCTTCAAACAACGCCTGCAACGCGGCGAGGCGCAAATCGGCCTGTGGCTTGGCCTGGCCGAGCCGTACTGTGCCGAGCTTGCCGCCAACGCCGGTTTCGACTGGCTGCTGATCGACGGCGAACACGCGCCCAACGACCTGCGCGGCATGCTCGGCCAGTTGCAGGCCATCGCCCCCTACCCGGCCCAGGCGATCATCCGCCCGGTGATCGGCGACACCGCGCTGATCAAGCAGGTGCTGGATATCGGCGCACAAACCCTGCTGGTGCCGATGGTCGAAAGCGCCGGGCAGGCCCGCGAACTGGTGCGCGCCATGCACTACCCGCCCAAGGGCGTGCGTGGCGTCGGCAGCGCCCTGGCGCGGGCCTCGCGCTGGAACAGCATCCCCGGCTACCTCGACCAGGCCGATGAGCAGATGTGCCTGCTGGTGCAGATCGAAAGCCTTGAAGGGCTGCGCAACCTTGATGCGATTGCGGCGGTCGAGGGCGTTGACGGGGTGTTCATCGGGCCGGCGGACTTGAGTGCCTCCATGGGCTATCGCGGCAACCCCGGGCACCCCGAGGTGCAGGCGGCGATTGAACAGGCGATCGTGCAAATTCAGAAGGCCGGCAAGGCGGCGGGGATTCTCAGTGCCGATGAGGGCCTGGCGCGGCGCTACCTGGAACTGGGCGCAGGCTTCGTCGCGGTGGGGGTCGATACCACGGTGTTGATGAAGGGCTTGCAGGGGTTGGCGGGTAAGTTCAAGGGGGATGTGGTAGTGGGCTCGTCTGGGCCTTCTGTGTATTGACTGTACTGGCCTCATCGCGGGTCAAGCCCGCTCCTGCACATCCCGTAGGAGCGGGCTTGACCCCGCAGGAGGGACCCCCCCCCCACGCTCAAAACCAACAACAAACCCACCAAAACCAGCACAATAAACGAGGCGCAAAGGTACA
>NZ_JBIUWO010000001.1:379085-810984 GCF_044743505.1 Pseudomonas sp. NPDC087612
ATGTTCATGGGGTTTGTGGTTGTGGGGTCGTGTGGGCCTTCGGTTTTTTGACTTTCCGGGCCTCAGCGGGGGTCAAGCCCGCTCCTGCACATCCCGTAGGAGCGGGCTTGACCCGCGATGCAGTCACCGCCCCACCTGCTTCAACTCCTCCAGCAAGCCCAGCAACGCCTGCAGCTTCTGCTCGCCGAACTGCTCCTGAATGCGCCGGTAATTGCTCTCCATGCACTGGCTCATCGAAGCAAAAATCTCCTCGCCCTTTTGCGCCAGGTTGACCAGCACCCGGCGCTGGTCCTGTTCGGCCTTGCGCCGGCTGACCAGGCCGGCCGCCTCCATGCGTACCAGCACGCCGGTCATGCTCGGCTTGAGGATGCAGGCCAGTTCCGCCAGGCGGTAGATCTCCATTTCGCCCTGTTGGCGCAGGATACGGATCACCCGCCACTGCTGCTCGGTGAGCCCGTGCTGGTTGAGCGAGGGGCGAAAAAAACGCATGGCCGCTTCGCGGGCTTGCAACAAGGTCAGGGTCAACGACGGGCGCGGCTGGGGCATGGGAAGGCTAATCATCAGGCTACTTTGTTAACACTTTAACAAAATCAACGCCTTGCCACAGCCCTGGCACCGGCAGTCAAGGCCGGCGGCACGCAGGGTCAAGACGCAGGCGCCGGGCAAGGCCTTAATAGAGCCCATCAGTACTTCACTTTTCAGGCTGCGCCATGATCAACATCGAAACGCCGACCTACTACACCGCCACCAAAAAATACAACCTGAGCTTCCCGACCCTGGAACAGGACGTGGACGCCGACGTGGTCATCATCGGCGGCGGCTTTTCCGGGATCAACACGGCCCTGGAGCTGGCGGAAAAAGGCATCACCAACATCGTCGTGCTCGAAGCCCGCTACCTGGGCTTTGGTGGCACCGGGCGCAATGGCGGGCAGATCATGGCCGGCATCGGCCATGACCTGGAGAAGATCAAGCAGCACGTCGGCGACGATGGCCTGCGGCAGATCTTCGAGATCAGCGACCTGGGCGCCGACATCATCAAGAACCGCATCGCCAAGTACGCCATCGACGCCGACTTCTGCCACGGCTATGGCTACATGGGCTTCAACGCCCGCCAGGAAAAAACCCTGCGCGCCTGGGAAAAGGACTTCAAGTCGGTCAACTCCCAGCATGAGATCCGATTTCTCGGTGGCAGCGAGGTCAAGCAGATCATCGGCTCCGACGCCTACAGCAGCGCCTTGCTGCACATGGGCGGTGGCCATGTGCACTCGCTGAACCTGTTGCTCGGTGAAGCCAAGGCGCTCAGCGAACACGGCGTGCGCATTTTCGAGAACAGCCCGGCGCTGCAGGTGCAGTACGGCGAGCGCATCCGCGTGCGCACCGGGCGCGGTTCGGTGACCGCCAGCAAGCTGCTGTGGGCTTGCGACAGTTTCCTCAACAAGCTGGAGCCGGAGCTGCACCGCTCGACCATCAACACCTACGCCTTCCAGATGATGACCGAGCCATTGCCGGACGAGCTGATCCAGCGCATCAGCCCGATTCGCGGGGCCTACAGCGACATCCGCCCGGTGATCGATTACTACCGGGTGACCAACGAGAACCGCCTGCTGTTTGGTGCCGCCACGCCGCTGGTCGAACACATCCCGGGCGATCTCAAGGCCTGGAACCGCAACCTGATGCTGAAGATTTTCCCCTACCTCAAGGACGTCAAGATCGACCTGGCCTGGGGCGGGCCGATGGCCTGCAGCCCCAACCTGTTCCCGCAGATCGGCACCCTGCCCGGTCGGCGCAACGCTTTCTACGTGCAAGGTTATTCCGGTTTTGGCGTCACCCCCAGCCACATCATCTGCAAGGTCCTGGCCGAAGGCATGAGCGAAGGCTCGGCGCGCTATGACCTGATCAGCTCGGTGCCACGCCCGACCATCCCGGCCAAAGATCAACTGCGCTCGGTGCTGCTGACCGCCGGCAAATCCTGGCACCAGCTGTCCGGCTACTGGAATGGCCGGCGCTAAGCCCCAACTCTTTCAACCCTCAAGGAACACTGCCATGACCCTGACTGCCGTCACCCCGAACCTCCAGCTCAGCCAACTCGACGCCTGGGGCACCGTTGCCGACCTGGGCTCGGAGATACTCGAAGGCGAAGTACGCGCCTTCGGCAAAATGACCTTCGGCGCACCGACCGACCCGGTCAGCAGCGCCTACTTTGGCACCACCACCGGCAAGTTCCGCATGGTCTACCCGTTCAACGAACAAGCCGTGGTAGTCACCGGCCAGGTGCGCCTGACCGACGAAGCCACGGGTGTGAGCCGCACCTACAACGTGGGTGACAGCTGGTTCGTGACCAAGGGCACGCCGGTGCTCTGGGAGATTCTCAGCGAGAGCTTTGTGAAGCATTACTTTGCGGTGGTCTGACTGAAAGCATCGCTGGCAAGCCAGCTCCCACAAGTACTGCATGCACCGAACCTGTGGGAGCGGGCTTGCCCCGCGATGAGGCCCTAAAGCTTTGCCAACGACATCCCGAACATCCACCAAAGCGCCGCCAACCGCCGCTCGAACGCCTCCGCCCCCGCATAGATCAACTCGACATTCAAACTGTCGACGATCCCCAGGTAGGCATCGCCATACAAGCGCTGCTGCCCCTCCTCCAGCCCCGGCGCGAACGTGCGCAACGCCTGGGCAAACAACTCGCCCAACCTTGCCAGGTAGGCCTCGAAGCCGGCACAGATCACCGGCCGCAGTTCACTGGGCGGGAAGAACGCCGTGCGCAGCATGAAGCGCAAATGCGCCGAGGCCTGGTAGCGCGCGTTCAAGCGCTCGGCAAAACGTTGCCCCGGCAGCTCGCCGGTCGGCACCTGCTCGGCAAAGCACGCCTCCAGGTACTCGTGCTCGGCGTGCAGGGCCCGGGCATAGACCACCTGGAACAGGTCGTCCTTGCCGGCAAAATGCGCATACAACGACGGCTTGCGCATGCCCGCCGCGGCGGCGATATCGTTGAGCGACGAGGCGTCATAACCCAGCTCGGCAAACTGCTCGACGGCAATCGCGCAGATCTTTTCCGCCGACGGCGTCAGGCTTCTCATAGCGGTGTCTCCCACAACAAATACGGATCAATGCCCAGCCAGGCCCTGCACATGCGGCTCGGCATGGCGGGTGCTGATGTGCACCAGCAGCGCCACGCACAGCGCCGAAAGGCCGAGCAGCAACGCCCAGTGCGCCGCGCCCAAAGGCGCCATGATGCCCGACAATGGCGTGGCGAACGACGAAATGATCAACTGGAAGGCACCGAGCAACGCCGCAGTCGAGCCCAGCGCGGTGCTCTGCGAAGACATCACCAGCGACATCAGCGTGGCCTCGGCAATGCCCAGGCCGAACATGGCAACCGCCATGCCGGCAACGATACCCACCAGCCCCGCCGCACTCAGCGCCCCGGCCAGCACCAGCACGGCGCCGACCAGCATGCACGCCGCGCCCCAGCGGGCCAGGCGCACCAGGCCCTTGCGCGCCACCAGGCGGCCCGCGGTGATGGCGCCGAGCAGAATGGCCACGCCGGTGGCGCCGAACAGGGTGCCGAACGCCTCGACCGACAGCCCGAAGTGATGCTGGTAAACGAAAGCGGCCCCGCCGATGTAGGCAAACAGGAAGAAGAACACCGCCGACAAGGCCAGGGCCGGGCGCAGGAACTGGCGGTCGCGGGCGATCCGTACGTAGGTGCGCAAGAACTCCCGAGGCTGCCAGGCCATGCGTTTGTCCTCGGGTAAGGTTTCCTTGAGCATCAGCGCCGAGTTGATCAGCACCAGCACGCCCAATGCCGCCAGCACCAGCATGATCGCCCGCCAGCCAAAGTGCGCACCGACAAAGCCGCCCAATGCCGGGGCGATCACCGGCGCCAGGCCTTCGATGGTCATCAGCAAGGCGAAGATCTGCGCCGCCCGCGCGCCTTCGGCAACGTCGCGGACCATGCTCATGATCACCACCAGGGTCAGGGCGCTACCCAGGCCCTGGATGAAACGCGCCAGCAGCAGGCTGTTGAGGTCGGGCGCGGCAGCGGCGGCCAGCGAGCTCAAGACGAATACCAGCAAACCGGCAAGCAACGGCCGGCGCCGACCGAGGGTGTCAACCAACGGCCCGAACAACAACTGCCCGGCGCCCATGGCCAGGAGGAACACGGTCAGGGTCAGTTGCACCCCGGCATAAGAGGTGGCGAACTCGCTGGCGATGCTTGGCATGCTGGCCAGGTACATGTCGACCGCCGAGGGCCCGAGGGCGCCGATCAGGGCCAGGGAAATGGCGAAGCCGACCCGGGCGGTCGGCGTGGAGGCTGCACTGTGCATAGGCTTGATTCCAGATAAAAACGGGACCTGGCTGGCGCTTGGCGCTCTACCTACCTATCGGTAGGTAGCTAGGTCGGACGAGCCTATACAGACCGCATCCTGCGGTCAAGCCAGCAACGATCAAACGCTGATCAGGCCAGGCTGCTGGCGCGGTAGTCCTTGGGCGACTGCTCGAACTGCTTCTTGAACGAGCGGCTGAAGTGCGCCGAGTCGGTGAAGCCCCATTTGTAGGCAATGGTGGTGATCGACTCGCGCTTGAGCACCGGGTTGGCGAGGTCGGCGGCGCTGCGTTTGAGGCGCGCGCGCTGGATGTAGCGGCAGACGCTGTCGCCCTGCTCTTCGAACAGGCGGTAGAGGTGGCGCACGGAAATGTTCAGGCGGTTGGCGAGGTTGACCGGGGTCAGGTTGGCCTGGCCGAGGGAGTCATCGATGACTTTTTGCACATAACTGCGCAGGTTGGCGCCCTGTATTGAGGCCGGCAACGCGCAGAGGTCGTCGCTGCCTTCAAGGGCCGAACCGAGCAGCGACAGGAAGGCGCTGTGCAGCGCCTGACCTTCGCCCTGCTCGTCTTCGCCGGCGCTTTGCTCTTTGCACAGCTGGTCCATCAGCAGGTGCAGCATGCGCCCGCAGGCGCGGGTCTGGGAGATCTTGCCGAAGGTGCGGCTGTCGCTGCCCAGCTGCTTGCACACCTCGGCTCGCGACAGCGACAGCGAAGCGTGCTCGATCAGGCCGAAGGGCATGATTTCGCAGGCACCGGCGGCGTCCATCAGGAGCATTTCGCCGGGCGCCAGCTGGATGCTGACGCCGTTCTGGGTGATCTGCGAGAAGCCGGTGCGCTGGCTGACCAGAAAGCAATGCTGGTCGTTGTCGCGGTCGCTGTTCAGGCCCTTGCGGCGGATCAGCCCGGCGTTGGTACGCAGGTTGGCCAGGGCCAGGCCGCCGCGCGACCAGGTGGAAATCTCGCCGATGAACAGCGAGGGGTTGAACGCCAGTTCCGTCTCGTACACCCCGCAGATGTTCTGCATCGTTGCGTTCCAGCGTTCCAGCGCAGGGCTGCTGGCGTGATGGATACTCATGGGTACCTCCACAATGGCATCTTGTTTTTGTTGGGCAATAGTTAACATGTTATCTATGTGCGCGCAACTTGCGTGAAGCAGCCAGAGTGAAAGCAGGTTTGATGCCAGATGGCCGGGTCAGAGCCCGGCCAATAGCGCCGGCACGCCTTGCAGGGTGGCCAGCAGGTGCTGGCGTTGCTCGGGGCTCAGGCGAATGTAGCGACGAAAGGCCGGCAGGCGGTTGACCACCTCGCTGGCGCCGATGTGTTCGAGGGTCAGGGTCCATTGGCCGTCGCTTCTGTGCAGGCGCAGGCGCTTGAAGTCCAGCGGCATCAGCGCCTGCAGCAACGCGCTATCCGCCAGCAGGCGCCGTTGCAGTTCGGCCTGCAACGCCGGCTCGCCCTGACGCAGCTGAACCCGCAGGCCGCTGCGGCGCAACGACCCGCTGTGGTGCAGTTCAAGGTGGGCGCTGCCCTGCCCTGTGGCAGGCAGGCTCAGGCTGAATTCGCTCAGCACCAGGTGCATGAGCAACTGCGCTTCGCAGCGCTCGCGCACCTGCACCGCCTGCCCGGCCCAGTTGAAGCGACCAAAGCCCGGGCCGAGCACCTCGAAGCTGTCCAGACCGAGGTTGCGTTGCAGCTTTTCAAGGGTCAGCCCCGGCCGATAGCCGGCCGGCGCCCGATCAGACAGCCTTTGCCACAGTTGGCGCAGGGCAGTAGCCATGTGCAGTCCCCGGTTGATGAGCGAATTCGCGCGCCAGCACCTCTTCCACCGAAGCCGGCTTGAACGGGTTGACCTTCTGCACCAGTAGCGTCCAGAACAGCGCATACACCGCGGTGCCGGCCAGCATCAGGCCAAAGGGCACGTAGATGTCGGCCGGGTCCATGCCCGGCGGGGTGATGAACCACATGCCCAGGACAATACCGACGCTCGAGAGGATTTGCGGCAGCGGGAACCATGGCGAGCGATAGGCCCGTGGCAGGTCCGGGCGACGGATGCGCAGGATCACCACCGACAGGGTCACCAGCAGGTACGCGGTGCTCCAGGCGCACACCGCCGCCAGCACCAGGTGCATGATGCGGTCGGTGTTGCCGCCCAGCCACAGGGCGTGCAGGCATGGAATCAAGGCGGCGACGAGGATACACAGCAGCGGCGTTTTAAAGCGCGGGTGCAGGTAGGTGAAGACCTTGGGCAAGGCGCCGTCCACGGCCATGCCGTAGAGGATCCGCGGCACCCCGGCCATCAGCGTGTTGATGGTCGCCGCACCGGCGAACAGAAAGCCGATGCCCAGCCACAGCGGGCCGATATCGCCCATCACCTGTTCGGCAAAGCGCGGGATGGCCATGGGCGTGTCGAGCAAGTGCACGCCGCTGGCGGCATCGAGCAGCACGTTGTCGACCTGGCGCTTCATCGCCGCGCCATAGATGAACATGCACGTCGCCACCCCCAGCAGACCCAGGGCCATGGCCCGCGGCATGCTTTTCGCCGACTGGCGCAAATCCGGCGCCAGCGGCGTAACGAACTCGCAGCCGACGAACATGAACATGGCCATGCCCACCAGCGAGAGAATGGTCACCAGGTCCGTGCCGACCAGCGACACGCCGAACCAGCCCTCCAGCTCCACCGCCGGCGCGGCCATCAGGCCGAGCACGCCGAAGACCATCAGCGTGGTCCACATGCCGAAGGTAAGGATGATCTCGGCCTTGCCGAAGGCGCTGACGCCAAAGGCATTGAGGATGGCGAAGATGATCACGAAGCCGACACCCAGCAGCCACGAACCACCGGCCGATTCGGCCAGGGTGTTGAGGTGCTCGAAGTTCACCAGGGCCATGACCCCGGCCAGCATGGTCTCGGCGGTGCCGGCAAAGACGTGGACGATCAGGTAGGCCGAGAGCGTGCCGGTGATGGCGAAAAAGCGCCCCATGCCGCAGTTGATGTAGTCGTACACCGCGCCGGTGGTCGGCAGGATCGACGCCGCCTCGGCAAAGGTGGTCGCCTGCGCCAGCATCATCACCACAGCGATCAGCATGGCCACGGCGAAGGCACTGCCGCCGATACCGAAGCCCATGGTCGCGGTGAGGATCACCGGGCTTGCCATGATCAGGCCGATGGTACTGGCAAGGGCGGTGGGAAAGCCGACCGTGCCGCGATTCAGGTGCGCACTGAGCGTGTCGTTGAGCGACATGGCAAAAGACCTCGAGCAGAAGGATGACAGTGGTCCTACTCTGCGCGCGCTGGCAATGGCCGTCTTGCCCGTGGCTGCCGTGAAGGTTGTAGCTGGCTGCCAGGCTCAGCCCCGGGCCGGCAGGCGCACGCAGTCGTGCGGGCCGAGCAGGCGGCCGTCGGCGGCGCGCAACTGCAGGGCCTTGACCGGTTTGCCGTGCTCGCGGTCGACCAGTTGCGAATGGGCCTCGCCCTCGGCGAAGTAGAACGCCTCGCCCCATTGGCGCAAGCCGACGATCAACGGGAACAGTCCCAGGCCTTTCTCGGTGAGCACGTATTCCTGGTAGGCGCTGCCCTCGGACACCGGCACCAGCTCGAAGATCTGGTGCTCGACCAGTTGCCGCAGGCGGGTGCTGAGGATGTTCTTGGCCATGCCCAGGTTGCGCTGGAACTCACTGAAGCGCTTCAGGCCATCGAAGGCGTCACGCACGATCAGCAGCGACCACCAGTCACCAATGGCATCGAGGGAACGCGCCACCGGGCATTCGGCGTCTTGCAGGCGGGTACGTTGGACCATGGGAAATCTCGCCAGTGAAAGTGGTTGCAATATAAAACCAGTTTCTCTAGCGTACAACTGGTTTCATTATGCAACCAGAAGGATCGAGCCCATGCAGCCCCAACACCGAATGTCATCCGCCGTCATCTTGCTGTTCTCCGTGGCCTGCGCCCTGGCGGTGGGCAATGTCTACTACGCGCAACCCTTGCTCGAAGCCATGGCCCGGGAATTTGCCATCGACCCCGGCCTGGTCGGCCTGGTGGTGACCCTGACCCAGGTCGGCTATGGCCTGGGCCTGTTGTTGCTGGTGCCGTTGGGCGATCGCCTCAACCGCCGGCGACTGATCGTCGGCCAGTCGCTGCTCTCGGCCCTGGCCCTGGTGCTGATCGCCTGGGCGCCGAGCACGCCCTGGCTGCTGCTGGGCATGGGCCTGACCGGCCTGCTGGCGGTGGTCACCCAGGTGCTGGTGGCCTATGCCGCGACGCTGTCGGCGGCCAGCGAGCGCGGTCATGTGGTGGGGGTGATTACCAGCGGCATCGTCATCGGCATCCTGCTGGCGCGTACCTTGTCCGGGGCCATGGCTGACCTCGCCGGCTGGCGCTCGATCTACTGGCTGTCGGCGGCCTTGACCCTGGTGATTGCCGCCTTGCTCTGGCGCGTGCTGCCTCGGCAACAACCGGTGCAAGCGGCGGGCAGTTACCGCGAGCTGCTGCATTCACTGGCGTTGCTGCTGCGCGATGAACCGCTGCTGCGCCGGCGCTCAGTGCTGGCCCTGCTCAGCTTCGCCTCGGCGATGGTGCTGTGGACGCCGCTGGTGTTGCCCCTGAGCGCCCCGCCGCTGTCGTTGTCGACCAGCGAAGTGGGCCTGTTCGGCCTGGCGGGCGCGGCAGGCGCGCTGGCGGCGGCGCGGGCCGGGGCGCTGGTGGATCGCGGCCTGGGCCAGTGGGTCAGTGGTGGCTCGCTGGTGTTGATGCTGGCGTCCTGGGCGGCCATCGCCCTGACTGAATATTCGCTGTGGGCGCTGCTGCTCGGCGTGGTGGTCTTCGACCTGGGCCTACAGGCCGTGCACGTCGCCAGCCAGAGCCTGATCTACCGCCTGCCTGAAGCCACCCACAGCCGGCTGACCGCTGCCTACATGCTGTTCTACTCGGTGGGCAGTGCCTTCGGCGCGCTGACCTCGACCCTGGCCTATGCCTGGGGCGGCTGGCTGCTGGTGTGTGCCTATGGCGCGCTGCTCAATGCCGTGGCCCTGGGTTACTGGTGGCTGAGCGAAGGCGCGCGGGCTCAGAACTGCACGTCGAGTATCACGTTGTCCAGGTAGGTACCGGCGGGCGGTGTGCTCTGGTCGGTGTAGACCTTGGCGTTGTAGTTGAAGATCTGGCTGCCGGTGCCGGTGCCCACACCGGGGTTGATATCGGCGTCGCTGCTGGCCCGCCGGGCCGTGGTGACGCTGCCCCAGCGCACGCTGCCGGCGCTCTTGAAGATGTCATAGGCCATATAGTTGTTGGCCGCCGACTTCATCCGCCGGCGCCCGGCGGAGACATTCTGGCCATCGTCCAGGCCCACGGTGTAGTTGCTGCCCTTGGTGCAGGAGACATTGACGTTGCTGTTGACCGTGCTGAAGCCGCCGACCACCGGCGCGCTGCCGAAGCTGATGTTGGGGCTGGTGATCTGGCAGTCATTGGTGACCGTCAGGCTCACGGTCAGGCTGGTGGTGCCGGTGAGGTTCTGCCGGCCCAGGCAGATGCTGCCGATGCCGATGCCCCAGCAGTAGCTGATGTTCCAGTACACCGTCAGGACTTCCTGATAAAGGCCGGCGGCGACGTTGCTGCCGCTCAGGCTCTTGAGGTAGAGCGGCACCGACTTGGGCGTGGTGCCGTTGAGCAGGCCCAAGGCATCGAGGATGCCGTTGCGGGCAAAGTCGTAAGGCAGGCTGCGGGCGATCGGGTAGTTGGTGGTGTTGTTGGCGTACAGGGTGTAGCCGATCACATCGCCCGTGGGGCCGAGCAGGCCGGTACTGCCGGCCGGTGGGGTGAAAGTGGCGTAGAAGTGATCGTCGCTGGCCAGCAGGCTGACCAGCGAGCCGGTGCATTGCAGCCCGCCATTGAGGGTCGAGGCCGACTGCACGGTGGTGCGCACCAGGGTCGAGCTGACACTGCCAAAGCTTGCCGGCGCGGTATCGATCACCGAGCACAACGCGTGCACCTGGGGGCTGGCGAGCAAGGCCAGGAGCATCAGCAGGCGCTTCATTGGCACACCAGCGGGCCGATCAGCGGCACCTGGTCCTGCTCGGGCGCCAGCTTGAACTGCACCCGGCAACTGCCGCCGTTGGCGATCTGCACCTGCAGGCTGTTGTCCGCGGCCAGCCCTTCCAGGTACACCAGCCCGTCCCAGCCGACCACCGCCAGCGCCCCGCTCTGCTCATGGCGCACCTGGCTACCCAGGGGCAGTTCCTTATGGTTGCCATCGACCAGGACGATGCTCGCCGCCACCACCCGTTGCAGCGGGAATTCCAGCAGGTAGCCGCTGCCCCGGCGCACCGCCACCCGTTGCTCGACCTGCGGGCTCTGGACGTTGGCCGGCAGCTCCATGGGGTCGATCTCGTACTTGGCGCGGTAGTAGGCGCTGCTCCAGGGCACCAGCAGGTGGCCGTTCTTGTCGGTGCGCCCAACCAGCTGGTTTTCGTAGCGTACCGGCACCTCGGCAAATCCCTCGGTACTGACCACCACGAAGGCATCGTCGATGCGGTTGGCGGCGAACACCCCGGCGTCCATCCACACCAGTGAACCGCTGGCATCGGCCCAGCGGGTCATGCTGTCGCTGCTGCCATAGGCGCCGGCCTGCAGTTGCACCGACTGCAGGCGCCAGGTGACGTCGGCCTGGCGGTAAGCCTCACGGTCGCCGTCGGCGTAACCGAGGTTGAAGCCCAAACCACCTTCGCTGGGCACCGCGCGGCTGTAGTTGACCCGTTGCTGGTTCTGGCCTTCCTTGTTGCGCTCGACGCTAAAACTCAGGGTGCCGCGCAGGTCGAACGGAATCACCAGTTGCGCCTGCACCGCCCACTGGCTGTCGCCGATTTCGCGGTTGGCCGACAGGTACAGGCTGCTGTTGCGCCAAAGCGGCTTGCTCCAGCTGAGGTTGAGCAAACGGGTGCGCGAGTTGTCGCCGGCGCGCACATCGAAGTAACCGGCGCCGAGGCTGCCGTAGCGTTCGAGGTTGACGCTCATGGTCACCTGTTCGCTGCGCTGGCTCAGGCGCGTGTAGGGGCTGTCGACCAGCGACAGGTCGGCGTAGTCGCCGCGCCGTTGCAGGCGCTGGTAGTTGAAGCCCAGGCGCTGGCTGTTGTACTGGTAGCCGACGCTCAGTTGCTGGCCGCTGCGGCTGTCGAAGCTGCTCTGGCTCAGCGCCGCATTGACCACGCCCCAGTTGCCCACCTGCCAGTTGCCGCCCAGCCCGCCGAGGGCCAGGGACTCGGCCGCCTCGGCGTGGCTTTCGAGGGTGAAACTGTCGCTCAGGCCGTAGCGCAGGCTGGCGGCGGCCACCCCCGGGCCATAGGCAAAGTCGCGAAGCGCGTAGTCCCGGCGCAGGCTGCCGGCGGCCAGCGAGAAATCCGCCAGGCCCTTCTGCAACAAGCTGCTGGTGACGTAGAACGGCAAGGTGGTCGACACCTGCCGGCCGAGGGCATCGGTGGTCACCACCACCGCCTCGCCGGCGCCGTTGATGAACGGCACGTTGGTCAAGGTGTAGGGGCCCGGCTGCAAATCGGCGCTGGAGCTCTTGTAGCCGTTGATGAACAGGTCTACCGAGGACGGCACCGCCGCTTCCCCGGCGAAGGCCGGCAATGGGTAGGTGACCAGGTCCGGGCGCACGGCAAAGTCGCGCGACAGTTGCAGGCCGCCCAGGCGCACCGAACTGGTCCAGGGCAAGGCGCCGCTGAGCACGTCGCCGACTTCCAGGGTCAGCAGGCGCGCTTCGTCGGTGTAGCGCCAGGTGGTGTCGTAGCGGCGAAAGCCCTCCTGGCTGTCGGCGTAGTCGTTGCCGCCCAAGGACTGACGCCACTGGCCGGTGGTCGACAGCGTGCCCCAGCTGTCGAACAGGCGCAGCTCGTTCCAGGCCGCCAGGTAGCGGCCACCGTCGTCGGTATCGTTGAAGTACAGGTCATAGTTGAGCAAGGCGCCAAAACTGCTGCGCGCTTCGCTGGCCGGGTACAACTGGCGGCTGCCGATGCGCTGGGTCGGCAACCAGGCCGGTGGTACCTGCAGCATCAGGCGCTGACCCTGGCTGTCGTAGTCGCTGTGCAGGCCGGGAATGCTGTCCAGCGCCACTTCGTCGCCATACTCGCCGGGCAGCTCGATGCCAGCCGCCTGCAGGTCGGCGGTGGCCATGTACAGGCGCCCGGCGCGCTGCTGCACCGCCACCAGTTCAGGGCTGCTCATCTGGTTGACCAGCAGTTCCAGGAACAACGGCGCATCGGCGACCGCCTCGAGGCTGGCCGGGGGCGGCGGCAGCTCGCCAGCCAGCAGCGAACCACAGCCCAGCACGGTCAGGCCACAGGCCCGCAGCGCCGAAGAGATGCTCACACACAGTATCCGACCATTACCGGGTCCTCCCTGGCCCCTGTAGTGCTGCTAGCTGTTGTTCATTGCCCCTGGCTCAGGGTTTGCGCAGGCTCCTGGCCATTGACCCGGCCCTTGAGCACTGAAGCGGCGCCCAATGGCTGCGGCGCCGGCCAGCGCATGCTGGCGCCGGGCAGCACATAGCCGAGCAAACCCTCCACCAGCGGCCGGCTCTGGCTGCCCTGCTGCAGCACCACGTCAGTCAGGCGCGCGTGCACCGGGCCGCTGTTGCGGATTTCCACATAGGGCTTGCCTTGTACAGAGACCTGGCGCCAGCTCAGCAACGGCTTGCCCACCGCACTGTCACCGCGCTGGCCACTGGGGTCAGGCTTGCCCCACAAGCCTTCGCCATAGACGAACAGCGGCACCGAATAGCGCATCTGGAAGCGGATCGCCGCCTGGGCCTTGTCGGCGCTGGCCGCACTCGGCAAGGCCGGGGGAATTTCATCGATGATGATCCGGTAGGCCTGCTCCTGGCCCACCGGCGAGCTGCCGGTGCGGGTCAGGCGAATCAGCTGCTTTTGCCCCGGGGCGATATTGGCCACTGGCGGGCTGCCGATAATCTCGCGCTGGGCCTGGTACTGGTCGTCGAACTCGCCCTGGCGCCAGGCGAACACCCGCACCTGCAGGTTGGCCGGCGCATCGCCACGGTTCTCCAGCCACAGCGCGCCGGCTTTCTGATTGGCCTCCAGCACCGGATCGATCGGCCAGATCAGTACCGAGGTGGCGGCCTGCAACGGCGCACTGCACAACAGCGCCAGGGCGCAGCTCAACAGGGTGTAGCTCAAGCGCGAACTGCCGGCGCCTACTTCCATGCACACTCTCCTTATTGTCATATTCATCCGGCGGCGCCGTTCAAAAGGTCAGCACCACCTGCACCACATCGGTGTAACTGCCGGCCGGCAGGTTGCCGGTCAACTGGGCCCGGGCGTAAACCGGCAACTTGATCGTGCTCGGATCGCTGTAGCTCACCGCCACGCTCTGGTTGATGCCCAGGCTCTGACTGAAGCCGGCGTCGCGAAACAATTGGTAGGCCACCAGCGAGGTGCCGCTGCTGCGCTTGAGGTTGCGCGTGCCGCTGGCGCTGTTCAGCCCGGCATCGACGCTCATGCTCAAGCTCACTCCTGGCGTGCATTGCAGGGTCACCGTGGTGCCGCCCAGGGCGGTGGTGACGCTGCTGGTCGACAGCGCCGAATAGCTGCCGAAATTGAGGTTGCCGTAGTTGCTCACGCCGCCCACCACCAGGCAGCCGGCCGCCACCGTGGCGCTGACCTGGAAAGTGCTGGTGGTGACCGCCGCCAACGGCAGCGGCAGGCAGCAGGCAACCATGGCCAGCAGCGCGGGCAAGGCGCGGCTCACGGTTCAGAAGCTCAGCTCGACCGCCACCGTGTCGGTGTACACCCCGGCTGGCAGGCCCGCCTTGCCCTTGGCCTGGCCATACAGGTTGACCGTCTGGGCCACGCCGGTACTGGTCGGCAAGGTGATGGTGCCGTCGATGGCCAGCAGCTGGGTGTGCCCTGAATCGGTGTAGAAATCATAGGGCACGTAATTCGCCACGCCGTCGTAGAGCGCACGGCTGCCGCCGGGCGACTGGCTGTCGTGGGCGCCGGCACGCACCTTGATCACCGGCACTGTGCCGCTGGAACAGAGGATGCTCATGGCGCCACCGCCGCCGCCCAGCACCTGCCCGCCGGCAGTGGTGAACAACGCTTCCTGGGTACCGAAGTTCAGCGTACCGAAGTTCAGGCCGCTGGCACCGCCGCCCCCGTTGACCTGGCAACTGGCGATCAGCGTCAGGGTGGCGGTGATGTTGCCGGTTACCGTGGCCGCCTGGGCCTGGGTGGCGAGCGCCAGGCCTAGGCCTGCGAAAATCAAGCGTGAGAGGTTCGGGTGCATGAGTCACTCCTTGCGTGTTACCAGTCCAGGGTCACCATCAGGGTGTCGCGGTAAATGCCGGCCGGTAGCGCCTTGGGATGGGCGACTACTGCACCGTAGATTGGAATCGGAATCTGCGCGGCGCTGCTGACCGAAAAGTTGCGGGTCTGGCCGATGTTGTAACGGGCCCGGCCCGACGGGTCGGCGGACAGCTCATAGGGGATCAGCTCGCGGCCATTGCTCAGGCGCCGGGTGGCGCCATCACCGTTGGCGCCGCCGTTGATGCTCACGGTAAAGGCGCGCACCGCCGGGTTGCAGCGCACCTGCAGGCTGCCGTCACCGGTGGCCTCTTCGATGCCGGAACGCAGCGGGTTGGTCCAGCTCGGGCCCTGGCTGCCAAAATCCAGCACACCGCCGCCGGGGGTTTCCAGGGTGCCCGGCCCGCCGCTGATCTGGCAGGCGCTGCTGATCACCAGGCGCGCCTGGATATGCCCGCTCATGGCCGCGAAAGCATCGGGGCTGAGCAACAGCAGCGGGCCAAGCGTCAACAGCATTATCCCTTTCATACTGCCAGTTCCTTTAGCAGGCGCCACCCCGGTTACCAGGTGACGGTGACTTTGAGCAGGTCCGAATAACGCCCTACCGCCGGCACCTCGGCCAGGCGCTCGATACGCGCATACAATGGCAGCGCCACCGAGCCCGAATCGGGCACCCGCGCATACTGGGCAACATTGACCGGCAGCGGCAGGCGCCAGGCCGGGTCCTGGTACAAACGGTAGGGTATGGGTTTCGCCGCAGGCTGGTTGCTGGCCAGGTAACGCACCTCGCCGATACCGCCGTGCTGGCCGCCATCGACCTGCACCTGGTAAGCGGTGTCTGGGTTGCATTCCAGGCGTGGCGGGCGTAGCGCGAGCAACTGGCTGCTGAGCGGGCCGGCCGGGTCGTCCAGCCGCGCCGTGCGGCCGAAATCGAGCACGCCCAAGGCCTGGGCGCCGGCATCGCGGGGCTGGTGGATAAGCAGGCAGCCGCGCTCCACTTGCACTTTGACTTCAACCATGAAATCGGCGGCGCCTGCCGTGCTGGCCATGCTCAGCCCGAGCAGCGTCGCCAAAGAGCGTCCCTTCACCTTGTCATCCTTCAACGCAGGAGTGATCTGACCTTGAGGGTAGCAGTGAAGGAAAAACCTGCCAGTTTGCAGGGAAATGTATAAGCCCCGTACAAGATCTATCTGTAGGATCGGGCTTGCCCCGCGATAGAAGCCATCACTTATCCCGTTCAGAGATCGCTGGCCGGCCTTATTCACATTGGTTAAATTAGCCGCCCTCGCTCAAGCTGGCCCTTGAGTGCCGTTGCCCCGAGGAGCCCGGTTTGCCTGCCCTGCCCCCTTCCTGGATACGTTCGCCGTTGCGCGCCTGGCGTCGCTTACGCACGCCGGTGGCCGAAGACAACAGCGTGGCGGCGACCGTTCGTCAGCATTTTGCCGCCAAGGCCCAAGCCCGCGGCTACACCCTGAGCGCCGGCCAGTTACACGTCATCGAACATATGGCGGCCCAGGCAGCGCAAATTGAGAGCGGCCAGGCGCGCAGCCTATACCTGTACGGCGCGGTCGGGCGCGGCAAAAGCTGGCTGCTCGACGGTTTCTTCCAGGCCCTGCCCCAGGCGCGCAAGCGCCGCCTGCACTTTCATGACTTTTTCGCCCGCCTGCACCAGGGCATGTTTGATCATTGCCAGCAGGACGACGCCCTGGCCTGCACCCTGGATGAGTTGCTCGACGACTGCCAGGTGCTGTGTTTCGACGAGTTCCACGTGCATGACATCGGCGATGCCATGCTCATCACCCGGTTATTTCAGGCCTTGTTCGAGCGGCGGATTTTTCTCCTGGTAACCTCCAACTACGCGCCGCAAGGCTTGCTGCCCAACCCGTTGTATCACCAGCGTTTCGAGCCGGTGATCCGCCTGATCAACAGCCGGATGCAGGTGCTGGAAGTCGGCGGCGAGCAAGACTTTCGCAGCCTGCCCAGCGCGGCTGGCCAGCAGCGCTTTACCCAGGGCCATTACCTGTGGCCGGGCAGCCGCGAACAGCGCCAGGCCCTGCAGTTGCCCGAGCCGGGTGACGCACCGGTTTTACTGGAGGTAGGCAAGCGCACACTGCGCGCCCGCCTGAGCGAGCAGCGCACGGTGGGGTTTGATTTTGTCGAGCTGTGCGAGCAACCCACGGCGGTGATCGACTACCTGGAGCTGGCGCGGCGTTTTGACCACTGGATCATCGACTGCCTGCCGAACCTTGAAGACTGCTCGATTGCCGCCCAGCAGCGCTTCGTCAACCTGGTGGACGTGCTCTACGACCAGGACAAGCACCTGGTGCTGATCGGCAGCCTGCCGCTGGCCGCAAGCCTGGGCGGCAGCGCCAGCGACCTGGCCCGCACCCGTAGCCGGTTGGGGCAGTTGCGCCAGGCTGGCGGCTGAGATCTGTGGGCGCTGGCTTGACCCGCGATGAAAGCCCTACCCAACCCGCGCCAGGCTCGCCAACACCGCTTCAATCTCCACCAACACCGCCGGATCATCCAGGGTCGAAGGCGGTGTATACGGCTGCTGATCGGCAATCTTGCGCAGCACTGCGCGCAGGATCTTGCCCGAGCGGGTCTTGGGCAGGCGCTTGACCACCCGCACCTGGTTGAAACAGGCCAGCGCACCAATCTGCTCGCGCACGCTGGCCACCAGCTCGCTCTGCAACTGCGCCTGGGCAATGTCCTGGCCGTCCTTGAGCACCACCAGCGCCAGCGGCACCTGGCCCTTGATCTCGTCGTGCACGCCGATCACCGCGCATTCGGCCACCGCCGGATGGCGGGCCACCAGGTCTTCCATCTCGCCGGTAGACAGGCGATGGCCGGAGACGTTGATGACGTCGTCTGTGCGGCCCATGATGTAGACGAAACCGTCTTCATCCAGATAGCCGCCGTCGCCGGTGTGGTAATAGCCGGGGTAGGTCTTCAGGTAGGCATCCAGGTAGCGCTGGTGGTCGCCCCACAAGGTCTGGCTGCAGCCAGGCGGCAGCGGCAAGGCAATGACGATCGAGCCTTGCTGGTTGGCGCCGAGCAGATGCCCGTCATCATCCAGCACCTGTACGTTGTAGCCCGGCACCGCCCGGTTGCTCGAGCCCGGCCGCGCTGCACTGCCCTCCATACCCACGCACGGTGCGGTCACCGGCCAGCCGGTTTCGGTCTGCCACCAGTGGTCGTGGACGGTCTTGCCGCTGGTGGCCTCCAGCCATTGATGGGTGCTGGAATCAAGCTTCTCGCCGGCCAGAAACAGCTGGCGCAGGGAGCTCAGGTCATAGCGGCGCAGCAATTCGCCGTCGGGGTCTTCCTTGCGGATCGCGCGCATGGCGGTGGGCGCGCAGAACAGGCCGTTGACCCGGTACTGCTCGACCACCCGCCAGTAGGCGCCGGCATCCGGGGTGCGGATCGGCTTGCCTTCGTAGAACACCGTGGTGCAGCCATTCATCAGCGGCCCGTAGACGATCAGCGAATGGCCAACCACCCAGCCAACGTCGGAAATCCCCCACCACACGTCGCCCGCCTGCATGCCATAGATGTGGCGCATGGCAAAACTCAGGGCCACGGCGTTGCCGCCGTTTTCGCGCACGATCCCCTTGGGTTTGCCGGTGGTGCCCGAGGTATACATGATGTACAGCGGGTCAGCGGCGGCCAGTTCCACCGGCGCCACTGCTCTGGCCGTGGCCACCGCTTCGAGCCAGTCGAGGTCGCGGCCTTCGACCAGGGTTGCGGTGGCTTGCGGGCGTTGCAGCACCAGCACCTGGCGCGGCTGGTGTTTGGCCAGCTGCAAGGCGCGGTCGACCAGCGGCTTGTAGTCGACGACCCGGTCGAATTCCAGCCCGCACGAAGCAGTCAGCAGCAGGGTGGGCCGGGCATCGTCGATGCGCAGCGCCAGCTCGTTGGCGGCAAAGCCGCCAAACACCACCGAATGCACCGCGCCGATACGCGCGCAGGCGAGCATGGCCATGGCCGCCTGGGGCACCATGGGCATGTAGATGATCACCCCGTCGCCCTTCTCGACCCCAAGCTCGCGCAGCAAGCCGGCCAGGCGCGCCACTTCATCGCGCAGCTGGTTGTAGCTGAACTGCTGCTGGCTGCCGGTTACCGGCGAGTCATAGATCAGCGCGGTCTGCTCGCCACGGCCCTGTTCGATCTGATGGTCGAGGGCCAGGTAGCAGCTGTTGAGACGGCCGTCGGCGAACCACTGGTGGCTGCCATCGGCATTTTCAACAAGGGTTTGCAGGGGCTTGCGGTACCAGGCCAGGTGATCGGCCTGTTCGGCCCAGAAGGCGGCAGGATCGGCGATGGAGCGGGCGTAGCTGTGCTGGTATGTCATCGAATGTAGAACCCTGAACTTGTTGTTATTAATAAAGGGCGAGCTTCGAGTATGGACCGCAGTTGTCAGTCTGCCATGGGACTTAAGTCGCATCTTGCCGGTATGATGACCGGCGTTTATTTACGAGCCTGCCGCCAACCCCATGCATACCCTTGAAGACCTCAAAGCCGGCCGTCTGGCGGGCATTACCCGCCTCGACCTGGCCTGCGGGCTGGAACACTTCCCCCGGGAAATTTTCGACCTGGCCGAGAGCCTGCAGGTACTCAACCTGACCGGTAACAACCTAAGCGACCTGCCCGAAGACTTGGGCCGGCTGCACCAGCTCAAGGTGCTGTTCTGCTCGCAGAACCGCTTTCGCCACCTGCCCGACGGCATCGGCCAGTGCCCGATGCTGGAAATGGTCGGGTTCAAGAGCAACCAGATCGAGCAGGTCAGCGGCGCCGCGTTGCCACCACGGCTGCGGGCCCTGGTGCTGACCGACAATCGCATCGAATACTTGCCCGAGGCATTGGGCGATTGCCCGCACCTGCAAAAGCTGATGCTTGCCGGCAACCGCCTGCGCGAACTGCCGGCGAGCCTTGCGCGCTGCACCAGGCTAGAACTGCTGCGCCTGTCGGCCAACCGGCTGCCGGCCCTGCCCGACTGGTTGCTGCAGATGCCGCGCCTGGCCTGGCTGGCCTACGCCGGCAACCCCATGGCGGCGGGCTACTGCACACCGCAAGATCCTGGCCATTGCCAGGTGATTGACTGGCAGCAGATCGACCTTGAACAGGTATTGGGCCAGGGCGCGTCAGGGGTCATTCACCAGGCGCGCTGGCAGCAGCAGAGCGCACCGGTGGCGGTCAAGCTGTACAAGGGCGAGATCACCAGCGACGGCTTGCCGCTCAACGAAATGAGCGCCTGCATTGCCGCCGGCAATCACCCGCAACTGGTGCGCCTGGCCGGGCGCATCGACAACCACCCGCAGCAACTGCCGGCGCTGGTGATGCAGTTGATCGAGCCGAGCTGGTTCAACCTGGCCGGGCCGCCGAGCCTGGATTCATGCACCCGCGACTGTTATCCGCCCGAGCGGCGTTTGCGCCTGGCCAGCGTGCGGCGCCTGGCCGCTGCCATTGCAGCGGTAGGCGCGCATTTGCACGGGCACGGCATCACCCATGGCGACCTGTATGCGCACAACGTGCTGTGTGACGAGCATGGCGACTGCTTGCTGGGGGACTTTGGCGCGGCGTCGTTCCATCCGCTGGATGGCAGCGTGGCGACTGAAGCGCTGCAGCGGATCGAGGTGCTGGCGTTTGGGGTGTTGCTGGGGGAATTGCTGGCGTGTTGCGAGGGCGATTGCGAGGTGTTGAAGGCACTGCAGCGGGATTGTGTGCAGCCTGAGGTGATGCGCCGGCCAAGCTTCGACGAGGTCTGTCAGCAACTTCGCGGCGTTTGAATCGCTGGCAAGCCAGCTCCCACAGGTCCGGTGCATGCTGTACCTGTGGGAGCCGAAGGCTTACATCAACCCGCCAGACCTACATAGACGTTCTGCACGTCATCGTTATCGTCGATGGCTTCCAGGAAGGCTTCAACCTCTGCCATCTGCTCATCGCTCAGGGTGCTGGTGCTGACCGGGTTTTTCGGGGTGTAGCCGATTTTTGCCGAGACCACGGTGAAGCCTTGACCCGGCAGGGCTTTCTGCACGGCGTCGAGGTCGGTGGTGTCGGTGATGAACAGGGTCGCGCCCTCTTCTTCACCTTCGGCAAAATCCTGGGCGCCAGCTTCGATGGCGGCCATTTCCGGGTCAGCGTCAGGGCTGGCCGGCGTGGCTTCGATCAGGCCGACGTGGTTGAAGTCCCAGGCCACCGAACCCGAAGCGCCCAGCTGGCCCTTGCGGAACAGTACGCGGATTTGCGCCACGGTGCGGTTGACGTTGTCGGTCAGGCACTCGACGATCAGCGGCACCTGGTGCGGGGCAAAACCTTCGTAGGTGACGGCGGTGTACTGCACCGCGTCGCCGTCCAGGCCGGCACCCTTGCGGATGGCACGCTCAAGGGTCTCGCGGGTCATCGAAGCCTTTTTGGCTTGCTCGATGGCCAGGCGCAGGCGCGGGTTCATGTCCGGGTCGGCGCCGGACTTGGCCGCGATCTGGATCTCTTTGGACAGCTTGCCCATGATCTTGCCTTTGGCGTTGGCTGCGACTTCTCTATGCTTGGCTTTCCACTGTGCGCCCATCTCGACTCTCTTGTTTCAGGTGCCGGTTCAGGTAGCGACCGGCCAAAGTGGCAAGCAGTTTATACGCTCCGCAGGCCATCGACAAAAAAACCCTTCAGCCCTTGTCGGCCTTGCCCGCAGCAGCGGCAAAACGCGCCAGGCGCACGTCAAGGTGGCGCGGGCGGCGGCCGTTGTCTTCGGCCTGCTCCTTGCGACGGATGGCATTGCGCACCATCAGCGAGCCCAGGTAGCGGATCGGCTCCGGCGGGAAATAGCCCAGCGGGCCGTTGACCAGCGGCGAGCGGGTCCATTGGTTGTCCAGGCCCAGGGCCAGCGACGAAAGGATCTGCCCGCCCATGTGGCAGGGGCCGACGCCGCTGCCCGAGTAGCCAAAGCCGTAAAACACGTTGCCCTGGCCATTGAGCCGGCCAAAAAACGGCAAGCCGGTCACCGAACGGTCCGACGGCCCGTTCCAGGTCGCGGCAATCGGCACCTGGGCCAGGGCCGGGAAGAACTCGCCAAGGCTGCGGCGCAGCGACGGCTCATAGGGCGATGGCTGGTCGAACACCGGCAGCATCCGCCCGCCATAGGCGAAGGTATTGCCGCCCTTGCCGAGCATCAGCCGGCCATCGCTGGTGTTGTGGTAGTAATGCACGAAGATCCGCGAATCGAGCACGCTGATGCCGCTGGTCAGGCCGATCTGCTCGAGCAACTGCGGTTGCGGCTCGGTGATGATCATGTCGCTGGAGACGATCGCCACGCTGCGCTCGAACTGCGGGAAGGCCCGCGCCATCCAGGCGTTGAGGGCCAGCACCACGCGACCGGCGCGGATGTTGCCACGGGCGGTTTCGACCAGCGCCTGCGGCCCTTGCTGCAAACCGCTCATGGCCGTGCCCTCATAAATGCGCACGCCCTTTTGCAAAGCGATCCGGCGCAGCCCGCGCACCAGCTTGCCCGGTTGTACCGTGGCAGCGGCCGGCGAGAACCAGCCTTCCAGGTGCTTGGCCGAGCCTGCCAGACGCTGCACCTGCGCAACCGCCAGGCGCCGGAACGAGTTGATGCCCTGGCGCTCAAGCGCTGCAATCACGCCATCGGTGGCGCCGACCTGGGCGCGATTGGTGGCCGTGTACAAGGTGCCGTCCAGGCGGTAGTCGGCGTTGATGCCATGGGCCTGGCAGAACTCGCCGATGGCGTAGATGCTCTGCTCCGAAGCCTTGACCAGGCGCACCGCCTCCTGCGCCCCGAACAGCCGTTGGAGGGTGAAGTACTTGGCCGACCACGACAGCGCGCAGCCGCCGTTGCGCCCGCTGGCGCCGGCGCCGCAGATGTCGGCCTCGATCAGCACCACATCCAGCGCCGGGTTGTGCTCCTTGAGCATGAGCGCCGTCCACAGGCCGGTGTAGCCGCCCCCGACGATGCACACCTGGCAGTCGGTATCAGCCGCCAGCGGCGGGCACGCGGGTGCAACTTCCTGGTCCAGCGCCTGTTGCAGCCAGAACGGTCTCATGTCGGTTTCCTTATAGGTTCAAGTACGCAGCGGTTTGATCGCCATGGCCGTGTTGGGGGCAACGGCCGGGGTGTGCTCGGGGCTGGCCGGGCGGCTGTTCCAGTGCGGCAGCAGCACCAGGGCGGAAAACAGCGCACAACCGGCAAAGACAATGAACACCGTGACGCTGTCGAAGTAACCCGGCAGCAGGCCGCCGAGAATCGCCCCGACCGAACCGCAGCCGTTGACGAAGCCTGCGGCAGTGGCGCCGGCCTTGGCGGTGCCGAAGTCGATGGCGGCAGCGCCGCTGATCATCGAGTCTGGCCCGTACAGGGTCAGGCCCATGACAAACAGCAAAGCCACCACCAGCAATACGCTGCCGGTATGCAGGGCGGCCATGAACAGCCCGAGCACCACGGTCAGCACCACCAGGCTGATCACGCAGGCCGGCATGCGCCGGGCGCCGAAGAGTTTGTCCGAGGCCAGGCCAATCATGATCGGGCCGAGCAAGCCGGCCAGCTCGAAGGCGGTGGGGATGATTGCCGCGCCAACCTTGCCCACCGACGGCATCTGTTCGAAGACGATCACCGGGCCCCAGAGCAGAATCGCGTAGCGCGCAGGTTTTAACAGAAAGTACGCCAGCCCCAGGGTCAGCACCGTGCGGTTGCGCAGGATCTCGCGCAACGGCGCCCAGATGCTGCAAATCGTCGAGCCCGGCACCATGCTCTCAGGCTCCGGCTCCACCGCCGGCAAACCGACGTCTTCAGGCTTGTTGCGCTGGAAGATGAAGAACAGCACCGCTACCAGCGCCACCACCGCCGCGCTGGAGATGAACGCCGCATGCCAGCTGCCGATCAGGGTGTAGGCCCACCAGCCGGCGAACGGCGAGGCCACCAGGCCGCCAAAGGCATAGCATGAACTCCACAGCCCCAGTACCCGCCCGCGCTGGGACGAGGGGAAGAAGCTGCCGATGTTCTTGCACAGCCCGGCCCAGCCGGTCGATTGCGCCAGGCCCTGGACCAGCATGCAGGTAGCAAAGATCGGGAAGGTCGCGTAACTGCCCATCACCACGGCAGCGGCGGCAGAAATCACCAGGCCGCCGAGCACCACCACCCGCGGGCCGAAGCGGTCGGCGAGCATGCCCCAGGTAAATTGCCCGAATGCGTAGGCGGTCAGGTAGATGGCGTCGAGGTTGGCCATGGCCATTTTGTCGAGAGTAAAGCTTGGGTCTTCGGCGATGCCGAGCTTGGCCACCGAAAAGGCTTTGCGGGTGAAGTAGAACGCGGCGTAGGCCAGCCAGGTGATGGCAAAAATCTGCACGCGCCAACGTTTGATATCTGCAACGTGTTTGTTCATGGTGGGATCTGACCTCGAGAGCTGAGTGTGCCGGCAGAATTTGAAAAAAACGCCTGTCTTGTTGTTGTGTTGCGCACTGCGTGACGGCCGGTCGAACCCGTCACCTGCTCAGATAGAAACAATTACTGACTGATAAATAAAATCGATTTATCGTATTTCACAAATAAGCTCAGCTTGTAACAGGTGCTGCGATGTCGGTGTCCCACGCTCAGTTAAAGGCTTTTCACGCAGTTGCCCTGCACGGCAGCTTCACCCGCGCCGCCGAGCGGTTGTTCCTGACCCAGCCGGCGATCTCCGACCAGGTGCGTAAACTCGAAGAACGTTTCGGGGTTTTGCTGTTTCACCGCAACAAGCGTTCGGTGCAACTGACCGATCTGGGCGAGCGTTTACTGGCGATCACCCAGCGCTTGTTCGTCTGCGAGGCCGAAGCCCATGAGCTGCTGCAGGATTCGCGCGCCTTGCAGACCGGCACCCTGGTGCTGGCGGTGGATGCGCCGGTGCACGTGCTGCCGCAGATTGCGCGCTTCTGCCAGCAGTACCCGGGGATCAGCGTCAAGGTCGAGACCGGCAATACCGACGAGTCGCTGCTGCGGCTGTTCAACTACCAGGCCGACCTGGCCCTGCTCGGTCGCGACGTTGATGATGACCGGCTGCTGTGCGTGCCGCTGCGCAGCGACCCGATGGTGGCCTTCGTCTCGCACAACCACCCCTGGGCCAGCCGTGGTTCGATCAGCCTGGCCGACCTTGACGACACGCCAATCGTGCTGCGTGAACCGGGTTCGGTCACCCGCCAGACCCTGGAAGAAGAAATGGCCCGCGCCGGCCTGCGCATCCGCGCGGCGATCCAGGTCGAAGGCCGCGAAGCGGCGCGCGAGGCGGTGGTGGTGGGGATTGGCGTGGGCGTGGTGTCGGCCGCCGAGTTCGGCGCCGATGCGCGGGTGTGTGCGTTGCCGATTGTCGATTGCCAGCGGCGTTTGACCGAGACCCTGGTGTGCTTGCGCGAGCAGAGCTCACGGCGGCTGGTGGCGACGTTTTTGCAGATGGTGCAGGACAGCCTCTGAAACCACGGCGCGGCTATCGCCGGCAAGGCCAGCTCCCACAGGTCCTGGTGTGCACCGATTCATTTGACTGCCCCCAAAGATTGGCTTGGTGATCCACTTCTTGGATAAAGTCCACCATTCGATCGCTGGCTTAACCAGCGATCGAATGGTGAGAAGCGCCCAACACATGAAAATCGTGAAGTCATTTGGCTTCGCGATCAGCGGCACCAAAATTAAAAAGCTTATCAACTTACCACGCCACTGCGGCAAGTTGATCGGCGATTATTCAGAGCGGTAAAATAAGTCGCCCCCTCTTCCTTTTCATCTTGAAGGTGGCCTGGGGCGCTTACAGTGGCGTGACATTTTTTGCTACCCGCCCTTTAGGTCCAGCCTCGATGGTGTAAGTAACTACCTGGCCTTCGCGCAGGTCCTCAATTCTAACAGAGACTACGTCCGCGCTTGAGAAATAAATATCGCCATCAACGTCTTGAATAAATCCAAAGCCTTTATCTGTTAAGCGTCGGATACGTCCGTTATACCTTTCAGTATCAGCAGAATCCTCGTTCATTTTGAAACCTCCTGATTACCTCACGTAGTGCCCGCCCAGAACGGATACCTTCACTGGCAACACTAGTGCCTCATGGCGCGCAGGCACAACTAACAAAAATGTCAGCTCTCAAGAACAAGAGGAAATATTGCTTATTTGAAAACAGCTAAACTTTATATATCTCGACTACTTAATCGGCACTGAAGCGGTGTAAAGGTATTGCCGCCTGCCAACCAAATCCAAAGGCCTTTTATTCGATACTCGCAAACTCGCTTAGGGCACCTACAAATGCGAGCGGGAGCCGTTCAACCCGGCACCCGTTCGCATATTCATGCACAAAACCACCGGCAAGGCTCCCACAATGGATCGGTGTACACCAAACCCTGTGGGAGCCGGTGTTGCCGGCGATGAGGCCAGCAAAAGCGCCTGCAGTTCAGCTCAAGCCGCCTCCCTGCCCCGCGCCAGCGCCTGGGCCGCCGCTAACATCGAGCGCAACAGCACCGCGCAGCCATCGGCCAGGTCTTGCGGCGCGGCATTCTCGATTTCGTTGTGGCTGATGCCGCCCTCGCAGGGGACGAAGATCATCCCCGCCGGGCCCAGTTCGGCGACGAAGATCGCATCATGCCCGGCGCCACTGACGATATCCATGTGCGACAACCCCAGGCCCTGGGCTGCGCTGCGCACCGCCTGCACGCAACCCTCATCGAAGTACAGCGGTGGAAAGTCTGCGGTCGGCGTCAGGCTGTAGGTCAGCCCATGCTGCTGGCAGGTGCTGCTGATCACATCCTTGACCTGGGCGATCATCGAGTCGAGCCGCGCCGGCTCCAGATGCCGGAAATCCAGGGTCATGCGCACCTCGCCAGGAATGACGTTGCGCGAACCGGGATAAGCCTGCAGGCAACCGACCGTGCCGCAGGCATGGGGCTGGTGCTCCAGGGCCACGCGGTTGACCGCCGCCACCACCGCGCTAGCGCCGACCAGGGCGTCCTTGCGCAGGTGCATCGGCGTTGGCCCGGCGTGGGCCTCGACGCCGCGCAGGGTCAGGTCGAACCACTTCTGCCCGAGCGCGCCAAGCACCACACCGATGGTCTTGTGCTGGTCTTCAAGAATCGGCCCCTGCTCGATATGCGCTTCGAAATAGGCGCCCACCGGATGACCACTGACCGGCCGCGGCCCGGCATAACCAATGGCGTTGAGCGCCTCGCCGACGCTGATGCCTTCGGCGTCGGTCTTGGCCAGGGTCTGGGCCAGGGTGAATTTTTCGGCAAACACCCCCGAACCCATCATGCACGGAGCAAAGCGCGAGCCCTCTTCGTTGGTCCACACCACCACTTCCAGCGGCGCTTCGGTTTCGACCTTGAGGTCGTTGAGGGTGCGCAGCACTTCCAGCCCGGCCAGCACGCCAAAGCAGCCATCGAACTTGCCACCGGTGGGCTGGGTATCGATATGGCTGCCGGTCATCACCGGCGGCAATTGCGGGTTGCGCCCCGGGCGGCGGGCGAAGATGTTGCCGACGCCATCAATGCTGACGGTGCAGCCGGCCTCTTCGGTCCATTTGACGAACAGGTCGCGGGCCTGGCGATCGAGGTCGGTCAAAGCCAGCCGGCAAACGCCACCCTTGACCGTGGCGCCAAGCCGGGCCAGCTCCATCAGCGACTGCCACAGGCGTTCGCCGTTGATATGCCGTTGGGTCGATTGCAGAACATCCTGAGCGGTTTGCATGTGCGTCTCCTGCATCACGTGCCTGGCCTCTGCGGGCCATGGGCTTACACGGTGGGTTTGAGGTTGGCCGTGCGGGCGGCCCTGAAGCTACCGAGGGCGTAGTAGATCAGCCCGCCCAGGGCAGAACCGGTGAACCAGCCAAAGTCGTAGAACCAGCTGAAGGCGCTGCTGTGCAGCGACAGCAGGGTCAGCGCCACCGGCACGCCGAAGGCAATGAAGCCAGCGGCGTTCCAGGCCGGGTAGACGTCGTCGCGGTACAGGCCGGCGAGGTCCAGGGTCTGTTTGCGGGTGATGAAGTAGTCGACCACCATAATCCCGGCTATCGGCCCGAGCAGGCTCGAATAGCCCAGCAGCCAGTTGGAATAGACGCTCTCCAGGCTGACGTCGCTGACGATCCAGCCGAGCTTTTTCAGCAGCTCGTGGCCCATCAGCAGCAAGCCCACCAAGCCGGTGAGCAGCACAGCGGTGGTGCGGCCGATCCATTTGGGCGCCAGGTTCTGGAAGTCATTGGTCGGCGAGACGATATTGGCCGCGGTGTTGGTCGACAGCGTGGCGATGATGATCAGGGCCATGGCCAGCGCCACCCACATCGGGCTCTGGATATGGCCAATGAGGCTGACCGGGTCGGACACGGTTTCGCCCACCAGCGAGGCAGAGGCTGCGGTCAGCACCACGCCGAGGGCGGCGAACAGGAACATGGTCAGCGGCAGGCCGAAGATCTGCCCGAGGATCTGGTCCTTCTGGCTTTTGGCGTAGCGGCTGAAATCGGGGATGTTCAGCGACAGGGTGGCCCAGAAACCGACCATCGCAGTCAGCCCGGCAAAGAAGTAGCCGTAGACGCTGGCGCCCTCGGGGCGCTTGGGCGGCTGGGCCATCAACTCGCTGATCGAGACGTTGGGCAAGGCCCACACCAGCAGCCCCGCTCCCACCAGCACCAGCAGCGGCGCCGACAGGGTTTCCAGCCATTTGATCGACTCGGCGCCGCGCAGCACCACCCACAGGTTCAGGCACCAGAACAGCATGAAGCCGATCACCTCGCCGGTGCCGCCGAGGGCTTTCCAGTCCGCCGACAGCGAGCCGAGAAACAGGTGAATGGCCAGGCCGCCGAACATCGTCTGGATGCCGAACCAGCCGCAAGCCACCAGGGCGCGGATCAGGCACGGTACGTTGGAGCCGATGATGCCGAAGGACGAACGCAGCAGCACCGGAAAGGGAATGCCGTACTTGGTACCGGGAAAAGCGTTCAAGGTCAGCGGGATCAATACCACGGTGTTGGCCAGCAAAATCGCCAGCAGCGCCTCGCCCACGGTCAGGCCAAAATAGGCGGTGAGCACGCCGCCCAGGGTATAGGTCGGCACGCAGATCGACATGCCGACCCACAGCGCGGTGATGTGCCATTTGTTCCAGGTGCGCTCGTGCACCTTGGTCGGGGCGATGTCGTGGTTGTACCTGGGGCTGTCGAGGACGTCGCTGCCGGCGTCGAGTTCGAACAAGCCGTCGCGTTCGCTCACCTGCGATCTGGTCTGCTGCATGGCCGCTCCACTGTTGTTGTGTTTTTGGGAGTTGGTTGCATTGCACGGGCATGTGGGCAATCACGGTTGCCCATGAGAAATCTTGACCATTTCTACAACCTGTCAAGAACGACAGGACCACTGGTCGTTTTCCCTCAGCACCGCTCAAATCATATAACTCTTATAAATCAGTAAGTTAACCTTGTTATATGCATATAAATTAAATATTTGCCCTATCTGAAATCGCCGACTAGATTCATTTCCTGACAGCGATGACAGGTTTTCGCCTACGCTGAAAAAAGTACAAAACCTAGAACCGGTCACAACCGGTCAAGCCTGCGAGGAGCATCTGATGACGCTTATGATTCGTGGCGCCACCCTGATTACCCATGAAGAAAGCTACCGCGCCGATGTCTTGTGTGCCGACGGCGTGATCAAGGCCATCGGCCCTGACCTTGAAGTGCCGGCCGGCTGTGAAGTGCTCGACGGCAGCGGCCAGTACCTGATGCCCGGCGGCATCGACCCGCACACCCACATGCAACTGCCCTTCATGGGCACCGTGGCCAGCGAAGACTTCTACAGCGGCACCGCCGCGGGCCTGGCCGGCGGCACCACCTCGATCATCGACTTCGTGATTCCCAACCCGCAGCAATCCTTGCTCGAAGCCTTTCACCAGTGGCGCGGCTGGGCCGAGAAGTCGGCCAGCGACTACGGTTTTCACGTCGCCGTGACCTGGTGGAGCGAGCAGGTGCGCGAGGAGATGGGCGAGCTGGTGCGCCTGCACGGGGTCAACAGCTTCAAGCACTTCATGGCCTACAAGAACGCGATCATGGCCGCCGACGACACCCTGGTCGCCAGCTTCGAGCGCTGCCTGGAGCTCGGCGCGGTGCCGACCGTGCATGCCGAGAACGGCGAACTGGTCTATCACCTGCAACGCAAGCTGATGGCCCAGGGCATTACCGGGCCGGAAGCGCACCCGCTATCAAGGCCCTCGCAGGTCGAAGGCGAAGCCGCCAGCCGCGCCATTCGCATCGCCGAAACCCTCGGCACGCCGCTGTACCTGGTGCATGTTTCGACCCGCGAAGCCCTGGATGAAATCACCTACGCGCGCAACAAGGGCCTGCAGGTCTACGGCGAAGTGCTGGCCGGGCACCTGCTGCTGGATGACAGCGTCTACCGCCACCCCGACTGGCAAACCGCCGCCGGTTACGTCATGAGCCCGCCGTTCCGCCCGCGCCAGGACGGCCACCAGGAGGCGCTGTGGCACGGCCTGCAATCGGGCAACCTGCACACCACCGCCACCGACCATTGCTGCTTCTGCGCCGAACAGAAAGCCGCCGGGCGCGACGACTTCAGCCGCATCCCCAACGGTACTGCCGGCATTGAGGACCGCATGGCAGTGCTGTGGGACGAAGGGGTCAACAGCGGCAAGTTGTCGATGCAGGACTTTGTCGCCCTGACTTCGACCAACACCGCGAAGATCTTCAACCTGTTCCCGCGCAAGGGCGCCCTGCGCGTCGGTGCCGACGCCGACCTGGTGCTCTGGGACCCGCAAGGCACACGGACCATCTCGGCGGCCACGCACCATCAGCAGGTGGACTTCAACATCTTCGAAGGCAAGACCGTGCGCGGCATCCCCAGCCACACCATCAGCCAGGGCAAGCTGGTCTGGGCCAACGGCGACCTGCGCGCCGAGCGCGGCGCCGGGCGCTACATCGAACGGCCGGCGTACCCGGCGGTGTTCGACCTGCTCAGCAAGCGGGCCGAGCATTCCCGGCCGGTCGCCGTTAAGCGCTGAAGAGCATCGCGGGTCAAGTCGGGTCGCCGCACCGACTTGACCCGCGATGGAAGGCAAAGCCTTCCCCAAAAAAAATAAAAAAATGAGGAACCCACCGTGATCGATTCCCTCAACCACCTCCCCCGACCGTCCGAGAACAACGCCACCCTCGCCGAACACTTCAGCGACCTGGCGCCAGCGTTGAACGCCCGCCAGGCCGCGCTTGAAGCCTCACGCTGCCTGTATTGCTACGACGCGCCTTGCGTCAACGCCTGCCCCAGCGAGATCGACATCCCCTCGTTCATCCGCAACATCCACCAGGAGAACGTCCAGGGCGCGGCGCAGAAAATTCTCTCGGCCAACATCCTCGGCGGCAGTTGCGCGCGGGTGTGCCCCACCGAGATCCTCTGCCAGCAGGCCTGCGTGCGCAACAACCACCAAGAGTGCGCGCCGGTGCTGATCGGCCTGTTGCAGCGCTATGCCGTGGACCATGCCGAGTTTGCCCAGCACCCGTTCCAGCGCGCCGCCAGCACCGGCAAACGCATTGCCGTGGTCGGCGCCGGCCCGGCGGGGCTGTCGTGCGCCCACCGCCTGGCCTGGCACGGCCATGACGTGGTGATCTTCGAAGCCCGGGACAAAGCCGGCGGCCTCAATGAATACGGGATCGCCAAGTACAAGCTGGTCGACGATTTCGCCCAGCGCGAGCTGGACTTTGTCCTGCAGATCGGCGGCATCGAAATCCGCCACGGCCAGGTACTGGGCGACAACCTCAGCCTGGCCGAGCTGCAACAGCAGTTCGACGCGGTGTTCCTCGGCCTGGGCCTGAATGCCGTGCGCCAGCTGGGCCTGGCCAACGAGGCAGCGCCGGGCATGCTCGCCGCCACCGAGTTCATCCGCGAACTGCGCCAGGCCGATGACCTCACCTCCCTGCCGGTGGCCGACCGTTGCATCGTCCTCGGCGCCGGCAATACCGCCATCGACATGGCCGTGCAAATGGCCCGCCTCGGTGCCCGCGACGTCAACCTGGTGTATCGCCGTGGCGTCGAGGACATGGGCGCCACCGCGCACGAGCAACACATCGCCAAGGACAACCAGGTACGCCTGCTGACCTGGGCCCAGCCAGAGCAGGTGCTGCTCGACGATCAGGGCCGGGTGCGCGGCATGCGCTTTGCCCGCACGCAGTTAAGCGATGGCCGCCTGCAGCCAACCGGCGAGACCTTCGAACTGGCTGCCGACGCGATCTTCAAAGCCATCGGCCAGGCCTTCGATGCCAGCGCCTTGAGCGACAGCAGCGGCCAGCAGCTGGCCCGCGAGGGCGAGCGCATTCGCGTCGACGAGCAGCTGCGCACCAGCCTGCCCGGCGTGTATGCCGGCGGCGACTGCACCCAGCTCGGCCAGGACCTTACCGTCCAGGCAGTGCAGCACGGCAAGCTGGCCGCCGAGGCCATGCATGCGCACCTGATGCTCAATGTGGAGGCTGCATAATGGCTGACCTGTCGATCGAATTCGCTGGCATCAAGGCGCCCAACCCGTTCTGGCTGGCCTCCGCACCGCCCACCGACAAGGCTTACAACGTGGTCCGTGCCTACCAGGCCGGCTGGGGTGGCGTGGTCTGGAAAACCCTGGGCGAAGACCCCGCCGCAGTCAACGTCTCGTCGCGTTACTCGGCGCATTACGGGGCCAACCGCGAGGTCATGGGCATCAACAACATCGAGCTGATCACCGACCGTTCGCTGGAAATCAACCTGCGCGAAATCACCCAGGTGAAGAAGGACTGGCCAGACCGCGCACTGATCGTCTCGCTGATGGTGCCCTGCGTCGAAGAATCCTGGAAAGCCATTTTGCCGCTGGTCGAAGCCACTGGCGCCGACGGCATCGAGCTCAACTTCGGCTGCCCCCACGGCATGCCCGAACGCGGCATGGGCGCGGCGGTCGGCCAGGTGCCGGAGTACGTCGAACAGGTCACCCGCTGGTGCAAGACGTACTGCTCGCTGCCGGTGATCGTCAAGCTGACACCGAACATCACCGACATCCGCCAGTCGGCCCGCGCCGCCCATCGTGGGGGCGCCGACGCGGTGTCGCTGATCAACACCATCAACTCGATCACCAGCGTCGACCTCGAACGCATGGTTGCCCACCCCATTGTCGGCGACATGAGCACCCATGGCGGCTACTGCGGCTCGGCGGTCAAGCCGATCGCCCTGAACATGGTTGCCGAAATCGCCCGCGACCCGGCCACCCACGGCCTGCCGATCTGCGGTATTGGCGGCATCGGCAGCTGGCGTGACGCCGCCGAGTTCGTCGCCCTCGGCTGCGGCGTGGTGCAGGTGTGCACGGCGGCGATGCTGCATGGCTTTCGCATCGTCGACGAGATGAAGGACGGCCTCTCGCGCTGGATGGACAGCCAGGGCTACCGCAGCCTCAAGGAGTTCCAGGGCCGCGCCGTGGGCCACACCACCGACTGGAAGTACCTGGACATCAACTACCAGGTGGTGGCCAGGATCGACCAGGCGGCGTGCATCGGATGCGGGCGCTGCCACATCGCCTGCGAAGACACCTCGCACCAGGCCATCGCCAACCTCAAGCAGACCGACGGCAGCCACCGCTACGAGGTGATCGACGCCGAATGCGTGGGCTGCAACCTGTGCCAGATCACCTGCCCGGTACAGGACTGCATCGAGATGGTCCCGCAGGACACTGGCAAGCCGTTCCTCGACTGGCTGCATGACCCACGCAACCCCTATCGCGAAGCGTCCTGAGGCAGGCAGCAAAAACAGCGAGGGAGGCCTGGCGGCTCTCCCTCGCTGAAGGCAATCGTAGCGCTGCACGAATGCCTATATCATGACGGTTACAGGAATATCCCCACGAGGAAGGAATCGTCATGCTTTACCGCCTGGGCGCCGATGGTCTGGTGCTGTTTCACTTGTTGTTCATTGTCTTCGTGCTGTTTGGCGGTTTGCTGGTGCTCAAATGGCGCGGTGCGATGTGGTGGCATCTGCCGGCGATGAGCTGGGGCATGGCCGTGGAGTTCTTGCACCTCACCTGCCCGCTCACCGAGTGGGAAAACCGCCTGCGCCAGGCCTCGGGCCTGGCCGGTTATGAAGGCGGTTTCATCGAGCACTACATTTGGCCGATCATCTACCCGGCGGGGCTGACGCCGGGCATCCAGCTGGTGCTCGGCTCGGTGGTGGTGCTGGTCAACGGCCTGGTCTACCTGCGCGTAATGCGCCAGTGGCAGGCGCGACGTCAGCAGCGCATTGCCTAACGTGTAGCAACGATAAACAGGCGCGGAAACGGCAACAGCACCGTGCCATCGGCGGCAGGCGGATACGCCTGCTCCATCGCCTGCAGGTAATACTGCAGAAAAGCTGCCTGCTCCTGGGCATCCAGCGCCGCCAGATACGGCCGCAATGCCGAGCCCTTGAACCACTCCACTACCGCCGGCGCGCCGCCTGCCAGCGGGTGGTAATAAGTGGTGCGCCAGACGTCCACGCGCCGGCAATGGGGGCTGAGCACATCGTAGTAATAGGCCGCAGTGTGCCGTGGCGGCAGTTTCAGGTCACCGACCTTGCCGGCCCAGCTACCCAGTTTGGCGATCTCGCGAAGCTGGCGGTGGGCCGGTTCGTCGAGGTTGTCCGGGGTCTGGATCGCCAGGCTGCCACCGGCCGTCAGTTGACGTACCAGCTGCGGGTACAACAGCGCGTGGTCGGGCAGCCATTGCAGCGAGGCGTTGGCGAGGATCACATCGACACCCTCATCGACGCTCCAGCTAGCGATATCAGCCACTTCGAAGGCCAGCTGCGGCAAACGCTGGCGGGCGGCGGCGATCATGTCTTCGCTGCTGTCCAGGCCGGTCACCTGCGCCTCGGGATAGCGGCTGGCGAGCACTTGCGTGGAGTTGCCCGGGCCGCAGCCCAGGTCCACCGCGCTGGCGACTGTGTGGTTGGGCAGCGCCGCCACCAGGTCGCGCACCGGGCGCGTGCGTTCGTTCTCGAAGGTGCTGTATTGCGCAGCTGACCAGGTCATCGCAGGTTCCTTTAGTGGCCTTGGGAATAGCGTGGCCCTAGGGTTTGTACGAAAAGTCGCCGAGCGGCGATCAGGCAAGGCGAAAACAGGCGAGGAAGCGGAGTTTACGAGTTGTAAATGAGCATTCCGAGCCTGTTTTCAACGCAGCATGATCGTCGCGCAGGCACTTTTCGTACAAAGCCTAGCATGCCGGTTACCCGCCGATTAAGAAACCTCGTACAGCAATGCCGCCAGTTTGCGCCCGGCAAAACGCAGCTGCGCATCGCTCAGGGCGGTGAAGCCGATCATCACCGCAGGCCGCAGTTGCACCTGCTCGCAGAAGCTGCCGATCGGTTGCAGTTGCAGGCCCTGGTCGGCGGCGCGCTGGCAAAAATCCTGCTCATCCGCCCCTGCCGGCAACCACAGGACAAAGTGCAAACCGGCTTGCTGGCCGCTGACCTCATAACAGCCCGGCGCATGCTCGGCCAGGCAGGCGAGCAGCAGGTCGCGGCGCTGCTGATAAGCCTGGCGCGCCTGCCTCAGGTAGCGTACGAAGCTGCCATTGGCCAGGTACTCGGCCAGGCCCAGTTGCTCGGTAACCCCGACCGCGCCGCCGGTGCCCTGCAGGGTCGCCAGCAACGGTGCGCGCAGGCTCGCCGGCACCAGCATGAAACCCACGCGCAGACCGGCGAACAGGGTCTTGTTGAAACTGCCGCAGTAGATCACCCGGTCGCCGTGATCCAGCGCCTTGAGCGCCGGCAGCGGTGCGTTGTTGTAGTTGAATTCACTGTCGTAGTCGTCTTCGACGATCCACGCCTCGGCACGCTTGGCCCAGTCCAGCAGCATCAGCCGCCGCGACACCGACAGGGTCACGCCCAACGGCGACTGGTGCGCCGGGGTCACGCAGGCCAGGCGGGCATCCAGGTGACGCTCAAGCGCTTGCGCGTCGATGCCCTCGGCGGTTACCGGCACCGCCACCACCTGCGCCCCGGCCCGCGCAAACAGCGACCTGGCGGTGCGGTAGCCGGGGTCTTCGACACAGGCCTTGTCGCCCGGGCGGATCACACTGCGCGCCAACAGGTCGATGCACTGACGGATGCCGCTGGTGACGATCAGGTCCTGGGCAGTGCAGCGGATGCCGCGATAGCGGCGCAGGTAGTCGGCGATCTGCTCGCGCAGGGCCGGCAGCCCGGCCGCATCCGGCGAGCTGAGCAAGGCTGCCGGCGCTGTCGCCAGGGCCTTGGCCAGCGCCTGGGACCAGGCCTTGAGCGGAAACAGCGCCGGGTCGGCCAGGCGCGCGACAAACGGCACACCCACCTGCACACCGGCGCCGCTGGCCGTGCTCGGTGCGCTGAGCGGCTGGCACGCCGGCGCCGCTGCCGGCTCACTGCCAGCAGCGATAAAGGCGTCAGGCACCACCGCACACACCCGGGTACCGGAGCCGGCCACCCGGTTGACATAGCCCTCATCGCGCAGACGCTCGAACACCAGCTCCAGGGTGCCCCGCGACAACTGCCAACGCTCGGCCAGGGTGCGCGTCGAGGGCAAGCGGCTGCCGGCCGCCAGGCGCTTGTCGAGGATCGCATCGCGCAGGGCGGCATAGGCGCCTTGCTGCTTGCCCTGGGCCAATGCCGTGGGCAGCGGGAGATCGAGGGCGATGGCGGCTTTGCCTGTGCGCATAGTGGTCCAATCAGGTTTGTTCTTAATGGCGCTGCCGATTAAACCACATTGGCCGTTAAGGTCTGCGCGTCGATCACAAGGAACCGTTCAATGCGCACCCCCTCCTCGCCCGGCCCGCGAACCTGGCTTCTATTGCTGCTGATGATTGTCTGCCTGCCGCGGGTGGCCCTGGACATCTGCCTGCCCGCCCTGCCCGACATCGCCATCGCCCTGCACGCCAGTGATGCCCAGTTGCACCTGACCCTGACCCTGTACATGCTCGGCTACGCCCTGAGCATGCTGATCAGCGGCCCGCTGTGCGACCGTTTTGGCCGCCGTCCGCTGTTGCTGCTCGGCGGCACGATTTACCTGCTGGCAAGCCTTGCCTGCAGCCTGGCCAGCAGTGTCGAGGTGATGATTGCCGCGCGCCTGTTCCAGGCCCTGGGCGGTTGCTGCGGGGCGGTGATTGGCCGGGTGATGGTGCGTGATCACTTCGACCGCCAGCAGCAGGGCCAGTTGCTCGGCTACCTGTCGATGGGTATGGCGCTGTCGCCGATGATCGCGCCCGTGCTGGGCAGCCTGATCGAAACCGGCCTGGGCTGGCGCTGGATCTTCCTGCTGCTGACCTTGAGCGCTGCCCTGAGCCTGCTGCTGATCGCCCTGCGCCTGCCGGAAACCCGCCCGCCGCAAGTGGACGGGCTGCGTCAGCAACCGGTGCTGAAGGTCTACCTGCGCCTGCTCGGTGACGGCTACTTCATGCGCTATTCACTGGCGATTGCCTGCGTTTACTGCACCTACTTCCCGTTCATCGCCGAGTCCTCGACCCTGCTGCAACGCCGCCTGGGCCTGAGTTCGGCGCAGTACGCCGCGGTGTTCGCCGTCACCGTCGGTGGCTACCTGGTAGGCTCGCAGCTGTTTCGCCGGCGCAGTGGCCGCTACAGCGCCGATGCCTTGCTCGGCCAGGCCCTGGTGCTCAACCTGGCTGGCGCGCTGCTGCTGATGCTCGCCACCCGGCTGTGGCCCGACGCGCTGCTGGCGATCGTCCTGCCGATGCTGCTGATCATGCTCTCGGTGGGCCTGGCCATTCCGGCCTGCCAGTGGGCGGTGCTGCAGCCTTATGCGGCCATCGCCGGCAGCGCCTCGGGGTTGTTCTTTTTCATCCAGATGGCCTTCACTGCGCTCTGCAGCCTGGTCATCGGCCAGCTCTCCGATGGCAGCGCCGGGCCCCTGGCCGGCATGACTGCGCTGGCCAGCCTGGCCTTTGCCCTGGTGCTCAAATGGCTGCGCAGCGAAGCGATGACGCTCAAGGCCGGTTCCGGCTAACATGGGCGATTACCTCACCCGCCGGAAGCCTGCCATGAGCCTGACCATCCGCCCCGCGCGGCGCGACGACGCCGCCCAGATCCTCGCCTTCATCACCGAGCTTGCCGACTACGAGCGCGCCGTCCACGAAGTAATCGCCTCCCGGGCCGACATCGAACGCACCTTGTTCGACGACGGCGCCAAGGCCCTGAGCCTGATTTGCGAGCGCGACGGCCAGGCCATTGGCTATGCGGTGTACTTCTACAGCTACTCGACCTGGCTGGGGCGCAACGGCATTTACCTCGAAGACCTGTACATCACCCCCGAGCAACGCGGTGGCGGTGCCGGCAAGCAGTTGCTGCGTCATATCGCCGTCGAAGCCCTGGCCAACGGCTGCGGGCGCCTGGAGTGGAGCGTGCTCGACTGGAACGAGCCGGCCATCCAGTTCTATAAATCCCTGGGCGCCCTGCCCCAGGATGAATGGGTGCGCTACCGCCTCGAAGGCGCCGGCCTTGAGGCTTTCGCCCGCGGTTGAATGGCTGGGCAAGTGCGGCGCGATCGGCTAAGGTGCGCGCCTTGCCCTTACCTCGCCTTGCCAAGGAATGCACTGAATTGAAGGCCCTCTTTCGCTCCCTCCCGTTACTGTGCCTGGGCGCTGCCCTGGCGGCCTGCAGCGCCACCCCCGCCGACCCGGTGAGTTTCAAGGAAAATGACCTGTATGGCCTTAAAGACCCCAGCGGCAAGGTCATCGTTGCGCCGTCCATCGAGCTGCAACCGGTTTACCACGAAGGCATGGCAGCCGTTCGCATCAACAACAAATGGGGCTACATGGACCGCAAGGGGCAGTTGCTCATCCCGACCCTCTACAAGCGCCCCGGGCCGTTCAGCGATGGCCTGGCAGGCGTCTGCCTGACGTATTCCGAGTGTGGCTACATCGATACCCGGGGCCGCACCGTGGTGCCATTCGAGTATGACTGGGTAGAGGGTTTCGACGACGCCAAGGATGGCCTGGCGGTAGTCGCCAAAGGCAACCTGTTCGGCATGATCAACCGCAAGGGCGAGCAGGTGATCCCCCTGCGCTTCAGCTCGCGGCCCATTACCGAGAAGGGCTATGTGCTGCTGAACGACAGCGCCAGCAAAAAAAGCGGCCTGATGAACACATCCGGCAAAGTGGTGCTGCCTTTCGAATACGACGGCTTCGCCTACAATACCTGGGGCGGACGGCTGATCAACGACAATCTGCTGAGCGCGGCAAAAGAAGGTAAATGGGGCTTTATCGACCTTAAGGGCAAGGTGGTCCTGCCCTATATCTATGACAGACCCGGTTTTTTTCGCGACGGCCAGGCCATCGTACAACGCGATGGTAAGCACTACCGGATCGACCGCAAGGGCAACGAAACGCCCTTGGAATACGAGCCATTGAAGCTACCCTGAGAGTATTTCCAATGATGTAAGCCTGGTGCACAGGAGTGCTGCCCATGGTCGTCAAAGCCAATAGCCAGACCTTCACCATCCTCGCCCAGGACCCGGCGGTGCGTGATGCCCGCGGCCAATTGCTGTTCGCCCGGGTCAGCGTGCCGCTGGAAACCCTCGGCCTGGGCCCCACCGGCTACCGCCTGAAGGTGGTCGACTTCGACGCCTCGCGCAACCAGCTGTACCACGCCCACGCCTACCAGCAGGACGCCACCAGCGGCGCGATGATCGACCCCTTCGATCAGCCCGGCGAGGCGCTGCTGGGCAATCCGGCGTTCCACTGCCAGCACGTCTACGCGGTGGTCATGCGCACCCTGGCGCGCTTCGAGATGGCCCTGGGGCGCCGGGTCGGCTGGGGCTTCGAGGGCCACCAGTTGCATGTGGTGCCGCATGCTTTCGTCGAGGCCAATGCCTTTTACTCGCGGGCCGACCGCGCCTTGATGTTCGGTTATTTCAAGGGCCTCGACGGCCAGCACGTGTTCACCTGCCTGTCCCACGACATCGTCGCCCACGAGGCCACCCACGCGATTCTCGACGGCCTGCGCGGCGGCTTCATGAATGCCTCGGGGCCCGATCAGGCAGCCTTCCACGAAGGCTTTGCCGACGTGGTGGCGCTGCTGTCGGTGTTTTCCCTGCGCGAAATCATCGAGTACGCCCTGACCAATGGCGGGCGTATCGAGCTCACCGTACAGGGCGATCGCCGGCTGCTCAACGGCGACCAGCTGAGCCCGCAGAACCTTGCCGAGTCGCTGCTGTTCGGTATCGGCGAAGAGTTCGGCCAGCAACTCGAAGGCCTGCGCGCCAATGCCCTGCGCCGCTCGGTGATGCTGCCGCCGTCGGCGGATTACCTGAGCGACGAGCAGTTCGCCGAAGCCCACAACCGTGGCGAAGTTTTCGCCGCCGCCATGCTTCGCAGCATGCTCGCCCTGTGGGTGGCGCGCCTGGGCGAGCTGGGCAATTTTGGCGACAACCTGTACAACCTGCGCGAAGTGGTTGAAGAAGGCGCCAAGGCCGCCGACCAGTTGCTGACCATCGCCATCCGCGCCCTGGACTACTGCCCGCCGCTGGACCTGGAGTTCGGCGACTACCTGGCCGCCCTGCTCACCGTCGATGCTCAGGTGGCCCCGGACGATTCGCGCTACGACTACCGGTTGATCATCCGCACCACCTTCGAAGCCTTCGGCATCAATCCCCCGCCGACGCGCACCGACAGCGACGGCTGCTGGCACGGCTTTGCCGACAACGGCCAGGTGCAATACCGCAACAGCCACTTCGACTCGATGCTGCGCGACGACGAAGAGGTGTTCCGTTTTCTCTGGGAGAACCGTGCGGTGCTGGGCATCGACGAGCGCGCCTACACCGAGGTGGTGTCGGTGCGCCCGAGCATCCGCCTGGGCACCGACGGCCTGCTGCTGCGCGAGAGCGTGTGCGAATACATCATGAAGGCCAACATCTTTGGCGCCGAGCTCAAGAGCGTGTGCAACATCAGCCCGCGCCCGGCCTGGATCAAGACCACCGACGCGCTCACCGTCTACGGCGCCGGCACGCTGATTTTCGACCAGTACGGGCGCATCAAGTATCACGTCCAGCGCCCGCTCAACGACGGCCAGTGGCAATTGCGGCGCTTGAGCTACCTGGCAGGCCTGGATACCAGCGAGCTGGACCTGCGCAACCCGTTGGCGCAACTGCACCGCCAGCGCGCCTGGCAGGTGGGCCCATTGCGCGAGGAGCAAGCATGAACCCGACCAGCCTGACCCTCTATGCCTACCAGGTCGGTTTTGGCGACTGCTTTTTGCTGCGTTTCAACTACCCCGGTGACGTACGCCGCCATGTGCTGATCGACTTCGGCTCCATGGGCATGCCCAAGGGCGTTGCCCAGGGCCAGCGCCTTTTAGCGATCGCCGAAGACATCAAGGCCAAGTGTGCGGGCAAGCTCGATGCGGTGGTCGCCACCCACCGGCACGCCGACCATATCAGCGGCTTTGCCAGCAATCGCGCCGGCACCGCCAGTGGCGATGTTATTCGCAGCCTGGCACCTGAGCTGGTGCTGCAACCCTGGACCGAACAGCTGGAGCTGGCCGAAGACGCCATTGCCCCCGAGCAACCGAGCCTGCGCGGCGCGCGCAGCATGGCCCAGACCCTGAAGAGCATGAATGCCCTGGCCAGCGCCGTAGTCAAGCTGCTCGACCAGGGCAAGCATGGGTTGTCCGCAGAGCTGGCCAGGCACCTGGGGTTTATCGGCGAAGACAACATCTCCAACGCCAGCGCGGTAAACAACCTGGCGAGTATGGGCAAACGCAACGCCTATGCCTTTTTCGGCAGCGACGATGCCCTGGCCGAGCTGTTGCCCGGTGTGCGTACCCATGTTCTCGGCCCGCCCACGGTCGAGCAGAGCGCCTCGATCCGCAAGCAGCGCAGCCGTGACCCGGCCGAGTTCTGGCACCTGCACCGGCAACTGGTCGATGCCCAGGTCACTGCGCCGGACGACGACCCCGGGCCCTTTGCCGACTACCCGGCGACCCGTGGCAGCAAGCTGCCGATGAGCACCCGCTGGATCGCCCGGCGGGTGCGCGAAGCCCGTGGCGAGCAGTTGCTGCAGATCGTCACCGCGCTGGATAAGGCAATGAACAACACCAGCCTGATCCTGCTGTTTGAAGTGGCGGGCAAGAAGCTGCTGTTCCCGGGCGATGCGCAGATCGAGAACTGGAGTTACGCACTGAGCCAGCCGGACATTCGCGCGTTGCTGGCAGACGTCGACCTGTACAAGGTCGGCCACCACGGCAGCCTCAATGCCACGCCAAAAAGCCTCTGGGGCGGCTTCAACAAACGCGGCAAGGCCGGCACGCCACAACGCTTGACCAGCGTGCTGTCGACCATGCCCGGCAAGCACGGCAACCCCGAGGCCGGCACCGAAGTGCCAAGGCGGCCGTTGCTGGAGGCGCTGGGCAAGGAGAGCGAGTTGCACAGCACCGATGGCTTGGAGCCGGGAAGCTTGTACGAGGAGATCGAGTTCAGCTTTTGACGATCAGGGCCCTATCGCTGGCAAGCCAGCTCCCACAAGATCAGCATCCACAGTACCTGTGGGAGCTGGCTTGCCAGCGATGCTTTTGATCAGGGTTCAAGCCCGATCCCCCTGAGGATCACACTGGTCACCGTCTGCACCGCCCGTTCGAACTGCAGCTCCGACAGCGGTTGGTGATCGTTGAGCAGCCCGACCTGGTGGCTGAAGTCGGCGTAGTGCTGGGTCGAGGCCCAGATCATGTACAGCAGGCCCGAGGGCTCCACCGCCAGGATCCGCCCGTCTTCGATCCACTGGCGGATCTTCGCTTCTTTCATTTTCGCCCAGTCATACAGCGGGTCGTCCAGCGCCGCGCCGAGGTTCGGCGCACCATGGATGATCTCGTTGGCCCAGACTTTGGAGCCATGGGGCCGGGTGCGCGAATGGTTCATCTTGGCTCGGATGTAGCTGCTCAGCACGATGCGCGGATCGTCATACAGTTCAAAACACAGTGCATCCTGCTTCCACACATCGAGCAGGCCGAACAGCACCGCCTGGTACAGCTCGGCCTTGGTGCTGAAGTAATAGTGCACGTTGCTGCGTGGAAGCTGCGCGGCCTCGGCGATGTCGGCCATGGCGGTGCCGGCGAAGCCTTTTTCGGCAAAGACCTTTTCCGCCGCCAGAAGGATGTTGTCAACGTTGCGTTGACGAATGCTGAGCTTGTGCTGGGCCATGGCCGAATCCGTTGCGACTGACCCTGCAAGGCTACCACTGCCGGAGCATTCGTGCGCTGCAAGCAAAAAGCTTGTGCGGCAACGGGCATTTTTCTGCGCGGGCACAGTCGCAATACTGCACGTCTTGTTTATCAACGCTCGCACCGGAGGAACCCGCTCATGACTATTCCCGCCCTTGGCCTTGGCACCTTCCGCCTCAAGGATCAGGTCGTGATCGATTCGGTGGCCACCGCCCTCGAACTCGGTTACCGCGCCATCGACACCGCGCAGATCTACGGCAACGAAGTCGAGGTCGGCCAGGCCGTGGCCGCCAGCGGCATCGACCGTGACGAGCTGTTCATCACCAGCAAGATCTGGACCGAGAACCTGGCCGCCGACAAGCTGATCCCCAGCCTCAAGGACAGCCTGCACAAGCTGCGCAGCGACTACCTCGACCTGACCCTGATCCACTGGCCATCGCCCCAGGGCGCAGTGCCGGTCAGCGAGTTCATGGGCGCCCTGGCCGAAGCGCAAAAGCAGGGCCTGACCCGGCAGATCGGCGTGTCCAACTTCACCATCGACCTGCTGCGCCAAGCCATTGAGGTGGTCGGCAAGGACGCCATCGCCACCAACCAGATCGAGCTGCACCCGTACCTGCAGAACCGCACGCTGGTGGACTTCATGCACCGCCAGGGGATTGCCGTGACCTCGTACATGACCCTGGGCTACGGCAAGGTCCTGCACGACCCGGTGATCAAGCAGATCGCCGCGCAGCACGGCGCCACCCCGGCGCAGGTGACCCTGGCCTGGGCCCTGCAGCTGGGTTATGCGGTGATCCCGTCCTCGACCCGGCGCGAGAACCTGGCCGGCAACCTCAAGGCCCGCGAACTCAAGCTCAGCGCTGACGACATGGGCAGGATCGCCGCCCTCGACAGCGGCCTGCGCCTGACCAGCCCCGAGAGCCTGGCGCCAGCCTGGGACTAACCGCGGTCGGTGCAGACCCGGGCCAGTTTCAGGTACTGCAGGCTGTGTTGCCGGCCCGCGGAGTCGACATAGACCATGCTGGCCAGCACCACCTCGCAGGTGTCGCTGGCCGGTTCGCTCAGCTGCAGCACCCGGGCGACATCCACGGGCATGCCATAGTGATAGACCGGCACCGGTGTGGCGGCCTGGGCCGTCGCCGCCAGCAACAGGCTCAAACCCGGCAGATAACGCAGGCTCATGGTGATTCTCCTGTGCACGCAAGCGGTTCGCCGCAGTGCCGGCGAACCTCGACCTGTTGAGTGTGGCGCGCTGCGGGCATAGGCGTTGCACCAGGGGATCAACGGCAGCGAATCAGGTAACCTGAACGCCAGACAAACGCCTGCGGATACGCCCCTCACCATGGAACTCCACATCAGCCTGCAGGGCCGCAAGGGCCTGGCCGAGCAGCTTTACCAGCAGTTGCGCGACGGCATTGACAGCGGCCGCCTAGCGGCCGGCACGCAACTGCCCCCCAGCCGCCTGCTGGCCGAGCAACTGGGGGTGTCGCGCAAGACCGTGGCCGAAGCCTATTCGCGCCTGACCTACGACAACCTGCTCAGCGGCCAGGTCGGCAAAGGCAGCTTTATCACCCCTGCCGCCACCCGCAACCCACCACCCAGTACCAGCATCCCCCTGGCCAGCGCCGCCACCCTGGCCAAATGGCAGGCCCGGGCCAACCCGCTGGCTGACCTCAAACTGCCGATGTTGCGCTACGACTTTATCGGCGGCGCCTCAAGCAAGGTGCAGTTCCCCTTCGATGACTGGCGCCGCTGCAGCCAATACGCCCTGCGCCAGATCCGCCACAGCAGCGCTCGCTACAGCGCCCACCAGGGCCTGCCGGAATTGCGCGAGGCGATCGCCCGGCATATCGCCTTCGCCCGCGGCGTGCGTTGCAGCAGCCAGGACGTGGTGGTCTGCAACGGCGCCCAGCAAGCCCTGGACCTGATCACCCGGGTGCTGGTCGAACCCGGTTGCCAGGTGGCCATGGAAGACCCCGGCTACACCCCGGCGCGCCAGTTGTTCCTGGCCCAGGGCGCCGAGCTGCAATGCGTGCCGGTCGACGCCGAGGGCATGTGCGTCGAGCAGATCGCCGAGGGTACGCGGCTGATCTACGTCACCCCGTCGCACCAGTTCCCGCTGGGCATGCCGATGAGCCCGGCGCGCCGCCAGGCCTTGCTCGAACGTGCCGCAGCGCTGGGCGCGATCATCATCGAGGACGACTACGACAGCGAGTTCCGCTATGAAGGGCGGCCCACCGACTCGTTGCAAAGCCTCGACCGCCACGGCCTGGTGGCCTATGTCGGGACCTTCTCCAAAACACTGTTGCCGGAGCTGCGCCTGGGTTACTGCATCGTCCCCGAAGCGCTGCGCGAGGCGATCTGCATCGCCAAGCAACTGACCGACTGGCACACCCCGACCCTCAACCAGTGGGCGCTGGCGCAGTTCATCAGCGAAGGCTCGCTGCAAAAGCACATCCGCCGCGTGCACGAGGTCTATGCCGCGCGCCGCGAATGCATCCTGGCCCGCCTGCAGGGTGATCTTGCGCCCTGGTTCGAAGTGGTGCCGGCCACTGCCGGTTATCACTTGAGCGCCCTGGCCCGGAGCGATCTGGACGTCGAATTTCTGATCAGCATGGCGCGCAAGGTCGAGGTCGGCCTGTATTCACTGGCGCCCTTCCATGCCCGCGTGCCGGTGCGCCAGGGCCTGCTGCTGGGCTTTGGCGCCATCGAACGGCTGGACATCGACCCGGCCCTGGACCGCCTGCGCGACGTGCTCCAGGCCCTTGACTGATTGGCCTCCTGACAAAGGGCAAAATTGGCTATTCGAGTACGCCGTACCTGGCGCTAAGGTAGCGCCATCGCCGCCTGTGGCGGACCTTAGCGGAGAGCAGCAATGAGCAATCGTATCGAATGGGCCAAACACTCGCCTGAAGCCTACAAAGCCATGGTCGGCCTGGAAATGGCCCTGGGTAAATCGGGGCTTGAGAATTCGCTGCTGGAGCTGGTGCGCCTGCGTGCTTCGCAAATCAATGGCTGCGCCTACTGCGTCAACCTGCACGCCAACGATGCACGCAAAAGCGGCGAAAGCGAAGCGCGCCTGCAGACCCTGAGCGTCTGGGACGAAACCGAATTCTTCAGCCCGCGCGAGCGGGCGGCGCTGGCCTGGGTCGAAAGCCTGACCCGCCTGCCCGACCAGCGCGCCCCGGAGCACCAGTACCGCGCGCTGCTCGAGCACTTCAGCGAAGCCGAAGTGGTCAACCTGACCCTGGCCATCGCCACCATCAACGCCTGGAACCGCTTCGGCGTCGGCTTTGCGATGATTCCTGGCTGATCAACCCGCCGGGGTCGGCATCACCGGCGGCGTGTACTGCAAGGTGGTGCCGAGGATCCACAGCAGGAACAGCACCAGCGGCACGTGCACCAGCAATTGCACGAACGAGAAGCCGATCAGGTCGCGCGCCTTCAGGCCCAGCACGCCCAGCAGCGGCAGCATGTAGAACGGGTTGATCAGGTTCGGCAGCGCCTCGGCGGCGTTGTAGATCTGCACCGCCCAGCCCAGGTGGTACTGCAGGTCGTTGGCCACCAGCATCACGTACGGCGCTTCGATGATCCACTTGCCGCCGCCCGAAGGGATGAAGAAGCCCAGCACCGCCGAGTACACGCCCATCAGCAAGGCATAGGTGTCGTGGGTGGCGATCTGTACGAAGAAGGTCGAGATGTGGTGCGCCAGGCTCTGCGCATCGGCGCCCTGGACCTGGGTCAGGATCGCCGCGATCGAGCCGTACAGCGGGAACTGGATCAGCACCCCGGTGGTGGTCGGTACCGCACGGGCCACGGCATCGAGGAAGCTGCGCGGGCGCCAGTGCAGCAAGGCACCGGCCATGATGAACAGCAGGTTGTAGGTGTTCAGCCCGGAAATCGCGGTGATCGCAGGTTTGGTCGAAAACTCGTTGTACAGCCAGCCAGCGGCCAGGGCCACCAGCAGCAGGATCAGGATCGGGCTGTACTCCAGCCACTCGCCCGGGCGGGTGCGCTGCGGTGTTGGCGGTGCCGAGAAGCTTGGGTCGACGCCGCAGGCTTCGGCGCTGCGGGCGCTGTTGGGGCCCGGCGCAGTGGCATAGGCCACGACCAGCGAAACCACCACCAGCGCGGCGAGCATCACCCCCGACTGCCAGAGGAAGATGGTCTCGGTGAACGGGATCACCCCGGTGATCGCCAGGATCGACGGCGGCAGGCTGGCCGGGTTGGCCTGCAGTTGCGCGGCCGAAGACGACAGGCCCAGGGCCCACACCGCACCCAGGCCCAGGTAGGCGGCGGCACCGGCGGCGCGGTAGTCCATTTTAAGGTCGGTGCGCCGGGCCAGGGCGCGCACCAGCAAACCGCCGAACACCAGCGACAGGCCCCAGTTGAGCAACGAGGCGACCATCGAGATCAACGCCACCCAGCACACCGCCGAACGACCGTTGTTGGGGAGGCGCGCCAGGCGGTCGATCAACTTGACCGCAGGTGGCGAGCTGGCCACCACGTAACCGCCGATGACCACAAAAGCCATCTGCATGGTGAACGGGATCAGGCTCCAGAAACCGTCACCGAAGGCCTTGGCGGTATCGGTGGGCTTGCCGCCCATGGCGAGGGCAGCGACCGACACCAGCACCACGGCCAGGGCGGCGAACACCCAGGAGTCGGGGAACCAGCGTTCGGCCCAGTTCGAGCAACGCAGGGCAAAACGGGCGGAGCGGCTGTCTTGGATATCAGCGGCCACGGGATTTTCCTTTTATTGGTTTTATTGGAACGGCACAAGGCCCCATCGCGGGTCAAGCCCGCTCCCACAAGGTCCACTCTGTGGGAGCTGGCTTGCCAGCGATGAGGCCAGCAAGAACTACGAAAAACTCAGATCAGAAGGTCATTTCTTTAACATCATCCGCCACAATCAGCTTGCCCGCGGTCTTCTCGATGATCTCTTCAACCGTCACCCCCGGCGCAGTCTCGCGCAGGATGAAGGCGCCGTTCTCGATCTCAAGGTATGCCAGGTCGGTGAGCACCTTGCGGATGCAGCCGGCGCCGGTCAGCGGCAGGCTGCAACGCGGCAGCAGCTTGGACTCGCCGTCCTTCGAGGCGTGGGTCATGGTGACGATGATGTTGTCGGCACCGGCCACCAGGTCCATCGCCCCGCCCATGCCCTTGACCAGCTTGCCGGGGATCATCCACGAGGCGATGTTGCCTTGCACGTCCACTTCAAAGGCGCCGAGCACGGTGAGGTCGACGTGACCGCCGCGGATCATGGCGAAGGATTCGGCCGAGTTGAAGATCGAGGCGCCGGTGCGGGCGGTGACGGTCTGCTTGCCGGCGTTGATCATGTCGGCGTCCAGCTGCGCTTCGGTGGGGAATTCACCCATGCCCAGCAGGCCGTTTTCCGATTGCAGCATTACGTCCATATCGGCCGGGACGTAGTTGGCCACCAGGGTCGGGATGCCGATGCCGAGGTTGACGTAGTAGCCGTCCTTGAGTTCACGGGCTACACGTTGGGCCATTTGTTCGCGGGTAAGTGCCATGGTCAGGATCTCTTTATTGTTCTGGGGTCGGGTCAGGCTTTGACGGTGCGTTTTTCGATACGCTTCTCGAAGGTGCCGACGATGACCCGGTCGACATAGATGCCCGGGGTATGGATTTCGGTCGGCAGCAGCACGCCCGGCTCGACGATCTCTTCGACCTCGACCACGGTGATCTTGCCGGCGGTGGCGGCCAGCGGGTTGAAGTTCTGCGCGGTGTTGCGGTACACCACGTTGCCGTAGTGGTCGGCCTTCCAGCCCTTGACGATGGCGAAGTCGCCGGTGATGGACTCTTCAAGGATGTACTTGCGGCCGTTGAATTCGCGCACCTCTTTGCCTTCGGCGACCGGGGTGCCGTAGCCGGTGGCGGTGAAGAAGGCCGGGATGCCGGCGCCGCCAGCGCGCATTTTCTCGGCCAGGGTGCCTTGCGGGGTGAGTTCCACTTCAAGTTCGCCGCTGAGCAGCTGGCGCTCGAACTCGGCGTTTTCGCCCACGTAGGAGGCAACCATCTTGCGGATCTGGTGCTCTTCAAGCAGCACGCCCAGGCCAAAGCCGTCGACGCCGCAGTTGTTGGAAACCACGGTCAGGCCCTTGACGCCACGGCGCTTGATTTCGGCAATGAGGTTTTCCGGAATGCCGCACAGGCCGAAACCACCGGCCAGTACCGTCATGTTGTCGGTCAGGCCTTCAAGGGCCTGTTCATAGGTTGCTACGCGCTTGTCCAGTCCGGCCATGCTGATCCGCCTTTTGTAGTTGTTGATCCGACAGGGGTGTCGGCGAGCGTTTGAACCATCTTCACCCCTGAGCACTTATTTGTTAATTTTGTTTTTATGATCAATTGATTAACTTTTCAAAAGAATAGCCTAGCCCGATGAACGTCAAACAGCTGCGCGCCTTCGTCACCGTCGCCAAATACCAGAGCTTTGCCCAGGCTGGTGAACACCTGCACCTGTCGCAGCCTGCCCTGAGCCTGACCATCAAGGCCCTGGAGGACAACCTCGGCGGCGCCCTGCTCAGCCGCACCACCCGCAGCGTCAGCCTGACGCCGGAGGGCGAGGTGCTGCTACCGCTGGCCCGGCAACTGCTGGCCGACTGGGACAACACCGAAGAATTGCTGCGCCAGCGCTTTACCCTGCAGCTTGGGCGGGTGTCGATCGCCGCCATGCCGGCCTTTGCCGGCAATCTGCTGCCGGCGGCGCTGAAGGTGTTCCGCCAGCGCTACCCGCGGGTCAACGTCACGGTGCACGACGTCATCAACGAACAGGTGCTGGAACTGGTGCGCCACCGCCGCGTCGAACTGGGCATCGGCTTCGAACCCGAAGCCAGCGAGCCGCTGCGTTTCACGCCGCTGTACCTGGACCGCTTCGTCGCCGTGGTGCCAGCCGACTCGCCGCTGGCGCAACAGCCGCAGGTGAGCTGGCGTGAACTGCTGGGCGAAGACTTCATTGCCCTGCAACGCCCTTCGGCGGTGCGCCTGCTGCTGGAGCAGCACCTGGCCGCCGAACACGGCAAGCTGGCGGTAGCCTTTGAAAGCCATCAGCTGTCGACCATCGGCCGCATGGTTGCCAACGGCCTGGGCGTCAGTGCCGTGCCGGCGCTGTGCATCGGCCAGATGCAGGAGCTGGGTGCGCGTTGCGTGCCGCTGGTAGAACCGAGTATAGAACGGCGTATTGGCGTGACCCTGCTGGCCGACCATAAACTCTCGGCAGCGGCGCAGGCGCTGCTCGATGTATTGCTTGAACATATCCGCCCACAGGAGGTGACATGCGTACCGTGAAACTTGCCGAACACAACATCCCGGCCATCGGCCAGGGCACCTGGTACATGGGCGAAGACCCGGCCCGCCAGCACGCCGAAGTCGCCGCCTTGCAGCACGGTATCGAGCTGGGCCTGAACCTCATCGATACGGCCGAAATGTACGCCGAAGGCGGCGCGGAAACCGTTGTAGGCAAGGCCATTGCCGGGCGTCGCGAGCAGGTGTTCCTGGTCAGCAAGGTGTACCCGCACAACGCCAGCCTCAACGGCATTCCCGCGGCCTGCGAACGTAGCCTCAAGCGCCTGGGCACCGAACACATCGACCTGTACCTGCTGCACTGGCGTGGCCAGTACCCGCTGGCGGAAACCGTCGAAGCCTTCGAGCGCTTGCGCGTCGAGGGCAAGATCGGCCGTTGGGGCGTGTCCAACTTCGATGTCGACGACCTGCGCGAGCTGTATCGGCTGAGCGGTGATTGCGCGGCCAACCAGGTGCTCTACAACCCCTCCCAGCGCGGCATCGAATACGACCTGCTGCCCTGGAGCCACAAGCGTAACCTGCCGACCATGGCCTACTGCCCGCTGGCCCAGGCCGGGCGCTTGCTCAAGCACCCGACCCTGGCCGAGATTGCCGAGCGCCATGGTGCGACGCCGGCGCAGGTGAGCCTGGCCTGGGTGATTCGCCAGGACGGCGTGATTGCCATTCCCAAGGCGGTGGACCTTGAGCATGTGCGCCTGAACGCGGCGGCGGCCAACCTGGTGCTCAGTAGTGAAGACCTGCGCGCAATCGACCGGGCCTTTGCACCGCCGACACGCAAGCAGCATCTGTCGATGGTTTGAGGCGTTTCGGAGGGCCTCATCGCTGGCAAGCCAGCTCCCCACCGATCCCCTGTGGGAGCTGGCGTTGCCGGCGATGGGCTGCGTAGCAGCCCCAATCAATGGAAATCCCGGCTCCGCACATCCAGCCCCTGCAACAGCGGGCTCAGATCCTCCAGGCGCTGGGCAATCAGGTGACGCACCCCGCTCTCGCACTCCAGCTTTCCGCTCACCCGCAGCAGTTGCGCGCCCACCAGCACCCGCCGCTGGCGCTCGGCCAGGTCGCGCCAGACCACCACGTTGACGTTGCCGAACTCGTCTTCAAGGGTGACGAAGGTCACCCCGCTGGCGGTCCCCGGTCGTTGGCGCCCCGTCACCAGCCCCGCCACGCTGACCCGATCGTTGTGTTCGGCCTGCTCCAGCGCTTGCGAACTGCGGCACCCCAGGGCATTGAGGCGGCGGCGCAGCAAGCTCAGCGGGTGCGGGCCGAGGGTGGTGCCGACACTGGCGTAGTCGGCAAACATGTCCTCGCTCAGCGACGGTTGCGGTAAATCCACCGGTGCTTCCACTGGCGCCTCGATACCAGCGAACAACGGCAGTTGCGCCTGCACCGCGGCCACGCTCCAGCGCGCCCGGTAACGGTCGCTGGCCAACCCGCGCAAGGCCCCGGCATCGGCCAGCAGCTCACGCGCACGGGCATCGAGCTGCGCCCGCAGGCACAGGTCACTGACATCGCGCCAGCCGCACTCGGCCCGCGCCTGTTCGATGCGCAAGGCGTCCTGCTGGCGAAAGCCGCGCACCTGGCGCAGGCCCAGGCGAATGGCCAGGGCGTCCCCTGCCCCCGGCTCCAGGCTGCAGTCCCAGTCGCTGTGGCAGACATCCACCGGGCGGATCTCGAGGTGATGACGGCGGGCGTCCTGCAGGATCTGGTCGGGGCTGTAGAAGCCCATGGGCCAGCTGTTGATCAGCGCACAGGCAAAGATTGCCGGCTCGTGGCACTTGAGCCAGCAACTGGCATAGGTCAGCAAGGCGAAGCTGGCGGCGTGGGACTCAGGGAAGCCATAGCTGCCAAAGCCCTTGATCTGCTCGAAGATGCGCTCGGCAAATTCTGCGCTGTAGCCGTTGTCGAGCATGCCCTGGGTCAGCCGTTGGCGGTGCGGTTCCAGGCCGCCGTGGCGCTTCCAGGCGGCCATGGCCCGGCGCAGCTGGTCGGCCTCGCCGGCCGAATAACCGCCGGCGACCATCGCCAGTTCCATCACCTGCTCCTGGAACAACGGCACGCCGAGGGTGCGCTCGAACACCTGCTTCAGCGCATCCGACGGATAGCTCACCGGCTCAAGCCCCTGGCGCCGGCGCAGGAACGGGTGAACCATGTCGCCCTGGATCGGCCCGGGGCGAACGATAGCCACCTCGATCACCAGGTCGTAGAAGTTCTTCGGCTTGAGCCGCGGCAGCATGGCCATTTGTGCCCGCGACTCGATCTGGAACACACCGACGGTGTCGGCGCGGCCGATCATCGCGTAGGTCGCCGCGCAGTCGGCCGGGATGCTCGCCAGGGTCAACCGGCGGCCACGGTGGCGATACAGCAGGTCGAAACAGCGGCGCAAGGCGCTGAGCATGCCCAGGGCAAGAATATCGACCTTGAGCAGGCCGACCAGGTCGAGGTCGTCCTTGTCCCACTGGATCACCGTGCGCTCGTCCATGGCGGCGTTTTCCACCGGCACCAGGCTGTCCAGCGGCTGCTCGGAAATCACGAAACCGCCCGGGTGCTGGGACAGGTGGCGGGGAAAGCCGATCAGCTCGCCGGTCAACGCCAGCACCCGGCGCAGCAACGGGCTGTCGGGGTCGAAACCGGCTTCGCGCAGTTGCTCGGGCGGCGGCAGGCGGTCGCTCCAGCGCCCGCAGCAATCGGCCAGGGCGTTGATCTGCTGCACCGGCAAGCCCAGCACCCGGGCGATATCGCGCACTGCACCGGCAGCGTGGTAGGTACTGGCCACGGCGGTGAGCGCCGCGCGATGACGACCGTAGCGGCGGAACACGTACTGCAGGACTTCTTCGCGGCGGTCGTGTTCGAAGTCGACGTCGATGTCCGGCGGCTCGTCGCGCTCGCGGGACAAAAAGCGCTCGAACAGCAGGTGGCTTTTCATCGGGTCGAGTTCGGTGATGCCGAGCACGAAACACACCACCGAGTTGGCCGCCGAGCCGCGCCCCTGGCAGAGAATGCCCTGGCCCCGGGCGAAGTTGACGATGTCGTGGACGGTAAGAAAGTAGCTTTCATAGTTGAGCTCGGCGATCAGCTGCAGCTCGTGCTCCAGGGACTGGCGCGCCTTGTCGCCAATGCCCCCGGGCCAGCGCTCACGGTGGCCGCGCTCGCACAGATGGCGCAGCCAGGCGCTGGCCGTCTGGCCTTCGGGCACCAGTTCGCGAGGGTATTGATAGCGCAACTGGCCCAGGTCGAACTGGCAACGCGCAGCAATGCGCAGGCTTTCTTCGAGCAATGCCGGCGGATACAGCTCGGCCAGTTGCGCCAGCGGGCGCAGGTGCCGTTCGCCATTGGCGAACAGGCGCTGGCCGGCCTCGGCCACGCTGCAGTGATGGCGGATGGCGGTCATGCTGTCCTGCAGGGCACGACGACCACGGGCATGCATGTGCACATCGCCGCTGGCCACGGCCGGAATATCGAGGCGCTCGGCCAGGGCCAGCAACTGTTGCAGGCGCCGCGGGTCATCGGCGCCACGGTGCAGCTCGACCGCCAGCCACAGCCGCTCGGCGAACACCTCGCGCAACCAGTGGCCGCTGGCCTGGTCAGCCTCACTGCCGTCCGGCACCCACAGCGCCAGCAGGCCGTCCAGGGGCGTGGCGAAGTCTTCGCGCAGCAGTTGGTACTCGCCCTTCTTCGCCCGTCGCCGGCCCAGGGTGATGAGCTTGCACAGGTGCTGGTAACCGCCGAGGTTCTCGGCCAGCAACACCAGCTTGGGGCCGTCGTGCAGGCGTACTTCGCTGCCGACGATCAGCGCCAGGCCCGCCGCCCTGGCTGCCTGCCAGGCGCGGACGATACCGGCCAGGGTGCACTCGTCGGTGATCGCCAGGGCCTGGTAGCCCTGCTGGCGGGCACGCTGGAACAGCTCCTGGGCACTGGAAGCGCCGCGCTGGAAGCTGAAGTTGGACAGGCAGTGCAGCTCGGCGTAGCCCGGGGTGTTCATGCGAACCAGCCCTGTAGCCACAAGCGGCCGTCTTCACCGAGGGTGCGGTAGGCCCAGCCGTACAGACCGCTGGCGGTACGCACCCGGTAGTAATCGCGGCGCACATCGCCGCCGTCCCACCAGCCGGACTCGATGCGCTCGGCGCCGGTCAGCAACTGCACGCCGACGCCGGGCAAGGCCTGGGGCTCGGCCAGCAGCCAGCCCGGGCGTGGCGCACCTGGTAGCGCCAGCGCCTGGCGCGGCCCGTCGCCCGCCTGCCAGGCGCACTCGGGGCGGTGATCGGCCTGGGCCGCAAGCCCCCGTACCGCTTCGTCGCCCAGCCGCGCGCGCAGGCGTTCGCGCAGTTGCTCCCAGGGCTGGTTCTGTTGCGGGCGCGGGTCGAACAGTTCGGCGCGCTGCGGCACGAAGGCCGGCAGGTCTTCGGCCAGCAGGCGCAGGTTGCGCACCGGCGCGGCAATCTGCAGTTGCTCAAGGCGGCCACGGGCCAGCTCGAACAGCAGCGACGGATCACGCTCGGCCGCCAGCAGGCCGACCGGCACGCAGGTGTCGGGCCCTTCGCCGTGCTCCAGCTGCAGGGCAAAGCGCTGCACGCCGCTGTCGCGCCCGGCGAGGAAGGCGGCAAGGTCGTTGATCAGCCGGCGCAGGGGGAACAGCAGGGCTTGATGGGATTCGACATCGAAGTTCAGCTCCAGGCGTGCATCGAAGCGGTCCGGCGGCAAATAGAATTCCAGGGCCATAGGCCGGCGCCCGAGCAGGCGGTCCAGGTGCAGTTGCACCGCTGCGGCAAAGCGCCGGGCCAGGGCGTCACGGGGCAAGGCCAGGACCTGGCCGAGCTGGCGCAGGCCCATGCGCGCCAAGGCGTTGGCGGCCTCGGCGGGCAGGCCGACGCGGTCGATGGGCATCTGCTCCAGCGCCGCGCGGGTTTGCTGCGGGCACTCAAGGGCCAGGCCGTCGTGGGCATTGGCGAGCATGCGCGCCGCCACCGGGTTGCTGGCCAGGACGATACGGTGACGAAAACCCAGCGCCTTGAGCTCTGCACGCAGCCGCGCTTCAAAGGCCGGCCAGGGCCCGAACAGGCCGAGGCTGGACTCGACTTCAAGCAACAGCACCCGTGGGTAATGCAGGCTGACCTGGGAGCTGAAGCGATAGGCCCAGGCGGCCAGAAACTGCTGCAATTGCTCGACGGCTGCCGGGTCGTGCTCGACGCAGGTAAAACTGCCGGCCAGGGCCTGGGCGGTGGTCAGCGCCTGCCCGGCGCGCAGGCCCAGGGCAGCGGCTGGCGGGTTGACCGCCTGCAAGACCCGGCGCTGGGCCGGGCCGCTAAGCAACACCAATGGCGTGTCGGCGTCGTCGCGGGCGCGCAGCACGGCGTCGAGTGCCAGCTGCGGCAGCAGGATACAGGCCCAGAGCATGATCCATCAGCCTCGCCCGGGGCAGGCAATGGGCGTGGCCGGAGCCAGGCCGCCGCGGCACTTGAGCACCCGCCACTGGGCCGGCTGGGCATCGACGGCAATGCGCAGCGCCGCCGGTGACGGGTTGAGCGCAGCCTGTTGCGGGCGACAGGCAAAGGCCAGGGTCTGGCCGCTTTCGGCGGCGACCTGCAAGCGGCGCAAGGCGCGATCATCGGCCTTGTGTGGCCAGCACAGCACGGCGCCGCAACTGCCCGAGCGCAAACACTGCTCGGCGGCCCAGAGTACTTCGCCGGCAGTGGCCTGGACCACTGCCAGCCACTGCAGGTCGACCCCGGCCGCCTGCCAGGCCGGTGGGTAGGGAATGAACGGCGGCGCAATCAGCACCACCCGCTCGCCAGCCTGGGTCAGGCGCGCCAGGCTCGGCCACAACAATTGCAGCTCGCCACAGCCTTCGGCCGCCAGCAGCAGCTCGGTCAGCGCCCCGGGCGGCCAGCCGCCACCGGGCAGTGCCGCATCCAGAGCGGCATGACCGCTGGGCTGCAGGCCCTGGGGCAAGGCCTGCGGGCGGCCCTTCCAGAGCCGTTGCTGGTCGAGCAGGCCGTCGAGGCTGACCACCGCGCCCATCAGCCGCGCCTCACCAGGCCGCAGAACACCCCTTCGATGACGAAGTCGTGCTCCGGGCCGACCTCAATGGGGGCATACGCCGGGTTGCGCGGCAGCAGCCGGTAATGCCCGCCGACGCGTTCGAAGCGCTTGATGGTCACCTCGCCGTCCAGGCGCGCGACGATGATCTGCCCGTCACGGGCCTCGGCCTGCTGCTTGATGCCGACCAGGTCGCCGTCGAGGATGCCGGCGTCGATCATCGAGTCGCCGCGCACCTTGAGCAGGTAGTCCGGGGAGCGGCTGAACAGGTGTGAATCGAGCATCAGTTGTTCGTGGATATCCACGTCCGGGCCGATCGGCCGGCCGGCGGCGACCTGGCCGAGCACCGGGATCTCCAGCACCTCGGGGCGGCGCAAGGCGCCAGCCAGGCGGATGCCACGGGCCTGGTTGGGGGTGACCTCGATGAAACCCGCCTCGGTCAGCGCCTGAATGTGCTTGCGCGCGACACTGCGCGAGGCAAAACCGAAGGCCGTGGCGATGTCGGCCAGGCTTGGCGGCTGGGCCTGATCGGCGATGCGCTGGCGAATGAAATCGAGAATAGCGCGGCGTTTGGGCGATAGTTTATTCATGGAGTACATTTGTACTCTTTTCCTACGCATCTGACCAGCCCCGCTGATCCGGTTATCATGGCCGGCCACCGCAGCGGAAGCCGACCATGCTTGATGCCCTGTTGTTCGACCTCGACGGTACCCTGACCGATACCGACAAACTCCACCTGCTGGCCATGCAACAGCTGTTGCTCGAAGAAGGCCGGGTGTTCACCGAAGCCGAGTTCGATGCCCACGTCAGCGGCCGGGCCAATGCCGACCTGTGCCGTTACCTGTTCCCCGACCGCCCGGTGAGCGAGCACCAGCTGTTCGCCGAGCGCAAGGAGGCGCGCTTTCGCGCCCTGTCGCCCACCTTGCAGCCCACCGCCGGCCTGCTGCGTTTGCTCGAACATGCCGAACGCCAGCGCATCGATGTTGCCGTGGTCACCAACGCGCCACGGGCCAACGCCGTGCACATGCTCGCCGCCATGGGTCTGGAGCAACGCTTCGAGCATGTGCTGGTGGCCGAAGAACTGGCCCGGGCCAAGCCCGACCCGCTGCCCTACCTCACCGGCCTTGAACGCCTGCAGGCGCGGGCGGCGCATGCGCTGGCGTTCGAGGATTCGCTGCCGGGAGTGAAGGCGGCCAGCGGCGCGGGGATCTTTACCGTCGGATTGTCGACCAGCCAGCGGCCTGAAGCCTTGCTGGAAGCCGGTGCGCAGTTGGTGGTGAAGGATTTCGACGATGAGCGCTTGTGGGCGTTGATCGGGCGGATGTCCGGCTGAAGACTGCGGCGCGCCCATCGCTGGCAAGGCCAGCTCCCACAGGGTTGCGGGGTATGCAGGATCTCTGTGGGAACCGGCCTTGCCGGCGATGAATTCACCACCGTTCATCGCCCCTGCCCTCATACCTGTCGAATCTCCCGGCCGACAATCGACCATGAGTACATTCCCCCAGCGGAGCCGTACCCATGGACAACCATCAAAACCCCCAGGTGGTCTCGCGCAGCGAATGGCTCAGCGCCCGCCGCCAGTTGTTGCTGCATGAAAAGGCCCTGACCCACCAGCGCGACGAACTGAGCAAGGCCCGCCGCGCCCTGCCCTGGGTGCGGGTCGACCAGGACTACCGCTTCGAAGGCGCCGAAGGTCGCCTGAGCCTTGGCGACCTGTTCGCCGGCCGCAGCCAGTTGCTGGTCTATCACTTCATGTTCGGCGAAGGCTGGGATGAAGGCTGCCCGGGCTGTTCGTTCCTGGCCGATCATTTCGACGGCGCCAACCTGCACCTGGCCCACCACGATGTGTCGCTGGTGGCGGTGTCGCGCGCACCCTATGCCCAGTTCCAGGCCTTCAAGCAACGCATGGGCTGGAAGTTTCCCTGGGTCTCGTCCCACGCCAGCAGCTTCAACCAGGACTTCGGCGTCGGCGCCAAGGGCAGTGATCAGTACAACTATGAGCCGTATTCGGGTGAAGAAACCGAGCTGCCGGGCCTCAGCGTGTTCTACCGCTATGCCGATGGCACGCTGTTCCACACCTATTCCAGCTACGCCCGCGGCCTGGACATTCTGGTCGGTACCTACAACTTTCTCGACCTGATGCCCAAAGGCCGCAACGAGGAAGGCACCATGGACTGGGTGCGCCACCATGACCGTTATGAAGGTGCCGTCCAACCTCCCCACTGCTGCCATGAATAGCCGCGCTACCTAGTATTTTTGCCAGTAGCCAGTACGCCCTGGCGGTGCTCGAATGCACCGAGGCCTGTCGACCGACAGGCACCACCCCGGAGGCAGGGCGTATGGAACTGTTCATCGACCACACCGATTTCGAATCCGACATTGATCCCTGGAATAGTTGGCAGAAAGGGCCCAATGGCAGCATGTTGACGATCAAGACAGAGCAAGAAAATCACTTTGCCGGATTTGAAAACTTCCAGGGCACCCTCAATGGGCGCATCCTCAACAAAACGCTCGAGGGGCTGACACCCGCAACGCACTACACAATTTCCATGCGCGTCAGACGCCAGAAAGACACGTCGATGACGCCCAGCCTGTGGTTCGAATTGGACGGTAATGAACTGGAGGGGCGAATTGCGGTAGTCGACAAGCAATGGCAAACCCTTCGCTGGACTTTTCAAGCCACCAGCATCACGCAACACCTGGAGTTGCTAGGCCGTGACGGCACAGCACAAACAGGTGGGGATATCAGCTTTGACGATATCCGCATTCACCCCACCACCATCACGGAAAACTTCGACGATCAGACCAGTCAACTGATCGACCCCGGGCAAAGCATTCAACTGCCGACCATGACCATTACCCTGCTCGAAGGCCCTGCTGGCATCAAGGCCGGTGTCGAGCGCTACGCCTTTCCAGAGGCCGGTCTACTGGAGGGCGAAGCGATTGTCCTGCAACGCGGCCAGAGCAACCCACCTTCAGCGCAACGGCTGTGCATCGACCCCATTGTACCGTGCGATAAAATCAAGTTCGCCTGGACCTGGAGGCAACGCCCGGGCGAAGTCGAGTTCTACGATGAGCAAAGCCAGCTGCTTGAAACATTGAGCTTTGACGGGGAGCCCAAACACCATTGGGTGGAGTATCAAGCGCCAGCCAATCGCCCGATCGCCTCGCTGGTGATTACCTCGCGCGACCACGCCTTCCTCGATTTTTTCACCTTGTCTCAACTACCCGACGAGGCCGCAACAACACTCAACACTGTGTACATCGATCACACCGATTTCGAACCCGGCAATGACCCATGGAATGCTTGGCAGAAAGGCCCTAATGGCCAGGCGCTGGCGCTGACCTCCGATGGCAGCAACCACTGGGCGTACTTCGAAGGCTTTGCGGGCAACCTGCTGGGCAGGGTGATGCGCAAGGAACTGGCAGGCCTGACACCCGGCACCGACTATCGCCTGTCGATGCGGGTAAAACGCAACGGCAACAGCTCCAAGACCCCTCACCTGTCATTTGAGCTCGATGGCACCCGACTCGAAGGCGAGTTTGCCGTCACCGCGCCTGAATGGCAGACCTTGCGTTGGCAGTTCCGCGCCCAGGAGCACTCCCACACCCTCGAGCTGATCGGGCGTGACGATACCGGCAACGGCAGTGATAACGGTGCTGATTTCAGCTTCGATGATATCCGTATTCAGCCCGCCATCGTTCACGAGGATTTCAATGGCCACCCGCAAACAATCATAACGGCCGGCCAACATATCGACCTGAGCACCTTGCGTGTGACGCTTTTGCCCGGTTCCACAGGAGAAGCCGCCATTCAAAAACATACCGGCGAAGTGCCCGGCCTGCAGGAAAAGGAAGGCTTGGCAATATGCCGCAACCAGGGTATTCAGCAACCACAAGTACTACGATTTGACTTGGTCGGTATCTATGCATCCTTGAAGTTTGCCTGGACCTAGCATGACCACCCTGGCCAAGTCGCGTTCTTCAACGCCAAAGGCGAATTGCTTGAACGACGTGACGTCCAGCCACCCGCTGGCCGCCACTTGTGGATAGAGTTCACTGCCCCGACAGACAACCCAGTTGCCAGCCTCGAAGTCAAAAGCCAGGACTTTGCCTACCTGGACTTCTTCACCTTCACCAGCGCTTGACCCCATCAGACTGTATCCCGGTCCGGCTTTGCCCTACAGTAACGCGCGTCAATACTCGCGTTACTGTACAGGGCCTGCCTTGCATGATCATCCAGCCACAAAAACCCTCCATCCGCGTCCTGCTGTTTTCGCTCAAGGGCTCGATCATCCCGGCGATCTGGCGCAAGGTGCTGTACACCGTGCTGATCAGCTCGGCAGTGGTAGCCACCCATGGCACCCTGTTCGAGTACAAGGTCATCCTCACCGCCACGCCCTTTACCCTCTGGGGCCTGACCCTGGCGATTTTCCTCGGCTTTCGCAACACCGTGGCCTACCAGCGCTTCTGGGAAGCGCGCACGCTGTGGGGCGAGCTGCTGATCGTCAGCCGCAACCTGACCCGCCAGAGCCTGAGCCTGCTGCCGAGCCTCGACGCCAACCAGCGCCGCGCCCTGCTCGACCCCTTGATTGCTTTCGCCTATGTGTTGCGTGACCAGTTGCGCGGCACCCCGGCCTGCGCCGACCGCCAGCGCCTGCTCGACACCCCGACGCGCACTGCCCTGGCCAACAGCGATGCGCCTGCCAGCCGCCTGCTCGGCCTGCTCGGCCAGCGCTTCATGGCCCAGGCCCGCGATGCCGGCGCCGGCGAGGTGATCCAGGCCAACCTCGACCAGCAGCTCAACCGGCTGTCGTACGTGCTGGGCGGTTGCGAGCGGATCAAAAACACGCCCATCCCCTACCCCTACATCCTCATGCTGCACCGCATCGTCCACGTCTACTGCTTCCTGCTGCCGTTCTGCCTGGTCGACAGCATCGGCTGGTTCACGCCGTTTGCCGTGTGCGTGCTGGCCTATACCTTCTTCGGCCTGGATGCCCTGGGTGACCAGATCGCCGACCCGTTCGACACCCAGCCCAACGACCTGGCCCTGGATGCCATGTGCCGCAACCTGGAAATCGCCGTGCGCGAGCTGGCCGATGAGGCGGCGCCGGCACCACTGCAACCGGTCAAAGGGGTTCTGTTGTAAGCGAGGGTTCTTCAGTACGCGCGGCATAACGCTGGGCCAGTACCGCGCAAACCATCAGCTGGATCTGGTGGAACAGCATCAGCGGCAGGATCATTGCACCGATACCGCCGCCGACGAACAGCACCTGGGCCATCGGCACGCCGGTGGCCATACTCTTTTTCGAGCCGGCAAACAAAATGGTGATGCGGTCTTCGAGGCTGAAGCCCAGCCAGCGCCCCAGCGCGCCGGTCAGCCACAGCACCAGCGCCAGCAGCAGGCAGCAGACCAGCGCCAGGCCCAGCAGGCGCGACGCAGGTACTGCATGCCACAGGCCGCTGACCACCGCATCGCTGAAGGCGGTATAAACCACCAGCAGGATCGAACCCTGGTCGACGCTCTTCAACCAGCGGGCATTGCGCGCCACCCAGGCGCCGATCCAGCGCCGCGCCAGTTGCCCGGCCACGAACGGCACCAGCAGTTGCAAAACGATCTTCAGCACGGCATCGAGGCTCGAGCCGCTGTCACCCTCGACGCCCATCAGCAGCACCACCAGCAACGGCGTCAAGACGATGCCGAGCAAACTCGACGCCGCCGCGCTGCAGATCGCCGCCGGTACGTTGCCACGGGCCAGCGAGGTAAAGGCGATGGCCGACTGCACCGTGGCCGGCAAGGCGCACAGGTACAGCACGCCCAGGTACAGCTCATCGCCCACCAGCGGCAGCAACAGCGGCTTGAGCAGCATGCCCAGTAGCGGGAACATCACGAAGGTGCAGGCAAACACCAGCAGGTGCAGGCGCCAGTGCCCGGCACCGGCGGCGACCGCCTCGCGCGACAACTTGGCGCCATGCAAAAAGAACAGCAGGCCGATGGCCAGGTTGGTCAACCAGCCGAACAGCACAGCGCCACTGCCTTCGCAGGGCAGCAGCGTGGCAATGAGGATGACCCCGAGCAGCGCCAGGGTGAAATTGTCGAACAGCATCCGCAGGTACTTCATGGCCGCTCCCGGCTTGTTATTGTGGCGCCGCAGACGTTAAGGTCTTTGCCCGATCTTGACTAACGCCAGCGCCCCGCCAGTGTCGCCAAAAGGACAACCGCCCGCCTTCACCCCGCAGTCACTGGAGCAGCTGACGGCACTGCCGCGCCCGGTGTATGGCCATGTGCAGGCGCTGCCCAACGTGGTGCTCGGCTACCGCCATAGCCATCCGTGGGGGCAGTTGTCCTATGCCATTCGCGGCGTGCTGGAGGTGCACACCGACCAGGGTTTCTACCTGGTGCCGCCGCAGCGCGCAGTGTGGCTGCCGGCGCACGTGCCGCACCGGGTCAGTTGCGCCGACGACACCTGCCTGCGCAGCCTGTACCTGGAGCAAGCACCGGCAAGCTGGCGCGAGCCGCAATGCCGGGTAGTCGCGGTCAAGCCGCTGTTGCGCGAGCTGATCCGCAGCTTCAGCGAACTGCCGGTGGAATACGACAGCGAGGGCCCCGACGGGCGCCTGGTGCAGGTGCTGCTCGACCAGCTGAACAATGCCGAAGAGCAGCAACTGATGCTGCCGCTGCCACTGGACCCTGACCTGCGCGCCCTGTGCAGCCACCTGCAGGCACAACCCGATTCGCCGACCGGGCTGGCCGACTGGGCGCGGCAAGCCGGCGTGTCGGAGAAAACCCTGAGCCGGCGTTTTCAACGCGAAACCGGCCTGAGCTTTCGCCTCTGGCGCCAGCGCATGCGCCTGCTTTGCGCCCTGCCGGCCCTTGAGCGCGGCGAGCGGGTCACCGACGTGGCCCTGGCCTGCGGCTACGAATCGCTGTCGGCGTTTATCGCCGCCTTCGGCAGGCAGTTCGGCCTGCCGCCGGGGGAGTTCTTTCGCGCACGCAACGGCAGTGATGGTTGAGCGCCTGCACGTCGAAATCCGCCGACCAGCCTGATACTCTTGCGCCCATTCGTTTTGCCTCTTGCCAGAAAAGGAGTTCCCATGGCAACGCTCACCGTCCGCGACGAGTCGGTTTCGGGAGAAGTCTTCGACGATTTCGCCCTGCACTTTGCCACCGACACCATCACCGTGCGCCAGCTGATCCGCGAACGGGTCCATCAGGAAGTCCTGCAGCGCAGCACTGAAACCGGCCACAGTCGGCGCCAGCGCCTGGTCAGCCCCGAACCGCTGGAAGCTGCGCTCAATGGCGAGCCTGTCGTCGAGCGCCAGACCATCGACTGGCGCAAGCAGGTCGACATCGCCTGTGAGGCCTTCGAGCGCAATGGCTTTTTCATCCTGCTCGACGAGCGTCAGGCCGAAAGCCTCGACGAAGTCCTGACCATCCGCCACGACAGCGTGGTCAATTTCATCAAACTGACCCCGCTGGTAGGAGGCTGAACCTCATGGCACTGGAACAACTTCAGGCGTTTCGCCACGACCGCGCGCAAACCGAACTGGGCCCGGTCGAGCACATCGGCCCGGACGGCTACCCGCTGCTGGCCGGCTCCGAACTGCGCCACGAGCATGCGCTGATCGGCGAACTGCTGCCGCTGCTGCAAAAAATTCACGGCCGCCCCGACGCCATGGTCTTCGCCCTGGGCAAATTGCCGGCGGTGATGGCCCTGAGCCCTGACCCGGCGCTGCGCACGCGCCTGGTGCTGGCGCTGATCGAACGGGTGGTGGCCTACAACGGTGAGCTGAGCACCGCCAGTGCCGGCCATGCCTTCTCGCACATTTTCGACTACGGCGTACTGCCGGCGCTGATGACCTGGCTGATGGAAAACGGCGCCGACGTCGGCCAGCTGGCCGAGCCTGTGCTGCAGTGGTTCACCAGCTACCGCTTTGCCTATTACGGCACCCTGCCAACCCTGACGGTGACCGACTGGGTCATCGCGCAACACTTCAGCACAGTGCCAACCGACCTGCGTGACCTGCTGATCATGCTGCGCAGCCAGTGCGCCGACCTGGGCCACTACGGCAACTTCGGCGAACAACTGCTGGCCAAGCTCGACCCGCTGCTGGGCAGCGGCGCCTGGCAGGTGTTGGCGCCGTGCGAACACTGGACCCAACTGGCCCTGGAAGACCTCGAACAACTGAGCCCCGAGGTGCGCGAAGACTGGCTGGCGCTGTTGCGTCAGGCCGCTGCGGCAACTTCGGCGCGGCCCTCGGCGAAATGGTTGAAGAACGCCCAGGCGCTGTTGGCCAAGGTCGGTGAAGCACCGCTGCGGGCGGCACTGCTGCGCTGGTTTGCGCGGGTCGATGCCGGGCGCTGCGGCGCGCTGCTCAACGTCGGCTGGGAAAGCACCGATGACCGCGCACGCATGCACGATGGCAACGCCACGGTGCTGCGCGGCCTGTTGTGGATGTGCGCGCCGCTGGCCGACAGCGAACTGACCCGGGCCATCGCCCGCCTGGCCCTGAGCGCCTACCGCAAGGTGCGCGGCATCGGCCCACGGGCGCCCAAGGTCGGCAACGCGGCGGTGTTCGCGCTGTCGTCGATCCCAACCAGCGAAGCAGTCGGGCAACTGGCCCTGCTCAAAGTGCGGGTCAAGTTCGGCACCGCGCAGAAGGAAATCGAAAAAGCCTTCACCAGCGCCGCCCAAGCACTGCAACTGCCCCGTGACCAGATCGAAGAACTCGGCGTGCCGACCTACGGTCTGGAGCAGGTCGGCCTGCGCCGCGAAAGTTTTGATGACGGCGCCTTTGTCGCCGAGCTCAAGGTCGATGGCAAGGCCGCTACCCTGAGCTGGTTTCGCGCCGACGGCACGCCGCAAAAATCGGTGCCGGCCAAGGTCAAGGCCGACTACAAGGACGAGCTCAAGGAGCTGCAAGGCGCGCTCAAGGACATCGGCGCCATGCTGCCGGCCCAGGCCGAGCGCCTGGACAGCCTGTTCCTGCTGGAAAAGCACTGGCCGTACGATCAATGGCAGGAGCGTTACCTCGACCACCCGCTGATCGGCACCCTGGCGCGGCGGTTGATCTGGGTGATCAGCGACGGCGGCCAGCAGCACGCCGTGGTGTTCAACGAAGGCTGCCTGCAAACCCTGGACGGTAAAACCATCAGCCCTTCCAGCGCGGCGCAAGTGCGCCTCTGGCACCCGATCGGCCGCCCGCTGGAGGAGGTCCTGGCCTGGCGCGAGCGCATTGAAGCGCTGCAGATCACCCAGCCATTCAAGCAGGCCCACCGCGAGGTCTACCTGCTGACCGAAGCCGAGCGCAACACCGCCAGCTACTCCAACCGCTTCGCCGCGCACATTTTGCGCCAGCACCAGTTCCACGCCCTGGCCGCCGCCCGCGGCTGGCGCAACAAGCTGCGACTGATGGTCGATGACACCTACCCGCCGGCCAGCCGCGAGCTGCCGGCCTGGGGCTTGCGTGCCGAGTTCTGGATCGAGGGCGTGGGCGACGACTATGGCGTCGATACCAACGAAGCCGGCGCCTTCCTGCGCCTGAGCAGCGACCAGGTACGCTTCTACCCGATCGACGCCGCCCAGCGCAGCGCCCATGCCGGTGGCGGCGGTTATGCCTTGAACCGCTGGGATAACGCCGTGGACGCTGCGCCCTTGCCGCTGGACCAGGTGCCGCCGTTGGTGCTCAGCGAAGTGATGCGCGATGTCGACCTGTTTGTCGGCGTCGCCTCGCTGGCCAACGACCCGCTGTGGGCCGACGGCGGGCCGGACGGCCGCTACCGCGATTACTGGCACAACCACTCGTTCGGCGAGCTGGGCGCCACCGCGCAAACGCGCAAGCAATTGCTGGAAAAACTGCTGCCGCGCATGACCCGCCTCAAAGACAAATGGACCCTGCACGGGCGCTTCCTGGAGGTCACCGGCAAGCTGCGCAGCTACAAGATCCACCTGGGCTCGGGCAACATCCTGATGCTGCCCAACGATCAGTACCTGTGCATCGTCCCCGACGCCAAGGCGCGGCAGAAAAACACCCCGCAGTACCTGCCGTTCGAGGGCGACGCGCTGCTGTCGATCATCCTCTCCAAGGCCTTGCTGCTGATTGACGACGACAAGATCAGCGACCCGACCATTACCCGGCAGTTGGCTTTGAAGTGAACGTGAAAAAGGATTGCCCCGTGTCCGCCATGAGGCTGTTGCTGCTGAGTCTGTTGCTGGTCGGCACGGTTTGCGTAGCCGATGACGAGGACTATCCGGACCCGCTGTACGGCTTCGTGGTCGGGCCTTATGCACTGATCGGCAAAGCGCCGGACAACGGCGTCACGTATTCGGGCCGGGCCACGCTGCGCTATGCAGGCGGGCAACTGCAGCTGGCAACGACCATTGACGGCAAGACCCGCACCGCCATCGGCCAGGTCGAGGTCGCGGCCATTGCCAAGGCCAAGGTGCTGCGTTTCACTTGGCCCGGTCACCGTTCGACCTGCCTGATCCACGGCGACCTGGACAACTACGCGCGCCTGACCTGCTACTGGCAACGCGACGGCGTCGAGCACAAGGAGCCGGGCATGGAAAGCTACTTCCCGACCGCCACCTGGCCGGAGAATCGCCAATGACAGCCGAGGCCGAGCGCCCGCACGTGGTGGTCATCGGCGCCGGAATCGTCGGCGCCTCGATTGCCTACCACCTGAGCAAGCACACCCAGGTGACAGTGATCGACAAGGGCCAGCCGGGCCTGGGGGTCACCTCGCGAGCCTTTGGCTGGATCAACACCACGGCGCCGCAGCCTGGCGAATTCGCCGCCTTGCGCACTCTGGCGATTGGCGAGTATCACCGCCTGCAAGATGAGCTGGGCACGGCGCCGATCAACTGGAGCGGCGCACTGTCGTTCAGTGCAGCGCCCTCGCCCGCCGCTGGCGTCGAGCCGATCGACCCGGCTCGCGTGCGAAAGCTTGAGCCGCAGTTCAAAGCGCCACTGCAACAGGCGCTGTTTGCACCGCAGGAAGGCTCAATCGACCCGCTGGCGATGACCCGTTTGCTGCTGGAACGCGCCCAGGCCAACGGCGCCAGGGTGCTGAGCGACACGCAGGTGCTGGCGATTGAATGCCGGGACGGCGCCGTCGCCGCGCTTGTCAGCGCAGAGGGACGGATCAGTTGCGAGCGCCTGGTCGTAGCGGCAGGCACCGCGTGCAAGGCCTTGCTGCAGCCCTTGGGCATCAGCTTGCCACTGCATCCGTCGCCGTCGATCCTGATCCGCCTGCGGGCGCAACAGCGGCTGGTGCACACCCTGATCGCCAGCAGCGAACTGGAAATCCGCCAACCGACGCCGGAGCTGATCCTGGCCGCCGAAGACTACCTCGACGCCGACGGCGAAGACGGTCCCGAGGGCATTGCCCAGCGGGCGCGCACTACCATCCGCAACAGTTTGCACGGCGGCCAGGGCCTTGAGCTAATCAGTACCGAGGTTGGCTGGCGACCCATGCCGGATGATCGCATCCCCATTATCGGTGCCTTGCCAACTGTCAGCGGCCTGTACCTGGCGGTGATGCACTCGGGCGTGACCCTGGCGGCCGTGGTCGGCCGACTGGTGGCGCAAGAGCTGATCGACAGCCGACTGGCGCCCGAGCTGCAAGGCTGCCGGCCTTCGCGTTTCAGCCTGTAGCTGCCTTCAACAGCCAGGCTTTGAACGCCGCCATCGCCGGGCTTTCGGCCTTGGACTGCAGGCGCGTCAGCCAGTAGCTGCCGGTACTGATGCCCAGGGCAAATGGCTGGCGAATGGCATCGCTGGCCAGCAGGCGTTCGAACATAAGCGGTGGCGCCAGGGCCACACCGGCGCCTTGCAGGGCGGCGTCCATCATCCCCAGCGACGAATCGAAGACCATGGTCCGCGACGGCTGTACCGCGCCCGGCAGGCCAGCGGCCTGGAACCATTCGGACCACTCATCGCTGCGGTAGGAACGCAGCAGGGTGTGTTGCAGCAGGTCGGCCGGGCTGTGCAACTGCACGGCAATCGACGGCACGCACAACACCGACAGCGGCGCCTCCAGCAACGGCTGGGCATCGATGCCATGCCAGGCGCCGCTGCCAAAGCGGATGGCGTAGTCCAGGCCTTCGGCGGCGATATCGACGCGGTTGTTGTTGGTCGACAGGCGCAAATCGATAAACGGGTGCAGGGCCTGGAACTCGGGCAGGCGTGGCAGCAGCCAGCCGAGCGCAAAGGTGCCCACCGCGCCGACGGTGAGTACTTCGCGGTAGTGGCCGCCATCGAAGCAGTCGAGGGTCTGGGCGATGCGGTCGAAGCATTCGCGCAACACCGGCAGCAAGGTTTCGCCTTCACGGGTGAGCATCAGCCCGCGCGGCAGGCGCTTGAACAGGGCGACCTTGAGCTGGGCCTCGAGGCTCTTGACCTGATGGCTGACCGCCGCCTGGGTCACGCACAACTCGATGGCCGCGCGGGTAAAGCTCAAATGCCGGGCCGAGGCCTCGAAGGCACGCAGGGCATTCAGGGGCAGGTGTGGTCGGATCATGCAGACTCCCAAATTTTTCTAATGGCTGCTGCGAAATATCATCGTTTGTGCAACCTGGGCAAAGCGCCTAGATTGGCGCTCCCTGCTGCAGCCAGGCTCACAACAGTCCACTTAAGGAAAGGTTGCCGATCATGCACCAAAAAACCAACCTCAAGCCAGGGATTCTGGCTGCCTTTACCCTTTGTCTGGTTGCCGGGCAAAGCCTTGCGCAGACGCCGCTGGAGTCAACGGTGAGCGCCGCCGTGCGCCCGCTGATGCAGCAACAGGCAATCCCCGGCATGGCCGTGGCTATCAGCGTCGATGGCCAGCAGCACTACTTTAACTACGGAGTGGCCTCGAAACAGAGCGGCCAGCCAGTCAATGCCGACACCCTGTTCGAGATCGGCTCGGTGAGCAAAACCTTCACCGCTACCCTTGCAGGCTTTGCCCAGGCCAGTGGCAAGCTGAGCCTTGGCGATACGGCCAGCAAGCACTGGCCCGCACTCAAAGGCACCGCGTTCGATGGCATCACCCTGCTCAACCTTGGTACTTACAGCGCGGGCGGCCTGCCCTTGCAGTTCCCTGACGCGGTCAAGGGCGAAGCCGACCTGGCCGGCTACTACGGCCACTGGAAAGCCGACTACGCGCCGGGCACTCAGCGCTTGTATTCCAACCCCAGCCTGGGCCTGTTCGGCTACCTCACGGCGAAAAGCCTGGGAACGCCGTTCGCCCAGTTGATGGAACAACAGCTGCTGCCGCAACTGGGCCTGCAGCACAGCTACCTGCAAGTGCCTGGCGCGCAGATGGGCAACTATGCCCAGGGATACAACAAGCAGGACCAAGCGGTGCGCGTCGGCCCCGGGCCGCTGGATGGCGAGGCCTATGGATTGAAAGTGACCGCCGTGGACCTGCTCCACTACCTGGACCTGAACATGCAGCCGCAAAGCCTGAGCAAACCGCTGCAACGGGCCATCGCCACCACCCAGACCGGCTATTACCAGGTCGGTGCCATGACCCAGGGCCTGGGTTGGGAGCAGTATGCCTACCCGGTCAGCCTTGAGCAGTTGCAGGCCGGCAATGCGCCGTCGATGGTGCTGGAGCCGCAACCTGTGAGCTGGCTGAAACCGGCGCGGCCGCTGCCAGCCGACACCTTCTTGAACAAGACCGGCTCGACCGATGGTTTTGGTGCCTACGTGGCGTTCGTGCCATCAAAACGCATCGCCATTGTGTTGCTGGCGAACAAGAACTACCCGATTGCCGAGCGGGTGAAGGTGGCGCATCAGATCCTCACGGCTCTGGCCAAGTAGAATCGCGGGGCAAGTCGAGGCGTCGCCCCGCCGCTCCACAGTGGATTTGTGTACGCCGGACCTGTGGGAGCTGGCTTGCCAGCGATGAAGCCGGTGCAGGCAGCACACACAGTGTTGCCTGAATTGCGACCGCTGCGCGCTCGATCGCCGGCAAGTCCGGCTCCCACAGGTCCTACGCAGTGCTTAAAGTTGGCCTCACGGCAACCCGTTGCGCCCATGCAAGCGATAGCCTTCACGCTCGTTCAGGCGCTCATAGTAAGCCTCGACCGCCGGCAACGCCGGGCGCTCCATGGGGGTCTGCAGCCAGCGGTTGACCGACAGGCCGATGGCGATGTCCGCCAGGGCAAAGTCCTGGCCACTGACATAGGCCCCGGTACGTTCCAGCTGACGTTCGAGGATGGTCATGTGCTTCGCCCAGTTGCGGCAACCCGCCGCCAGCGCTTGCGGGTCCTGGTGGGTCGGTGCCTTGCGCACCAACGAGACAAAGGCGTAGCTCCACGAACCGTTGAGGTCGGTGGCCTGCCAATCCAGCCATTGATCAACCCGCGCCCGCGCCTTCGGTTCGGCCGGGTACAACGCCAGGCCGCCATACTGGGCGGCGAGGTAGCGGATGATGCTGTTGGACTCCCACAAGACAAAATCGCCGTCGACGATCACCGGCACCATGGCGTTGGGGTTCAGCGCCAGGAACGCCTCATCTTCGGTCGAGCGAAAGCCCGAGCCCCAATCCTCGCGTTCGAACGGCAACTGCAATTCGGCGCAGGTCCACAGCACCTTGCGCACGTTGATCGATGAAGCCTTGCCGAGTATCCGTAGCATCATTCACTCCTGATGGTCATGTTGTCCCAGGTGTTGCAAAAACAGGCTGAACAGCTCCGATTGGGACGAGACCCCAAGCTTGCTGTAGAGGTTGCGCCGGTGCACCTTGACCGTCTCCTGGGAGATGTCCAGGCGCTTGGCGATGGCCTTGCTGGAGTTGCCGCGCAGCACCAGGCGGGCGGTTTCCAGCTCACGCGCCGACAGCGTGTCGCTGCCAAAATGCTCCAGCGCCCGCTCGACCGGGGTCGAATGCTCGGCAACCTGCCGGGGATGCTGCTGGTGCCAGTGCTGGCGCATCAAGGCCAGCAGCCACGGCGCCAGCAGGCTCAGCTGGCCTATGGCCGCGGTGTTGTAACGCTGGTTGGCGCCCAGCGAGATGGCCAGGACCTTGCCCGCATCGAGGTTGAGGATCAGTTGCAGCTCGTCCTCGCCGACCAGGGCACGAAAGTAGTTGTTGAAGTAGTCGCTCTTGCGAAACTCGTCCGGGGCGACCTCTTCCATGCGGTACACGCCATCGGCAAGGCCGTCGCGCATGGCCTGGATGAACGGGTCGAGCAGGTACAGGCCGCCCAGGTACAGGGGTGCTGCCGCCGGCGCATCGCGAAAGCCGCGGTCGAATTCCTCCAGCACCTGCGGCGCGCCCTCGCGCTCCACCAGCAAGGCCAGGGCGGTGTCGCACGGCAGCAGTTGATCGAGCAGCACGATCAGTTGATGCCAGAACCCCGGCTTGCCCAGCTGGTCGATGACCCGGGCCAGGCCATGGTGGTGGGCAGCGGCTTCGAATAGCAGGTTCACCGGTAACTCCTAGGGGGTAACGATTGGGGGGAATCGCCAGCGGCAGGTCGGGCTCCTAGACTCTGCACACCGGCACGCAGTATTGCCGTTGCTCAAGCACTTGTCATGCGCTGCGAACAACGGCCCTTGCGCGCCCCTCGAACCTTCCAACAGGAGCTGTGAATCAATGCGTGTACGTGATCTGGGCATTCGTATCGGCGTCGGCACCCCTGGCGCGTTCAACGCCATTACCGACGTGCCGGGCGTGCGTGTCGGCCATCACACCGTGCAGCGCGGCAGCGGCGACCACGCGGTCAATACCGGCGTCACGGTGATCGAACCACGAGCCCAGGCCGCCAGCCTGCAGCCGTGTTTTGCCGGTGTGCACGTGCTCAACGGCAACGGCGATGCCACCGGCCTTGAGTGGATTCGCGAAGCCGGCCTGCTGACCACGCCGATTGCCTACACCAACACCCACAGCGTCGGCGTGGTCCGCGATGCGCTGGTGGCGGCCGAGCGCGAGATGGCCAAGGCCCGCACCTACTGGTGCATGCCGACGGTACTGGAAACCTACGACGGCGTGCTCAACGACATCTGGGGCCAGCACGTAACGGCCGAGCATGTCCACGCCGCACTGGCCGCGGCGCAATCGGGGCCGGTGGCCGAAGGGTGCGTCGGCGGCGGTACCGGGATGATCTGCCACGAGTTCAAGGGCGGTATCGGTACCTCGTCGCGGGTCCTGGACCGCGCGGCCGGCGGCTGGACCGTCGGCGTCCTGGTGCAGGCCAACTATGGCGTACGCGGCGCCCTGCGGGTGGCCGGCTACCCAGTCGGCCAGGTGCTGGGCGAGGTGCATTCGCCGTTCAGCGCGCCGCGCAATGTCGGCGAGCCGGGCATGGGCTCGATTGTCATCACCCTGGCCACCGACGCCCCGCTGCTGCCGCACCAATGCACGCGCCTGGCGCAACGGGCCAGCGTCGGCCTGGCACGGGTCGGCGGCGGCACCGAGGACTCCAGTGGCGACATCTTCATCGCCTTCTCTACCGGCAACAGCCTGCCGGCAGCCAACTTCGGCCACCCCGGCGCGCCGACCAGCACAGTTGAGATGGTCAACAACGACCATATCTCGGCGTTGTTCAGCGCAGCGGCGGACGCCGTCGAGGAAGCCATCGTCAATGCCCTGCTGGCTGCCACCGACCTCGAGGCCCATGGCAGCAAGGTCCTGGCGCTGCGCCCCGAGCGTTTGCTTGAGGCCCTGCAGGCGGTCGGCTGGAAGGCCTGACAGCGAAAGGCACTCGTTGCTGCGACAATTTGTCGGTATGGTGGTGTTCTGAAGATGGACGTTTACCCGCTCACAGGAAACCCAGAATGCCCCAACGTGAAGTTATCAATGCATCTGTCAGCCCAAAAGGCAGCCTGGAAACACTGTCTCAACGTGAAGTACAGCAACTGAGTGAAGCCGGTTCCGGCAGCCTGTACACCCTGTTCCGCCAGTGCGCGCTGGCAATCCTCAACACCGGCGCGCACGTCGACAACGCCAAGACCATCCTCGAAGCCTACAAGGACTTCGAGGTACGCATTCACCAGCAGGACCGCGGCGTGCGCCTGGAACTGCTGAACGCCCCGGCCGATGCCTTCGTCGACGGCGAAATGATCGCCAGCACCCGTGAAATGCTCTTCAGCGCCCTGCGCGACATCGTCTACACCGAAAGCGAACTGGCCAGCCAGCGCATCGACCTGGAAAGCTCCCAGGGCATCACCGACTACGTCTTCCACCTGCTGCGCAACGCCCGCACCCTGCGCCCTGGCGTGGAGCCGAAAATGGTCGTGTGCTGGGGCGGTCACTCGATCAGCACCGAGGAATACCAGTACACCAAGAAGGTCGGCCACGAGCTCGGCCTGCGCAAGCTGGACGTCTGCACCGGCTGCGGCCCGGGCGTGATGAAAGGCCCGATGAAGGGCGCGACCATCGCCCACGCCAAGCAGCGCATGAGCGGCAGCCGTTACCTGGGCCTGACCGAGCCTGGCATCATCGCCGCCGAAGCGCCGAACCCGATCGTCAACGAACTGGTGATCCTGCCGGACATCGAAAAGCGTCTTGAAGCCTTCGTCCGCGTCGGCCACGGCATCATCATCTTCCCTGGCGGCGCCGGTACCGCCGAAGAGTTCCTGTACCTGCTCGGCATTCTCATGCACCCGGACAACCGCGGCCTGCCGTTCCCGGTCATCCTCACCGGGCCCAAGAGCGCCGCGCCGTACCTGCAGCAACTGCATGCCTTCGTGCGCGCGACCCTGGGCGACGAGGCGCAGGCGCACTACCAGATCATCATCGACGACCCGGCCGAAGTGGCCCGGCAGATGGTCGACGGGCTCAAGGAGGTCAAGCAGTTTCGCCGCGAGCGCAACGACGCCTTCCACTTCAACTGGCTGCTGAAGATTGAAGAAGGCTTCCAGCGCCCCTTCGACCCGACCCACGAGAACATGGCCGGGCTCAAGCTCAGCCGCGCGCTACCGCCTCACGAACTGGCCGCCAACCTGCGCCGGGCGTTTTCCGGGATTGTCGCCGGCAACGTCAAGGACAAGGGCATCCGCCTGATCGAAGAGAAAGGCCCGTACGAAATCAAAGGTGACAGCGCCGTGCTCGAACCCCTCGGCCACCTGCTGCAGGCGTTCGTCGACCAGCACCGAATGAAACTGCCGGGCGGTGCCGAATACGTGCCCTGCTACCGGGTCGTGAGCTGATTCAAGCCCCGCCCCCGCTTGCGGGCACAGCCTGTGCCCGCAACATTTGCTGCTATTTTCCTACCCCCTTCAGTGAACCTGCCCGCAGAAATATGGTCTTTCAGCAGGCGGCCTGCGCGCACGCCGACTGTTCACCGGCCCAGTCATCGGGCTTTTATTGTTTATTTCACGCGAAGACCATCATGCCTATCTCTCGTCCCGTTTCTGCGGCGCCCGCGCTGTTTTCCTCCTGCAACCCGGGCGCGCGCCGCCTGCTGACCGGCAGCCTGATAGGCGCCCTGCTGGTTTTGGCCAACCCGCTGCATGCCGAAGAGGCCGCGCCCAGCAGCGAGCGCTGGGTCAGCGACAGCTTGAGCACCTACGTGCGTAGCGGCCCTACCGACGGCCACCGCATTGTCGGCAACCTCAAGTCCGGGCAAAAGGTCACACTACTGACCACCCAGGGTAACTACAGCCAGGTGCGCGGCGAATCCGGCGACACCGTGTGGATCACCAGCAGCGACCTGCAGGCCGTGCCCGGCCAGGCCGAGCGCCTGCCGCAACTGACCGAGCAGGTGACCCAGCTCAGCGAACAGCTCAAGACCATCGACGACAGCTGGAAGACCCGCGTGCAAGGCATGCAAGAGACCCTCGACTCGCGCAAGGCGCTGATCGACGAACTGCAAGCACGCAGCAAGGCGCTCAATGCCGAGCTGAGCGACGCCCAGTCGGAACTGCGCAGCACCCAGGCGCGCCTGGGTGACGAGAACAAACAGGTGTTGATGCGCTACATGGTGTACGGCGGCGGCATCGCCGGTGCCGGTTTGCTGGCGGGCTTGATCTTGCCGGCCTTGAGCCGTGGGCGCAAAAAGAATGACCGCTGGTTCTGATGGATAATCCTGAGGTGCTCAGCGATCCCCGTGGGAGCTGGCCTTGCCAGCGATCGGCCGCGCAGCGGTCGTGATCCGCAGCATCCAGCCAAAGGTCATCCCCGCCGCCGCCAGCAATATCAAGCCGGAACCGGCCAGTTGCAGCGCACTCAGCGGATGTCCCAGAGCCAGCCAGTCGACCAGGATCGCCACCACCGGATAGATGAACGACAAGGCGCCGACCAGGCTGGTGGGGATTTTCTGGATGGCGCTGTACAGCAGGGTCGACATCAAGCCGGTGTGGACGATGCCGATCGTGGCCAGCAGTGCCCAGGTAGCAGGCGCCAGGGCCAACCCCGGCAGCTGCGCAAACGGCGCCAACAGCAGCACCCCGACCAGCATCTGGATCAACACGATCAGGTGCGGCGCCACCCCCTGCAAACGCTTGGTGATAGCGGCAGCGACGGCATAGAAAAACGCCGCGCCCAGGGCCATCAGCACGCCCAGGCGGTAGTCTCCGGCAACGCTGTCAACGCTCGATCCGGCCATGACGATCAGCAGCATCCCGGCGAACGCCGCCAGCAACCAGCCGGCCTTGTTGACGGTCATCTTCTCGGCGAACAGCAGCATGCCCAAACCCACCAGCATGAACGGCTGGGTGTGATAAACCACGGTGGTAACGGCAATCGAAGCATGGGTATAGGCACTGAACAGCAACACCCAGTTCAGCACCAGCGCGACCCCGCCCAACACCGCCGCCAGCGCCTGGCGGCCGCTAATCACCCTGCGCCGGAGCAAGCCCAGGCCGGCACAGGCCAGCAGCAACGCCAGCGCGCCAAACAGGCAACGCCAGAACACAACAGCCGCTGCCGGCTGGTCTGCGGCCAGCACGAACCAGCCCACCGTGCCGGAGATCACCATGGCCGCGGTCATCTCCAGGGTGCCACGTGTTTTCAGGTGCATGCTGTATCGACTCCTGTCATATCGAACAAAGGTCCGCTATGCTGAACAGATGAGTAGCGTTCGTCAAGACGAACAAATGACCGGTATAAAGAACACATGATCGAAGCCCATTCCCCTATCCTGCTGCTGGCCAGCGCCATCCGCCGCGAGCGCGAGCGCCTGGGCCTGTCGGTGACCGAGCTGGGCAAGCGCGCGGGCCTGGCCAAGTCGACCCTGTCGCAACTGGAGTCCGGGGTCGGCAACCCCAGCCTGGAAACCCTCTGGGCCCTGGCCACTGCGTTGCAGGTGCCGGTCAGCCGGCTGATGGGCCAGCCGCGCCAGCACGTGCAGGTGATTCGCGCCGCTGAAGGCGCCGCCAGCCATAGCGAGCAGGCCCACTACGCCGCCACCCTGCTCGCCGCCTGCCCGGCCGGGGCGCAGCGCGATATCTACCGGCTGCGGGTGCAGCCGGGTGAACCGCGGCGGTCAAAACCGCATCCACCGGGTACCCTTGAGCACGTGATCCTCTGCAGCGGCCGCGCCCGGGTCGGCCCGCTCGAGCAAGCGGTGACCCTGGAGGCCGGTGACTACATGAGCTATTCGGCCGACGCCCCGCACGTGTTCGAGGCCCTGGCCGCCGACACCCTGGCGGTGATGCTGATCGAACACGCCTGAAACGAGGACTGCCCATGAGCGAACTGCTGCTGCGCCGCCTGCACCTGCCGGAGCCGATTGGCCAGGTGCTGATCGTCGGCGATGACCAACGGCTGTTGGCGCTGGAATTCGATGAGCCAGAAAAACGCCTGCTGCGGTTGCTGCGCACCCGTTTTGGCGCCGCTGTGCAATTACGCGAAACCGCTGGGCTGACGGCGCTTGCCGATGCTGTGCAGGCTTATTGCTCAGGCCAGTTGCAGGCGTTTGATGCGCTGGCAGTTGATGCCGGCGGCACGCCGTTCCAGCAACGGGTGTGGGCGGCGTTACGGGAAATTCCGCCAGGCACTACCCGCACCTACGGGCAGATTGCTGCACAGCTGGGTAACCCGGCTGCCGCGCGGGCGGTAGGCTTGGCCAACGCGCTGAACCCGGTGAGCCTGGCCATTCCCTGCCATCGGCTGGTGGGCAGCAATGGCGCACTGACAGGTTACGGCGGCGGTATTGAACGCAAGCGCTGGTTATTGCAACACGAACGCCACGCCTAGTTATATTATTTATAGATGTTATAATCGTCCGTTAATTGTTTTGGAGGGCAGTTTATGACTACATTTCAATTCATTGCCGGCATGGCTTTCTGCTTTGCAGCCCTTGCGCTAAAAGCCTACCTGATCCTGAAGCCGCCCGTAGAAGCCGGGCCTGACGCTCGATAAGCATATATAAGCCGGAATAACAGAACGCCCCCTTTTTTATAGATCAAGGGGGCGTTTTTTATTTAACCGTTCAGAAATCCCAGCGCGTGGTCAGCATCAAATTGCGCGGGTCACCGTACGACATCGAGTTATAAAAACCGATGTTGGTGTAATAACGTTTATCGAACAGGTTATTGGCATTTACCGTGGCCGAAAAACGCTCGGTGAACTGGTAGCGGGCCATCAGGTCCACCAGCCAGAACGGGTCCTGGGCGAACTCCTCGTCGATGCCCTTGGGGCGGTTGCGCAGTACCTGCCAGCCCTTGCCCTGCCAGCGCGCGCCGCCGCCGACCGTCAAGCGATCAAGCGCGCCCTTGAGTTTGTAGCTGGTGTAGAAGCTGACCTGGTCTTCCGGCTCCCAGGTCGACACCTTCTGGCCCTCGTCATCGCGAATCACTTTGTGGGTGTAACCGCCCTGCAATTGCCAGCCCGGCGCCAGCTCACCCGAGACTTCAGCTTCGAAGCCCTTGGTCTTGGCTTTGACGCCCATCCAGGCGAAGCCCACCGCCGGGTTGGTCGGGTCGCCGTTGTACTGGTTGTCCTCGACGGTGCGGTTGCTCTGGTGGATCTCGAAATAGGCAAGGCTGGCGTTGACCCGGCCATCGAGGAACTCGCCCTTGATCCCCACCTCGTAGTTCTGCCCTTCGTCCGGGTCCAGCAGGCGGTCGGTGCGGTCGCGGAACCAGCTGTCCTGAGGCATGAAGATGTCGGTGTAGCTGGCGTACAGCGAATAGGTGTCGTTGAGGTCATAGACCGCGCCTACGTAAGGGATCAGGCGGTCGTTTTCCTTGTTGTCGGCGTCGATGCCGTCGTAGCTGTAGTTGACCAGGCGCCCGCCGAGCAGCAGGGTCAGGTCGTCGATCGGGTGCAGGCGCGCGGTGAGGTAAGTGCCGTTCTGGCGAACCTTGTCGTCGGTGCGCGCCGACACCGGGCCCCAGTCAGGTTCGCCGATGTCGCCGTCCCAGTTGGGAAAGTCGAGGATGTTGTTATTGGCATGGGTAACGTCGCGGTAGTCGTTGCCCTTCCAGCGCGAGGCGGTATAGGAGTTGCCGATCACCAGTTCATGCTCGCGGCCGAACAGCTGGAACGGCCCGCTCAGGTACAGGTCGAGGGAGTCGCTCACGGTTTCGCCGGTGTACTTCTGCGCATAGATGCCGGCGGTGCCGTCCTTGCGTGGCTGGTAGCCCTGGATCGAGCCGAGCGGCGCGTGGTAGCCGTTGATCTTGTGATCGAACTGGGCCTTGGCCACCCAGCCGTTGTCCAGGTGATGCTCAAGGCTGGCGAACACGGTGCGGGTGTACTGCTCCCAGCTGCTCCATTTCGCTGCGTTGTTGAAGTGGTGCGAGACATTGTTGGTGTCGCCATTGCCATCGTACAGCGGCACGGTGCCCGACCAGCTGGAGCCTTTGGGGTTGTTGTCCTGGTAGTCGGCGCCGACGGTCAGCAGGGTGTCGGGGTCGAGGTCGAACTCGAGGATGCCGTAGTAGACGCTGGTCTTGCGCTGGTAGTGGTCGAGGAACGAGTGCTTGTCCTGATAGGCCGCCACCGCCCGGCCACGCACGTTGGCGCTGTCGGTCAACGGGCCGCTGACGTCCAGTTCGCTGCGGTAGTTGTCCCAGCTGCCGGCGCCCAGATCAAAATGGCCCTTGAACTCGGCGGTGGGTTTCTTGCGCACCAGGTTGATGGTCGCGCCCAGCGAGCCTGCGCCGGTGAGCAAGCCGGTGGCGCCCTTGAGTACCTCGACGCGGTCGTAGATGGCCATGTCGCTGAGGCTGTTGCCAGCCGAGTAACCGACGTTGCGCGAAGTCGAGGGAATGCCGTCGTACTGGAAGTTGCTGATGGCAAATCCGCGGGCGTAGTAGCTGTTGCGCTCGGTGTCATAGGCCGAGACGGTGATGCCCGGGGTGTGGCGCATCACGTCGTCAATGTTGTTGAGGCCGAAGTCATCCATGTGCTGGCGGGTCACCACGGTGATCGACTGCGGCGTCTCGCGCGGGGTCAATACCAGGCGTGTGGCGGTGGCAATGGTGCCGGGGGTGTAGGAGTGGCTTTCTTCGGTGATGGTCCCCAGCTGGTTGCTGGTGACCTCGGTGGCGCTGAGGTTGATCGCACCCGCCTCGTTCACTTCGCGCACCAGGCTGTAGCGCCCGTCGGCCTCCTTGATCAGTGCCAGGCCCTTGCTGGCGAGCAAGGCGCGCAGGCCCTCCTCGACCCCGTACTGGCCGTGCAGGCCTTCGCTACGCTGGCCCCGGGTCAGCGCCGGGTCAAATGACAGCACCACGCCGGCCTGGGCGGCAAAACGGGTCAGCACCTGGCCAAGATCGTCCTGCGCCAGGTCGTAGCTGCGCGCGGCCGATTCGGCCTGGGCCATGCTCAAGGGCAACAACAGCGCGCAACAGCGCAGGGCGTGGTGAATCGGGCGGGTTCTCATTCGATGCGTTCTCTTCTGGTTGGCATTCAGGCAGTGGGCCTGCCTTCCATAAGTCGAACGACAAGACGAATTAATATCATTTGCATGAAAAATACTTTTATTTGCGTGCCTCTACCGTCACCCAATACGGCGTGCGCTGGCTGACCCGCACCGGCAACGTGCTTTCAAGGGCGCGGAAGATCTGTGCCTGGTCGTCGAGCCTGAAGGTGCCGCTGATGCGCAGCCCCACCACTTGCGGCGCGCAACGCAACCAGCCGCGGCGGTAGCGCGCCAGGTCAGCGATAAAGGCCCCCAGGTACTGCTCGTTGGCGATCAGCAGGCCCTTGCTCCAGGCATCCAGGTTGCCCTCCAGTGGCGAACTGAGCACCAGCGCCGGGTTGGCGAAGCGGCATTGCTCGCCCGCCTCCAGCAGCGCACCGCCGCCCTGCTCGCCCGCCAGCACCTGTACGCGGCTTTCGAACACTGCCAGGCGTGTGGTGTTTTCGCCGGCCAGCAGCGAAAAGCGCGTGCCCAATGCCTGCACGGTGCCGTGGCGGGTTTGTACCAGGAAGGGCCGGTTGGCCGGGTCCTTGGCGGTGGTGATCAGCACCTCGCCATCGCGCAGCACCAGCAGGCGCTGTTGAGGGTCGAAGCGCACATCCAGGGCGCTGGAGGTGTTGAGCTGCACCTGGCTGCCGTCGTCCAGGGTCAGGTTCAGGCGTTCGCCGGTGCGGGTGTGATAATCAGCGAACCAGGGGCCCTGGCGCGCCTGCTGGTAACCGCCCCACCCCACAGCACCGGCTCCCGCCGCCAACACCAGCCCCTTGAGCACACCCCGACGGCCCAGCGCCGGTTGCTGGCCGGCCAGTTCCAGGGTGCGCCCGGCCAGGCGCGTGGGCATTTGCTGCAGGCGTTGCTGCACCCGCTCGACCTGCTGCCAGGCCCAGCGGTGCTGCTCGTCGGCCTGCAGCCAGGCGTGCCAGGCGGCGTGCTCGGCGCTGCCGGCGCTTTCGTCACCGAGGCGTGCACGCCATGCGGCGGCCTGCTCAAGGGCAGCGAGCTGGCGCGAATCGAGGGCGGCCATCAGTCAGCCTCGTGTTGCAGGCTATACAGCGTGCAATGGTGCAGGGCCTTGGCGATGTCACGATTGACCGTGACCACCGAGATGCCGAGGGTTTCGGCGATGGCCTTGTAGGTCATGCCGTCCAGTTGCGAGAGCAGAAAAGCCTTGCGCACCCGGGCGCCGAGGCCGGCGAGCATGGCATCCAGCTCGCACAGGGTTTCCAGCAGGATCGCCCGCGCTTCAGCGGAAATATCCAGGGCTTCAGGTTGCTCGGCCAGCGCCTGCAGCCAGGCGCGTTCGAGCCGCGCACGGCGAAAATGGTCGATCATCAAGCGCCGGGCGATGGTCGCCAGGTAGCCCCGCGGTTCGCGTACGGCGCGCAGGCGGTCGACGGCATCGTCGGCGCTGAGCACGCGGACAAACACGTCCTGCATCAGGTCGGCGGCCAGGTCATGGCACGCCACTCGCGGGCGCAGCCAGCCGGTCAGCCAGCGGTGATGAGCCTGGTACAGGTGGCTGACCTGCTGGCGCAGGGCGGGGTTGGAATCGCTCATGATGACTCGAAAAAGTAAATGAGAATTTCTATCATTCTATGCGAATGTAGGACGCCGGTGGAAGCGCGGCGTCAGGCTGATCACGGGCCAAGTCGAGTCGTCGCACCGCCGCGCCCATAGCACTGGCAATCCCGGTGAATTTCAGTCAGCCTGCCACACACCTCTGCGCTTTCAGGAAGGAACCGCCCCATGTCACTCGTCGAAACCTACCTCAGCGGCCTGCGCCAGGCGCTGCCAAGCGAAGAGCTTGAACAATTGAACCTCGCCCACGGCGCTTCGGCCGCAGACCTGCAAAAACTCAGCGCCCACTACCCGCTGTGCCCCGACAGCCTGCTGCGATTGCTCGGGCAGATCGACGGCACTCATTTTCGTGATTACCCGGGCGGCACGGTCATCGTCCTGGTGCTCGGTTCGGACGTGTTCGAATACCCCTATTACCTCAGCGCCAGCGAGCAGATCCTCGAAGACGCCCGGAGCTACACCGACAGCATTCGCGGCATGTACGGCGAGTACCTGGAGGAATACCCGGAAACCGTCGGCGCGGGCATCGACAGCGACCTGGCCATGAACCAGCGCCTGTGTTTCTCCCATTGCATGAACAACGGCGGCAGCTCGAAGCTGTACATCGACTTCAACCCCGCCGCCGGTGGCACTGTCGGCCAGGTGGTGCGCTACCTGCACGACCCGGACAGCTATGAAGTGATCGCCGACAGTTTCGATCAGTACCTGCAGCAGCTGATCGCCGATGACTTTGCCTTTGTCGAACGCGAGATCTGAGCGCCATTACCCATTCAGGGTTACTCCATCAACGTAATTAACGCCTACGCCGTCGCGCCGCATACTCGGTTCCAGCCCCCCGCAAGGAACCCCGATGAAGATCGAACTGATACAACTCGCCGGCCGCGACGGCGATACCGCCTACAACCTGCAACGCACCCTTGAAGCGATCGCCAGTTGTGCGGCCGACACCGACCTGCTGGTGTTCCCGGAAACCCAGCTGATGGGTTTTGCCAGCGCCGAACAGCTGCCAAAGGTTGCCGAAACGGTGGACGGCCCCAGCGTCCAGGCGGTGCTGCAGGCGCTGCGCAAACGTGACGTGGCGGCGGTGATCGGCCTGGCCGAAAAGGCCGATGGCCGCTTCTACAACACCTCGCTGCTGCTGACCCCGGAAGGCATCGCCCTGCGCTATCGCAAAACCCACCTGTGGCCCTCGGAGCGCGGCCTGTTCACCCCCGGTGATCGCTACGCCACCACCACCTTCAAAGGCCTGCGTATCGGCCTGCTGATCTGCTACGACATCGAGCTGCCGGAAAGCAGCCGCGCCCTGGCGCAACTGGGCGCCGAGCTGATCGTGGTCAGCAACGGCAACATGGACCCCTACGGCCCGGTGCACCGCACCGCGATCATGGCCCGCGCCCAGGAAAACCAGGCCTTCGCCCTGATGGTCAACCGCGTCGGTGCAGGCGATGACAACCTGGTGTTTGCCGGTGGCAGCGCCGTGGTCGACCCGCACGGGCGCCTGCTGTTCGAGGCCGGGCGCGAGCCTTGCCGGCAGCTCATCGAACTGGACCTTGGGCAACTCGAACTGGCTCGCCGCGACTACGACTACCTGGCCGACCGGCGCCTGCACCTGCCTGGCCAGCGCCTTGAACACGCCGATGGCCGCCGCGAACTGCTGATCCCCTGAGCGCTACCCCTATAACAAGAATCCGGAGTGCCCTTCATGAAGTCGATCCGTCGCCTGCCCCTGGCCCTGGCCGCGTTGCTCAACCTGGCAACTGCCCAGGCCGCCGCGCCCAGCGTGCACATCTATAACTGGTATGACTACATCGCGCCGAACACCACCAAGGAGTTCCAGCAGGCCTCGGGCATCGCCCCGGTGTATGACGTGTTCGACAACAGCGATGTCATGCAGAGCAAGCTGATGGCCGGGCGCAGCGGCTATGACGTGGTGTTTGCCAGCGCCGACCTGCTGCCCAACCTGATCAAGGCCGGGGTGCTGGCCGAGCTCGACCGCAGCCAGTTGCCCAACCTGGCGCACCTGGACCCGCAGATCCTCGCCAAACTGCAGGGCAACGACCCCGGCAACCGCTTCGCCGCCCCCTACTTATGGGGCACCACGGGCCTGGGCTATGACGTCGACAAGGTCAAGGCGCGCCTGGGCAAGGATGCACCGCTCAACTCCTGGGACCTGATCTTCAAGGAAGAAAACCTCGCCAAGCTGGCCGACTGCGGCGTGGCCATGCTCGATGCACCCGGCGAGATCATCCCCATCGCCCTGCACTACCTGGGCCTGCCCTACAACAGCAAGAACCCTGAGGACTACCGCAAGGCCGAGGCGCTGCTGCTCAAGGTGCGCCCGCACATCGCCTACTTCGACTCCTCGCGGTTCATCTCCGACCTGGCCAACGGCAATGTCTGCGTGGTGCTCGGCTGGTCTGGCGGGGTGTTCGATGCCAAGCTTGCCGCCAACAACGCCAACAATGGCCGCGACATCCGCTACAGCATTCCGCACGAAGGCGCACCGTTCTGGCTCGAAAGCATGGTCCTGCTCAAGGACGCGCCCAACCCGCAGCAAGGCCTGGCCTTCATCGACTACATGCTGCGCCCCGAGGTGATCGCTGCCTCGACCAACTACCTCGGCTACCCCAACGCCAACAAGGATGCCGCGCCGCTGGTAGACGCAAAAATCCGCGACAACCCCTCGGTGTACCCGCCCCAGGCGGTGCTCGACACCCTGTTCGCCCTGGAGCCGCTGCCACTCAAGTACGAACGCATCCGCACCCGGGTATGGAGCAAGGTCAAGACCGGCAGTTAGCCTGGAGCAGGATCCCGGCGATCGCCGCGCCTCAGTCCTCCAGCGGCTTGGGCGGTGGCAAGGGCTTTGGAGGTTTTGCCGGTTTGGCCGGTTTGTCATGCTTGCCGGGCTTGGCGTCTTTCTTGCCCTTTTCGGGCTCGTTCTTCAGGTCGGCAACGGTCGGCGGCACGATGGCCTTTTCGGCCGCCGGCAACTGGTCGACCGCATCGAAAATTGCCTTGGGTTCGAGGGTGCCGGTGTGTTCGAGCCGGTGCAGTTCGCCGTCCTTGCCTACCAGTACCACCGGGGTGACCATGGTATCCCGGGCGCTGAACTTGAACTTGCGGATCAGGGCCATGGTCTCCTGCTGCTCCAGAAACTTGTCATCGCGTTTGCCGACCATGCTGGCGACGCTATACAACACCAGTTTTCGCTCCTCAAAGGCAGCCTTGGTGGCCGGGTCTTTGAGGGCCTCTACCAACTTACGCAAGGTCGGGTCGGCAGTACTGGGGGCAAGGACAATCAAGGGGCGGGCCTTGTACAGATCCTGGGCCAGAGGGTCATCGCTATCGGCAGCGAGGGCGGGGCCGGCAACGAAGGCCAGCAGGGTGGCGAGGGTCAGTGACCGGACAAGCATGCGCATCTCCTTTCAATTTCCATGCATCAAAGACTACAAGTCGCGACGAAAGATCCGGGTTGCGAGCCTAAACTACAGGGCCAGATGAGTGGGCAAAGCAAAGGTAACTTCCGATTACCAAGTGCGACCTTGGATGCATACCGAAAGGTCTGTCATCCGATTCTGAGGATAGCTGAAGGCCGCCTGCCATGCCCGTCGACCACCCTGGAAAAAGGCCTGAACCATGAGCATTGCCGATACCCTGCTGTTGCTGCTGATCCTTGTTACCGCGTTGGGCTGTGGGTTGATGGGCGGGTTGTTCTTCGCCTTCTCAAACTTTGTCATGCAGGCCCTGGAGCGCATCCCGGCGCAGAGCGCGGTCACCGCCATGCAGTCGATCAACCAGGTGGTGCTCAACCGCCTGTTCCTGTCGTTGTTTCTCGGCACCGCCGTCACCTGCGCGATCCTGCTGACCTGGGCCTGGCTGCGCTGGCCACTGCCCGGCAGCTTGTGCATCGGCATCGGCAGCGGCCTGTACCTGCTCGGCAACGTACTGGTAACCCTGCTGTTCAACGTGCCGCGTAACCAGAGCCTGGCGCGCCTGGACCCGGCCAGCAGCGAAGCGGCCAGTGCCTGGCCAACCTATGCACGGGTGTGGAACCGCTGGAACCATGTGCGCACCATCACCGCCCTGGCGGCGACGGCGTGGTTGATGGTGGCCTTGCTGCGGGTGGTGTGGACTCAATAGCGGCTGCTACGCAGCCATCGCTGGCAAGCCAGCTTCCACAGGGTCGGTGCGTGCAGGTCCGGCTAGAACAAGCCCATCTGCCGATCGATCAGCGCCGTGAAGTCATCCTCCACGAACGGCAGGATCGCATCCGCCACCGGCTGCAATTGCCGGGTCAGGTAGTGGTCGTAATCGATCGCCGAATGCCGCGTCTCCAGCGGCTCCGGCCCCGCCACGGTTATCACGTAGCTGATCCAGCCGCCGTTCTGGTACTGCCGCGGCCGGCCTTGACGGTCATTGAAGTCATCGGCCATGCGCGCCGCCCGCACATGCGGCGGTACGTTGCGCTGGTAGTCAGCCAGCGGGCGGCGCAGGCGCTTGCGGTAGATCAACAGTTCATCCTGCTCACCGGCCAACGTCTTGCGCACATACTCACGCAGGTACTGCTGGTAAGGCTGGCGCTTGAAGATGCGCTCGTACAGCTCCTGCTGAAACTGCCGGGCCAGCGGCGACCAGTCGGTGCGCACGCTTTCCAGGCCCTTGTAGATCATCTCTTCAGTGCCCTGGCCGCGTTGCACCAGGCCGGCATAGCGTTTTTTGCTGCCTTCCTCGGCGCCGCGAATGGTCGGCATCAAAAAGCGCTTGTAGTGGGTTTCGTACTGCAGTTCCAGGGCACTGTCCAGACCATAGCTGTCGCGCAGGTGCTCACGCCACCACTGGTTGACCTGCTGCACCAGCTCGCGGCCGATCTGCGCCGCGTCCGCCTCGTCATGGGCACGCTTGAGCCAGACGAAGGTCGAGTCGGTGTCGCCATAAATCACCGTATAACCCTTGGCTTCGATCAACTCGCGGGTACGGCGCATGATCTCGTGGCCGCGCATTGTGATCGATGAAGCCAGGCGCGGGTCGAAGAAGCGGCAACCGCTGGAACCGAGTACGCCGTAGAAGGCGTTCATGATGATCTTCAGCGCCTGGGACAGCGGCGCATTGTGCTCGCGCTTGGCTGTCTCGCGGCCCTGCCAGACCCGCTCGACAATCGCCGGCAGGCAATGCCGGCTGCGGGAAAAACGCGCCCCGCGAAAGCCTGGCACCGAGGTCTCATCGCCCGGCTCGCGCAAGCCTTCAACCAGCCCCAGCGGGTCAATCAGAAACGTGCGGATGATCGACGGATACAGGCTCTTGTAGTCGAGCACCAGCACCGACTCGTACAAGCCCGGTCGCGAATCCATGACAAAACCGCCCGGGCTGGCCTCCTCCGGGCGCTCGCCCTGGTTGGGCGCGACGAAGCCCTGGCGGTGCATCAAGGGCATATACAAATGACAGAACGCCGCCACCGAACCGCCGCTGCGATCAGCCGGCAAACCGGTGACCGTGGCCCGTTCGAGGAGGAAGGTCAGCAGTTCGGTCCTGGCGAAGATCCGCGTCACCAGCTCGCAGTCCTTGAGGTTGTAGCGGGCCAGGGCCGGCTTGTCCTCGGCGAACATGCGGTTGATTTCATCCATGCGCTGGTACGGGGTGTCGATCGCCTTGCCTTCGCCGAGCAGGGTCTGGGCGACGTTCTCCAGGCTGAACGAGGGGAAGCTCCAGGTCGCCGAACGCAGCCCTTCGATACCGTCGATGATCAGCCGCCCGGCCGCCCCGGCAAAAAAATGCGCGCGGCTGCCGTGCTCGCGCCAGTCCATTGCCTCACCGCCACGGCCCAGGCGCAGCGGCACCTTGAGCTGGGTGGCGTGCTGCTGCAGTACGCGCAGGTCAAACTGCACCAGGTTCCAGCCGATGATCGCATCGGGGTCGTGCACGGCCAGCCAGTCGTTGAGGCGTTCGAGCAATTGAGCGCGGTTGTCGCAGTATTCGAGGTCGAAATCCACGCCTGCGGCGTCGCCATTGGCCGGGCCGAGCATGTACACCTGGCGCTGGCCACAGCCTTCGAGGGCAATCGAATACAGCTCGCCGCGTTCGGTGGTTTCGATGTCCAGCGACACCAGTTTGAGCGTGGGGCGGTAATCGGCGGCGGGCTTGAGCTGGGCGTCGATCAACACGCCGCTGGCATCCGCCGTGCCGCTGAAGCTGACCGGCGCGGTGATGAAGCGCTCCATCAGGTAGCGCTCCGGCGGGCGCACATCGGCTTCGTAGATTTGCACGCCGGCGGCGCGCAGGCGCTTTTCCAGCTGGATCAACTGGCGGTGCTGACGGCAGTACAAGCCCAGCACCGGCCGTTGTTCAAAATCGCGCAGGGCCAGCTCGCGCAACTCGACCTCGCGCTCGCCGCGCAACACCGCTTCGGCCTGGCGCCGCTGCTCGGCGGGGATGAACGCCACTGAAGTCTGCAGCGGCAGGCGCAAGCGCCGTGGGCCCTGGTCGGTGGCCAGCCAGAACTCGACAACAGTACCGGCCGGGGTATCGCGCCAATGCCGGGTCAGGACAAAGCCCTGCTGTAACTCCACCGCTGCAACCTCGAAAACACCTGTGTATGTGGCGATTCTACCCGTCTGCGCGGCGGCCTGGCGAACTTAGCTCGGCACCCGTGCGCCCGGGGCGAAACCGTGGCCATGGGCGCGACCGGCAATCAGCAGGGCCAGGGCGATCAGCGCCAGCAACACCCAGGGGAAACTGGCCACGCCCCACTGGCTGAGCAACACACCGCCAAGCAGGCCACCGGCGGCAATGGCCGAGTTCCATACCGTGACAATCATCGACTGGGCGACATCGGCGCCCTCCCCGGCGGCATCGGCGCTGGCGGTTTGCAGCAGGGTTGGCGCGCCGCCGTAGGTCAGGCCCCAGAGCGCGACACTGACATACACCAGCGGCGCCGACTGGCTGACAAAACCAAGCACCAGCGCCACCACGGCAAAACCGAACAAACTCAGCAGGACCATGTTGCGCAGGTGCTTGTCGATCAGCGCACCGACCACGCCGATGCCGGCCAGGGCGGCAATGCCGAAGGTCAGCAGGACCATGCCGGTGCTCGCCGCCAGGCCCACCGAGGCCAGGTACGGCACGATGTAGGTGTACAGCACGTTGTGCGCCAGCACCCAGGTGAGGATCACCAGCAGCACCGCCAGCACCCCGGGTGTGCGCAGCACCTGAGCGATACCGGGGCGTTGGCCGGGGGCATGGCCGTCGAAATCCGGCACCTTGCACAGCACCCAGGCCACCAGCACCAGGGTCGCGCCGGACACCAGGGCAAAGGTCATGCGCCAGCCCAGCAACTCGCCCAGCCAGGTGCCGGCCGGCACCCCCAGCGACAAGGCCACTGGCGCACCAATCATCGCCACCGCCATGGCCCGGCCTTGCTGCTCGGGGCTGACCATGCGCCGTGCATGCCCGGCAATCACGCCCCAGGCCAGGCCCGCGGCAACACCGGTCATGAAGCGCGCGACCAGGGTCAGCCAGTACGAGCTCGACAACGCCGTCACCGTGTTGAACAGCAAGAAGCCGATAATCGCCAGCAACAGCACCGGCCGCCGGCGCCAACCCTGGGTCAGGGTCACCAGCGGGATGGCGGTCAAAAGCGAGCCCAGGGCATAGACGCTGACCATCTGCCCGGCCATCGCCTCACTGACCTGCATGCCGCTGGAGATCTGCCCAAGCAGGCCGGCCGGCAAGGTTTCGCTGAGGATGGCGATAAAGCCGGTCATGGCCAGGGCCAGCAGGCCGCTGACCGGCAAGGGCTGCTCCAGTGCGGCCGGCCCATCGGCGCTGCAGCTGATGTGGGTCATGGTGAAACTCCTGTAGGAAAGATGGGCGAACCTTAAGCCTGCAGGCACTGCGGAAAAAGCCGGGTACAATTCCGCTCATAACGGACACAGGTGTCCGCAATCGGGAAATGCAGATGGATAGCCTCAGCGGTTTCGTGGTGTTCGTGCGGGTGGCAGAAACCGGCAGTTTTGTCGGCGCTGCGCAGTCGCTGGGGGTCAGCGCCTCGGCCATTGGCAAGCGCGTGGCGCGCCTGGAGCGTCGCCTGGGCGTACGCCTGTTTCACCGCAGCACGCGCAGCATCACCCTCACCGCCGAGGGCAGTCAGTTTCTGGAGCGCAGCCGGCGCATCCTTGCCGAGATCGAGGCCACCGAGCTTGAGCTGTCCCAGGCCAGTGAAGTGCCGCGCGGGCGTTTGCGCATCAGCCTGCCGCAAGTCACTGCGCTGGTGATGCCGGCCTTGAGCGAGTTCATGGCGCAGTATCCGGAGATCGAGCTGGACCTGGATTTCGACGACCGCATGGTCGATATCATCGGCGAAGGTTTTGACGTGGTAATGCGCGGCGGCACGCCCAGCGACTCACGCCTGAGCGCGCGCTTTCTTGGCCATTTTCACCATGTACTGGTGGCCTCGCCGGCGTACCTGGCGCGCAATGGCAGCCCCGCGCACCCCGCCGAGCTGGCCCGCCACACCTGCCTGCACTACCGCTTCCCGAGCACCGGCAAGCTCGAACAGTGGCCGCTGCGTCAGGAGCCCGCCGGCCACGCCTATGAGATCCCGGTGTCGATGGTCTGCAACCACGTCGACACGCGCATCTGCTTTGCCATGTGCGATCGCGGCATCACCTGCATTCCCGACTTCACCGTGCGCCAGCAGTTGCAGCGCGGCGACCTGGTGACCGTGCTCGATGACTACATGGAGCGCCGCGGCAGCTTCTACCTGCTGTGGCCCTCGGGGCGGCAAGTGCCGCCACGGCTGCGGGTGTTCATCGACTTCATGAGCACGCGGCTGCTGCCCGATGCTGGCGCGCCGCAGTATTAGTCATATAAATAATCAAAGCCCTGGGCAGGCAATTGTGGCACCTGCTGCACCAGGAACGCCCCCAGTTGTTGCACCTGGCGGGCCTTGGGGCTGGCCTGCAGCCAGGCCAGGTAATAGCCCTCACCGGTGGCCACCGCCTGCGCAAACGGCGTGACCAGGCGCCCGGCGGCGAGCTCGGCGCTGGCCAGCAATAGGTCGACCACGGCCACACCCAGGCCTTGCTGAGCCGCCGAGATGCCCTGGTCAAGGGTGTCGAACAGCTGGCCGCGCTCAAGGCTGATGGCTGCAGCCCCGGTGCGCTGCAACCAGCGCCGCCAGTCGCGCCGGTCGGGAGATGGGTGCAGCAGCTCGCAATGGGCCAGGTCTGCCGGGTAACCGGGCTGGCACACCGGTACCAGCCATTCGTCAAACAGCTTGAGGCTGGCGATGCCGGCGCCGAAATGTCCGTCGCTCAACAGGATCGCGCAGTCGTAGGGCTCGCTGTAAAAATCCACCGTATCGATGTCCATCCACACGCTGCTCAGTTGCACCTGAGCGTGTTCCTCACAGTGCTTGAACAGCGCCAACTGGCCAAGCAACCAGCGCACGGTCAGGGTCGAGGGCGCCTTCAGGCGCAGTTGCTGGCGGTCCTGTCTGAGCAGGCCGCAGGCGTTTTCGATGATCTTGAAGCCGACTTTCAGCTCCTGGGCCAGCAGCCGCCCCGCTTCGGTCAGCACCACTTTCGGCCCGCGACGCTCGAACAGGGCGCAGTCGAACAGGCCTTCGAGGGTTTTGATGTGATGGCTGATGGCGCCCTGGGTCAGGGCCAGTTCTTCGCCAGCGCGGGTGAACGAACCGTAGCGCGCGGCCACCTCGAACGCTCTGAGCGCCTGCAATGCGGGAATGCGTTCGGTCATGGCCGCCTCTAGCATGAGTCAAACTAATAGAAGGCCACAGTAACAGGCGTTTTACAACCGGACCGGGCCTGCCGAGAATTGCGCTCCCGCCAAACGCCCTCGAGACCCGCCCGTGAACAGTGCCCTGCTTGCTACCTACGCCCTGACCGTTGTGCTGCTGATCGCCAGCCCCGGCCCGGTGGTGGCGCTGGTGGTCAACACCACCGCTCGCGCCGGGCGCAAACAGGCACTGCTGACCGCCCTGGGCACCAACGGCGCGTCACTGGTGCTGATCGCCCTGGCGGCGCTGCTGATCTTCAGCAGCGCCGCGATCAACCCGCTGCTGCTTAGCGCCTTGAGCGTGTTTGGCTGCCTGTTCATCGGCTTTCTGGGCCTCGGCGCGCTGGCCGAACTGCGCCGGCCCGCGCACGCCGCAGCGCCGCATGCGGTGCGCCAGGGCGGGCTATGGCAGGGGTTTGCCATTGGCCTGTCGAACCCCAAGGACATCCTGTTTTTCGTCGCCTTCTTCCCGCAGTTCATTCAGGTCACCGAGCAGTTCAGCCACAGCCTGATGCTGTTGGCGCTGGTCTGGCTGGTGCTCGACCTGGGCATTCTGGGCCTGTACATCCTGGTCATCGGCCGCCTGGCCGAGCGCCTCGACCGGCGCCTGATCAGCGCCATCAGCGCCGTGGTACTGCTGGCCATCGCCGCCGTCGGGCTGGCCTACAACATCCGGCAACTGTTGCCCTGACGGGCTACGCTTTCGGGCGCGGGCCCGGAGCGGTTAGAATGGCGCGCTATCACCCAGGCCAGCCACACTATGGACAGTCGGATTGAACCCTGAACAGCGCAGTCGTCTCCAAGCCAACATGCATACCCGCCCGGTCCCGAATTCCAGAGGCACTTCCTTGATCCGCTCGCCCCTTTTGCACGGCCTGCTCGCCGTCGTGCTGCCGACTTCGGTACTGGCTGCCGGCGTACAGATCGACCCGCATGCCGACCTGCTGTACCGCCAGGCCGTGAGTTTGCTGGAACAGGCCGACAACCAGAGCGCCAGCTTCACGCTCAAGACCAGCACCACCGACCAGGATCTTGCCCAGCAAGGCCAGGCCCTGGGCCGCACCCTGGCGCCTGCGGTGAGCCTGTTGAAAAAAGCCGTGGAGCTTGACCACCCGGCTGCCCAGTATCGCCTGGCGCTCTACTACATCACCTACCTGCCGGCAGCACAGATTTCCGCTGCCGCCTGCCCGCTGCTCGAAGCCAGCATGGGCCAGGGCTTTGCCCCGGCGGCCCTGGGCATCGAGAACTGGTGCCCCAACTACAGCCGTAGCGAATACCGCAACGCGCTCGAAAGCGTGCCGAACCTGGCCAGCCTGTACGCCCCCTACTACCCGCAACCGGCCGTGCGCCTGTTGTGCCATCGCGAGCAACCGCAGGGCCTGGCCATGCAGTGGGGCCGCCAGCGCGACTACCAGGCCGAGGTCTACCGCCTGCTGGCCAGCACCGACCCGGCGCAGAGCAAGGCCTACTGGCAAAAAGCGGTGGACATCAATGGCTGCATCGCCGCGCAGCGCCGCCTGGCCAGCAACCACTACTGAGCGCCAAGCCCTCTGCCGCGCCGCTGACAGCAAGATCGTTCAAGTCAGCGGCGCCCGCCTCTGGCATGCTGTACAACCTTGTTCATTGGTTGTTGCTGCCGTCCATGTCCAGTCCGCCGTTCGCCCGCCAGGCCTTCATCCGTGGCGCCATCGCCATCCTGCCGTTGTCCCTCGCCGTCGCTCCCTGGGGGCTGCTGGCCGGTTCCATGGCCATCGAAGCCAACCTCAGCCCCTGGGAAGGCCAGGGCCTGTCGGCGATCGTCTTTGCCGGTGCCGCGCAACTGGTGGCAATCGGCATGCTCAAGGGCGGCGCCAACCTGTTCTCGATCCTGCTGACCACCCTGTTGCTGACTTCCCAGCATCTACTCTACGGGCTGTCGATGCGCCCGGTGCTGTCGGGCCTGCCGACCCGCTGGCGGCTGGGCCTGGGCTTTTTGCTCACTGACGAGTTCTTCGCCCTCACCAGCCAGTACGACCAACAGCAGTTCAATCGCTGGTATGCCCTGGGGGTCGGCCTGACGTTCTACATTGCCTGGAACCTGTTCACCCTGGCCGGGATCATCCTCGGCCAGAACATTCCGCACCTCGACCAGCTAGGCCTGGATTTTTCCATCGTCGCCACCTTCGTCGCCCTGATCGCGCCGCTGGTGCGCAACCTGCCCACCGTGGTGTGCGTGGCGGTGTCGCTGTTCTGCTCGGTGCTGTTCAGCGCCTGGCACTGGGACATCGGCCTGGTGGCCGCCGGGTTGCTGGGCATGAGCGCCGGCTTTGTCTGCCAGAAATTCAGTGGAGCACGCGCATGATCTTCGCCCTGATTATCGGCATGGGCCTGCTGGTGTTCCTCAACCGCTATGCCTTTCTCGAGCCGCGCCTGCCCCTGCGCCTGAGCTCCAACGCCCGGCAGTTCCTCGGCTTTGCCGTGCCGGGCATGCTCACCGCCATTTGCGGGCCGATTGTGTTCTTGCCCGGGCACCAGCTCGACCTGAGCCTGAGCAACCCTTACCTGGTCGGTTCGGTAGTGGCGGTGGTGCTGGTGCTGTTGACCCGCAGCACCTTGATCAGCATGCTGCTGAGCATGGCCTTCTTTTTTGTCTTTCGTTGGTGGTTGAACGGCAGCCCATGAACCCTGCACACAAGGAACAGACCCGCTTCTGGCAAGCCTCGGCGCTCGGTGATACCGAGATGCTGCACGCGCGTTATTTTCAGCAGCGCTTCGCTCCCCATGTGCACGAAGGCTACGTGATCACCATCATCGAGTCCGGTGCCCAGCGTTTCTGGCACCGCGGCAGCGAACACCTGGCGCCGGTGGGCAGCATGGTGCTGATCAACCCCGACGAGCTGCACACCGGTGCCAAGGCCAGCGAAGATGGCTGGCGCTATCGCGGTTTTTACCCCGACAGCGAGCGCATCACCGGCGTGCTCGACGAGCTGGAGCTCAAGCGCGACGGCCTGCCGCGCTTTGACGCCAGCGTGCTGCACGACCCGCAACTGGCCAAGGCCTTCAGCTGGCTGCACTGCTCGGCCGAACACGGCGCCAGTGCCCTGGAACAACAAACCGCCTGGCGCGAAGCGGTGCTGTTGCTGGTGCAACGCCATGCCCGTGCCGGCACCGCGTCCGCGCCCGGCAACGAACCCTGCGCCGTGGCCCGGGCCAAGGAACTGATGGACAGCCGCCTGGCCTACCCGCCATCGCTGGAAGAACTGGCCACGGCAGTCAACCTCTCGCCCTTCCACTTTGCCCGGGTGTTCCGCCAGGCCACCGGCCTGCCGCCCCATGCCTGGCTCAAGCAACGGCGTCTGAGCCGCGCCCGCGAACTGCTGAAAAACGACTGCCTGCCGTTCAACGTCGCCTTCGCCCTGGGCTTTTCCGACCAGAGCCATTTGAACCGGCAGTTCAAGCAAGCCTATGGCGTAACGCCGGGCGAGTACCGCCGCGCCTGCATTCATTGACGGACCAACCCCATGCCCTACCCGCTTGCCTACCGCTGGTTCATTCACAAAGGCCTGACCGATTGGGAGCCGTGGTATTTCTGCGATACCCCGGCGTCACTGCAACAAGGCCCGGACCTGAACAAAAACGCCTTCGCCGCCCGGGCCTTCGCCAAGGAGACCGGTGCGGACTTCGAGGTCTACCTGTTCGCCCGCCGCCAGGACCGCGAAGACTTTGCCTTCTTCGTGGTACGCGACGGGGTGATCGAAGACAAGGTAATCACCGCGCACCTGTCGTTCGCCGACAAGCTGGAGCTACGCTCGCGCCTGAGCTATGAACAGGTGACCCGCAGTTTCAGTGAGTGGGTGGCCGAGGTGGCACTGGCCGATGCCGTGGAGTGGATGAGCGAGGACGACCTGCAAGATTGAGCCTGGGCTGCTCTTCTGCTCAGCGGCAATACGCCCGCGGCGTGCTGCCGGTCATGCTTTTGAAGAAGGCGATAAACGCACTGTCGCTGGCAAAGCCCAGCTCCAGCGCCACCTGGGTCAGCGGCTGATGGATCGCCAACTGCTCCACCGCCCGCACCAGCCGCCACTGCTGGCGCCATTGCTGGTAGGACATGCCAGTGTCGCGGCGAATCAAGCGACCGATGGTTTTCTCGCTGGCGCCCACCGTGCGGGCCAGCTCTTGCAGCGGCGGCGGCAACTGCTCAAGGTTCTCGACCAGGCGTGCCAGGCGCCGGTCCCTGGGCAGCGGCAAGCGCATCGGCTGCTGCCCGGCAGCCTGCAGTTCGGCGATGCACAGGCCGGCCAGGTGCGCGGCGGCGCCTTGGCTCCAGTCGGTTTCGAACGGCGCCTGGGCGATGCGTTCGAGCAGCTCGCGCAGCAGCGGGTTGACGTCGAGGATCACCACTTCATCCGACAAACGCGGCCAGTGGCGGGTGTCCAGGTACACCGAGCGATAGTCCACGGTCGCCCGCATTCGCGCCCGATGGGCTACGCCGGCGGGAATCCAGGCCGCGCGGGTCGGCGGCAGCAGGCAGAGCAGGTCCGGCGCCTGGGCATCGATGCGCACACAGCCCTGGCGGGTGAACAGCACCTGTCCCATACGGTGCTGATGGACGCCGGAATCGTGCTCGCCCAGGGCCGAGCAGATGCCGACGATGGGCGCATCGACGTGCTCGGGGTTGAAGAGGGCGGTAGGTTCCAGCCAGGCCATGCAGGTTGTCCGATTTTCACTATTTCTAGACCAGACCGCGACAATACACCCATCGCCCGCCGCCTACCATGAGCGCCCTTTTACCCACGGGACCCTGCTCATGACCCAACGCACCTGGTTGCCCCTGGCCACGGCCCTGCTGATGTTCCCGCAGATCGGCGAAACCCTCTACAGCCCCGCCCTGGTGGATATCGGCCAGGGCTTTGGGGTAACGCCTGCACAGGCGGGGCAAACCCTGTCGCTGTATTTCGCCGCCTTTGCCGTCGGCGTGCTGGTCTGGGGCCGCCTGTGCGACCTCTGGGGCCGGCGCCCGGCGTTGCTCACAGGCTTGCTGCTGTACGGCCTTGCTTCGCTGGCGGCCCTGTTGGTCACCACTTTCGCCGGCCTGCTTGGCGCGCGCATCGTCGCCGCGTTCGCCGCAGCGGTCGGTTCGGTGGTGACGCAAACCGCGCTACGCGATGCATATAGCGGTGCGCAACTGGCGCGGGTGTTTTCCCTGATCGGCATGTTCCTGGCCATCAGCCCGGCGATTGGCGTACTCAGCGGCTCGCTGCTGACCCAGGCCTTGGGTTACCGTGGCGTGCTCGCCGCGCAGTTGCTGATGGCCCTGGCGTTATGGCTGTGGAGTTGGCAACTGATGCCGGAAACCCGCCCGCAAACGCCCCACCACGCCAGTGTGATCGGCACCTTGCGGCGCATGCTCGGTGATCGCCGGGTGCTGCTGGCGACGCTGCTGGTGGCGTTGTTCAACATCGGCGTGTTCAGTTGGTACAGCCTGGCACCGTTCATTTTCCAGCGTTTGCAGTTGCACAGCCTGTTTGGCTACAGCGGCGTACTGCTGGCGCTGGGCTCGCTGCTCGGCGCGCGCCTCAATGCGCGATTGCTGGCACGGGGTGTCAGCCAGGCAACCCTGCTCAACCTGGCATGCGCGGTGAACCTGCTGGCGGCGCTGGCGATCCTGCTGCTGGGCGAGCACTGGCTGATCGCGGTGGCCATGGCCTTCATGCTCGGCGCCTTCGCCATGGCGATTGCGCTGCTGCTGGGTTCGGCGCTGATCGAGTATGGCGATTGCCGGGGGACGGCGGGGGCGTTGTTCGGGTTGTTGTATTACGCGTTGATTGGCGCGGGCTTGAGCCTGGCGAGTGAGTGGCAGGCATTGGGGGTTAGCCTGATGTTGTGTGCAGCGCTTGCCAGTGTTGCGGCGCGGGTTTATGGCCGACGGCGCTTATGAGTGCATCGTGTTGCCCATTGAACTGAAGCCAAAGCATCCCAAGAACCCGATCATCAACTTGCCGCACCCAGGCGGCAAGTTGATGGGGGTAGCGTGCTGACCTGTCAGGGGCTGACGGGATCAAGCGTGAACTGTTGCATTGGCGTGCCGTTCCAGCGGTCCAGCCAGGACATTCCCAGGTCGTCGAGAAAAGCGGTCAAGGCTTTATCAGCCGCGCCCGGGCCCTGAGGAAAGAGGCCCTTTCGCCGACTGTTGTACGTCCAATGTTGGAAGGCCTGTGCCTTTGAAGTGCGCGGGCGGGCCCAAACAGCGGCTCGGCCAACCTCTATATTTTCCCCCTCCAGCAGCAATGCCCCGCCCTTGCTGTCGGCCACTGCGGAAATCATTTCGTTATCTGCAGTGTGGCGCCATTGCTGCGCTGGATCGGTAGCGTTGCAAGTAACCAGGCCGACACGGCGAGTCGCGAGCGATTGCGAAGCATCAAGCTCCCCTACGGCCAGGCAGTGGCCATTACTCTGTTTGATTTGCACCCACGGAGCGACGGGCTGTTGAATCGGTGCAATCGTAAAGTTCTGCGTCACACGGCCACTGACCCAAGGGTCCAGCCAAGCGCCACCCGCGCCAAACACGGTCAACGCAAGCCCTGCGTGGCTAGGGTTTTGCGTCGTCAGTCTGTTTCGCTGGGCGTCATGCTCCCAGCGGTACTGGGGCCTCATTGTCGAAGGTCGTGAACGCGCCGAAACGGACGATCTGCCACCGACTATATCCATCCCGTACAGCATCAATCGCTCGCCATTCGGGTCGGTGATCTCGGAAAGCAGTTCCTTGTCTTCGTTGTATTGCCATTGCTGTGCGGGGTCCCGGTCATTGCACATGGCCAGCTCAACAACACGGAAATAATAGGGCGCCTCTGAACCGCGCGTCCCCACCGCTAGGCAGTAATTGTCTATTCGCTTGATCTGTACCAAGGTTGCGAGCGACTTTTCAGGGGGCTGGGCAACAGGCGTTGGTGGGTGCTCGGCACACCCTGCCAATAGTGCTAAAGCGATTGCCACTATCGGGATCTGGAATACGATTGCATTGAATAATCTGAGGCTCATGACATTCTCCGACGACGCTGTCAGCAGGATAAGTTCGATCTACGGCACGCATTTCCAAACAGCGGCAGTAAGGCGACCTTGAGTTATCCACTGGCTTGCGCACCTGACGTCGGCGAAGGTCAATTGCTTCATTGAAAAACTGAACGTGGTCCGAATGAGAATCTAGACGGCCACAGGCAATTTGCAAATCAATCGCTAAAGCACTGCAACTTGCCCACGATCAAGCATGCACCCATCGCCGATGCAGGCCACGGGCAATGGCATCGAGCATAAAGCCCAGCACACCGATCAGCAGCACCATCGCCATCAGCTCCGAATACGCCAGCCGGTCACGGGTATCGAGGATGAAGTAGCCCAGCCCGGCACTGACTCCGAGCATCTCGCACGGCACCAGCACGATCCACAGGATGCCGATGGCCAGGCGCACGCCGGTCAGTACATGGCCGAGCACGCCGGGGATGATCACCTTGCACAGGGTCTCCCAGCGTGTGGCGCTGAGGCTGCGGCTCAACTGCAGCCAGCGCGGGTCGAGCTGACGCACCCCCGCAGCGGTGTTGAGCAGGATCGGCCACAGCGCGGCGAAGGCCAGGAGGAAGTAGATCGGCTGGTCGCCCACCCCCATCAGCATCACCACCACCGGCATCCACGACAGCGGCGAGATCATCCGCAAGAACTGGAACGCCGGGGTAGTCGCCGCCTCCAGGTGACGGTAGCTGCCCACCAGCAAGCCCAGCGGCACGCCGATCAGCAAGGCCAGCAGCAAGCCGACAAGGATACGCTTGAGGCTGACCCAGATGTGCTCGTAGACCTCGCCCTGGCCCAGCAGCTCGATCAGGCTGCTGAGGGTCGCCTGCGGCGAAAAACGCGCCGACAGGCCATCGGCCTGGCCGAACGCATGCACGCCCAACCACCACAGCAACAACAAGCCGAGCAGGCCGGCGACGCCCAGGGCGCCATGGATTGCATGCTTGCCCATCAGATCGAAAACTCCTCGCTACGCTCGAAGCTCTCGGGCAAACCGAAGGCCTTGAGCCCGCCAACGGCGGCGATGCTGTTGCGCACGAAGCGGTCGTCGACCAGGTCGCGGGCAGTCTGCTGCGGGTCGAGGCCGGCAAGGAAACCCTTGTCGCCCTCGATCAGGGTGTTCTGCAGGCGACGCACCAGTTCTTCGGTGTAGCTGGGGAACGGATAAGGCTGAAAATCGATGCGCTTTTCGTCCCACTGCGCATGCTGGATCGCGCCATTGGCGATGTAGGCGTCGCGGGCCGCGGCCGCCGGCGCCAGCACCTGGCTGAGCACCTGCGGGGTGTGCGGGGTGTATTTGTTCGGCCCGCTCTTGGACAGCAGCGCGGCGGCTTCGGCGCGGTGCTCGCGGGTCCACAGCTGGGCCTTGACGATGGCGTTGACCACCTTCTGCGACCACTCGGGGCGGTTGTTCAGGTCGTGCTCGTGCATGAACACCACGCAACAGGCATGGTTACGCCAGATGTCGCCGGTAAAGCGTTGCACGCGGCCAACCTTGAGGTCTTCGGCCAGGGCGTTGAACGGCTCGGCGACGATGTAGCCGGCGATGCGCTTGCTGGCCAGGGCCGGCGGCATGTCTGACGGCGGCAACACCACCAGGTTGACCTCGTTGGCGGCCAGCTGGGCTGTGGCGGCCCTGGACACCGGGGTCAGGCCATGGTCGCGAAACAGCTGCTGCACCACCACGTTATGGATTGAATACCAGAACGGAATGGCCACGGTCTGCCCGCCCAGTTGCTTGACCTCGGTGATGCCCGGGGCGACGGTCAGGCCCGAGCCGCCAACGTGGTTCCAGGCCACCACTTTGGCCGGCACCTTGCTGGCATAACGGGCCCAGACGGTCATCGGCGACAGCAGGTGAATGACATTGACCTGCCCGGAGATGAACGCCTCGATCACCTGTGCCCAACTGCGTAGCAGCACCGGCCGCTCGGCCTTGATGCCTTCGGCTTCGAACAGGCCATTGTTGTGCGCCACCAGCAACGGCGTGGCGTCGGTGATCGGCAGGTAGCCGATACGTACCGGGGCGTCCGGGTCGCTCGCGGCGCGGGCCTGCAGGCTGCCGAGCAGCGGCATGGCGCCGCCGGCGGTGAGCAAGGCGCTGAGTTTGATGAAGTCACGACGAGTGTGGGTGAAGTCGTCCAGGCACATGGGCAGTCTCCGACGGCAGCGGCATAGGTTCAGAAGAAGGTTCGGGTGTGCGGCTGGCCCGCCGAAGGGTTTTGAGTATGTCGATGCGCAGCGCGCCCAGTTCCTCGACCCGCTGCTCGCGGGGTTGCGGCAGGTCGATGAGCCATTGGCCGAGGGTGCGCGCCGGGTGGTTGCCCAGTAGCAGCACGCGATCGGACAGCAGCAGGGCTTCGTCGATATCGTGGGTAATAAGGATGGCCGCGGTGTTGTGCCGGGCAATCAGTTGCAGCAGCAGTTGCTGCATGTCGGCGCGGGTGACTTCATCCAGCGCACCGAAGGGTTCATCGAGCAACAGCACTTGTGGCTGGCGCGCCAGGCAGCGGGCCAGCGCGGTGCGCTGGGCCATACCGCCGGAGAGCTGCGCCGGGTACTGCTCGCGTGCATGCTGCAGGCCGACCGCCTCGATGGCATGGTCGATGCGCGCCCGTCGCTCACTGGCAGCGAGCTTGGGCTGGCGGGCGAAGTCCAGGCCGAAGGCAACGTTGCTTTCCAGGCTCAGCCAGGGCAGCAGGCTGGGGTCCTGGAAGGCCACCGCCAGGCGCGGGTGCGGGCCCTGCAACGGCTCGCCGAGCAGGCTGACGCTGCCGGCGCGGGCCTGCTGCAAACCGGCCAGCACCCGCAACAGGCTGGATTTGCCAACGCCACTGGGGCCGAGGATGGTGATCACCTCGCCCGGCGCCAGTTGCAGGTCGAAATTTTCCAGCACGCTTTGCCAGCCTTGTTCACGCGGGTAGCCGAGGCTGATGCCTCGGGCGTCGAGCAACACTTCGGTCATGCTGACGACGCCTGGCGCTGCAGCTCGGCGCGCAGTTGCACCAGGCTTGGGGTGACGATCGGCACGAACGCCGACTCGCGCCAGCGCCGGGCAAAACCTGCGCCGTAGGCGGTCAGGTAAGCCTTGCCGCCACTGGCTTGCAACTCAAGCTGCACGGCATCGGCAGCCGTTTCGGCAAGGGTGATGCGCAGCTTGAACAAGGCCGCCGGCTGGCTCAGGAAACGGCCGTCGAGCAAGCCCTTTTTCAGTTCGGCCACGGTGTTTTCCAGGCGCTCGCGCAGCACCTGCAGCGCCTCGCCAAGGAACGAGCGCATGCCCTGAAGGTGCCCCTCCACCTCGCTCAATGAGCGCCGCGCCAGGCCGATGGCCATGCCGCATTGCAGGCCCAGGAACGACGGGCGCACGGCAGGCAGAAACTGCTTGGCGTTGTCGTGCAGCAGCCAGTCACGGCTGATCGACACCTGTTCGAAACTCAAGGCTGCGGTGTTGCTCGACTGCAGGCCCATTAACTCAAGGTCGTCAGAGCGGCTCAGCCCGGTAGCGTGATCGGGAATCGCCAGCACAAACGGCGAGGCGCCCTCTTCTTCAATCGCCGCCGCCACCACGAAACCGCCCTTGCGCAGGTTGGTGACCCAGTGCAGGCGCCCGGCCAGGGTCCAGCCCTGGTCGTCGCGCAGGCCCTTGACCTGCAGCGCTTCGATACCCGAGAGGTACTTCATGGCGTTGGACAGGCCGGTGGCGCCAGCCAGTTGGCCGCTAAGCAGCTCAGGCAGCAGGCGTTCACGCAGCCCGGCGTTGGGGCTGTGCAGCAGGTATTCGATAAAGGCGCGCTGGCCCCAGAACACGAAGGCTGCCGCCAGGGAATGGCTGGCGACCGTGGCCAGCGTCTCGACCGCGTCGGCGACCGTGCCGCCACTGCCGCCCAGGTTCTGGTCAATACCGACGCGCAGCACCTGCGCCGCCGCCAGTTGCCCCAGCACCGCCTGCGGGTCGCCGTGGCCCTGGTCGAGAGCTTCAGCCTGGGCGTCCAGCCACGCGACCAATGCGGGATCGAGCATAGGGTTTACTCCTTTAACAATGCGCCAGCCTGCGCTGGCGCCGAGGGTCGTTATGCCGAGGGCTGCCAGCGGTACTTGCTCAGCTCGTCATTGAGCGGCGTCTGGGCGAACACATTAGCAAAGTTGCACAGGGTTGCCAGACTGACACCGAGGATCACCTCCAGGGCATTGCCTTCGCTGTAGCCGGCTTCGCGAAACGCACCGTAGCCGGCTTCGCTGACATTGCCGCGGGTGGCGATCACTTCGCGGGTGAACGCCGCCAGGGCTTCGAGCTTCTCTTCTGGCAGCTCGCCCTTGGCGCGCAGGGCGTCGACCACCTCCTGCGCCAGCTTGGCCTTGTTCAGTGCCACGGCGGTGTGGCCGGCCACGCAGAAGTCGCAGCCATGATTGGTGGCGGCCACCAGTTGCACCACTTCACGCTCGGCCAGGCTCAGCTCGGCCTTGCCGTTGAGTGCCGAGACGGTGACGTAGGTTTCCAGCGCCGCCGGGGCGCTGGCCAGCACGCCGAGCAGGTTGGGGATGAAGCCCGAAGCCTTCTGGGCGTTTTCCAGGTAAGGGCGTGCAGCCTCTGGGGCGCTTTGCAGAGTATGGACAGTGACGCGCGACATGGAGTGGACTCCTGCTGACTGAGGGTGTGCCACAAGTCTGTTGGTTATAAGAATTACCTGCCATATTCTGCAGTCGCTATTACTTGCTCCTGAGTCTTTTCATTAGATGATTTCATCCAGCCCAGTAGTCGATTGGTTATTAGAAAGCCTTGAGCTAGACGCCAGCCTATTCCATGTCGGGCGTTACTGCGGTGGCTGGCACGCCAGCACCCACGGCCTGGCGCGGGCCAGTTTCCACCTGATCGTCCAGGGCCACTGCTGGCTGCATATCGATGGCCAGGCCGAGGCCATTCGCCTGCAAGCGGGCGATGCGGTGTTCCTGCTGCGCGACTTCAACTATCGGCTGTCCAACGCCGAGGAGTGCGAGCTGGCCCAGCAGCAACCGCGCCAGGTCATGCAGCCGCTGGACAGTACAGCCGCCGATGGCGTGGGCCTGGTGTGCGGCTTCTTTCATTTTCAGCCGGGCTTGTCGTCGCTGATCATCGATGGCTTGGACGACTGGATCATCCTGCGCGCCGGCGACCCGGCGCTAAGCGCGGCGCGGGCGCTGTTCGAGCTGATCCTGGCCGAGTGCCAACGCCTGCCTGCGCCCTCCTCGGCCTTGCTCGAACGCTTGAGCCACTTGCTGTTCTTGTACGTGCTGCGCCAGCGGGTCAGTGACGACCAGGGCATCCGCGGCCTGGTCGCCCTGGCCCGCCACGGCAACTTTGCCAGCCTGCTCGAGCAGTTGATCGAACACCCCGAGCAGCCTTGGTCGCTGGAAAGCATGGCGGCCTGCACCGGGCTGTCGCGCTCGGCGTTTTTCAAGCGTTTCAGCGAACTGGCCGGGCAATCGCCGGGGCAGGTATTGCTGGCCCTGCGCATGCGCCATGCCTGCCAGTTGCTCAAGGCCAACAACACCGTCGAGCAGGTGTGCGCAGCGGTGGGGTATCAGTCGATTGCCGCGTTTACCCGCGCCTTCAGCAAGGCCGTCGGCGTGCAGCCGGGGGCCTATCGGCGCCAACATGAGGGGCGCTGAGGCAAACAGCGTGCGGTAATCGAACACAAGCAGGCTAAGCGCCCTCAAGTCCGCCGCCGGCGACTCCGATAGCAGACCACCCACCGCCGTTGCCGCGGCAAAGCGTGGTGCTGATAACAACTCAAGGAGTACTGCCCGCATGTTCGCCGACCTGAAAATCCGCACCGGTATGTTCTGGGTGCTGTCGCTGTTCAGCCTGACCTTGCTGTTTTCCACCGTCAGCGCCTGGCGCGCGGCGGTGGGCAGCGACCAGCAGATCAGCGAACTGGACCAGACCGCGCACCAGTCGGATCGCCTGAACAACGCCTTGCTGATGGCGATCCGCGCCAGCGCCAATGTCTCTTCGGGCTTTATCGAACAGAGCGGCGGCCACAGCGACAGCGCCAACAAACGCTTGAAGCTCTCGCAAGAACTGCTGGGCAACAGCGCGCAACTGATCAGCGAGCTGGTCAGCAATGCCCAGGAGCCCACCTTTAAAGGCCTCGCCGTCGAGCTGCAAACCACCTTCGGCGACTACGCCAAGGCCGTGGCCGGCCAGCGTGAAGCGACCGGCAACAAAGACCTGCAGCATTACTTCAGGGTCAACACCGACGCTGGTAACGCCATGGGCCGCTTGCAGGCGCTGCGCCAGCAACTGGTGGCGGCGTTGAGCGAGCGCAGCCAGCAGATCATGCTCGAATCCGATCGACGCCTGAGCAGCGCCCAGGTGCTGAGCGTGGCGCTGGGGCTGCTGACCTTGCTGCTCGGGGCGTTGTGCTGGAGCTTTATCGCCCAACGCGTACTGCGCCCGCTGCAACAGGCCGGCCAGCACTTTCAGCGTATTGCCGGCGGCGACTTGAGCGTGCCGGTGGCGGTGCACAGCAGCAACGAGATCGGCCAGTTGTTCAGCGAACTGCAGCGCATGCAGCACAGCCAGCGCGACACCCTGGGGCAGATCAGCAGTTGCGCCACGCAACTGGCCGAAGCTGCCGGTGCGCTCAACGGCATCACCGAACAGAGCTCGCACAGCCTGCGCCAGCAGGACCAGGAGCTGGAACAGGCTGCCACCGCCGTCACCGAAATGACCACCGCGGTGGAAGAAGTAGCGCGCAATGCCGTGTCCACCTCCCAGGCCGCCAGCGCCTCGAATGAACTGGCCGGGCAGATTCGCGATATCGGCCAGGTACTGGAGGTGATCCGCTCGGTGTCCGAGCAAACCAACCTGCTGGCGCTCAATGCCGCCATCGAGGCGGCCCGTGCCGGTGAAGCCGGGCGCGGCTTTGCCGTGGTCGCCGACGAGGTACGCACCCTCGCCTACCGCACTCAGCAATCGACCCAGGAAATCGAGCAGATGATCGGCCGCGTGCAGCACGGCACCGAAGCGGCGGTGGCCTCGATGCATGCCAGCACCCAGCGGGCGCAATCAACCCTGGGCATCACCCAGGCCTCGGGACAGGTGCTGGAGGGGATCTACAGCGCCATTGGCGAGATCAACGAGCGCAACCTGGTGATTGCCAGCGCTGCCGAGGAACAGGCGCAGGTGGCGCGGGAAGTGGATCGCAACCTGCTGAACATTCGCGACCTGTCGACCCGCTCGGCGGCCGGGGCGCAGGAAACCCGCGAAGCCAGCCAGGCGCTGGCGGGGCTGGCCGGGCAGCTGACAGCGCTGGTGGCGCGGTTCAGGGTGTAATCAAAAGCAGCAAGGCTTTGCCTTGCATCGCTGGCAAGCCAGCTCCCACAGGGTCAGCGTTCACAGTTCCCTGTGGGAGCCGGCCTTGCCGGCGATGGGCTGCAAAGCAGCCCAAAAACCTCAAGCTTCCACCAGAATCTTGAACCCACCAAAAATCATCCGCATGCCATCAAACGGCATCGGATTCTTGTCCGGCTGCAAGCGCGGGTCTTGCATCATTTTCTGCATCCCGGCATCGCGCACCTCGCGCGACGGCCAGAGGATCCAGGAAAACACCACCGTCTCGTCGCCCTTGAGCTTCACGGCCATGGGGAACGAGGTGACCTTGCCATCCGGCACATCGTCGCCCCAGCATTCGATGACCTTCAAGGCACCGCATTCCTTGAACACTACGGCTGCTGCTTCGGCGTGCTTTTTAAAAGTGTCGCGGTTGGCGGTGGGGACTGCGAGGACGAAACCGTCTACATAGGACATGGGGGCACTCCTGCACGTGGGGTATGTGCAGGATGGTCGATTGGGCCGGGGGTGGATCGACAGGCTTGCACGCAAGCCCGACCGATGGTCATCGCACCCTGTGGGAGCTGCTTGCCAGCGATGAGGCCGGCAGCCCCGGCTCAAAACCGCGTAGTCGCACTCACCCCGAAGGTACGCCGATCCCCGCGCGCATCCCAGGCAATATCAAACGGCAGCGGCACGCTGTCGGTCTTGTACTGCTTGTCAGTCAGGTTGTTCACGTAAGCGGTCAGGTCCAGGTCATAGCGCCCGCCCAGGTGATAAGTGGCACTGGCATTGCCCAGGGTGTAGCCGCCCTGGGACACGCTGTGATCCTGCTGCGCCGTGGGCAGGAAGAAGATCCGGCTCTGGTAGCGCCAGACCGTGCCCAGGCGCACTTCATCGCCATTTTCCAGCGGTATCCGGTAACTGCCGCCCACCGCCAGGGTCCGCGACGGCGAGCGGGCAATGCGGTTACCGGAGTAATCCACCCCACCCGACTCGAAGTCCTGCAATTCGGTATGCAGCAAGCCGAGCGAGCCATGCAGCTCCAGGTTGCTGAACGGCAAGGCCTGCAGCTCGAACTCGGCGCCGCGAATCACCCCCTGGCCGCTGTTGGTCAGCAGCGACACCACCTGCCCGTCGCGCACCGACACGGCGTTGACCTGGATATCCGAGTAGTCGTAGTAAAAGACGTTGGCGTTGGCGATCAGGCGCTCATCGAACCACTCGCTCTTGACTCCCAGTTCATAGGCATCGACGTTCTCCGGCGCCACCACCGAGGCCTCGGCCTGCACCTGCGCACCGCCGCTGAAACCACCGGAGCGAAAGCCCTTGGCATAACGGAAATACACCCGCGCGTTGTCATTGAGCTGGTACTCGGGGGTGAAGTCGTAGGTTAGCTTGTTCCAGGTGCGCTTTTCGTCCTGTTCAACGCGGGTCACCAGGTCGCCGCTATAGTGCTTCCACCAGTCGCGTTCGCTGCTGTAGCTGACCCCGTCGGCATCTGGCGCGGCGACGCGGTGCAGGTCGATGTCCTTGGTTTCGCGGGTCCAGCGCAGGCCGGCGGTGAGGCTCAGGTTGTCAGTGGCCTGCCAGGTGCTGCTGCCGAAAATCGCGAAACTGTCGGTGCGCTGGTCGATATCGGTACGGCCATAATCGGCCACGCCAAAGGCCTGATTGTAGGGCTTGGGCAACAGGCCGTTGTCGTTGCGGCTGTCGAGCTGCTCATGGAACAGATGGGTGCCGACGATCCAGCTGAGCGGCTGGTTTTTCGCCGAAGACAAGCGCAACTCCTGGGACACCTGCTTCCAGCGGTCATCGTTAAAACCGCGGCCGAACTCGTAGATGCTCATGTTCGGGCTTTCAGCTTTTTCGTGAATATCGTCGAAGGCGGTGATCGAATCCAGTTGCAGGTCGCCCAGGTCCCACTTCAGCGCCAGCTGCACACCGTTGTGCTCGATGCGGTCTTCGGCCTTGCCGGTAAATGCGGCCTCATCGGTATCCGGCTTGGGTGCCGGGCCAAACAGCGTGCTGCCGCCCGGCCCCGCCCCCCAGGCGCGGGTGGCAATGCCCTGGCCTGTGTAGTCGCGGCCATGCAATTGCAGGGTGGCCTGCAGGTCGTCGTTGATCTGCGCCAGCAACTGCAGGCGCAGGGCCTGGTCGTGGATATCGCCGACGGTGTGGCCATCGACCTGGTTCTCCAGTTGGCCATCGGCGCTCTGGTCGACAAACGCCACCCGTGCGGCCAGCTTGTTGTCGATCAGCGTATCGCCATAGGCACCTTCGTACAGGCGCGAGTTGTAGTTGCCCAGGTCGAGCTTGAAGTAACCGTTGGCTCTCTCGAAATCCGGCTTGCGCGAAACGAAGTTGATCGCCCCGCCGGTGGTGTTCTTGCCCCACAGTGTGCCCTGCGGCCCGCGCAGCACCTCGACGCGCTCCATGTCGTAGAGCGGAAAACCGGTGGCTACGTGAGGGTCGATGTACACGTCATCGGTGTAGATGCCCACCGGGTAAACCGTGGTCGAGGCCATATCCCCCGAGCCCATGCCACGAATGTACCAGCGCGGCCGCTGGTGCCCGGCAAACTCCGGGGCGATGGCGTTGGGCACGTTCTGCAACGCCTTGCCGGCACTGAAACCGCCGCCGCTGTCGGCGATCTGTCTGGCGCTGACCACAGAGATGGCCGAGGGCACGTCCTGCACCGACTCTTCGCGCTTTTGCGCGGTGACGGTAACAGTCGGCAGGGCTTCGGGGGCTGGCTCGGCGGCGAAGCCGGGGAGCGTGGGCGAGGCTGCGGCGATGGCCAGTAACAGGGGCACGCGGGCGAAGGGAGCGGTCATGAACGTCAATGTTCCACAAGGGGGAAAGAGACGGGGGGCTTCGCAATGGTTGTGCCAGGTGGTTAATTTATTGATTTATATGATTTTTTTATTGATAAATTGAGATGAATGCTGCGCTACAAGCAGTGACTCAGCATAGGTTGCACGAAGATCAGCAAACCCGGCTAGGCACCGCCATACGCGTATAGTCGATTCTATGCCGACCGTACTTCCAAGAGCCTGAAGCCGTGCCCGACCTGCCGCCCAACGCCGCCTACACCCTGCGCTTCAGCGCTGTACTGGCCTACATCGACGCCAACCTCGAGGGTGATCTGTCGGTAAAAACCCTGAGCCAGGTGGCGAACTTTTCGGTGTTTCACTTTCACCGCCAGTTCACGGCGTACGTCGGCGTGCCGGTCTCGCGCTATGTGCAGTTGATGCGCTTGCGCCAGGCGGCGCACCGGTTGGCGGCCAATGCAGATCTTTCGGTACTGGAGGCCGCCCTCGCGGCAGGTTTTGAAAGCCCCGAGGCGTTCAGCCGGGCGTTTCGGCGGGCGCTGGGGATGTCGCCGAGCGGCTTTCGCCGGCAGCCGAACTGGCAGGCCTGGAATGCGGTGTTCGCTATCCCTCACTTTTCCAGGAGCGTCATCATGCAGGTACGTATTGTCGAGTTTGCGCAAACCCGGGTCGCGGCGCTGGAGCACTGCGGGCCGCCCGCGCAGGTCAGCCAGAGCGTGAACCGGTTCATTGCCTGGCGCAAGGCCAGCGGGCAGTCGCCGGTGGCGTCGAGCCGCACTTTTGGCATCCCCTATGGCAACCCCGATACCACGCCGGCGGAAGATTTTCGCTTCGCCATTTGTGGCGAGATCGACGAGGCGGTGGCGGCGAATGAAGCCGGCGTGCACGAACGACTGATTGCTGGCGGGCGCTATGCCGTGGTGCGGCATGTGGGTTCGCCCGACCATATTGGTGAATCCATCTATCCGATCTATCGCGACTGGTTGCCGGACAGTGGTGAGGAGCTGCGCGATCAGCCGCTATTTTTTCATTACCTGAGCGTGTATCCAGAGACGCCGCAGGCGCAGTGGCAGACGGATATCTACGTGCCGTTACGCTAGAGAGGTGTATTGGGGCCTGTGGGAGCGGGCCTTGCCCCGCGATCGAGCGCGAAGCGGTCGTAATCCAGGCGCCGCCTTATGTGCTGGCTGGGCTGGCCTGATCGCGGGGCAAGCCCGCTCCTGCATGAAAACCAGCGACTAGCTAGCCGCAACGCTGATTCGCGCTTACTATAAGCCCAACTCGTATTACCGCGGCTGCTGAACCCGGTACTCACGAGGAAATGATCATGCAAAGAACCCGCGCCTGGAGACGTTCACAGGCCCGCAAAAACGGCAAGAGCAAAGCGCCAGACCCGCTGCTGTTCAAGCCTGAGAAGAACTGGAAGCTGCTCTACACCCGTGGCGACAAGTTGCTACGGGCACGCCAGCTCGGCCTGAGCTATCCCGTTCGCTCAACCCGCCAACTGTTGGATCAAGAGTGACTAACCTCCTGTTCGTCTGCAGCCGCAACCAGTGGCGCAGCCCTACCGCAGAAGCGCTCTGGCGCCGCCGCCCAGGCTTCGATGCCCGGTCGGCGGGCACCAGCCCGAATGCGCGCAAACCCATCGGCCCGGCAGACATTCGCTGGGCCGATGTGATTTTTGTCATGGAACGCAAGCACCACAATCGCCTGCAGGCGCAGTACGCGCGGCTGCTTGAACACAAGCCGCTCCATACCCTGGATATTCCCGACGATTTTCAGTACATGGACCCGGAGCTGGTGGCCTTGCTCGAAGACAGCGTCGGGGCTTTTCTAGCCGCCCAGGGTTGATGTACAAACGCTGGCAAGCGCAGCGTAACTGCACTAGCAATGCGGCGATCGCGCTACGATTCACCGACACCCACCGGACGTGCCAGCCTATGCCCGTTGACCTCCAAGCGCTGTACCCGAAACTGATCCACCTGATGCTGGACACGGTCTTCGTGGTCGACAGGGATCACCAGATTGTCTTTGTCAGTGATGCCTGCGAGGCGCTGCTGGGTTACCGCGCTGGCGAGCTGACCGGCACGCCGATCACCGACTACATTCATCCTGATGACCTTGCTGTGACAAAGGCCTCCATTGTCCGGGTCATGAACGGCCAATCCCACGTCGATTTTCGTAACCGCTACATCCGCAAGGATGGCGGCATCGTGCACATCCTCTGGGCGGCGTTCTGGTCCGAGGAGGTGGGTGCGCGCATCGGTGTGGCGCGGGACGTGACAGCGCTGCACGAGGCCGAAGCGGAGTTACGCTTTCTGGCCCATCATGATTCGTTGACGGCACTGAGCAACCGCGCGCTGTTCAATGATCGGCTGGAGTCGGCCGTTCGCACGGCGCAGTGCCAGCAAAGCGCACTGGCGTTGCTGTTTCTCGACGTCAATGATTTCAAGGGGATCAATGATGTTCATGGGCATGCCATGGGTGACCGCATCCTCTGCATGATTGCCCGGCGCCTGGAAGACTGTGTGCGCGAGGTTGGCACGGTGGCGCGGATTGGTGGCGATGAATTCACCGTGCTGTTGCCGGGTATCGCATCGCAGGATGCCGTCTACGCCAAGGTGGGGCAGATTCTCGCGGCCATGGCCGAGCCGCTGGGCGCCGGGTTCGGCGCTGTCTCGATGCCGTCGTGCAGTGTCGGCGTAGCCTTTTACCCTCAGGACGCGGAGAATGCCGATACCCTGCTCAGCCATGCCGATGGCGATATGTACCGGATCAAGAAGCACCGCGCCGCGCAGCGGGTAGCTCTCAAGCAATTACCAGTCGAGTGACAACGTGAACCGTCAAAAGAAAATCAAGCAGCTGTTAAAGGCCCACGCGAAAAAGGCCAGCGCCAAACTGGCGCCCAAGAGCAAGCCTAAATACATCAGCAAGGCTGACCGGTTGAAACTGGAAGCTGAGGCCAGTGAAGCTATTGTCACGCCTTCAGAGTGAGAGCTGCGTATCCCGAAGCATAGGCAACGACTACTGCTACAGACTCAAGCATCAAGCTCAGCAATCACCTCTGCCCGGGTCGTAACCTGACGAAAGTGATGCTTCCACAGACTGATGCCCAACTGCCCCGAGCGGTCCAGCGATGAGCCCACCGTAAGGTCGGTCACCAACGTCGGCGAGAGCCCGGCATCGAACAGCGCAAAGCCGGCGGCGAGCACGCAGGTTTCGGTCTGGATGCCGCACACCAGCACGCGCTCGACGCCGAGTTGCTTGATGTACTCGATGGTTTCAGCGGTCTGCCCGTAACCGTGCTTGATAAACACTTTATCGGCCTCGACCAGGCTTTCGTCTTCGGCCGCAGGATGCCAGCCGAGTTGCTGTTCAAACGGCGTCACCTGCTCATCGTGCAACTCGACCGAGGCAATCGTCAGGATCCGTTCTGACAACGCCCGCACGCCATCGACCAGCCACTCGGGCGGGCTGAAGGTGGACTGGACATCTACGATAAGCAAAACCTGGCGCATAACGTTCTCTTGAGCATCAATCAATGGCGCGGAGTATATCGTCCTGCAACGGCTGTTCGCCTGCCCAATGACCGCGCGCTTTCAGGCTTGCCGATAAAAACTGCAGCGCGCGCTGAAAGACCGGATGGCAATCGGCAAGGGGCAAATGCTCGAGCGCAGCCCAGAAGAATTCGAACCTGTGGCCGTGGTCGTCAAGCGTCTGATGCGTCCATTGCTCCGGCAAAGGTCCGCTCGCCTGGCACAGGTGGAACGACCAGACCTGCCCCAGATGCCCGGCGTCCCAACAGCCAAGATCATCGGCAAGGGTCGCGGCATTGATGCCAGACTCTTCGGCCAGTTCCCGCAGCGCTGCCTGGCCCGCCGTTTCGCCTTGTTCAATCGTGCCCTTTACTAGCTGCACACCCGCCAGCGGATGACGAAACAAGAGGATTCTGGGGTTCGGGGTGGCGGCAACAACCACGGCGCAAGCCTTGTTGGGGAGCATGGCGATATCCTTGTCGGCAAAGAGGGCTGCGCATCATACGCCAGCGCTTTAGCCGCGCAGCCATAGAACTTTTCTCTGTTTACCGGTCTATTGGGATACGTTCAATGGTCATTCAGAGGTTGTCTTCGCTCATGAAACTCCATGCCCCACGGATGCTGCTCGCTGCCCTGTTCGCACTCGCGGCAGCGGGCTCGGCATCAGCCACTCAGATGAAGACGTCCACCCCGCTGCTGGCCCCCGAAGCCCGCGCTGTGCAACCTGCACCAAGCCCCTGGCCGAGCCTGGCGAGCATGACCGAGCAACAGCCTGGGCCATTGCTGGCCCATGACGACCGCTACCGCGATGACCACCGCTGGCACGACCGCAGGGATGATTGGCGCCGGGAAAACTGGCGCAGAGAACAATGGCGCAGGGAGCAAGCCCGACGCGAGGCCGAGCGCCATCGTTATTGGGAGCGCCACCATGACCGGGCCATGCGTTACCGTTACGAGGACGACCGCCGCTACTATCGTCGTTAACGTGCCGGGCGACAACTGAACGGGATTGCGGGCCAGGCTCGCTCCTACACGCGCTCAAGCTTGGGAGTTCACCGCCGATACCCTTGAACAAGAATGGAATCTACGGGTACCGAGCATGACCACAATCAACGCAGGACTGCGCATTGCCCCTGCATACGCCGCCCCCCAGGCGACACCGGCCAACGCTGTCAGCAGTCGCACCGATCAGCTCGCGACGCCGCCCAGTACCTCCGTCAACCTGGGCCAAAGCCCTCGTAGCGAAGATACAGCGACTTATTCGTCGCGCGGGACCCTCGCGGTGCCGTTGCGCTATGTGCTGGAAAACGACAACCTGAACAAGCTGAGCATGAACATGATGGTGGGTGTTCAGGCCAGCGCTATCGGTTCGCGCTTCCACGGGCTCGGCGCAGCCTTGGTAAATCAACTGGTAGCCAACGGCGGCCAGTCGTTTACGCAATCGGTGTTCGCCTTCGCCGACGGCGCCCAGCCAAGCGCCGAAGCACTCAAGGTGCAGAGCAACAACCTGCGCCAGCACCCGGCCAATGCGGTAAACCTGAGCTTGACCACCGCTTCCGGTGCCACCGTGAACCTGTCCCTGGCCAGCAATGAGCAAGGCCTGGCGGTCAGCGCCGACGTACAGGGCGGCCAGCTCAGCAGCGATGAGCTCAAGGGCCTGGCGTCGCTGGCCGAAAGTTTCCAGGGCGCCATCAACGGCCTGAGCGAGCAACCACCACGCCTGCAACTGGGCAAGCTGGCCACGCTCGACCCGACCCTGTTCAGCGCGCTGCAGATGAACGCCAAGCTGGACACGGTAAATGGCCAGCAGCTGACGTTCGACCTGACCCTGGATGACAGCGCGCGCAAGCTCAGCCTGCAGGGCCCGGCCGGTAACGTGCAACTGAACCTCGATACCCGTGACACTTCGCTGCTGGGTAAAAGCGCCCAGCGCCAGGCGGCGATCAGTAATTACCTGAGCCAGTTCGATGCGGCGCAGAGCCGCGGCAAAGGCGACGAGAACCTGGTGGGCCTGCTCAAGGACGCCTTCGTTCAGCTCAACAGCGCCGACGATATCGCCAGGCCAGCGACCGGCAGCATCCCGCTGCTGGCAGCCAAAGACACCGCCCTGCTCAGTGGCCTGGCCGACTTCAGTGCCTCGATCAGCCAGACCAGCCAGCAGCCCAACCCGCTGCGCCCCACCGAGCTGGATCGCTTCGACTACAAAGTGTCCCAGTCAACCACGATCAGTGGTGCGTCGCCGGCGAACCGCGCGGTGCAACAGGATCAGCAAGCGAACCTGTCGGCCGCCTACCACACCAGCCTCAACCCGCAGATGGCGCTGGTCGACGCCCTGGCGACGCAGAACTACCGTTACCACGAGGTCAGCGACCAATCGAGCACCAGCACGCGCTTGCGCTACGACAAAAACAGCCTGGTCGAAGCCAGCGTCAGCCAGCAGGCTAGTCGCAATGAACGTGTGCGCTCTTACGCCGATGGCGTGCTGCAAAGCGACGTGAGCACACCGGCGTCGGTCTCCGAATCACGCAACCTGCTTGGCCTGCTCACTGACCTGTTCGAACGCGAGCGCATCTCCCAGCGTGACCGCGGCGTATCGATCCTGGAGGCACAGCTGCAGTCGCAACGCAGCCAGTGGCAGTTGCAGTCCGATCCGGCGCTGATCCGCCCGCAGGATCCCCAGCAATAGCCGTGACATCACTGGCCTCATCGCCGGCAAAACCGGCTCCCACAATGGATCTGTGCACCCCGGACCAGTGGGAGCGGGCTCGACCCGCGATCGAGTGCACAGCGCTCGCCATACAGCCGGCACACGCTTTATCCTTGCGCCTCTTTGCCCAATGGCCTTCGGAGTTGCAATGTACATTGATGTACCCCGCCGCCTGGTGTTCTTCGATAAAAGCGACAGTATTCGCCCCGCCTGCCTGACCCAGTACGATCCGGACACCGGTGCATTGACCCACCCCGTCGGTACCCAGGCCGACGACAGGGTTTGCGACATCTCCCACGATGGCCGGCGCATGGCCCTGCAAGGCACCGATTGGCGGGTGGTGCGTGGCGCCAGTCGCTCGCGCCTGAGCTTTCTTGAAGATCGCACGGCGCTGCATGAAACCGACAGGTTCCTGGCGTACTGGTCGCACCTGGACCCCAGCGGCCGGTACGCGCTGGTCGGTGTCGGCAACGAGAAAAAACGCCCGGTGATCATCGACCTCGACAGCGGTGAATGCAGCGAGCCGATCGCCCGTGATGTCGATGCCAGGTTTGGCTCTATCGACCCTGTGCAAGGCAAACTCTGGGCGCCCGACGAGCGTGCCGGCAATACGCTGCTGACCGTCGACTGCGCCACTGGCGAAATTGCCAAGGTCACCCTGAAGCTGGACGCCAAGGTCAAAAGCCTGCGCTTTTCCCGTGATGGCCAGTACCTGTTCGTCACCGGCGAAAACAACCGGCTGCTGTGCTGCGATCGCAACGGCGCAACAGTGTGGTCCCGGGACATCGGCGAATACGGCCAGATAGGGGCCGGGAACATCCTGTTCAATGAATCCGCCAGCCACCTGTGCCTGCCGATCGCCTCGACCCAGCGTTCGAACTGGGGCGAAGACATCGTCTTCGCCGCCGACAGCGGCCTGACCGAAACCACAGTGGTCCGCCACAAAGGCCCGCCCGGCCGGCTTGCTGCCGACTGGTTTGGTGATCGGCTGTTGACCCATCGGCTGGAGATCGTGGACTTCTTCAGCGGCGCGGTCGTCGATACGATCAGGCTGTAAGGGCAGGCTAGAAGTCGTAACGCACATTCATCATCACATTGCGCGGCGGCCCGTAGTGCCCGTAGCTGCCGGAAAACCCGGCGTAGTACTTCTCGTCCAGCAGGTTGTTGAGGTTGAGGGTGGTGGAAAGATGATCGCTGAGCCGGTAGCGCGCCATCAGGTTGAACACCGCGTAGTCATCCTGGCTGACGCGGCTGTTGTAGCGGCTGAAGTACAGCGAGTTGCTGGAGTTCCAGCTGGCGCCGCCGCCGAGGGTCAGGCGCTGCCATTGGCCGGGTAGCTGGTAGGTAGTCCACAGCCGGAAGGTGTCCAGCGGCAGCTGGCTGGTCAGGCGCTGGCCTTCGGCGTCTTCGGTGCGCGAGTGGCTGAAGCCCGCTTGCAGCTCCCAGCCCGGGGCGAGCTCGCCGGCCAGTTCCAGGTCAACGCCCTTGGTCTTGGCCCCGCTGACCGCGCGGTAGGCGTCCTGGTCGGTGCCCGGCACGGTGTAGCCGGCATCCAGCTCGGCGACGTTATCGCGCTTGATCACGTAGGCGGCGACGTTGGCGTTGAGGCGGCCGTCGTAGAACTCGCCCTTCCAGCCCAGTTCATAGTTTTTGCCGACCACCGGCTCCAGCACCTTGCCGCTGCGGTCCTGGCTCGACTGTGGCTTGAAGATATCGGTGTAGCTGACATAGATCGACTGCTCGGGCGTCAGGTCATAGACCACCCCGGCGTAGGGCGTGACTTCGCCGCGTTCGGTCATGCTGTAGTCCAGCACGTAACCGGAAGCCAGGCTCTTGGAATAGTAGTGATAGCGGTAGTTGCTGGCCCGGGCGCCGAGGATCAGGTGCAGGCTGTCGCTGAGGTTGAAGCGCCCGGCAACGAAGTAGCCGCTCTGGCGGGTGTCGACGTCGTAGTCCAGCGCCGGGGCGAAGCTGTCCTTGTCGGGCTTGGGCAGTTCGTTGTTCCAGGTATTGAAGTCGACGATGGCCGAACGCCCGCTGGTGGCGTAGTGGTGGTTGACGTAGTCGAGGTAGTTGGCACCGACGATCAGTTCATGGGTTTGCCCGAACAGCTCGAATGGCCCCTGCAAGGTGGCATCGACGGCTTTCTGGTGCTGGGTGGCTTCGGACCAGCCCTGGCTGATGGTGGCATTGCCCTCGGGGGTGATGTACGACATGCCGGTAGAGCTCTGGTAGGAGCCGCTACGGGTGTCGCGATCGACATCCATGAAGGTACCCGCGACCTTCAACTGCCAGTCGTTGGCCAACTGCTGTTCGAGCGCCAGGCTGTAGTTGTTGGTGTCGAAGCGATCTGACGCCCAGCGCGCGCCGGAACTGGCATCACGGGAGAAATCCGTTGGCTGGCCGTTGCTGAACAGGATCGGCACCCCCTGGCCGCCGGTGGGCCGGTAGCGCTGGTGATCGATGCTCAGGCGCACCAGGGTGGTGTCGCTGAGGTCGGCTTCGAGCGCTGTGTAAAGAATGTCGCGGTCCTGCTGGTACCAGTCCATGAACGTGTCGTTGAGCTGCTTGGCCGCCACCATGCGCCCACGCAGGTTGCCGGTGGGGGTCAGCGGCCCGGAGACATCTGCCTCCAGGCGCTTGAAATCCCACGACCCGATGCCGCCTTGCACATAACCCTGAAACTCGCGGGTCGGGCGCTTGCGGATGACGTTGACCACGCCGCTGGGGTCGCCCGCCCCGGTCATCAGCCCGGTGGCACCGCGCACCACCTCTACCCGGTCGTAGATGGCCATGTCCAGCAGGGTGCTGGGCATGGTGCGGGTCTGGTTTTCCTGGTAGGTGGTGACGCCGTCGAACTGATAGGTGTTGATGGCGCTGCCGCGCGAATAGATGTTGAAGCGCTCGCCGCCGTCCTGGGACATGGTCACGCCGGGGGTCTGGTTGAGCACATCGGACATGTTGCGCAGCTGCTGGTCGTCCATGCGCTGGCGGGTGACGACACTGATCGATTGCGGTGTTTCGCGGATCGACAGGTTCATCTTGGTTGCCGTGCTGGTCGAGCCGCTGGTGTAGGAGCCCGTGCCTTCGGTGGTGGCGCCCAGGCCGGCGGCGCTGACACTGGTCGCTCCCAGCTCAAGGGCACCGGCATCCGCGGCGCGGGGTATCAACCGGTAACGTCCCTGGCCCATGACCACAGGTTGCAGGCCGGTGCCGGCCAGCACTTGCGCCAGTGCCTGGTCGACGGCGAACTGGCCGCGCAGCCCGGGGCTGTGCAGGCCGTTGGACACCTGCGAGTCCACCGCGACCATCACCCCGGCCTGCTGGCCAAACTGGCCGAGCACGCTGTCCAGGCTCCCCGGGGCGATGTCATAACTGCGCATACCGGCCTGCTCCGCGCTCGCTTGGGCAGCCATTACGGTTGGGTTGAAGGTGACCAGGGTAACACCTAGCATCAGGGCGCGAACGGCAGTGGCAAGGGGGGTAAGGCGACAACGCATCGAGACAGTCCTTGGAGAGCAGAGGTGGGCATGGCGCTGGCTGTTCAGCGCTTTCCCTTGTCTTGATGCGCGAAGCAAGAAAACCTGCCAACGCCAATGAACATTATTTCAGGCCGGTACAACGCTGGCCCAGTAACCCAGCAGCCGCTGCACGCGAACCGGCAACACCTGGGTGATCAGCTCAAGGCTGGCATCGGGTTGATCAAGGGAGAACGAGCCGCTGACCTGCAGCCCGGCAACCTGCGGATCGCAACGCAGCACGCCGGGGCGGTAGCGGTCGAGCTCGGCCAGCAGTTCGGCCAGCGGCATGCGCTGCGCCACCAGCAGGCCCTGGGTCCAGGCCTGCGCGCCCGCTGCCAGTGGCAGCAACGGCCCGGCCCGGGTGCTGCTGTAAAGCTGTTGCCAGCCGGCCTGCAGGGTCAAGCCTGAGCCCTGCCCATGCTCGACCTGCGCTGTGCCCTTGAGCATCTGCACCAGCGTCGCGCTGGATTGTCGGCTGACCACCAGGCGCGACAGTGCCGCTGGCCGTACTCGGGCCTCGCCCGTGCGCAGGCTGACGCTGGTGCCCTGCCCCACCTCCAGCAATACCCGCCCACGGTTCAAAGTCAGCACCCGGACGCCATCGAGCAAATCACTGTCCAGGGCGCTACGGGTATCCAGTTGCAGCGCCAGCCCCGAGGCCAGGGTCCAGTTGCGGCGCTCGCCGGTGGCAGTGGCGTAATCGCTGAACAGGCCCGGCAGCACACTGCGCTGCTGTACCCCGTAGCCACTGGCGATCAGTACGCCACCGGCGACAAGGCTCTTGAGGACGGCCCTGCGCGAAGGCAGCGAACGCGCCTCAAGCAGGCTGCGCGCCCCCGCCGCCGACATACCGCAGGTGCCTTCTCGCAGGCCTTGGCCGATACCACTGAGCCGCTGCCAGGCCAGTTCATGGGCCGCGCTTTCCTGGCGCCAGCGCTGGCAGGCGAGTTGCTCGGCATCGCAGCTCAGCCCCGATTGCAGGCGCACCATCCACAGCATCGCCTGTTCCAGAACGTGCGGGTCAAGGCGCGGCTCGGCTGCGGGCATCGGCTTCATTCGCCGTGCACGGCAGCGTAGCAATGCCGATAGGCCTTGAGCATGGCCTTCTGCACGACATTGACGCTCAGGCCCAGGCGCTCGGCAATCTGCGGGTAGGTCAGGCCATCGAGCTGGGACAGCAAAAACACCTCCCGCACCCGGCTGGCCAGGCCATCGAGCACCTGGCCGACGGCGTCCAGCGCCTCGAGCACCAGCACCCGGGTTTCTTCCGAGGGCTGATGCTGCGGCTCAAGCTGAGCCAGGCTTTGCAGGTAGGCACGTTCCAGCGCCTGGCGGCGAAAATGCTGCAGGCACAGGCGGCTGGCGATGGTGCCAAGGTACGCCCGCGGCTCGCGCAGCAGTGGCGGCACCTCGCTGCGCAGAAGCTTTACGAAGGTGTCCTGGGCCAGGTCCAGCGCCTGCTCGCGATTGCCCAGCTTGCGCCGCAGCATGGCCACCACCCAGCTGTGATGCTGCAGATACAGCGCGCCAACATCGTGAGGGCTGGACGGGGGCATGGACGGGATCTCCTGGCAGCTAAGGAAAGCCGTGCATGGTAATACTTCTCATTCATTTACTACTACTGGTTTTGCTTTGCTCGGCCATGAAACAACACAACCGACCGTTTCGCGGGGCAAGGCCCGCTCCCACAGCTTGCGCGCAGGACCCGCGATGATTTCAGCGGCGGCTGATGACCACCTCAAGGTACTCGCTCGGTACCACCAGCGATGCACCTCCCGCCACGTTGTTGTCGTTCAGCAGTTGGGTCAAGTCGCTTTCCAGCGCGCGGGCCTGGTCGCTGTCGAGCGAGGCAAACGCCTTGTGCACCGGCCCGTACCAGGTTCTGAATACGTCGATGAAGTGCGCCGGCGAACGATAGCGAAAGTTGAAGTGTTCGCGGCTGACCTTGATCGCACCGATGTCGTCGCCGAACAAATTGTGCAACTGCTCTTCATCGCCCCAGCGCGACGGCGGTTGTGCACCGGCCGGTGGCGGCACGTGACGGCCGAGGGTCTTGAACATCTGCCCGATAAAACCTTGCGGGGTCCAGTTGGCCAGGCCGATGCGCCCGCCCGAACGACATACGCGACCCAGTTCCCTGGCCGCCTGCGCCTGGTCGGGGGCGAACATCACGCCAAAGGTCGAGACCACGGCGTCGAAGGCGCCATCGGCAAACGGCAAGGCTTCGACATCGGCCACTTGGAAGGCCACGTTGAGGTGCTCGGCCCGGGCGCGCTCCTCGCCGCGCTTGAGCAGTTCGGGCACGTAGTCGGTGGAGGTCACCTGGCAGCCACGGCGGGCGGCGGCCAGGGTGACATTGCCGTTGCCGGCGGCGACATCCAGGACCTTTTCGTCCCAGCGCAGGTCGCAGGCTTCGGCCAGGCGCTCGCCAACCAGTTGCAAGGTGGTGCCAATCACCGCGTAGTCGCCGCTGGCCCACGCCGCCTGCTGGCGCGCCTTTAACGCATGCAAATCCAGGGGTGTGCTCATGGTCTGCACCTGATGAGGTTGTTCACACGAACGCTCAGCTAAACGCCAACCCTCGCCTGCGGCAAGCGCCGGCGTTTGAGCGGCAAGACCGGTTGGCTACATGGCTATAACCTGTGCGCATAAACCAAAACAGCACCCGAAGGTGCTGTTTTTGCTGGCGCCTTTTAGCGCGACAAATTGGCCACTTTGGCCCGCGCCGCGTGCAGTTTCTTGTAGCTGTCGATCAGACGCTGGTGACGGTCTAGGCCTTCGAGCTTCATGCTGGTCGGCGTCAGGCCATGGAAGCGCACGCTGCCGTCCACCGAGCCGAGCACCGCGTCCATGCGCGGGTTGCCAAACATACGGCGGAAGTTGGCTTCGTAATCGGCCAGCTCCAGCTCGTCGTCCATGGCCACTTCGAGCACCACGTTCACCGCCTGGTAGAACAGGCCGCGCTCGACGGTGTTGTCGTTGAACTGCAGGAAGGTTTCGACCAGCTCCTTGGCCGGCTCGAACTGCTGCAGGGCCAGGTGGATCAGCAGCTTCAGCTCGAGGATGGTCAGCTGGCCCCAGGCGGTGTTGTCGTCGAACTCGACGCCGATCAGGGTGGTGATGTCGGTGTAATCATCAAGCTCGCTTTCTTCCAGGCGCTCGACCAGCGACTGCAGTTGCTCGTCATCCAGGCGGTGCAGGTTGAGGATGTCCTCACGGAAGAACAGCGCCTTGTTGGTGTTGTCCCAGATCAGGTCGTCCACCGGGTAGATTTCCGAATAGTCCGGCACCAGGATGCGGCAGGCGGTGGCACCCAGGTGCTGGTACACCGCCATGTACACCTCTTTGCCCATGTCTTCGAGGATGCCGAACAGCGCCGCGGCTTCTTCGGCGTTGGCGTTTTCACCCTCGGCAGAGAAGTCCCATTCGACGAACTCGAAGTCGGCCTTGGCGCTGAAGAAGCGCCACGAGACCACACCGCTGGAGTCGATGAAGTGCTCGACAAAGTTGTTCGGCTCGGTCACCGCGTGGCTTTCGAAGGTGGGCTGCGGCAGGTCGTTGAGGCCTTCGAAACTGCGGCCCTGCAGCAGCTCGGTGAGGCTGCGCTCCAGCGCCACTTCAAAGCTTGGGTGGGCGCCGAACGAGGCGAACACGCCGCCAGTGCGCGGGTTCATCAAGGTCACGCACATCACCGGGAAGGCGCCACCGAGCGAGGCATCCTTGACCAGCACCGGGAAGCCCTGCTCTTCCAGGCCCTGGATACCGGCGAGAATGCCCGGGTACTTGGCCAGCACCTCCTGCGGTACGTCCGGCAGGGCCAGCTCGCCTTCGAGGATTTCACGCTTGACCGCGCGCTCGAAGATCTCCGACAGGCATTGCACCTGGGCCTCGGCCAGGGTGTTGCCGGCGCTCATACCGTTGCTCAGGTACAGGTTCTCGATCAGGTTGGAGGGGAAGTACACCACCTCGCCGTCGGACTGGCGCACAAACGGCAGCGAGCAGATGCCACGCTCGATATTGCCCGAGTTGGTGTCGTACAGGTGCGAACCGCACAGCTCGCCGTCAGGGTTGTAGATCTCGCGGCAGTATTCGTCGAGGATCTCCGTCGGCAGCGCATCTTTACGGCCTGGCTTGAACCAGCGCTCGTCGGGGTAATGGACGAATTCGGCATTGGCGATGTCTTCGCCCCAGAACTGATCGTTGTAGAAGAAGTTGCAGTTGAGCCGCTCGATGAACTCGCCCAGCGCCGAGGCCAGCGCGCCCTCCTTGGTGGCGCCCTTGCCGTTGGTGAAGCACATCGGCGACTGCGCATCGCGAATGTGCAGCGACCAGACATTGGGCACGATGTTGCGCCACGAGGCGATCTCGATCTTCATCCCGAGGCCGGCGAGAATCCCCGACATGTTGGCGATGGTCTGCTCCAGTGGCAGGTCCTTGCCGGCGATGAAGGTGCTGGTGTCCGAGGACGGGTCGAGCATCAGCAGGGCCTGGGCGTTGGCGTCGAGGTTTTCCACTTCTTCGATGACGAAGTCGGGGCCGGTCTGCACCACCTTTTTCACCGTGCAGCGGTCGATGGAACGCAGGATGCCCTGGCGGTCCTTCTCGCTGATATCGGCCGGCAGCTCGACCTGGATCTTGAAGATCTGCTTGTAGCGGTTCTCCGGGTCGACAATGTTGTTTTGCGACAGGCGGATGTTGTCGGTGGGGATATCGCGGGTCTGGCAGTACAGCTTGACGAAGTACGCCGCGCACAGGGCCGACGAAGCCAGGAAGTAGTCGAACGGCCCCGGTGCCGAGCCATCGCCCTTGTAGCGGATCGGTTGATCGGCCACCACCGTGAAGTCATCGAACTTGGCTTCAAGTCGAAGGTTGTCGAGAAAGTTAACCTTGATTTCCATGCGGGAATACCATACGAGCAAAACGATTTGGCCGCCATTATCCGGGTTTTCGCCGGGAAGTCTTGTGCCTGACGCAATTACTCGGGCAAACCCGCCAGGCGCAGGCCCTGGGCAAAGTGTTCAAAACGCTATTCGGAATTGGCTGAAGCTCAGCTACCGTCGCGGCAGGCCGCCAAAATGCCCTCTGCAACTACGCCCGAATAGCTCAAGGTGACCGGCCCGGTGAGAATAACCGGGCCGGCGCCCTCCCATTGCACGGTGACCGTCCCGCCATCACACTCCACCTCCACGCAAGGGTCCAGCAGACCGCGACGGATGCCGTTGACCACCGCGCCACAGGAACAGGACCCAGACCCCAACGGGATGCCGCCCCAACGCTCCCAGATACGCAAGCGAATGTGCCTGCGGTCAATGACCCGGACGAAATGCACATTGGTCCGTTGCGGGAACAGCGCGTGGGTTTCGATGCTCGGGCCGCGGGCCACGAGGTCGATGGCCGCCAGGTCATCGATAAAAAAACTGCAGTGCGGGTTGCCCATGCTGCAGGCACTGGGGGCCCCAGCCAGAGGCAATTCAAGCGTGTCCATTGCTTCGCTCAGAGGAACATCCGCCCAGCCGAACAGAGGCACACCCATGCTGACGGCAATGGCGCCCGTTGCCGTTCGCTCGCATGTCAGTAGCCCACGGTTGGTACGCAAGGTGATCGAGGTAGTGTTCGCTTCGCGCATCAACATCTGCGCAGCGCCCCGTGTTGCGCTGCCGCAAACGTCCAGCGTGGAGCCATCGGCATTCCAGAACATCAGGCGCGCCGCAGCGTCCTCACAATCGAGCAGCAGCGCAAGCTGATTGAAGCCGATACCGCGACTGCGGTCCCCCAGTCGTCGGGCAATGTCGCCGGTAATCGGGTTGGCTGCGTTTCGCCCGTCGACGATAACGAAGTCATCGCCATTGGCGTGCATCTTGTGGAAGCTCAGCGGCATGGACCAACCCTGTCAGTGAAACAGATTCAACGTCGATCTAGCCTAAATCCCACAACCATTGCAAGCGCGAGAAAGGCAGCCCGGGCTCCCGGACCACCTCCTTTCTCACACGGGTTTACGCATTTTCCAGCTGACCAATCGCCGCCTGCAGGCGGCTGCGGCTACGTTCGCTGACGTCCTTCTGGCTCTGGTGGGTCTCGGTCGGTGCCTGGCGTACGTTGGCATGCGCTACCACTTGCCAGCCGCCGCCATCCAGGCGCAGGTAGCGATAGCTGGCGGTGCCGCTGGCCCACTTGGCGTCGAGGATTGCGTGCAGATGGAAAGTCTGCTCCAGGGTACTGAACGGGCCGCTGGGGCTGCCGGTGAGGTTGATAACAATATGGCCCTCACCTTTGAGGCCGAGCTTGAGGTCCGAATAATCCCCCCAGACATCGGCATGGAAGTTCAGCGGCGGGTAGGTGGCAGCAAAGATGCTGGCCACGCCGGTGATCTTCTTGTGCACGGTATTGACCAACAGATCGAGGGTCAGCACGGGGGCGCCGAGCAGGCCGGTGCGTACGTTGAGACGAGTGTGGAACAGTCCGATTGCGGGCATGGTACGACTCCTTGTCTGGTCAGGCGCGGCTGGACTTGCCGGCTTTGCCGGAAGCGCTCTTGGTCGAATCGATGGCGGTGTTCAGGGCTGCGCCCGCATCACCGGCCGCCAGGGCCTTGAGGTGGGCGACATCGCCGGTGGCAATGGCCGCCTCCAGGGTCGCGGTGTGCAATAGCGCCTGGATGTCCTGATTTCCGAAGGCCTTGATACGGGTGTCTTCGCGGTGCGCTGGCGCCTCGACCACGATCCATTGCCCCTGGTTATTCAGGTAGCGGTAACCGGCCTGGCCTTTCTGCCAGTCCGAGCCCACTGCCAGGTGCAGGCTGAAGATGATCGGCGAATTAGCCGTCGGGCCGCCGTGGTTACCTTGCAGGGTGATGAGGATATTGCTCGGGCTCGGCGGCAGGAACAGCTGATAGCTGTAGGTGCCCCAGACGTCCAGGTGCAGGTCCAGCGGCGGGTTGGTGGCCTGGGTAAGCTGGGCGCTGCCGCGCAGGGTACGGTCAGACGGATGCACCAGCAGGTCGAGAATCAGGCGCTGAGCGCCGGGTGCATCGCTGCCGATGACGTAGGACAGGGGGAAGAGTCCTATTACGGGTGCTTGTAGTGAGTCAGTCATGGTGCCTCCATTGCAAACAATGAGTGGAAACAAGCGCGTGGGCTGTTTCTGGCGGGCGACTTCCTTGGCGCACAGTTGGATGCAGGCGAACGGCGTTGCGACCTCCGCGCTGGCGTCACGCGCAGATTGCCTGCGGCGAAGACGCTGCGGTCCGGCACGGCCATGCCCGGTTGGGCAAGGTTTACCGAGGTGCAACGGGTATGAAACCCTCCCTGGGCGCATAACTGCCTGCCTGGCAGCCCAGATCAGTTAAGCAGGGAAAAACGGGCTGGCCAGAGCGTGGTGGCAAAAGTGCATTATGTCCGACAAATGGTTGGCCAGCCCTGAGTAAAGCGCCCTGATATCCCCCATATGGGTCACGCCGCTGTCACGTTCAGCTGCTAGCCTGTTGATGTTTTGCTGCCCCGAAACCTCTCGCACGCCAGGTGACCCAGAAGGTGTACTCAAGCATGACCCGCAAACAGATCATCCTGCGCTCAGACAGCATGCACAGCGACGACTTCGGTGCAGTGTTCAGCAGCCTGTTCGGCAACCTGTACGCCGATACCCCACCGCTGCCCGGTAACATCAGCATCGGTGGCGTCTATGGCCGCCATGACGGCGTGAGCTTTCGGCGCATGCACTACCGCGGTGACTTCACCTTCCGTTTTCCCGAGTCCCAGGATGAAATCACCTTCGTCATTCCCTCCTCCGGCACCCTGATCCTTAACCCCGATCGTCACGCGGCGGGTTTTCGGCACATGGGCCTGGCGATCGACAAGGCCCATGTGCGCGCGATGCGCTTGATGGATGATCACGACCAGTGCGGCATCTCGATCCGCCGGGCGTTGTTTACCGAGCGGCTGGCAACGCTGCTGGGCAAGCCGATTCTCGGCAGCTTGTATTTTGAGCCTGTGGTGCCGCTGACCCACCTGCAGGGCATCAGGGCCCTGGTGGAGCTGGCCACCGGCAGCCAGTTCGACCTGCTGCTGCACGCCGGGGCGCTGATGCCGGCGCGCCTGCAGGAAATGCTCGTCGATGCGCTGCTCGAAATCTGGCCGCACAACTTCAGCCAGGCCCTGCAGCGCCCGGCGCCGATGATCGCGCCGCGACATGTGAAGCTGGCCATCGAGTACCTTCAGGCCCATCCGCACAGCCAGGTCAGCGGCACCGAGCTTGCGCGAATGTGCAACGTCAGCCTGCGTGCCTTGCAGGACGGTTTTCGGCGTTTCATGGGTTTGTCGATCGTCGCCTACCAGCGCCAACTGCGCCTGGAACACGCGCACCATGCACTGCGCCAACGCGGCGCGGCGTCGGTCACCGAGGTGGCGCTGGCGTTTGGCTTCAGCAATGTCGGCAGGTTCTGTCAGTACTTTCACAGTGCCTTCGGCGTCAGCCCTGCCGAGGTGCGCAACGGCGCGGGCCAGCGGCGCAGGGCTGGCCCGGCTGGCAGTCAGAACAAGTAGCTGGCCTTGAGGCTGCCACTGGCGCCGTGGCTGTCACCGCCGCTGCTGGCGCCGGCTTCGGCAGCGAAGCTCAGCGCCCCCAGGCTGACCATCAGGTTGACCCCGGCAGTGAACTGGTCGCGGTTGTCGAAGGCGGCGCGCTGTTCGATGTCAAGGCCCAGCAGGTGGCCCTGGCTGTCGACCTGGTGATCGCCCAGCACATGCTCGTAGCCCAGCTGCACGCCCGGCACCAGTTGCCAGCCCGCCAGGTCAATGGCGCCGAGTGCAACATCGAGGTTGGCGAATGCGCTGCGCCGGGTTTGCTGGATGCCATCGACCTCAAGGGCCAGTTCGCTGCCTTTTTCGTTAAAGCCCGAGAGGTCCAGGTGACTGATGCGCAGGCCCAGGCTTGGCTCCAGCGTGATGGCACTGGATGGCATGCGATAGCCCAGGGCCAGGCTGGCGCCGCTGAGGGTGCCATGGCTGTCGCCCTTGGCCGCGCCCAGCCCACCGCCAAGCTCGCGCTTACTGGTGTAATCGAGCCAGCCGGCACTGAGGCCGGCATCGACGAACAGGCCACGCTCAAGCCCCGCCGGAGCGTAGCGCGCACCGGCCTTGAAGAAGGTCAGGTCGGTGTCCGCCTCGCCACCCGCGCCGCCGACATTGCCACGGCTGTAGCCAAAACCGGCGTGGCCGCTGAGCTGCTCGGAAAAGCGCTGGGTCAGGCCGATCATCAGGCCCTGGCTGTGCTCGTTGCTGCTGGCGGCATGGCTTGAACCGTCGGTGCCCAGGTAGCTGGCCAGGGCAGTACTCCACAAGCGGTACTGGCCAACCTTAAGCTCAGTGCCGCGGCTGTAAGGCGCGGCGGCGCGGTCGATCAGCGCGCCCTGGCGCAACAGGTAGCTGGCGGCGTCGGCATGCACCTGGCCGCCGACGGTCGACTCGACGCCAGCCAGGTCACCGGCATCGATGGCCGACTGCAAGTAATAGTTGTAGGCACTGTAGGTGCCCGACAGGCTGCTGTCCTGCAACTGCTGCAACAGCTGCGCGCCGGCCGCGGCGTTGCCGAGCAAGCCCAACTGGCCGGGCAGGCTGTTGTAGGAAACCATCTTGGCCCGCAGTACGTAGAGGGTCTCCTGAGACAAGCCCAGGCCCTCCTTGAGGTAGTTGTCCATGCTGCCGTACTGCGCAATGACCTGGTCGAGGCCGGCTTGCAGGTAGCTGGCGTCCACTGCCAGCAGCGGCGCATAGATCGCCGCCATGCTCGCCGGCATGTGCGCCAGTGTCGCCGCCACACGTGCGGCGGTGTAGTCGTTGGTGGCCAGGTAGTTGTCCATGATCGTCGCGCTGTCGACCCCGGCAATGCTCAGCAATACTGCGGCGGTCCAACCGGTGCGGTCCTTGCCGGCGGTGCAGTGGAACAGCGCCGCACCATCGCCCGCCGCCAGCTCATTGAACAGCGTGGTGAACTGCCCACGCATACCGGCATCGTTGACGAAGGCGCGGTTGGTCTCCTGCATCATGGCAATGGCATCGGCAGCACTGGTGAAGCTGACGCGGGTGATGTCGGCGCCGGAGGTGTTGTTGCCGATGATGTCGATGTTGCGATAGCGCGCGCCCTCGATCAGGGTGTCGGGGGTGGCGGCAATCTCATCCGGCGTGCGCAGGTCGTAAATCGCCTTGATGCCCAGGCCGTTGAGCGTGGCCAGGTCTGCGGCCGACGGCGTCAGGGCGTTGGAGCGGTAGAACACGCCGCTGCGCATCGTGCCGTCGTGGGCAGTGGAATAGGCATGGGTGGTGCCGGCGATATCGCGAAAGTTGTCGATACGCGCCAGGCGCGGGGTATCCAGCGGCACACCTTCTGCGGCCTGGGCGGCGGCGATGGACAGGCTCAAAACGGACAGCGAACACAACAGTCGTTGATACACGATGCAGCCTCATGGAAGTCACGTTGGGCTGGCTACTATTGCGGGCTGATCTGCGACTTAATATTGCAAAAAGCCCGGATTGGCGAATCGCTGCGCGATCTGTCCGGGGCATGCGTTTTTTGTCCGTGTTGCGTCGTACTTGCGTCGCTTTATCGCTGCAAACTGCCTGTTCTGGCACAATCGCCGGCCTGTCAGCGAACACTTACGAATGGAAGAAAAGTGAACTACCTATGAAGCGGTATTACATTGTTACCCACGGACAGGCGCAACATCACATCGATAACCTTGTCGGCGGCTGGTTTGATTCCAGGCTAACCCCTAAAGGCATTGAACAGGCCCAGGCTCTGGCCAGTTTTTTTTCCGCTCAGGGGTTTGCAAAAAGCCCGGCAATTTACTCTTCTGACCTGCTGCGTTGTAAAGAGACCGCAACAATAGTTGCCGATGCCCTGGGGCTTGAGCCAAGCCTCGACGCACGGTTGCGCGAGATGTCGTTCGGCAGTCATGAGGGCATGGACCAGGCGCTGCATGACAGCATCATGAAACCTTGCGCCGAGAAACCCGGCGAGCGCATGGACCATGCCATCTGCGACGGGGCTGAAACCCGTCGGCAATTCGCACGTCGAATTTACGACTTTGTCGCAACGCTGGATGCTGAGGTTGTATGCGCAATTATCGTAACCCACGGCTTTGCCGCCAGTTTCCTGATTAGCGCGTTACAACGCGTGCCGGTCGAGAGCATGGCGTTTATCTCGTTCAAAATGTCTGCAGGCGGTGTGTCGGAATTGATAGAGGATGATCTGTTCAAGAACGTCACCCTGACAAAGTTGAATATGCAGGTTTAGTTGTTGGCCAGACATTTTCGTTGGCTTTAGGTGAATCCGATTTTACCGTGGGACGTTTCCGATTCCGTCCAGCGGTGCATCAAGGCGTGAATGCCAGTGCTAGGTTCCGGGCCTCTTTGCCCAAGGAACCTGCGCATGACAAGGACGCCCTCTTCCGTTTTATCCCCTGCTCCGGCGATAACCGCCACCAGTTCCACCTTGCAGCCAGGCTTCTACATCGTGCCGCGCAGCATGTCAGGCACCCAGGTGCTGGCCCTGCTGACGGCGCAACAAGGGCCTCAACTGATCGCTCGATTGCAGCGGCTTAACCCGACCTTTGCCACAGGCTTTAAAGCCGGGGAAATCTTCGTCATCGGTGACCCGGACATCACCAGCGCCTGCACCCGCGAAGAGGCCGAACTGATGACAGCCGCCGCGCAGGTGCGCGAAAGCCTGGCTGCGCTGAGTGCTGAGGAAGCCAATTTCATGATGCGTCATCAGGCCGAGATTGCCGGGCTGTCCGCCGGGGCGAGCCAGGCCATGGGCGTGGGCAAGGACATGCTGGAAAAAGGCTTGCGCCAGGTCGAAGCAACCTTGCGCAGCCTCGAGCAACTGCACCAGCGCGAGTTCAGCCGCACAGGCAGGTTGAACAACACGGATTTTTTCAATGCCCGCCGGCGGCTGTACTTGCAGCTTGATACGCAGCTCAAGAGTGCCTTTTTGAACAAGCAACTGAACCTTGGCAGCTACGACAGTTTGCGCAAGGACCTGGGCATCTCAACCCGCAGCCTGGTGCACCACTGGAGCCGTGCCGGCGGGCCCGGGCAGATTCCCGGCTATGCGACGCATCTGGAGCAGGTGGCGAAGACAGCCAAGTACCTCAAGTATGGTGGGTATGTCGGGATTGGTCTGGGTGGGACGGCGTCATGGCTGACGGTGCGCGATGCTTGTCGGGTTGGGGAGACGGATGAGTGCAAAAGAATCCGCTTTACCGCGTCGGGTAGTTTTGCCGGTGGGCTTATTGGTGGAACCTTCGGCGCCAAAGCTGGAATCGCTACTGCCGCCGCCGTATGCGGTGCGTTTGCCGTAGCAAGCGCCGGATCGGGTGTACCCGTTTGTGGGATAGTTCTGGTCGGGGGTGGGTCGCTAATTGGGGGGTTGGGCTTAAGTAAAGGTGGTGAGCTAATGGGCGATTTGATTTACGACTGGACACAACCATGACAGAAGATCCGCGAACCTGGATGCCCGGCGTGCAACTGGTGTTTTTATCAACGCCTTTTCTGTTGATGCTATCTGCAATGGCGATGAATGCCTACGTCGCCTTGAGCCGTGATTTCGACCTTTTGATTGAGGCAATACAAGGCAACCCCTGGTTCGAGCGCCAGAAGAACCTATGGGGCACTGCAAGCTTCAAGTCGCGTTGTTACTTGGTATGGTCGGCCTGCGGCGTGGTGATCTGGCCAAAGCTGCATGTTCGCAGGGGCCATCTCGATGCAGACACGATGGATAATTTGCCGCCAGGGCTCAGGCGCCGGATGATCATTGCAATCTGGCTGGGGTTTACCGGCTTTGCATTTATGCTCTTGGCCATCGGTGCCTACGAACTCGGCAAAAATTAACTACCGATCACTGGTAACCTGCAGCCCCTTTCCGGCCAGCCCGCAAGGCAGATTATGGACAATCCAGACTACTACCCCTTCCACCTCTTCGCCGCCACCTTCGAAAGCGAAACGCACGCCCGCCAGTTCGCTTTCGAGCAATGGCAACCCGAGCCGCCCGCCAGCGCGAGTGCTGCCGAATTCGCCGCCTGGGAAGATCGCAATCCGTCCTGGCAGCTTGCCCAGGAGCTTGAGTGGTTCATGGATTCGGACTTCGTCGAGCTGGATGCGTCGCTGGAATATGTGCAGAGCCTGATGGCCGACGAGGCGCAGAAAGCGCAATTGTGTTCCCGGTCTCTGGACGCTTTCAGCCACTTCATCATCGTCGGCGACAACGCCATTTACGGCGACCGCCGCTCAGCAGATCACTCCCATTCGCGCCAGCCACAAAGCACCGCCACGCTCACCTACCTGGGGCATTTCAATTGAGCCGGGTGCGGGTGGTAAGGATTGATCTGGGCCAGGTGACCAGCGCCAGGCAATTGCATCACCTGTTAAGGGACTCCCTCGGTTTTCCCGAATGGTATGGCTGTAACTGGGATGCCTTCTGGGATGCGATCACCGGACTTGTACAGATGCCTCGACAGTTGCAGCTCAGTGGCTGGGAGGCTTTTGCCAGGCGCTTGCCCAGAGACGCCGAACTGATGCAGAAGTGCCTGGCCACGCTGCAGGCCGAGTATCCGCAGATGGCCTCTGAAGTGCTGTTCGAGTGAGTGATCCCCACACTCGCTGATGCTGGCGAGTGGATATCCAGACAAACCTGATTATGCTTCAAGAAACCTTGCAGCAATGCGAGGCCGTCAGTCTGTGTTCATGATTTGCGCAATCCGATGACATCACCCTAAGGCCTGGGTGCGGCAAGGACAGTGGGAACTCCGGCCTACAAGCACAAGACGGAGAAGACTCATGGCGGCAATCGACAATACAACCACGGGCAGCGCGCCCAAACGCGGGATCACCAAGGAAGAGCGCAAGGTGATTTTCGCCTCCTCCCTGGGCACGGTGTTCGAGTGGTATGACTTCTACCTCTACGGCTCGCTCGCCGCGATCATCGCCAAGCACTTCTTCGCCGGGGTCAACGAGACCACGTCGTTCATCTTCGCCCTCCTCGCCTTCGCCGCAGGCTTTGCCGTACGGCCGTTCGGCGCGATTGTGTTCGGCCGGCTGGGGGACATGATCGGGCGCAAGTACACCTTTTTGATCACCATCGTGATCATGGGTATCTCCACCGCCGTGGTTGGTTTGCTACCCGACTACGCCACCATCGGCGTGGCCGCGCCGGTCATCCTGATCACCCTGCGCCTGCTCCAGGGCCTGGCCCTGGGCGGTGAGTATGGCGGTGCGGCAACCTACGTCGCCGAGCATGCGCCCAAGGGCAAGCGCGGTTACTTCACCTCGTGGATTCAGACCACCGCCACCCTGGGGCTGTTTCTGTCGCTGCTGGTGATCCTCGCCTGCCGAACCATTCTCGGCACCGAGGCGTTCGAGGCCTGGGGCTGGCGGATCCCGTTTTTGCTGTCGATCCTGCTGCTGATCGTCTCGGTGTACATCCGCCTGCAACTGAGCGAGTCGCCGGTGTTCCAGAAGATGAAGGCCGAGGGCAAGGCCTCGAAGGCGCCGCTGACCGAGTCATTCGCCCGCTGGGACAACCTCAAGATCGTCATCATGGCCCTGCTCGGCGGCACCGCCGGCCAGGCGGTGGTGTGGTACACCGGGCAGTTCTACGCGCTGTTCTTCCTGTTGCAGATGCTCAAGATCGACCCGCAGACCGCCAACCTGCTGATTGCCGGCTCACTGCTGATCGGTACGCCGTTCTTCATCCTGTTCGGCAGCCTCTCGGACCGCATCGGCCGCAAGGGCATCATCATGGCCGGCTGCATCATCGCCGCGCTGACCTACTTCCCGATCTTCAAGGCGCTGACCGAATACGGTAACCCCGACGTGTTCATCGCCCAGGAGAAGAACCCGGTGACGGTGGTGGCCGACCCCAACCAGTGCTCGTTCCAGTTCGACCCGGTGGGCAAGGCCAAATTCACCAGCTCCTGCGACCTGGCCAAGAGCGTGCTGGCGAAAAAAGCCATCCCCTACGCCAACGTCAAGGCAGAGCCGGGCAGCGTCGCGCAGATCCATATCGGCGACAAGGTGCTGCAAAGCTTTGAAGGCACCGGCATGCCGGCCGCCGATTTCAAGGCGCAGAACGACGCCTTCATCGCCACCCTGGGCACGGCCCTGAAAGATGCCGGCTACCCGGAAAAAGCCGACCCGGCCAAGACCAACTACCCGATGGTGTTGCTGCTGCTGACCATCCTGGTGATCTACGTGACCATGGTCTACGGGCCGATCGCCGCCTGGCTGGTGGAGCTGTTCCCCACGCGCATCCGCTACACCTCGATGTCACTGCCCTACCACATCGGCAACGGCTGGTTCGGCGGCTTCCTGCCAACCGTGGCCTTTGCCATGGTCGCCGCCACTGGCGACATCTACTACGGGCTCTGGTACCCGATCGTCATCGCGGTGATGACGGCAATTCTCGGCACCTTTTTCCTGCCGGAAACCAAGGACCGCGACATCACTGATACTTAAGTCTGATACCCGCCCTCTCCCCCAGCGGGAGAGGGCATTTGCCCTGATTTCAGCGCCAATGCAGCCCTGGCCAAATTATGTACCAACTTGTTAATTAGCTTGCTAAGGGTATAAAATTCGGCCACTCCCCCCTTCGAGTTCTTTTCGATATGACGCACTCACCGCGCGCCACTGGCGCCTCAACATTCATCCTGGTTGGCCTGGGCGTGATCATCGCCCTGCTCGGCCTTGCGCTCGCCGCCGGTGGCGTGAAGCTGGTCAGCCTCGGTGGTTCCTGGTACTTCCTGCTCGGCGGCCTGTTGATGGCCCTCTCCGGGCTGCTGATCGCCCGCCGCAAGCTGGCCGGCGCCTGGTTGTTCGCCGCCTTTTTGGTGGCTACCGCGATCTGGGCTGTGGCCGATGTCGGCCTGGTGTTCTGGCCGCTGTTCTCGCGCCTGTTCATGTTCGCCGCGATGGGCCTGGCGGTGACGCTGGTGTACCCGCTGCTCAAGCGTGCCGCCGGCGCCACGCCAGGCCGTGGTGCCTATGGCCTGGCCGCAGTGCTGGCAATCGCCCTGGCGGTGGCGGCCGGCAATATGTTCGTCGCCCACCCAAGCGTTGCCCCCACCGGTGACGGCCCGGGCCTGACTGCGGTCGACCCGGCCAACGCGCAAAAAGACTGGGCCCATTACGGCAACAGCGAAGGCGGCAGCCGCTTCGCTGCCCTGGACCAGATCAACCGCAGCAACGTCGACAAACTGAAAGTGGCCTGGACCTACCACACCGGTGACGTCGCCATCAGCGACGGCAACGGTGCCGAAGACCAGCTGACGCCGCTGCAGGTTGGCAACAAGGTGTTCATCTGCACCCCGCACAACAACCTGATCGCCCTCGATGCCGACACCGGCAAAGAGCTGTGGAAGAACCCGATCAACGCCAAGTCGGCAGTCTGGCAGCGTTGCCGCGGCATGGCCTATTTCGATGCCAGCGCGCCGATCGCCCAACCGACCCAGCCCAACAGCACCCCGATCATCGCCGCCAGCGTGCCGGCCGGTGCCAACTGCCAGCGCCGCCTGCTGACCAACACCATTGACGCCCGCCTGATCGCGGTCGACGCCGACACCGGTGAGTTCTGCCAGGGCTTTGGCAACAATGGCCAGGTCGACCTCAAGGCCGGCCTGGGCAATGTCCCGGACGCGTTCTACCAATTGTCCTCGGCGCCGCTGATGGCCGGCACCACGGTGGTGGTCGGCGGCCGGGTTGCCGACAACGTCCAGACCGACATGCCAGGCGGCGTGATCCGCGGCTTTGACGTGATCAGCGGGCAGATGCGCTGGGCCTTCGACCCGGGCAACCCGCAAGATCGCAATGCGCCGACTGGCGACAACACCTACGTGCGCAGCACCCCCAACAGCTGGGCACCGATGTCCTATGACCCGGCGATGAACACCCTGTTCCTGCCGATGGGCAGCTCGTCCACCGACATCTATGGCGTCGAGCGTACCGAGCTGAACCACAAGTACGGCGCTTCGGTGCTGGCCCTGGACGCGACCAGCGGCGAAGAGAAGTGGGTGTACCAGACCGTGCACAACGACCTCTGGGACTTCGACCTGCCGATGCAGCCAAGCCTGATCGACTTCACCAAGGCCGACGGTCAGTCGGTGCCGGCGCTGGTCATCGGCACCAAGGCCGGGCAGATCTACGTGCTCGACCGCGCCAGCGGCAAGCCGCTGACCGAAGTAGTCGAGACCCCGGTCAAACCGGGCAACATCCCCGGCGAGCCGTACTCGCCGACCCAGCCTAAATCGGTGGGCATGCCGCAGATCGGCGCCCAGCAACTGACCGAGTCGGACATGTGGGGCGCCACCCCGTATGACCAGCTGCTGTGCCGCATCGACTTCAAGAAGATGCGCTACGACGGCCTGTACACCGCACCGGGCACCGACCTGTCGCTGAGCTTCCCGGGCTCGCTGGGTGGCATGAACTGGGGCAGCATTTCCACCGACCCGGTGCATGGTTTTATCTTCGTCAACGACATGCGCCTGGGCCTGTGGATTCAGATGATCCCGTCGCAGAACAAGGGCCAGGCCGCCTCCGGGGGTGAAGCGCTGAACACCGGCATGGGCGCGGTACCGCTCAAGGGCACGCCGTATGCGGTGAACAAGAACCGCTTCCTGTCGGTGGCCGGCATTCCGTGCCAGGCGCCGCCCTTCGGCACCCTCACTGCCATCGACATGAAGACCCGCAAGGTTGCCTGGCAAGTGCCGGTCGGCACCGTCGAAGACACCGGCCCACTGGGCATCCGCATGCACCTGCCGATCAAGGTTGGCCTGCCGACCCTCGGCGGCACCCTGTCGACCCAGGGCGGCCTGGTGTTTATCGCCGGCACCCAGGACTTCTACCTGCGCGCCTTCAACAGCGCCAACGGTGAAGAAGTGTGGAAAGCCCGCCTGCCGGTCGGCAGCCAGGGCGGCCCGATGACCTATGTGTCACCGAAAACCGGCAAACAGTATGTGGTCATCACCGCCGGTGGTGCGCGTCAGTCGACGGACCGTGGCGACTATGTAATGGCCTACGCGCTGCCGTAAATCGCATCGCCCCCATCGCGGGTCAAGCCCACTCTCACAGGCCTTTGTGGGAGCGGGCTTGACCCGCGATGAGACTTTTACCGACCTCCCAGGAATACCCCGCAATGCCCCGCGCTTCTCGCATCACCCCTGCCCTGCTCCTGGCCCTGGCCAGCACCACGGCCCTGGCCGACGACCTGATGACCCGCAACACCCTGACCGGCGACTGGGGCGGCCTGCGCCGTCAGCTCGACGAACAGGGCATCAAGTTCACTGGCGACTACAGCGGCGAAACCGCCTACAACGCCGATGGCGGCCTGCACCGCTCGGCGCGTTACTCGCAGAACCTCAAGCTGGGCGTGCAGTTCGACCTGGGCAAGCTGTACGGCCTGGACAACGGCGGCAAAGTCCAGCTGACGATCAACGACCGCCGCGGCAACAGCGCCTCCGAAGACCTGGTGGGCAACCGCCTGCCGATCCAGGAAAACTACGGCGGCCTCTACACCCGCCTGACTGAACTGAGCTACGAGCGCAGCCTGTTCACCCCGGCGCTGAACGTCAAGCTCGGCTACATGGCCATGGGCAACGACCTCGGCGGCCTCGACAGCGGCATCCTCTGCAACTTCATGAACGCCGGTTTCTGCGGCCATCCGCTGAACATGTCCGGCGGCAGCGGCTGGACCAACTACCCCAACGCGCACCTGGGCGTGCGGGTCAAATACGACCTGTCGCCGGCCTGGCAACTGCGTGTGGCGGCGTTCAACGTCGACCCCGAAAGCAACGGCAACTCCAGCCGCGCCTGGCACCTGGGCCCCAAGCACACCACCGGCACCGTGGTTCCGGTGGAGCTGGTGTACAAGCTTGCCGGCGAACTGCCGGGTGAGTACAAGCTCGGTTATTACTACGACAGCTCCGATGTGAAACGCATCGGCAGCGACAAAGAGGTGTCCGGCCGCAGCGGCCATTACCTGCTGGTGGACCAGGCCGTCTGGGCCTCGCAGAGCTCCGAGGGCCGCAGCCTGCATGCCTTCGGCCAGTACTCGGCCGCCAGCGCCGCCGCCTCGCCGTTCAGCAAGTGGTATGGCGCAGGCGTGGTGCTGTACAAGCCGTTCGAAGGCCGCCCGCGTGACACGCTTGCCTTCGGCTATGGCCGCGCCGTGCCCAACCCGCGCAGCCGTGATGTGCAGCAAGACGCCGCCGTGGCCGCAGGCGTTGCCTACCCCAACCTGGACAGCGCCGAGCAGTTGATTGAGCTGAGCTACGGCTACCAGGCCACCCCGTGGCTGACCCTGCGCCCGGATGTGCAATACATCATCGAGCCGGGGGCGTTTTCCGCTGACAACATCGACAACGCGCTGGTGTTCGGCCTGCAGGTCAAAGCCACGTTCTGAGCCTTGCTGACACCGATGAGCGCCGGTTGGTCTATACGCGCCCGGGCAATCCGGGCGATGATCGCGCTCCCGGTTTTCAAGGATTGAAGATGAATACGCTGCTTTCCATCTACGCGCTGTGCGTGGTCGTGCTGTTTGTGAAGATGCTGGCGATCTCCTGCTACCAGGGCTTCTATCGCATCAGCCGCCTGACCTTCAAGAACCCCGAAGACGCCGGCCTGGTCGGCCGCCCGCCGAGTGCCGAGGAACTGCCGCAGGTCGCCCGTGCGGCTCAGGCCTGGGCCAACGATCTGGAGAACATTCCGCTGTTTTTCGTGCTCGGCGCGCTGTGCCTGGTATTCAACCCACCGCTCATGCTCACGGCCGGGCTGATGCTGTTGTTCACCGTCGCCCGCCTGCTGCACACGCTGTGCTTTCTGGCCCGCTGGCAACCGTGGCGCACGATCGCCTACGCCGTGGCAATCGTCTGCCTGTTGGCGATGGCGGCGCTGGTCAGCATGGGCGCCCTGCGGCATTTCTGATCGGGCTTGCCAGGAAGTTCTTAAGTATTGGGAATTTGCAACGAGAAAATGGCAGGGGCGGCTGGATTCGAACCAACGCATGGCAGGATCAAAACCTGCTGCCTTACCGCTTGGCGACGCCCCTGTAGCTGTAGCGATGAGTGCCTGGCACTCGCTTGCGATGATGCAGCGTGGTGCAACCTGAGAAGTTGCGGGCCTGCGCTGCCAGCCGGTGAAGGCCGTTGCAAGAATGGCCGGCAATTTAACAAACTTGATTGCATCTGGGAAGCCCCCAGGCAAACAAATTGTTGTTAAAACAGCCACTTACTCTGAATCGAGGCGCCAGGTCGGCGCCTCGAGCGTTCACCGGCTACGCCCGACAAGGCGCAACCGGTGTTTTACCGCCGCAAGAAACTCAGTTCCACGGACGGTCGCCGTTCTCGTCTTTAACCCGAGTCGGTAGGCCCATTACGTCCAGCGCCTTGAGGAACGGCTCGGCTGGCAGCTCCTCGACGTTGACCATGCGCTGCACGTCCCACTCGCCACGGGCAACCAGCAGCGCCGCGGCCACAGGCGGTACGCCTGCGGTGTAGGAAATGCCCTGGCTGTCGGTTTCGGCGTAAGCCTCTTCGTGGTCCGCTACGTTGTAGATGAACACTTCACGCGGCTGGCCGTCCTTGGTGCCCTTGACCAGGTCGCCGATGCAGGTCTTGCCGGTGTAACCCGGCGCCAGCGAGGCAGGATCCGGCAGCACCGCCTTGACCACTTTGAGCGGTACCACTTCAAGGCCTTCGGCGGTCTTGACCGGTTGCTCGCTGAGCAGGCCAAGGTTTTTCAGCACGGTGAAGACGTTGATGTAGTGCTCGCCGAAGCTCATCCAGAAACGCACGTTCGGCACGTCGAGGTTCTTCGACAGCGAGTGCACTTCGTCGTGGCCGGTCAGGTACAGGTTCTGCGAGCCGACTACCGGCAGGTCGTCGGTACGCTTGACTTCGAACATGGTGTTGCTGGTCCACTGGCTGTTCTGCCAGCTCCACACCTGCCCGGTGAACTCGCGGAAGTTGATTTCCGGGTCGAAGTTGGTGGCAAAGTACTTGCCATGGGATCCGGCATTGACGTCGAGGATGTCGATCGAATCAATGCTGTCGAAATACTGTTGCTTGGCCAGGGCGGCATAGGCGTTGACCACGCCCGGATCGAAGCCCACGCCAAGAATGGCGGTAACGTTCTTTTGTTGGCACTCTTCGAGGTGTTTCCACTCGTAGTTGCCATACCAGGGCGGCGTCTCGCAGATCTTGCCCGGTTCTTCATGAATGGCGGTGTCCAGGTAGGCCACGCCAGTATCGATGCAGGCACGCAGCACCGACATGTTGAGGAAAGCGGAACCGACGTTAATGACGATTTGCGATTCGGTTTCGCGGATCAGCGCTTTGGTCGCTTCGACGTCCAGCGCATTCAGCGCGAAGGCCTTGATTTCTGCGGGCTGCTTGAGGCTACCCTTGGCCTTGACGCTGTCGATGATGGCCTGGCATTTGGAGATGTTGCGCGACGCGATAGCAATACGACCGAGTTCGTCGTTGTGCTGCGCGCACTTGTGGGCCACCACCTTGGCGACACCTCCTGCACCAATGATAAGAACGTTCTTCTTCAATTTCTCTTGCTCTCCTTTACTGCCAGCTTACGACAGGCTGGACAAGTAGTCTTCGAAACCAAACTCACGAACCAGCTCGACACTACCGTCGAGTTGTTTCACTACGATGGACGGCATTTTCAGGCCGTTGAACCAGTTTTTCTTGACCATGGTGTAACCCGCTGCGTCAACAAACGACAGCCGATCGCCGATGGCCAGCGGACGATCGAATTGGTATTCGCCGAAAATGTCACCGGCGAGGCAGGATTTGCCGCATACCATGTAGGTGTGTTCGCCCTCGCTTGGCGCCAGCTTGGCGTTCAGGCGGTAGATCAGCAGGTCGAGCATGTGCGCTTCGATCGAGCTGTCGACCACGGCCAGGTGCTTGCCGTTGTAGAGGGTGTCGAGCACGGTAACTTCCAGCGAGGCGCTCTGGGTGATCGCCGCTTCGCCCGGCTCCAGGTAAACCTGCACGCCGTACTTCTCGGAGAAGGCTTTCAGGCGCGCGCAGAAGGCGTCGATTGCATAGCCTTCGCCGGTGAAGTGGATACCGCCGCCAAGGCTGACCCACTCGACCTTGTGCAGCAGGTGACCGAAGCGCTCTTCGATGGTGCACAGCATCTGGTCGAACAGGCCAAAGTCGCCGTTCTCGCAGTTGTTGTGGAACATGAAACCGGAGATCTTCTCGATGACGGCCTCGACCTTCACCGGGTCCCACTCGCCCAGGCGGCTGAACGGGCGCGCCGGGTCGGCCAGCAGGTAGTCGGAGCTGCTCACCTGCGGGTTGACGCGCAGGCCGCGGACCTTGCCTTCAGACTGTTCGGCAAAACGCTCGAGCTGGCCGATGGAGTTGAAGATGATCTTGTCGCAGTTGTCGAGCATCTCTTCGATTTCATCGTCGGCCCAGGCCACGCTGTAGGCGTGGGCTTCGCCGGCGAACTTCTGGCGGCCGAGCTTGAGCTCGTACAGCGACGACGAGGTAGTGCCGTCCATGTACTGCTCCATCAGGTCGAACACCGACCAGGTGGCGAAGCACTTGAGTGCCAGCAGGGCCTTGGCCCCGGACTGCTCGCGCACGTAGGCGATCTTTTCCATGTTGCGCAGCAGCTTGGTTTTGTCGATGAGGTAGTACGGCGTTTTGATCATTTCGAGGCCCCCGGCCAGGCCGGCCAAAAAAAGGACACGCATTGTGCCTTCCCTTGCCCCAAGTCGAAAGAGCAAAAGCGCTTTTCCCTGGATCGGCGGTCAATTTCGGTGTATTCACCCGTGACCGAGCCATTGCTCGATGAGTAAAACCGCAGCAATCACCACCATCGCCAGCCCCGACACCCGGCTGATCACCTGCGCCGCCGCTGGCCGCGCCTGCAGCACCGCCTGCGAGCTAAAGCCCACCAGCAGGTAAACCACCGCGCAACTGCCGGCATGCACCAGGCCCAGGGTGACGATCTGCACCGGCACGGGCCAGGCGGCCATGGCATCGGTGAACTGCGGCAGCAAGGCCAGAAACAGCAGGAACACCTTGGGGTTCAGACCACTGACGCAGACGCCCTTGAACGCCCAGCGTGCCCACGACGCCGACTGCTGCGCCAGCCCGGCCTGCGGCGCTGAAGGATGAACAAGCATGTTGATGCCCAACCACAGCAAGTAACCGCAACCGGCCACAGTCAGCAGGGTCAGGGCCATGGGGTTGCTGGCCACCAGCCCTCCTACCCCGGCGGCGACAATCAGGGTTGCCAGCAGATGGCCGAGCAGCAACCCGGCCACTGCCGGCACCACCACCCGCCCGCGCAACCCGGCGGAAATCGCGTAGGCCCAGTCCGCCCCCGGGGTAATCACCAACAATAACGACACCGCCCAGAACGCGGCCAGCATGTTCAAGGTCATGGCCACAGCTCCGGGCGCTGAATCTGGAATTTTCTTGCCTGCATGCTTGCCTCCGCTCGCTGATCTGACGTTGAGCGGAAGATTAGAGAAAAGCTGATAGGATTATCTTTCTAATATTCCAGAACTAACGGTCAGAACAGAAAGGTTCTTCCCCATGGACAGGATTGACCGCAAGATCCTTGCGCAGCTGCAAAACGACGGGCGCCTGTCGCTGACCGAACTGGCCGACCGGGTGGGCCTGAGCCTGTCGCCCTGTCACCGCCGGGTGCGCGCGCTGGAGCAATCCGGGGTGATTCAGGGCTACCGCGCGCAGTTGGCGCCGGGCGCCCTGGGGCTGAATTTTTCGGCCATGGTCTTCGTCACCTTGCGCGAAGGTGATCGCCAGGCGGTCAGCGCCTTTGAGGCGGCGCTGCAGGAGATTGCCCAGATCGTCGAAGCGCAGCGGCTGTTTGGCGATCCGGACTACCTGCTGCAGGTGGTCACCCGCGACCTGCCAGCCTTCCAGCAGTTGTACGACGAGCGACTGTCGGCACTGCCCAATGTGCAGCGCCTGACCTCGACCCTGGTGATGAAGCGGGTAATCGAGAACCGCTCGTTACCGATAAGCTGAGCGCACTGCGCCTGGCCGCCGCGCAATACCATGACAAAACGCCACCACGGCGCTGAAAACCTTCTACGCTGCACAACAAGATCCAGCCTGAATGACCGCGGCGCCGCGAGGCGCCAACGCAAACGCTAACAGAGGTAATGCCCCTTGACCTGATGTCCTAACAACACCGTTGGCTAAGCCACGAAGGATCGCAGCAATGACAATGAAGTCTGTGTTGGCAGCAGTCAGCATCAGCGTCGGGTGCCTGGCATCGATCGGTGCCCAGGCCGATGAGCCCGTTCTGGACCAGAACTGGAGCCCCAAGGACCTGGCGCTCTGGCAGAACACCTCCCAGGGTTCACGCCTGGTGCCCTTGAGCTGGTTGATGGCGCTGGAGGTCGCCGGCCAGCCCGAAAGGTTTCTAAGCGATAAAAACATCACGACGTACGGTTACACCCCCCACCTTCTGCCCTTCAACGGCGAGGTCTACCGATTGCCTCGCGGTTTTGTCATCGATCAGGGCGACGACCGCACGCTGACCTTCTCGCGGCTGCGCTGGTACACCGATCAACGCGACCAGGAGCCTTGGGTCGGCTTGAACTGCGCGGCGTGCCACACCGCCAACATTACCCACGGCGACAACACCTGGGTGATCCAGGGGGGGCCGACCAATGCCGATTTTCAGGCCTTCCTCGACGCCTTTCGCGCAGCCCTGTATGCCACCGCCGACAACGAAGAAACCTTCGACCGTTTTGCCCGAAAGGTCCTCAAAGACGGCTACACACCGGCCAACCGACTGCAATTGCACACAGCGCTCAACAGCCTCGCCCAGTTCCTCAAGACCGGTGCCTCGCTCAACGCCACCAACCTTGAATACGGCCCCGGCCGCGTCGATGCAGTGGGACATATCCTCAACCGGGTGGCGCAACTAAACGGCGCCATGGCCCAGACGCCCAACCCCTCGGACGCACCAGTCAGCTACCCGTTCCTGTGGAATACCCCGCAGCACGATGTGGTGCAATGGAACGGCGTGGCGCCGAACAAGCGCCTGGGCAAGAACGGCCTGGATATCGGTGCCCTGGCCCGTAACGCCTCGGAAGTGGTCGGCGTGTTCGGCGATGTGGCGATGCAACAGGGGCCTCTGCTCAAGGGGTTCATTTCGAGTGTGCGGGTCAAGAACCTTGACCAGCTGGAGCGAACCCTGCAAAAGCTCAAGCCACCCAAATGGCCGGAGAAACTGGGGGCAATCGATCGCAGCAAGGCCAGCCTGGGCGCTGAACTGTTCAAACAAAAGTGCGTGAGCTGTCATCTACCGTTGGCACGCGACAACCTGACAGCCCCGATCACGGCCCAGATGATTGCCATCGCCGCAGAGGAGTCACCCTCCACTATCGCTAGCGATCCGTGGATGGCCTGCAATGCCGTGCAGTTCACCAGCGCCCCAGGCAACCTGCTGGGCGAGCACCTGAATGCCAAAAAAGGCCATATCGACCACAGCTCGCCGCTGGTCACGCAATTGGGTGTCGCCGCGCGGGAAATACTGCTGAACCAGAAAAGTGAAATCATCGACCTCGCGCTGCGCGGGGCCTTTCATGTCGAACCGCTCGTGCAACTGCAGGCAAGCAAAGACAAGCAGTTGAGCATGGTAGAAACACTGCTCCCGGCAGATAAAGCCTACCGCCTCGATCAGTGCTACACGCTGGCGAAAATGACCACGGTCGAGGACGGCAAAACCGTGCAGAAGTACCCGTTGGCCTACAAGGCCCGCCCACTGACCGGCATCTGGGCAACTGCGCCCTACCTGCACAACGGCTCGGTGCCCACGCTGTACGACCTGCTGCTGCCCGCCGAGCAACGGCCCTCGCGCTTCAAGACGGGCTCGACCCGCTTCGACCCGCAAAAGGTCGGGTTTATCGATGCCTTCGGGCCCGGCAGTCCGTTCACCTATGACACGTCCTTGCCCGGCAACTTCAACGTCGGCCACGACTACGGCGCATCATCGTTCAGCGATGACGAGCGCTATGCCCTGGTCGAATACATGAAGACCCTCTAGCCCGATCGAAGGCGGGGCCTTGCGCCCCGCCCCGCACCCTCAACTGAAGGCGTTGATGAACCAGGTAATCAGCGGCAAGGCGACGATGTCGATCAGCACCGCCCCGCACAGCGGCACGATGATGAAGGCCTTGTACGAGAACACCTTGTAGTGGTCGCAGATCGCGCCCATGTTGGCCACCGCGTTCGGCGTCGCGCCCAGGCCATGGCCCATGTAGCCGGCGCACAGTACCGCCGCGTCGTAGTTGCCGCCGAACAGGCGGAACAAGACGAAGATGCACATCAGCACCATGATCAGCACTTGCACCACCAGGATCACCAGCAGCGGCAGGCCCAGTTGCTCCAGCTCCCAGAACTTCAGGCTCATCATCGCCATGGTCAGGAACATGCCCAGGCTGATGTCGCCCAGGGTGCTGACGGCATTGTCGGGAATCTCGATGACCCGTGCGCGATCGTTGAAGTTACGCGCCAGGATGGCGACGAACATGGCGCCGACGTACACCGGCAGGACGATGCCCAGGTGCGCCTTCAGCGCATCGCCGATCCAGAAGCCGAGCACCATGATCACCAACATGCAGGTCAGCAAGCGCAGCAGCACCGGCGTATCAATGCTGACAACGGGGGTTTCATTGGCTTTTTCCAGGGCTTGCAGGGCATCGACCTGGTCTGCCTGTACCACCAGTTTCTTGCGTTCGATCAGGTAACGCGCCACCGGGCTGCCGAGCAGGCCACCGGCAACCATGCCGAAGGTCGCCGAGGCCAGCGCGGCTGTAGTGGCGCCGACCGTGCCGAGGCTCTCGGCGATCGGGCCAAAGGCTGCGGCGGCGCCAAAGCCACCTTCCAGCGACACGGCGCCGGCCATGATCCCCAGCAGCGGGTCGATGCCCAAGGCCTTGGCCATGCCCACGCCGACCAGGTTCTGCAGCAGCGCCAGGCCCCAGCAGGCACCCAGGTAGATGAACAGGATCTTGCCGCCCTGGCGCAGCAGGCCAAGGCTGCCGCCCAGGCCGACGGTGGTGAAGAACGCCACCATCAGCGGCGTTTGCATGGCGGTGTCGAGCTTGATGTCCAGCCACTGCTGGTCACGCAGCAGCCACACCACCAGGGCAAAGCCAAAACCGCCGATGACCGGCGCCGGAACACAGAGCTGGCGCAGCCAGTAGCTGTGCTTCTTCAGTTGCGCACCCATCGCCAGCAGCAGGAGCGCCAGGGCGACGGTGGTCAGAGCATCGAGTTGCAGGGTCAGCATGGTTAACACTCTTCTTTTTATAGTTGGAGAGGGGTTGTGGATTTCAGTCGACCAGGCTGGCCAGCAGCCGCGCAGCGATGCGCGCGGTGCGTTGGTCCTGGTCAAGACCGGGGTTGAGTTCGGCGATGTCGGCCATGCGCAACTTGCCGCTGGCCTTGGCGCGCCGCGCCAGGTGCTCGACCACCATCAGCTCGACGCCATGGGCCGAGGGCGCACTGACGCCGGGCGCCTGGCTGGCCGGCAGGACGTCCAGGCAGAGGGTCAGGTACAGGTGGTCGATGCCGCTGAGAAAGTCATCGACGAAGGTTTCCAGCGCGGCGATATTCCACGGCTGCATCTGCCGGTCGAGGCGGTAACGCACGTTCAGGCGCTGGGCCTGGTCGAACAGGGCCTGGGTGTTGTTCAGCTCGCTGACGCCCAGGCAGCAGTATTCAAAGGCCATGCCGGCCTGCTGGCAGTACTCGGCAACCTGCCGGAACGGCGTGCCGGAGCTGCTCTGGGCGCTGTGGCGCAGGTCGAAGTGGGCATCGAAATTGAGAATGCCGATGCGCGGCTGCGCCTCTTGCTGGCGTAAATGGCCAGCCAGGCCGAGAAAACTGGCATAGGCGATTTCGTGCCCGCCGCCCAGGCCCAACGGCAGATGCCCTTGCCCCAGCAGTTGCGTCACCCGCTTGGCATAGGCCTGCTGGGCACCTTCCAGGTCAGTACCGAGGCAGACGAAGTCGCCGCTGTCATAAACCGGGCGCTGGCCACGCCAGGCCAGGTTGGCCAAGGCCTTGCGCAGGGCCGGCGGCCCCTGGCGGGCGCCGCTGCGGCCCTGGTTGCGGATCACCCCTTCGTCACAGGCCAGGCCCACCAGGGCATTGCCAGCCGGTTGATCATCAGCCCAGGGCTGCACCCATTGGTGCCAGCGCAGGGCCGCCGCGCCTTCTGCGGCGTCGACGCGGCCCTGCCAGAGCGGCAGTGCGGTAGTGCTGTTCATGCGGGTACTCCAGTAGATTCAGTCCAGCCGCGCACCGATGCGCAGGGCCACGTCGCAGGTCCAGCGGGTCAGGCGCTCGCTGTTCTGACGGGCGCGAATGGCCGGGGCCATCAGGCTGATTGCGCCATGCAGGCGGTTGCGGCTGTCGAGCACCGGGGCACTGACGCCCCAGATGCCGTCGTCGATTTCACCGAGGCTGATGGCATAGCCCTGGTCACGGATCTGCACGAAGCTCTGGCGGTAACTGTCCAGTGCTTCGGCTTCCAGGCCCTGCTCTTCAAGAATCGCCAGGCTGCGCGCCGGCTCCATGTGCGCCAACAGCACCCGCGCCGACGCGCCGACCCGCAGCGGTTGCGCCAGGCCCTTCTGGTAACAGCAGCGCAGCGGCTGCGGGCTGTCGATCAGTTCGATGCAAATGGCCTGGCCGTTGCTCGGCACCATCAGTGCCACGCTTTCCTGGCTGAGTTCGGCCAGGCGCTTGAGCTCGGGCTTGGCCAGCGACACCAGCAGTGCTTCGCGGTCGAACTTCTTCGCCAGTTGCAGGCAGGCCGGGCCCGGCAGGTAGCGACCATGGCCATTGTCTTCGGCCAGGCCCCAACGCAGCAGGGTCTTCAGGTGCCGATAGGTGCTGCTCAGGGGCTGGTCCAGTTGCAGGCTCAGCTCCTTGGCCGACACGGCCTCGTTGGCCTGGCCGAGGGCGACGAGGATCTGCAGCAGGCGATCGGTGGGCGTGGTGTAGGTCATATGTGCTCCTTGGCGCCATGGTGCACAGTCTTTCTCAATAGGTGAAACTCGATTCCCATTGAGTGGGAAATATCCTACTTATAGCCCCTTGGCCGCCCACTGCAGGCAGCGTGTTTGCAAAAAGCCCTGCAACGCCTTGACCCGCTCGGTCACCTGCGCCCGGTGCGGGCACATCAGGTACACCGGGGCGTACTCGCCCTGCCAGTCGCCGAACAAGCGCTGCAAACGCCCGGCCGCGACGTCCGCGGCCACGTCCAGCCAGGCCTTGTAGACCACGCCATGCCCGGCCAGGGCCCAGCGCCGGGCCACTTCACCGTCATCGCAGCGGTATTCGCCGTGCACCCGCACTTCGTTCACTTCACTGCCACGCGCAAAGCGCCACAGGTCATAGGGCCGGCCGTTGCGCTGGTAGATCACGCACTGATGGTCAGCCAGCTCCTGGGGCATAGAGGGCGTGCCGTGGCGCGCCAGGTACTCGGGGCTGGCGCAGGCCACGCGGTGGTGATCGAGCAGAATCGGCAAGGCGACCATGTCGGAATCGGCCGGCACGCCAAAACGCAGGGCGACGTCGACTGGTTCGCGGTACAGGTCGCTGGCCTGGTCGTTGAGCATCAGTTGCAGCTGGACCCGCGGGTATTCGCGCTTGAACGCATCGAGCCAGGCCAGCAGCACGCTGCGGCCAAAATCCGAAGGCGCCGCCAGTTGCAGCAGCCCGCCCATCTGCAGCGCCTGATCGCGCAAGGCTTGCTCGCCCTCGGCCAGCGCGCCCAGGGCCAGGCGCACGCTGTCGAGGTAGCGCCGGCCTTCGTCGGTCAACCGTTGCTGGCGAGTGGAGCGGGCAAACAACCGTACTTGCAGGCGCGTCTCCAGGCGCTTGAGTGCAAGGCTGGCGGCTGCCGGAGTGATGTCGAGGCTGCGCGCAGCGGCAGACAGGCTGCCCTCGTCGGCCACCCGCACGAACAGTTCCAGGTCGAAAAGCGTGCTCATCAGTCCTGCCCGAACACCGGGCGCAAGAACGAGCGCTCATAGCTGAGGATGCAACGGGTGTCCTGGGCGTACTGGAAGGCGGCCAGGCACTCGGGGTCGTTCATCGAGTCCTGGCGGTAGCGTTCGTACGCGGCAAGGCTTGGAAAGGTGAACATCGCCATGGCGATATTGTTGGCACCTTCCGAAGGCAGGAAGTAGCCGTGGTGCTGGCCGCCGAAGCGCTCCACCAGCGGGATCCAGAGTTTGCCGTAGTGTTCGAACTCGGCGAGTTTGTAAGGGTCGAGGACGTAGCGCAGGTAGCAGGTGATCATCGGTGGCACTCGCTGAAGTTGCTCGGCAGCCGAGAATGCACGATTCCAGCGCTGCCCGCATCAGTCTTGAGGGCCGCCAATCTCTTCCATGAAACCTTGCACAAACAGCTCAAGCCGCCGATGCCGCTCGGCCGCCAGACGTGCGCCCTCCCCGGTTTGAAAGCCCGAGGCCAGTTTCAGCAATTTGGTGTGAAAGTGCTCGAGGCTGAACTGGTGGTCCAGGTAGTCGCGGCCTGCCGCGCTGGGATTAGTGAAATCGTACAGGGCCGAGCCCATGCGCCCACCGACGTAGAAGCAGCGAGCCACACCGACCATACCGATGGCGTCCAGACGGTCACTGTCCTGAAGGATTTTTGCCTCGAGGGTTTCCGGCGCCAGGCCGGCTGAAAAACTGTGCGTAGCGACGGCATGAGCGACAGCGCTGATGCGCTCGCCGGGCCAGCCAAGATCGGCGAGTATCCGGGCAGCTTTTTCCGCAGACAGGGTCGAGGCCTGGGCGCGCAGCGGCGAGTTCTTTTCGACCGCGACGCAATCGTGCAGCAGCGTGGCGGCCAGCAGGATGGACAGATCGCCGCCCTCCCGGGCCTGAATCCGCCGGGCATTGCTCCAGACCCGGTGGATATGCGTCAGGTCGTGAGAGCCATCGCCGTTGTCCGCCGGCAGGTGCGGCAACAGCAGGTCAGCGAGGGCTTGGCAGGGATGGAAAGGTTGGGTAGTCATCAGCAGTGGCGCCTTGGAACAGGTCATTGAAAATACGCCAGCGATGCCCGTATTGCGACCGCTGCGCGCTCGATCGCGGGCAAGCCGGCTGCCACAGGGACCACAGGCGCCTTCAACCCTTGTGAGTTCCCTGCAATTCGCCCAGGGCCCGCTGGGTCACCGCCTTGAAGTAGCTCATGTCGTCATGGATCCGTGCCAATAGAATCGCCCCTTCGTAATCCGCTACCAATTGCCGCCCCCGGGCCTGCGCCTGTTCATCATCCAGCAGGCCCTGATAGAGCCGGGCAAACGCCTTGGCCCAGGCGGCAAAGAATTCGCGAATCGGCACCATCAGCTCATTCTTGCCGTAACTGGCATCGATGGCCACCACCGCCATCAGGCAGCCGATGGCATCGGCCTCAAACACCCGACCTGCCTTGCGACCCATTTCCTCCAGACGTTGAACAGGGCTCAGGCTCAAGTCGTCGGCAATACTGAACAGGTGCTTCGCAAGCCCTTCATGGGTCCAGGCCAGCACGTCGCGCAGCAGCGCTTCCTTGTTCGGGTAGTGATGATAGAAGGACGCCTTGGTCAGGCCGCAGGCCGCCGAAAGCATGTCCATGGTGGTGCCGTGATAGCCGTAGCGCTTGAAGGTGTTGGCGCAGCGCTGCAGCAGTTGGTCTCGGGGAATTTTCAGCGGTCGCACGGCCAGTCCTGCAGTCGATCAATGGCGCTGATTCTATGCCATAAGCCTGGCCAGCTCCACTTGATAGTTACCGAACGTTTGGTTAGCTTCATCAAACCGAACGAACGGTAAGTAACCCTTCTAACCTCTTTGCCGGAGTGCAAGTCGATGAGCGAAGCCAATAGCGGCCCCGATCGAGTCAGCCGCGAACAGCGTGGCCACCTATGGCTGGTGGGCCTGGACCGCGCCGCCAAGCGCAACGCCATGGACAGCGCGCTGCTGATGGACCTGGCGCTGGCCCTCGGTGAATACGAGGGCAATGACGAACTGCGCTGCATGGTGCTGTTTGCCCATGGCGAGCATTTCACCGCCGGGCTCGACCTTATGGAGTTGGCACCGAAGCTGGCCAGCGGTGGCTTGCACTACCCAGAGGGCAGCATCGACCCCTGGGGCACCCGCCTGCCTCGCCGGAGCAAGCCGGTAGTGGTCGCGGTCGAGGGCATCTGCTGGACCGCGGGCATCGAATTGCTGCTCAACGCCGATATCGCCATCGCTGCCAGCAATGCGCGCTTCGCTCACCTGGAGGTGCTGCGCGGCATCCCGCCATCAGGCGGCTCTACTGTGCGCTTCACCCAGGCCGCAGGCTGGGCCAACGCCATGCGCTACATGCTCACTGGCGATGAGTTCGATGCCGATCAAGCGCGGGCGATGAATCTGGTCAATGAGGTGGTGGCTCCAGGCCAAGCCCTGGCCCGCGCCATCGACTATGCCGAACGCATTGCCAGGGCTGCGCCGCTGGCGATCAAGGCTACCCTGCAATCGGCCTTCCTGGCCCGGGACGAAGGCGATGCTGCGGCATTGGCCAGGCTCGAGGAAACGTTGCTGGAGCTGATCGGCAGCGCCGATGTGCGTGAAGGGGTGATGGCGATGATGCAAAAGCGCGCCCCGCAGTTCACCGGGCGCTGACCACCATGACCCAGATGATCTCCCCGGCCCCGCCGCACGCCTTCACCTTGCATGCCCGCGACGGTTACCCGTTGTCGGCGTACCGCTACCCGGCTGTGGGCGAAGCCCGTGGCAACCTGATCCTGGCCGGCGCCACCGGCGTGCAGCAACGCTTCTACCGGCGCTTTGCCGAGCATGCGGCAGCTCAGGGTTTCAACGTGCTGACTGTCGATTACCGCGGCGTCGGCGAGTCGCGGCCGGCGTCGCTCAAAGGCTTTGAGATGTCCTACCTGGACTGGGCTTACCTGGACTTGGCCGCGGCCGTCGACCTGCTCGGCGCCGAGCCATTACCCTTGTACTGGGTCGGCCATTCCTTCGGCGGCCATGCCATTGGCCTGCTGCCCAATCATGCCTGTATCAGCGCCTGTTACAGCCTCGGCAGCGGCGCCGGCTGGGCCGGCTGGATGCCCTGGCCGGAGGCGCTGAAGGTGCGCCTATTGTGGCGCTGGGTCCTGCCGCCGCTGGTAGCCCTCAAGGGTTACATGGCCTGGAGCCTGCTTGGCATGGGCGATGATCTGCCGCGCGGGGTCTACCGTGACTGGAAGCGCTGGTGCGCCTACCCGCACTACTACTTCGACGACCCGCGCATGGCCCATCTGGCCGAGCAGTACGCCCAGGTGCGCATGCCTTGCGTGTTCGCCACCTCGCTGGATGACCCCTGGGCGCCACCGCGCTCGCGGGATGCCTTCGTCAAGGCTTACTGCAATGCGCCAGTGACTCGCCGTGACCTGCAACCGGGCAATGGTGCCATTGGCCACATGGGGTACTTCAAGGCTCAGGCACAACCGCTATGGGACGAGATACTGACCTGGCTCGGCCACTACCCTCGCCCATAAACCAGCAACTCGCCGCTGGTGGCGATCACCAGGCTCAAACCGGTATAGGAAAACCCGAAGGCACGCACTTCGGTCTCGATTGCCAGGGTATGAAACCTGGCGGGCCGGTTGTAGCGCGCGCCATGCAGCCAGGAACCCGGCTCGACCAGCAGCAGGTGCTGCTCAGGCCAGGCCAGGGTGATGTTCTCAACCACCCAGCCATCGCTGGTGCTGATCGGCAGGCCGCCGCCCTGGATGCCGGACATGCGGATCACCCGCTCGTTGAGCGGGCCGATGCCGCGGGTTTCCAGATAATGGTCGCTGCCCAGGTTGTCGGTGCGGTCGCGGGCGATTTTCTCGCCGCTGCGACAGTCGATCACACTGCGGCCTGAACTCGAAGCCACCAGCAGCCGCTCGCTGTCACGGTCGAAGCCGATTTCCAGCAGGCCGGCGACGGTGAACTGGCCAGTCAACCGCCACGGCGCAGGTGCGGGTGCAACCGCTTGTTGGCGGATGACCTGGCGCAACGGGTCGAGGTGTCTGCTGCTGGTCATGGGGCCTTCCAGTGCGGATGCGTCAGCCGATACACCCGCACCGGCCGCTCGTGAAACTGCACAGTATCGAAGGCATTGAAGCCGGCTTTTTGCGCCACGCGCCAGGAGGCAATGTTGGCCGCGTCAATAATTGCAATCACTGCCGCCAGCCGGTGCTCGTTGAACGCATGCTCAAGCACGCCGCGCACCGCTTCGCTGGCCAGTCCCTGACCCCAATAGCGTGTAGCCAGACGATAGCCCAGGCTGGCCTGCTCTACCCCTTCGACCTGCTCCGGGCTGACGCCGCAAAAACCGACCAGCTCGCCGTTGGCCTTGTCGACCAGCGCCCATTGGCCCATGCCGTAGCTGGCGTAGCACTGCACGCACCAGTCGATAAAAGCCCCGGTCATCTGTTCGTCGCAGACACCGCGCACCGAGAATTTCATCACCTCAGGGTCGCTGAGAATGGCGGTCAAGGCGGGCAGGTCTTGACGCGAGAGTTCGCGCACGAGCAGGCGTGGGGTTTCAAACAGCGGCATGAAGTGCTTCCTTGGGTCATGCAGGCGCGACGATGCGCCGTCGCCCCTACAATCCCTGTCGCCAGCCGCCGGGTCAACCCTCCCGCGAAATCGGCACCCCCGCGCTGGCTTTCGGCCCGGCCACGGCCCAGGCAATCAGGCCCAGCACGGGTACAAAGACGATAAACACGATCCACAACATCTTGCGATCCGCCCGGCTCTTGCTGCCGATGATGCGTTTGATGGCCCAGAGTTCGACCAGGGTGAGCAATACGGCAAGGGTGATCCAGATATGACCGTTTTCCATGGGTAGCCTCCAGAGGGGTTCTGAAGGTTAGGTGTGCGCAGCCAGCCGGGGTTCATTCTGATTGCCATTGCGGGCCGGGCAATATCTGGCATCATCGCCTCAACCTGCCAGTTCGCGGAGCCGCGCCTTGCCCACCCCACGCCAGTTCAGCAAGAAATCCAGCACCAGTAACATGCTCAACCTCAAGCACCCCGAGGCTGCCTCGACCCCGGCGTACCAGGTGGGCTTTTTGCTGCTGGAGAACTTCTCCATGGCCAGCTTTACCGTGGCCATGGATGTACTGGTGACGGCCAACCTGCTCAAGAGCAACCTGTTTCTGAGCACGCCGTTCTCCCTGGGCAGCGAGCGGGTCACCAGTGACCTGGGCCTGGAGATTTATGCCGCGCACCTGGACCGCGCAGCGCTGGACAACCTCGACATGCTGATTGTTTGTGGCGGCCTGCGTACCCCACTCAAGTACCCGCAGCTGGACAAGCTGCTGTGCGATGCTGCCGCCCACCAACTGGCCCTCGGCGGCCTGTGGAACGGCGCCTGGTTTCTCGGCCGCGCCGGGGTGCTGGAGGGCTACAACTGCACCATCCACCCTGAACAACGGGCAAGCCTGGCCGAGCGCAGCCCGCAGTGCACCATCACCCCGGCAAGCTTTGTGCTCGACCGCGAACGCCTGACCGCCGCCAGCCCCAACGGCGCGCTAGAAATGATGCTGGCGCTGCTCAAGCTGCAACATGGCGAAGCGCTGGCCGAGGGCGTCGAGGAGATCCTGGCGTTTTCCAGCGCGCGCTTTCGCCGGGTCGACAGCAGCCAGAAGAAAACCATGAGCGCGCCACTGCGCACCATCGTCGAGCTGATGGAAAGCAACCTTGAAGAAACCCTCAGCCTCGATCAACTGGCGGCCTACAGCGGCCGTTCGCGCCGGCAGATCGACCGCCTGTTCCAGGCGCAACTGGGCACCTCGCCAAGCCGCTACTACATGGAACTGCGCATCACCAAAAGCCGGCGTCTGTTGCAGTATTCCGACCTGCCGCTGATGGACGTGGCGATTGCCTGCGGTTTTGTCTCGGTCTCGCACTTCAGCAAGTGCTACTGCGCCTACTTCGGCTACCCGCCTTCACGCGAGCAGCGGCTGGGCGAGTAAGCGCGGCGGTTGCCGTTGAGGCTCAAACCGCCCTCCACCACCAGCACCAGCACCGCCAGCCAGATCGCAATATAGGTCGGCCACTGCGCCGGGGCGATGCTGTCGCCCAGCAGCACCGCGGCGACCACCAGCAGCACTGGCTCGACATAAATCAGCAGGCCAAACAGGGTCAGGTTCAGCCGTGGTGCCGACAGCGCCTGCAGGCCCAGGGCTGCGGCGCTGATCGCGCCGAGGCCGAGCACCAGCCAGGGCAAGCTTGAGGCTGCGCCGGCAAGGCCGAGCACTACCCCGCCCTTGAGCACGAAATACAGGCTCACCGGCAGGCTCAGGCTCATGTCGAACCACAAGCCGCCCATGTTGTTGGTGTCGGTCACCCGGCGCAGCCAGAAGTACAGCGGATAGCCCAGTGACACCACCAGCACCGGCCAGGAAATCGCCTTGGCGATGGCGATCTGGTTAATGATGCCCAGCGCCGCCAAGGCACAGGCCAGCAGTTGCAGGCGGCTGATCGAATCCTTGAACGCCAGGCGGCCGACAATCACCATCACCAGCGGCATCAGGAAGTAGCCCAGCGACACGTCCAGGCCATAGCCGTTGATCGGTGCCCACATGAACAGCCACAACTGCGCGCCGAGCAACACCGCCGAAACCAGGCGAATCGCCCAGAACCAGCGCTCTTCGAACAGGCGCAGGAATATCCGCCGCACCTGCGGCCAGTGCCCGCTGGCGATCACCATCAGGGTCAGGCACGGCACGGTCAGAAGGATCCGCCAGCCATAGATTTCGGCGCCGTCCAGGGGCGCGAGCAGGCTGGTGTAGGCGTACATCACCGCGAACAGCACCGAGGCGAGAACATTGAGCACGACGCCCAACGTGGAGTTATGCGCGGTCATTGCAAATTCCTTAATGAGGACCAGCAGAGGGTGATAATTTATTCCGCAGCCACTGATAAGTGCCCTCGTTTTCACCCCTCAAGATGAGAAATTTTTGCATGGACCTGGATGAATTCGACCTTGCCCTGCTTGCCGCCCTGCAGCGCGATAACAGCCAGCCCCTGCGTGAGCTGGCCGAGCAGGTGCACTTGTCTAGCGCCTCGGTGCAGCGGCGGATCCAGCGCTTGAAAAAGACCGGGGTAATCCAGGCCAATGCCGCGGTGATCAACCCGGACAAAGTCGGCCAGGTGATTACCCTGATGGTCGAGGTGCACGCCGACCGCACCCAGTCGGCGGACCTGGAAGTCATGAAGCGTGCGTTCTCGGGACCTGAAATTCAGCAGTGCTACTACGTCACCGGCGACGCCGACTTTTTGCTGGTGCTGACGGTAGCGAGCATGACCGTATTCCAGGACATCGCCCAGCGACTGTTTCATGACAACCCGAACGTGAAGTGGTTTCGTACCATCGTGGTGCTGGATCGGGTCAAGGCGACCTTGCAGGTGCCGCTGTAAGATCTGCGCCTGCCTGCACTGCCCATGTGGGAGCAACTGTCTTAAGCAGCTTGCAAGTATTGGGGCAGCCAGGCTGTGTTTGAGCTGATCCATTTGATGATGAGGCGCTGCCGGCGCCTTCCGCCCTTACGGCGGGTCACTTTTGCTTGGCGGCAAAAGTAACCAAAAACGCCCTGTCCCTTCATCGGCCCTGCGCTGCGCTCCGGGTTCCCTCCTTCCACCCTTGCTCCCGTGGGGTCGCGCCGAAGGGCCGTCCCTGGCCCTGCGGCGCTCGCCGGCCATCCATGGCCGTCGCCCCACTACGCAAGGGTTCCACTCGGCCTTCTGCAAGGGACGATCGGTGGCGTCTGCAATTACATACATCTAGAAGCAGAGCGCTTTTTTGCTTTCGCTACTCGTGCATCGCCGGTCCATTCGCCGACAAGGCGCAAAGGTGAAGTGTGAGCAGCATCGCCAATGGATCAGCTCGCGCCTCTAAAGGCCTACGCTACCTGTGGGAGCGGCCGTGCGGCGACCCGACTTGCCCCGCGATGGGGTCAGTACAGCCTCCCCATCAGGTGGCGTCTGGATTGCGACCGCTTCGCGCTCGATCGCGGGTCCAGCCCGCTCCCACAGCGTTGCGCTGCATTCAAATCCACTATGGCTGCGGCAACGCCTTGAGCGCTGTGGCCAACGCCTCGGCACTGGCATATTCCTTCTGCCCCGCCACAACCCCCTGCTCCAACTGAATCCACAGCACCTGGCCTTCAGCCCCCGGATAGCGCGCAACCACCTCGCCGTCGCGGTCCAGCAGCACCCGGTAGCTGTAGTCACGCATGGCCGGGATGGCGAACAGTTTGCTGATCAGCGCCGGCATGCGCTGGATGTCGGCGACGAACACCGCCTCGCGTGCTTGCAGGTAGCCCTTGGGCTGCTCACCGACGGCGGCCTGGACCAGCTTGGCAGCGTCCATGTTGCGCGCCACCAGCAGTACGCGGGTCTGCGCGTTGAGGCTGTAGGGCTGGTCGTGCTGGTCAAGCAAGGTAAAGGGCGCCAGGCGTTCGCCGACTTCGGCGGCGCCAGCCAGCAACGGCATCAGGCTCAGTAGCAGGGCAATGGCGTATTTCACAGGTGACCTCATTGTCAGTGCAGGACTGCTGATCCTAGCGCGGATGCGAGGGCTGCAGTACCCTTTGCGCTCATTTCAAGGAGGACCCCGCGTGCCAAGGATGCTGACATTGTTGCTCTGCTGTGCCCTGTTCCCGACCACCGCCTGGTCGGCGCTGAGCCTTGGCGAGTTCACGCTGGGCATGCCGCGCGCGCAGGTCGTGGAGGTAATGGAGCGGCATTTCACCCGGGTCTGGCTGATCAACGGCGTGCACTACAACGTGCCCCGTCAGTACTACCAGGCTGTCGACCCGGTACCGGGCATCGAACCCTACAAACTCGGCGGCGTCGAGGTCAGCCGCATCGAAGCGGCCTTCGACAAGGATGACCGCCTACGCCAGGTTTCGCTGTCACTGGAGACCACCGACAGCGAACGCGCCATGCAACTGGTGCCGTTGATGCGTCAGGCCAAAGAAGCGCCGAACAGCAGTGGCCGCCACGACCTGCTGCTCGAAGACGGTGAACTGACCTACTGGACCAGCGCGTTCTGGGAGTGGACGGTGATCAACATCGCCGACAAGCCCACTTCGCTGGAGAACATCCCGGCACGGGCGCGCAGCGACGAGAATCAGCGCGCCAAGGCGGTCAAGCGCTGATCGCGGCCTTACCCCTCGCCATTGCTGGCACCGATCACCCCTGCCCGCTCCCGGCGCGGCAAGCGGCCATTGAGCACGGCATAAGCGCCCAGGCCGATCACCAGCCCCCAGAACGCCCCGCCGATACCGAGCAAACTGATATTGGCGGCCGCAGCCAGAAAGGTGATCAACGACGCTTCGCGGGTTTTCGCATCGGCCATGGCATTGGCCAGGCTGCTGCCAATGGTGCCCAGCAGCGCAAGCCCCGCCAGGGTGCTGATGAAAGTGGCCGGGAAGGCCATGAACAGCGCGGCCAGGGTTACCCCGAAGACGCCGACAAGAATGTAGAACACGCCCGCCGCCACCCCGGCGATCCAGCGCTTGGCAGGTTCTTCGTGGGCTTCCTTGCCGGTGCAGATCGCCGCGGTGATCGCGGCGATGTTGAAGGCGTGGGAGCCGAACGGCGCCATCAACAACGAGCCCAGCCCGGTAACGGCGACAATAGGGTTGGCACTGGCCTTGAAGCCGTCATTGCGCAGCACCAGCATGCCGGGCATGTACTGGCCGGTCAGGGTAATCAGGAACAGCGGCAGGGCCACGCTGAGCATGGCATTGAATGAAAACGCCGGCGCGGTGAAGACCGGCGTCGCCAGTTGCAAGCGCAGCCCTGACAGCTCGACCTGCCCGCGCATCAGCAAAAAGCCCAGCCCCAGCAGCAGGATGCCGACCACCGCATAGCGCGCACTGAAGCGCTTGAAGAGCAGATAGGCCACGATCAGCAGCGCGGCCAGCAACGGGTCGACGCTGAGCCCGGCAAAGGCACCGATGCCGAACTGCAGCAGGATCCCTGCCAGCAGCCCCGCCGCAATGCCCGGCGGGATCAGGCGGATGAGCTTGTCGAAACAGCCCGATAAGCCCAGCAGCACAAACGCGGCTGCCGAGATCAGGTAGGCGCCCACCGCTTCGGCGTAGGGCGTACTGGCCAGGGCCACCACCAGGAAGGCGGCGGCCGGTGTCGACCAGGCGGTGATGATCGGCTGGCGGCTGAGCCAACTGAGCAACAACCCGGTAACCCCCACGCCGATGGATACCGACCATACCCAGGAAGCCGTGAGGGCCGGGCTCAAACCAGCGACCTTGGCCGCTTGGAAAACCAGGATGAAGGTTCCGCCATAATTGACGATAACCGAGATGAGACCGGCAATGAGCGGGGGCATGAGGTCGCCGGGGCGTAGTGCTGAAGTAGACATGGCGGTAGGGTTCCTTGCGAAGAGGCAGTGACGAGCGACCGAGTGTACGAATAGACTGGCCTGCCCGTTCAGGCCAGTTTCTTCACTTGCGGCAGACCACATGGCAACCACGTTCGAGCTTGAAACCCTGAAGATGCGCGTCAATGACGCCGAGTTCGCAGCGCTGGACCTGCACCAGCGCATCCAGCGTGCGCTGCGCGCGCTGATCCTTGAAGGGGCGCTGTCCGGTGGCGTCAAGCTGCCGGCCAGCCGCGCCCTGGCCAAATCGCTGGGCGTCGCCCGCGACACCGTCGAGAACGCCTACGTGCAGCTGCAGCGCGACGGCTATATCGTCCGCCGCGCAGGCTCGGGCAGTTATGTGCCGGACAACCTCGGCGCGCAACTGCGTGGCAGCGGGCAACGGCGCATCAAGGCCGGGGCGCAAAAACGCAGTGATCTCGAGCCCGGCCAGGGCTTGAGCCTGCGCGGACGGGCACTGTTCGACAACGGCGGCGTCAGCGACCAGCAGGTGATCAAGGCCTTTGCCACCGGCCTGCCAGAAACCCGCTCGTTCCCCCTTGCAGTCTGGGAACGCCTGCAGCGCCAGGCCGTGAAGGACCATCGCGGCAACGTCCTGCTGCACGGCGACCCGCAGGGCAGCGAAGCCCTGCGCAAGGCCATCGCCACCTACCTGAACCTCGAACGTGGCGCCAAGGTGATGCCCGAACAGGTGCTGGTGCTCAGCAGCACCCGCCAGGCGCTGTTCCTGTGCGCACAAATGCTGGTGGATGCCGGCAAGCCGATCCTGCTGGAAAACCCCGGTTACTTCGGCGCGAAGAAGGCCTTTGAAGCGGCGCAGGCGCGGATCGTGCCGATCGACGTCGACGCCCACGGCATCCGCACCGACCTGCTGCGCGCCGACCAAAGCGGCGCCAGTTGCGTCTACGTCACGCCATCGCACCAGTACCCCACAGGCGCGACCCTGAGCCTTGCGCGACGCCTGGAGCTGATCGACTGGGCGGCGCAGAACGGCAAGTGGATCATCGAGGACGACTACGACAGCGAGTTCCACTACGACGGCCTGCCTACTGCCTGCGTGCAGGGCCTGGACAGCCAGCAGCGCACCCTCTACATCGGCACCTTCAGCAAGACCCTCTACCCCGGCCTGCGCATCGGCTACATGGTCTTGCCGCCGGAGCTGGTAGCGCCCTTCAGCGCGGCGCGCAGCATCATCGACGGGCACACCCCGCAGGTGCTGCAACTAACCCTGGCGCGCTTCATGGACGACGGCCACTACAACGCCCACATCCGCGCCATGCGCAAACTCTACGCCGGGCGCCGGGCCTGCCTGCTTGATGCGATTGGCAAGCACCTGGCGGGCGTCGTCACCGCCATGCGCCCGCCGGGAGGCCTGCAGATCCCCTGCGTGCTCGAACCAGGCTGGACAGAGCAACACACCATCCAGCTGGCCGCCCGCGCCGGCGTGCAACTGCCCGGGCTCAGCCGTTTGTATGCCGGTGAACATAAACAGCAGGGCTGGCTGCTGGGCTATTCATCGCTGACAGCCAGTGAAATCGAAACCGCAATCCGGCAACTGGCCAAGGCCCTCTGCAGGAGCGGGCTGGACCCGCGATGAGGCCAGCGCCACCCGAACATCTTCACCCCGCCTGCCCGTCACGCTCCTTGAGCAGTTGCTGGATGACTTGCTCCTGGGTGTCGTAGGCGCCTTCGCCAAAGTGCACATAGCGCACCTGGCCGCTGCCATCGACGATGTAGTGCGCCGGCCAGAACTGGTTGCCGAAGGCGTTCCAGATCGCGTAGTCGTTGTCGATGGCCACCGGGTAGTCGATATCCAGCTTGGCCACTTGCTCGCGCACATTGTCGACCACTCGCTCCTCGGGGTATTCCGGCGTATGCACGCCGATCACCACCAGGCCCTGGTCGGCGTAACGCTTGGCCCAGGTGTTGACGTGCGGCAGGCTGCGCCGGCAATTGATGCACTCGTAGGTCCAGAAGTCCACCAGCACCACCTTGCCCTTGAGCGCTGCGCGGTCCAGTGGCGGCGAGTTGAGCCACTGCACGGCGCCGGCCAGTTCCGGCATCGGCCCCAGTGTCTCAAGGCCTGCCGGCGTGCCGGCGAACAGGCGGTTGCCCAGGCCCGCCAGCGCCAGCAGCACGGCCAGCAGTGCGGCGATGCCCAGGGCCCGACGGCGATTTGTGTTGAAATTGATGTTCATGGACGAACCTCCCTGATCGATGGCTTAACCGCCTTCATGGCAGTCACTGGCAAATTTCTGGTACTGCAGGCGGTGTTCCTTGCCCTGGGAATCAAGGTAGTCCATCTGAGCGTTGACCACGCCGCAGCCCATGCTGCTGTCCTCGTGCAAGGCCAGGACCTTGTGCACATCCAGTTGCTGGCCGTAACGATATTGCTGTACCACCACCGCTTCGCTAGCCTGGGCGGCAACGGTGCCGAGGCTGAACAGGGTCAACAGGCTGGCAGTGGCAAGGGTCTTGAGGTTCATGGCGGTACTCCCGAGTCAGTTTGCACAGAGGTGGCGGCTGCCACCCGTTGCTGGCTATTTCAGGCCCGCCAGGTATCGCCAATGTGTCCGGATCGGCCCGCTTTGCCTCGCCAGGTATCTATGGCCGCAGCAGATACACTGCAATACAAAGCCCGGCAGGCAAGCCCTGCCGGGCTCTGTACACTTGCCGCCACCACCACAGCGGGAGCCGGACGATGGAGCATGTCGATCACATCCTGGTCGTCGACGACGATCGAGAGATCAGGGAGCTGGTAGGCAACTACCTGAAAAAGAACGGGCTGCGCACCACCATCGTCGCCGATGGCCGGCAGATGCGCGCCTTTCTCGAGTCCAATGTGGTCGACCTGATCGTGCTCGACATCATGATGCCCGGTGACGATGGCCTGCTGCTGTGCCGCGAGCTGCGCGCCGGCAAGCACAAGGCCACGCCGGTACTGATGCTGACCGCCCGCAACGATGAAACCGACCGCATCATCGGCCTGGAAATGGGCGCCGACGACTACCTGAGCAAGCCGTTCTCGGCCCGCGAGCTGCTGGCGCGGATCAACGCCGTGCTGCGCCGCACGCGCATGCTGCCGCCAAACCTGAGCATCAGCGAAAGCAGCCGCCTCCTCGGTTTCGGCCACTGGCGCCTGGACACCACCGCGCGCCACCTGCTCGACGCCAACGCCACCCTGGTGGCCCTGAGCGGCGCCGAGTACCGGCTGCTGCGGGTGTTCCTCGACCATCCGCAACGGGTGCTCAGCCGCGAGCAACTGCTCAACCTGACCCAGGGCCGCGAGGCGGATATCTTCGACCGCTCCATCGACCTCTTGGTCAGCCGCCTGCGCCAGCGCCTGCAGGATGACGCCCGCGAGCCGGCCTATATCAAGACGGTACGCAGCGAGGGCTACGTGTTCGCCTTGCCCGTGCAGCGGGTCGAAGCCTGAACATGGGCAGCCTGCTGCGTTGGCCGCGCACCCTCGCCTCGCGCCTGGCGCTGATCTTCTTCACCGGCCTGGTGTTGGCCTACGGTTTGTCGTTCAGCTTCCAGTTCTACGAGCGCTACCAGAGCTCGCGCTCGATGATGCTCAGTAACCTCGAGCAGGACGTCGCTACCTCGGTGGCCATTCTCGACCGCCTGCCGGCCGCCGAACGCGCCGCCTGGCTGCCGCGCCTGGAGCGGCGCACCTATCGCTACCGCCTGGATGCCGGCGAACCCGGCCAGCGGCTGAGCATGGATGACGCGCCCATGGCCGCACTGTCCATCGGCAAGGCCCTGGGCGGCCAGTACGCCCTGGACTACCAGAGCATCCCCGGGCCCACGCCGCACTTCCAGGTGCGCCTGCGCCTGGCCGACGGCGCACCGTTGAGCGTCGACGTCACCCCGGCGCCGGTGCCGATGTCGAGCTGGCTGCCGGTGGTGCTGCTGATCCAGCTGGCGCTGCTGTTGCTGTGCACCTGGCTGGCGGTGAAAACCGCGATCCGCCCGCTGACCCGCCTGGCCGAAGCGGTCGACCAGCTCGACCCCAATGCCCCGGGGCCGCAACTGGACGAAAGCGGCCCGCGAGAAGTGGTGTATGCCGCAGTGGCCTTCAATACCTTGCAGGCACGTATCGGCGCCTACCTGAAAGAGCGCATGCAACTGCTGGCGGCGATCTCCCATGACCTGCAAACGCCGATCACGCGGATGAAGCTGCGGGTCGAGGCCATGGACAGCAGCAGTGATCGCGACAAGCTCTGGAGCGACCTGGAGGCCATGGAACACCTGGTGCGTGAAGGCGTCGCCTACGCCCGCAGCATCGATGGCAACAGCGAGGCACCGTGCCGGGTCAACCTCGATGCCTTGCTCGACAGCCTGGTGTTCGACTACCAGGACAGCGGCCAGCAGGTCGAGCTGCACGACAAGACCGGCGCGCTGCTCGAAACCCGCCCGCAAGCCTTGCGCCGGGTGCTGGTGAACCTGATCGACAACGCCCTGAAGTTTGCCGGCGCGGCGCAGCTCGAGGTGCGCAGCGGCGCCAACAACGGCACGCTGATTCGCGTGCTCGACCAGGGCCCGGGGATACCCGCCGAAGAGCTCGAGGCGGTGCTGCAACCGTTCTACCGGGTAGAGAACTCGCGCAACCGCAGCACCGGCGGTACCGGCCTGGGCCTGGCCATCGCCGCGCAGCTGACCCAGGCCATCGGCGGCCGCCTGACCTTGAGCAACCGCGACGGCGGCGGCCTTTGCGCGCAGATCGAGCTGCCCTGAGGCAAGCTCAGCCTTGATCACCTGCAGCGACGCTGCAACGACCCGGCGCCAGCACCGCAGTGATGCTGGCGAATGGAATGCAGCGGCATTCATCATCGCAGGCGAAGTAAAGCTGCAACTGGTGGGTGCACCAATCGATGCTGCGCACCACGCCTGACTGGGTTTCCATCACCCCGTACTCGGCGGCAAAACAGCCGTACAGCACCACGGTGTCTCCAGGTTGATACAGGCGAAGGCGCTCTTTGTTGTTCTCGTCCATGTCGGCATGGCTCCAGCCTTTGAACCGGCGTCATCACCAACGGCGCGTCGCTGCGCTACTGGTAAAAATGTCAGGTGACCAACAGCACCGCACCGCTCACACGGTTTTCTCGCGGGCCACCAGGGTCACCCAGTAGCGGCTGCGCGCCTGTACCGCTACCGGCAGGCTGGCCGCCAGCAGGGCCAGCACCCGGTCAGTGTCATCCAGGCGAAACGTGCCGGTGACCCTCAGCGACTCCAGCGCCGGGTCCCAGCGCAGCCAGCCCGGGCGGTAACGCGACAGCTCACGCAAAAACTGCGCCAGCGGCTGGTTGTTGACACTCAGAACGCCATCGCGCCAGTCCGGCTGGTGGGGGTCGAAACGGTCCATGGCGCCACTGCCGTCGGCACCGATGGTCAACTGGTCGCCGACCTGCAAGGCCAGCGCCGGGCCCTGGCGCGGCTGCACCTGCACTGCCCCCTGGAGCACGGCGATGCGGCACTGCTCGGCGTCGCGCCGCAGGCACACCTGGGCCTGGCCGACGCTCACCCGGGCTATGCCAAGGTCAACGTGCAGCGCTTGAGCACGGCTGACGCTCAGGGCGATCTCGCCCTCGACTAGGGTCAGGCGCTGGTGAGCAAGGTCAAGGTTGACGGCGGTTGCCGTGTTCAATTGCAGCAGGCTGCCATCGGCCAGGCGCACGCCACGGCGTTCACCCACCGCCGTACGCAGGTCGGCTCGCAGGGCCTGCAGCGGCACCTGCTGGCTGAGCAGCCAGCCGGCGGGCAACAGCAAGGCCAAGGCCAGGCCACGCTTGAGCAGGGTTCGACGGTTGGCTTCGGGACGGTCGAGGCTGGCCATGGCCAGGGTTGGCGGCACGTCCTGGAAACGCTGGCGCAAGCCCTCGGCGCGCTGCCAGATCTGCTCGTGCTGGGCATTGGCCGCGCGCCAGTGCTGCAGACGCTGCAAATCCTCGGCGCTGGCCTGCCCGGAATCGAGCAAGGCCAGCCAGTGCGCGGCGGTGCGCGCCAGTTGCCGGGCTTCGCGGCTGAAGGTGCGGTTCATAGTTCAACCAGCAGGCAATGCTCATACGCCTGGGCCATGTAGCGTTTGACCGTACGTTCACTGACCGCCAGGCGCTCGGCGATCTGTGCGTAATTCAGGCCTTCAAGTTGCGACCAGAGAAACGCCCGACGCACCGCCGCCGGCAAACCGTCGAGCAGTTCGTCCAGGGCTTGCAGGGTTTCCAGCAGCAACCAACGCTGCTCTGGCGAAGGCATCAGGGCCTCGGGCAGGCTGGCCAGAGCCTCGAGGTAGGCACGCTCCAGGCTGCGGCGCTTGTGGAAATTGACCAGCAAACGCTTGCCGACGGTCAGCAGATAGGCCCGTGGCTCGCGTAACTCGCTCAGCACCTGGGGGCTTGCCAGCACGCGCAGGAAAGTATCCTGGCTGAGGTCGGCGGCATCCCAGCGGTTGCCCAGGCGCTGGTACAGCCAGCGCTCCAGCCAACTGCGATGCTCTCGGTAGAGGCCCTGCAGGGTCTGCTCGGTGGGGCCCGCCGCTTCGCTCATGTCAACGCACCTGGATGGATTAGACTCAAATGAGATTGATTCTAATTAATACCCTGATGCAAACCAAGCGCTATTACATGGCTTTTATCATCTGCCAGCGTTGCCGCACTTCGCGCACGGTACTGGCCGACACCCCGCGCAGCTCGCGCGGATAGTCCACCTGGGGGTTTTCCTCGAAGCGTGTGGCGCAGAACTGGCCGTTGCTGGCACGCAGGATGTAGCCGCTGTCCTGGCAGTCTGCCGAAGCCAGGTACAACACCCCCGGCACGACCCACTCGGGCTTGAGGTCTTCGGGCTCGCCCTGCTGGCCCCACATGCGCGTGCGCGCCACCGGCGAAATCGCGTTGACCGCAATCCCGTGCTCGGCGCCCTCGGCGGCCAGGGCGTTCATGATCCCCAGTTGCGCCATCTTGCCGGCGGCGTAGGCACCCAGGCCGGTTTGTGCATGGCGCAGGTACATGGCCCGGTCCGAGGTAGTGAGCACGATACGCCCGCTGCCAGACGCCTTGAGCGCCGGCCAGGCGTGCTTGCTCAACCACAGCGGCGCGTGGACGTTGATGGCCAGGGCGCGCTCGATGAATACGCTGCTGCAGTCTTCGATGTTCTGGTAACCGACCCAGCCGGCGTTATGGATCAGCGCATCGAGGCCGCCGAACGTGTCGAGCACCTTGCTGATCAACTGTCGGCACGCTTGCTCATCGCCAAGGTCGGCGCTGTGACCAATCACCTGGTGGCCTTCATTGCGCAACAGTTCGGCGGCGCCCTCGGCAATCGAAGCATCGTGGCCACAACCTTCGCGGTCGGTGCCAAGGTCGCTGATTACCACCTGCGCACCGGTTTGTGCCAGGGCGCGGGCATAGGCCAGGCCCAGGCCACGGGCGCCGCCGGTGATGAGTACGGTTCTGAATGGGGTCACAAGCAGTCTCCTGATGGCCGTTCAGCCTAGCCAGTGAGCGCTGCAAAGTTGAATACTATCGAACAGGGTCGCCGATATCCGTGGGATATCGGCGGCTCCCGGGCACTACTCGCTGCGGCGCGCCAGGCCGGAGACGATGGCAACCATCAGCAAGCTGATACCCCAGCCAACCAGAATTTCGAACCAGATCAGCAGGCGCACGAAATGCTTCCAGCCAAATGATGTGAACTCGTCCCAATACCCTTGCTTGGGTGTCGGCACCAGCGGCGCCCAGTCCGACTCCTGCTGCAGGTCGACCAGGGGCATCAGTACATCCAGGGAATAGGCCAGGGGGCTGAAGCCGGTGTATTCCTCACGCAGGGTTTGGCACAGGTACCAGTTGCCTTCACCACGGTAACTGGCTGGGAGTGGACTGCCTGGATTTAGCTTGCGCCAGGCATCTGCGCGATCAGGCCGACATTCAAGATAACTGTCGCTTTGGAACACTATCGGATTGCTGGGTGCGAACACCCCTTTTTGCAAAGCCGCATACCAGTAGATACCCCCGCAGAACAACCAAATGCAGACAAACCAGATCAACAGCTGCATGGGCCTGTAGCCAAAACCGGTCAGCTTTCCGTAAAGAAAATGCAAGCCTCTACCAAAGCCGGAATACAGGGTGCGGACCCAAGGATACCAGTGTGCCGCAGGTTGGCTGACATGGCCGATTTCTCGTAGTTTCTGTTCGTAGGCAATACCCATTTCCCGCGCTTGCTCGGTATGCCCCATTTCCCCCAGTACTTTCTGCAAATGCCGCCAGGGCTGCGGGCGAAAACTGCTCTCGGCATCCATCACATCCCCAACCCGCCGCAGGGTCGGAACTTGACGACTCAACCAATCAGCCCTGAACACAGGGCAAACAGGTGCTCGTGCAGAAAGGGCTTTATAGACCAGGCCGTTGAGCGCTATGTGTTCCCCCCAGCTATTCTCGTCATCATCCAACTCCCCTACTCTGGCCCCCACGAAAGAGGAACTGCAAAGCTTCCTGGCAATGTTACGCAGTGCCAGAGTGCCTTCTATCTGTGCGCCATCAAGGATCAGCGCTCGCCCTTGCTCTGCGCTCAGGCAAGCCCCCTCGCAATTGAAGTCGCCGGCAATTCTGGAACGGGAGAAGTTTACCGAGCGCCGTGCATCAAACCCTTTCCCCAGGTTGACTGTCCCGGTAATCACCGCACCGGAGGCAATGAGAGAATGCCCCTTGTCACCCTCGAGAACAGCGTCCCTGGCGATCAGGTCACCTTCAATTTGTGCGCTATTGAAGCGGACCAGACCTTTTGCCTTGAACCCGCTGGTGAGCAATGCATTTCCAGTCAATACAAGATTGCTGGCAGTCAGGGCAACGCCTCCATTGCCGTCAAATTCAGCCCCCCTGCAGTTGAATTGCCCGATGATATGCGCGGCAATAAACCGTACCTGTCCCACCATCACGCATCCATCGACCAGAAACACTCCTCCGCGGACGACTATTCCGTCCGCAGACAATGCAGTTCCGTGAGTAGACTTCAAGTGGCCCCTGCAGCTCAGTTGCCCTTCGATACGCGCGCAAACCAGACGGACTGCGCCGTTCGCGGTGAATCCCTCACCGATGGTGATATCGCCTTTGACCTGCAGGCCATCGGCGCCCAGCGCATACCCACCGCGACCGTCCAGCCTGGCCCCGGTGAGCTGGAACTGGCCTTCGATCCTGGCCCCGAGACAACGGATGGTCCCCTTTGCATGAGCAGCCTGTGTCAGAAACAGGCTACCGTTGATGTGCGCAGAGTCCAGGATCAATGCTTCATTGCCCTTGCCGTCAAACTTGGCATTGGAGCAATCCAAGGCACCTTGGGTTTTCATCGAAACGCATCTGACCGTTCCCTTAGAGCGAAACCCTTCGCTGAAGTACACATCCGCATTCACGGCAACCTGATCGAGGACCAGGGCAACCCCGCCCTTGCCATTGAATCGCCCCCCTCGACAGTTGATCTGCCCAGAGACACGCGCCCCTTCAAATGACACGCAGCCACGGCTTTTAAAACCGTCGTCCATTGATAGCGCGCCCCGTACATCCACCCGATCGGCCAGCAAGGCATCAGCGCCATTGCCATTCAGGTCGGCGCCGCTCAAGCAAAAGCCGCCACCGATCTGGGCATCTTCAAGATCGATTCTGTCACTGGAGCGAAACCCGCTCAGATCCAAGGCACCGCGTGTGATGAGTCGGTCTGCCCGCAGGCCCGGGCTTTGACAGTTGGCCAGTACCAGCGTCCCGCAAACCTGGGCGTCGGTGAAATCCGGGGCGTGCTCAAACAAGCAATCCTCCAAATTCAGTGGATACGCCAGCGTAGTTCCGCTCAGATCCAACTGCCCCTCGATGCACACGCCCTCAAGACGAACACCGCGTTCATGAGCCGGTGCAGCAGCATCCCCACCCAACAACAGGAATCTGAGTAGTTCTGCGCGTACGCACTGGCCATCTTCAGCACTGACAGGACGATGCTCGAGAATGCGGACAACCTCACCGTCGCGGCACGCTGCCAATAAAGATTCCTCCGCCGAGTTCAAATCGACGAAATCGCTCAGCGACCTCCCTGTAGCTTTCATCAACCCTCTCTCTGCACCGGCCAAAATAGACAGATGTTAGAGAAACCCTCGCATGCCATCAATATGACACTCTTGCGAGTGAGGCATAATCGCAAACTGCTCTGATTCAAGGACACGCTCCGTGATCGAAACCCGCCTGCTGCGCCAGTTCATCGCCGTGGCCGAGGAGTTGCACTTTCACCGCGCCGCCGAGCGCCTGCACATGGCCCAGCCGCCGCTGAGCCAGGCCATCGCCCGGCTTGAGCAGCGCCTGGGCTTTGCCCTGTTTACCCGACACTCCCGAGGCGTGGCGCTGACGGCCGCCGGCGCGAGCTTTGTGCATACCGCGCGGGCGACTCTGGCAACCCTGGAGCACGGCATCGTCCAGGCACGCCAGGTCGCCGAAGGCATCGCCGGCCAACTGCGTATCGGCAGCCTGGCGCTGGCGGGCTATCCGCTGCTGCTCAACGCGCTCAAGCAGTTTCGCAGCGACTGGCCCAAGGTACAGCTGGAGCTGCAGCAGGGGTCGTCGGCGCAGTTGGTCGAACAGTTGCTCGATGATCAACTGGATATTGCCGTGGTCCGCCAATTGCCACTGATGAGCGAACGCCTGAGCAGCCGTTTGTTGCTGGAAGAAGAAATCTTGCTGGCACTGCCGAGTGAGCATCCGCGCGCTGGCGAAGCGGCTGTCAGCCTGGCGGATTTTGCCGAGGAAGATTTTGTCTTCACCCCACAAGCCCTGGGCGCAGGCTATCACCAGCAACTGCTCGACCTGTGCCAAAGCGCGGGTTTTTACCCGCGCATCAGCCAGCAGGCGGCGCAGCTGCAAACGCTGATCAACCTGGTCGGTTGCGGCTTCGGCATCGCCCTGGTGCCGGCCGCAGCCGCCCAGGCCAATGCCCAGCCAGGGCTGCGCTTTTGCCGCTTGCGCGAGGCCAGCCCGCGCCTGGGGCTGTACCTGATGTGGCGCAGCGACGATCCCTCGCCGCTGCCGGGGCGCTTTATCGCGTTGACTGAAAACGCGGGCACTGACCTTCGAGCCGATAACGCAGGGTAACCAGCTGGCCACTGGAATCCTCGAAGGTCATCAGCATCGGCGCCGCTTCGCAGCCGCGGGCCATGGGCGTCTGTTCGATCAGACGGGCGACATCCACAGATTTGCCGTAGGTAAAGTCCTGGATAGTGGGGACGCTCTTGCCGGTTCTTGCTGCATAGGCCTGCACTGCCTGCTCATGGGCAACCAGACGCGCATCCTTTACCTCTGGTGCCGAAGCCTGCGCGCTTTGGCCGGCCAGCAGAACCACTGCGGCCATTACCAAACCTTGCATGCGCTTCATTGGCGGGTACCTCGAATGAAGTGAAATGACAACAGGAACAACGGTTTCGAGCTTACGCCGCTAATGGTATTCCAGCTACAAAGTGATACCGAGGGCCTGACGCAATTGCTCACCGCGGCTGTCAGACGCGGCGCTGACCAGGGCGTAGTTGTAGTCACCTCGCGACCAGTAGCGGGCCTGCAACTGGCCGTCGGTGCGCTCACCACTGGGCATGCGCACGTAGTGCTCACCCGGCGAGCGCAAGAACAGGCTGACCCGCTGACCCTGGGCGTCCTCGAACAGCAGCAGCGCCGCCGGCCCCTGCTCGTTGCTCAGCAGCCGCGCGCCCACCGGGGTGAAGCCGTAGGCCGAGAGGTCCGGCAGGTTGCCGACATGGGCAAAGTGCTGGCCCAGCCAGGCCTGCAGGCGCGCCGGGTCCTGGGCGCTGAGGTCGAGGGCCTTGGCGTCGGCGAACAACCGATGGGCCTGCACGGCATCAGCCATCGGCGGGTTACTGGCCAGCAGAATCGCCTCGCGCCCTTGCCAGCCGCCCAGGCCGCCGATGCCCAGGGTAACCAGCAGCACCGCAGCACTGGCCCAGCGCCGCTGGCGCCGACGGCGCAGCTCACGGCGTACGTTGGCCGGGTCCAGGCGCGGGTTGGGCGCCTGCCCGGCAAAGCCGGACAGCGCCGCGCGCAACTGGCGGGCATCGTTGCGCCAGGCTTCGACCCGCGCCGCCTGTTCGGGGTTGGCCGCCAGGTACAGCTCCACCGCCCGGCGCCGCTCGCTGTCCAGGCGCTCGTCAACATAGGCGTGTAATTCGTGATCAGACGGGATCAAGCTCATTTCAACCTCCGCAGCGCCGCGGGCGGGGTGTTGCCCTCGGCCAGTTCGCGCATGGCCGCACGGGCGCGCGACAAGCGTGACATCACCGTGCCAATCGGCACATCCAGGGCCAGCGCGGCCTCCTTGTAACTCAGGCCTTCGACGCTGACCAACAACAATAAGGCGCGCTGCTCGGTGGGCAACTGCGCAAACGCCGCCAGGCCCGACTGGGCAACAACGATGTCTTCGGTGTTGCTGCCCGCCTCCTCGCCACGGCCGAACCAGGCCAGCCAGCGCGCCTGGCGGCGTTCGCGGCGTTTGCCGTCGATAAACTGCCGGTACAGGATCGAGAACAACCAGGCGCGCAAGCTGCCCTCTTGCCGCTGTTGCCTGCGGCGGCTCAAGGCGCGCTCGACGGTGGCCTGGACCAGGTCATCGGCGCTGCTGGCCTCGCGCGTCAGCCACAGGGCGAAGCGGCGCAGGCGCTGAAGCATTTCGCGCAATTGTTCGTCGTCTAGTTCGTTCATTGCCGCAGTCTTGGCCTGTAGGCGATCAGTGTACGAGGCAGACGCTGGCGGTGAAGAATTATTCCCGGGCGTTGGAATAAATTTCTGCGACCGGCGTCGTACCGGCTCATTCACTGACCCGGATCACCGCCATGAGCACTCCGTTACACGGCCGCCCCCGCGCTCTGCGCCTGGCTGCCATTGGCCTCGGGCTGGCGGCCCTGGCCGCTGGCTTTGCCTACACCGCAGGCTGGATCGGCGCCGAACGCCTGAGCCCCAAGCGCTTTATCGACACCTTCGAAGACCAGGCCGGGCACTATCCCGGCTACCGTAAGAATCACGCCAAGGGCCTGTGCGTCAGCGGCTACTTCCAGAGCAGCGGCGCGGCGGCCAAGCTGTCCACCGCGCGGGCATTCAGCCAGGCCCGGGTGCCGGTGATCGGCCGCTTCGCCATCGGCGGCGCCAACCCCCACAGCGCCGATGCCAGCGTGCCGACCCGTAGCCTGGCGTTGCAACTGAGCAGCGACGATGGCCAACTGTGGCGAACCGGCATGAATACCCCGCCGGTGTTGGCGGTAGGCACGCCCGAAGCCTTCTACCAGCAGGTACTGGCCATAACCCCGGACCCGGCCACCGGCAAACCGGACCCAGCGCGCCTGCAGGCGTTTTTCGCCGCCCATCCGGAAAGCGCCGCCTTTCGCCAATGGGCCAAGGACTACCAAGCTTCGGACAGTTTCGCCAACTCAAGCTACAACAGCATCAATGCCTTTGCCCTGATCGACGCCGCTGGCAAGGCCCGCTACGTGCGTTGGAGCCTGCTGCCGCAAACGCCGTTCGCCGCATTGCCGGCCCAGGTCGATGATCGCGACTACCTGCAACACGACCTGCGCCAGCGCCTGGGCCAGGGCCCGCTGCGCTGGACCTTGCAACTGACCCTGGCCGAAGCCGGCGATGCCGTCGATGACCCCAGCCAGCCCTGGCCCGCGCAACGGCCCACGGTGAACGCCGGCACCCTGGTGATCGACCAGGTCGATGCCGCGGAGCAAGGCGCCTGTCGCGACCTGAACTTCGACCCGCTGATTCTGCCGAGCGGCATCCGGCCGTCCGCAGACCCGATCCTCGCAGCCCGCTCGGCGGCCTACTCGGAATCCTTCAACCGTCGCGCCCGTGAAGCCGCGCAGCTGGGAGCCCGCCCATGAAACCTGTTGCCTTCCACCCCCTGGCCCGCGCCGTGCACTGGCTGATGGCCGTGCTGATCCTGGCCATGCTGTTTGTGGGCGTGAGCATGGTCAGCGACCTGTCGCCGCGCCATACCTGGTTGATCAGCCTGCACAAGGCCATTGGCCTTGCGCTGTTGCTGCTGGTGATTGTGCGCATCGGCCTGCGCCTGAGCCTGCCGCACCCGCCGCTGCCCGCCGACGTGCCAGCACCGCAGCGCTGGGCGGCCAAGGCTTCGCACCTGTTGTTGTACGGGTTGATGCTGGCGATGCCGCTGCTGGGCTGGGGCATGCAGTCTGCCGGTGGCTACCCGCTGCCGTTGCAACTGCCGGCGCTGCTGCCCCACGACCTGCAGCTGTATGCCCTGCTGCGCCAGGCCCACGCTTGGCTGGCCTATGTGCTGTTTGCCACCGTGCTGGTGCACCTGGGCGCAGCGCTGGTGCACGGGCTGATCCGCCGTGATGGCGTGCTGCGCAGCATGTGGCCGGGGCCGCTACCCAAGGATTAATATATTAATTATTTTTCATTCCTGGCCATTTCCACCCTAAAGAGGTCTATTCAAAAATAAAGATAATATGTTAACAATATAGACAGAGACACCTGGCACCCGCCACACACAACAACAACAAAGGTAGCCCTAATGCTTCTGCCCCGTTCGCTGACGGTGAGTGCCGGCCTGTGCGCCGCATTCACCCCCTACCTGGCCCAGGCCGAGTTCATCAAGGACAGCAAGGCCAGCCTTGAGACGCGCAACTTCTATTTCAGCCGCGACTTTCGCCAGAGCGGTGCGCCGCAGAGCCAGGCGCGGGAGTGGGCCCAGGGTTTTATCCTGAAAATGGAGTCGGGTTTTACCGAAGGCACCGTAGGCTTCGGCCTCGATGCCCTGGGTGAGCTGGGGGTCAAGCTCGACTCCAGCCGCGACCGCCGTGGCACCGGCCTGCTGCCCTTTGGCGCCAGCCAGGAGCCGGTCGACGACTACAGCGAGCTGGGCCTGACCGCCAAGCTGCGCGTCAGCAAGACCACCCTCAAGCTCGGCACCCTGCAACCGATGCTGCCGGTGGCGGCGATCAACGACGTACGCCTGCTGCCCTCGACCTACAGCGGCGGCCTGCTGACCTCGCAAGACATCGACGGCCTGACCTTGAACCTCGGTCGCCTGGAAAAGCAGAACCTGCGCGACTCCTCGAGCAACGACGAGATGAGCTATGCCGGGGTCGAAAGCAACCACCTGGACCTGGCCGGCGGCACCTACGCGATCAACCCGCGCCTGGCCGTCAGTTACTACTACGCACAAATGCAGGACATCTACCGCCAGCACTACGCCGGACTGGTCCACGACCTGCCCCTGGCCGAAGGCATCAACCTGCGCAGCGACCTGCGCTACTTCGACACCCGCGAACAGGGTAGCCACGACCTGCGCGCAACCTCACGGGTCGATGGTGGCAAGATCAACAACCGCTTCTTCAACGGCATGCTGACCCTGGGCGTGGGCGCGCACAAGTTCGGCCTCGGTTACCAGAATCTTTCTGGCGACGGCGATTTTGCCTACCCGGGCCTGGACCCTTATTCGGTCAACCTGGTCACCGTCAACGTCTTCACCAAGGCCGAGACCGATGCCTGGCAAGCGCGCTACGACTACAACTTCGCCGCCCTCGGCCTGCCGGGCCTGAGCTTCATGACCCGCTACGTCAACGGCAGCCATATCGAGACCGCCAGTGTCAGCGGCGGCAAGGAATGGGAGCGCGATACCGACATTGCCTACGTGGTGCAAAGCGGGCCGCTGAAGAATGTCAGTGTGCGCCTGCGCAATGCCACCTTCCGCTCCAGTGGCGGCTTGACCACCGATATCGACGAAAACCGCCTGATCGTCGGCTATACCCTGGCCCTCTGGTAACCACGGGTGGCGGCAGTGTGAAAACAACCCTTTATTAGTTTTTTGGGAATGCTTATCATCTGCATCATTTTTTCGGGATGCAGCCAGGATGAGCGCACCGCCGTCACCGCCCAATGCCGAGCTCGGCCAGCTCTACCAGCACCATCACGTGTGGCTGCAACACTGGTTGCGCCGGCGCCTGAGCTGCCCGCAGCGCGCCGCCGACCTGATGCAGGACACCTTCGTGCGCATCCTCGCCTCGTCCGAGGCGCTGGAACTGGTGCGCCTGCTGCGTGAGCCGCGCAATTACCTGGTAACTGTGGCGCGGCGGGTGATGATCGATCATTTCCGCCGTCAGCAACTGGAACGCGCCTACCTCGAAGCCCTGGCCGCGCAGCCGGAAGCCGAGCAGATCTCCACCGAAGAGCAGGTGTTGATTCTGGAAACCCTGCGGGAAATCGACCAACTGCTGGCCGGCTGTGGCGCCAAGGCGCGCAAGGCGTTTCTGATGGCCAACTGGCTGGGCATGACCTACGTGGAAATCGCCGCTGCCTTGGGCGTGTCGCTGACCACGGTGAAAAAATACCTGATCAAGACCACCGAGCGCTGCCTGCTGCTCGCCTTCGATGCCCAGCCATGACTGACCGCGAACGCCAACGCCAGGCCCTCAAAGCCGCTGCCCGCTGGCATGTGCAACTGGCCGCCGGCGATGCCCCGGCCGAGCTGCAGCAGGCCTGGCAGGTGTGGCTGGCCGGCGCCGCCGAGCATCGCTGGGCCTGGGCACGGGTCGAGCAGTTGCAGGGGCGCCTGGCCAGTGTGCCGGGGGCGCTGGCCTTCGACACCTTGCAACGCAGCGAAGCCCAGGGCCTGCCCCGGCGCAGTGTGCTCAAAGGCCTGCTGCTGGCCAGCGGCCTTGGCCTTGGTGGCTGGGCCAGCTACCGCAGCCAGCCGGCGCAGCAGTGGCTGGCGGATGAGCACAGCGCCACCGGCGAAATCCGTCACCTGCGCCTCGCCGATGGCAGCCAATTGGTGCTCGACACCGCCAGCGCCGTGGACATCCGCTTCGACGATCAGCAACGCCTGATTCGCCTGCGCCACGGGCGGATTTTTCTTACTAGCGGCAAAGACGGCCGCCAGCGCCCGTTGCGGGTGGAAACCGCCGAGGGCCTGGTCGAAGCCCTGGGCACACGCTTCAGCGTTGATCAGCGCGAGGCCGCCAGCCGGGTCGAAGTGTTCGAGCATGCGGTGCGCATCAACCCGCGCCAGGCCCCGGCACGACGACTCGAGGCCGGCCAGCGCTGCCAGTTCGACAGCCATGCGGTGCAGGCCGCGCAGGCCGTCGCCAGCAGCGAAGCGGCCTGGACCGGTGGGCACCTGATCGTCGAGGACTGGCGCCTGGGCGAGTTGCTCGACGAACTCGGCCGCTACCGCCCTGGGCTGTTGTCCTACTCCAGCGAGCTTGAAGGGCTACGGGTTTCCGGGACGTTCTCGCTCACCGACAGCGATGCGGCGCTGTCGGCCCTGGCCACCTCGTTCAAGCTCAAGGTGCGTCGTTACAACCGCTTCTGGGTCAGTGTCGACCTGAGTTGAATTTTTTCAGCCAGGGGGGTGCCTGTTTTTTTTCGTTCGTCCGCCTCTGTAGGAAATAATCTCATTTGCGAACGAAGAGGATTTCCATGCAACCCCGCTTCCCCCGTGCCCCCCTTCCCCAGTTGATTGGCCGCCATCTGCTGGCTGCCGCCCTGGCCCTGCCCCTGCTGCCCATCACTGTTGCCCAGGCGGCAGAGAGCGACAGCGCCAGCAGCGGCCAGGTCTTTGCCATCGAAGCAGGTTCCCTGAGCCGGGTGCTGGGCAGCTTTGCCGCAGCCGCCGGGGTCAACCTGTCGTATGACGCGCAGTTGACTGCCAGCCTGCACAGCCCGGGCCTGCAGGGCCGCTTCGGGGTGCTCGAAGGCTTGAGCCGGATCCTCACCGGCAGCGGCCTGCAGGCTTACCGCCAGGCCGATGGCAGCTACTCGCTGCGCCCGCTGCCGGCCAGCAACGGTGCGCTGGAGCTGGGTGCAACCACCATTGGCGCCAGCACCTTGCAGGCGCCGATGGAAACCACCGATAGCTTCACCGCGCGCCAGGTCAGTTTCGCCAAGGGCGAGCATTCGCTGCGCGAAACGCCGCAATCGGTGACGGTCATCACCCGCAAGATGATGGATGAGCAGAACCTCACCACCCTCGAACAGGTGATGGAGAAAACCCCGGGGATCACCGTGCACGATTCGCCCATGGGCGGTAAATACTTCTACTCGCGCGGTTTCATGCTCGCCGGCCAGTACCAGTACGACGGTGTGCCGCTGGACCTGGGTGGCAACTATGTACAGGCCAACAGCTTCGCCAGCGACATGGCTTACTACGACCGCGTCGAAGTGCTGCGCGGCGCCGCTGGCATGCTCAAGGGCTCGGGCAGTTCCGCCGGCGGGGTCAACTTCATTCGCAAACGCGGGCAGGAAAAGGCCGCCACCAGTGTCAGCCTTTCAGCCGGCTCCTGGGACAACTACCGCGCCCAGCTCGACACCGGCGGCCCGCTGAACGAATCCGGCAGCCTGCGCGGCCGCCTGGTGGTCGCCGGCCAGGACCGCCAGTACTTCTACGACATGGGCAAGCGCGACGACCAGGTGGTCTACGGCGCCCTCGACTACGACTTCAACGACGCCACCACCCTGGGCATCGGCGCCGCCTACGAGAAGCTCAATGCCACCCCCTGCTGGCAGGGCCTGCCACGCTACAGCGATGGTTCGGACCTGAAACTGTCGCGTTCCACCTGCCTGGGCGCGACCTGGAACAGCTGGGAAAGCCAGCGGGTCAACCTGTTCGCCGACCTTACCCACCACTTCAACGACCAGTGGCTGCTGAAAGTCGCCGCCATGCACAGCCACAACACCCAGGACATGCAGTACGCCATGACCCTGGGCAGCGTGCCGGTCGGCAGCACTTCGGCCAACAGCCAGCTGTACTCCGGCGTGTTCGACTACGACCAGCACGACTACGGCATGGATGCCTACCTGGACGGCAAATTCACCGCCTGGGGCCTGGAGCACGAGCTGATCGTCGGCGCCAACGCCAGCCGGGCCAAGGGCAGCGACAGCTACGCGCTGATCAACATGACCCAGCTGATGGGCGTGACCATGAACCCCTTCGCCCCCGACCGCGACATTCCCAAGCCGCCAGACAGCCTGTACCAGACGGCCTCCTACCGTGGCGGCCCGCTGCCGGTGGAAAGCGACACCCGGCAGATCGGCACCTATGCAACCTTGCGCCTGAAACTGGCCGAACCCCTGACCCTGGTGCTTGGCAGCCGGGTCAGCTGGTACCGCAGCCAGCGCGACTCCTACACCCAGGCCTGGGACTACTGGCAGCACGACCGCAGCCAGGAAAACGGCCAGGTCACACCGTTCGCCGCACTGATCTACGATCTGGACGAGACCTGGTCGGTGTACGGCAGCTACGCCGACATCTTCCAGCCCCAAGGCACTTACACCGATGCCCAGGGCAGCCCGCTGCAGCCCAAGACCGGCGCCAACTACGAGCTGGGGATCAAGGGCGAATGGCTCGATGGCGGCCTGAACGCGGCGTTCAACCTGTTCCGCACCATCGAGGCGCACCGCGCCGAAGCCGATTACGACTCGGTGTGCGCCGGCTCCTCCGACGGTTACTGCTACAGCGACAAGGGCAAGGTCCGCGCCCAGGGCTTCGAAGCCGAGCTCAGCGGCGAGCTGGCCGAACGCCTGCAGGTGCTGGCCGGCTACACCTACACCGAGCTTGAGTACCTCAAGACCAACAGCACCAGCCAGGACGCCACCTTCACCGCCAGCTACGTGCCACGCCATTTGCTGCGGGTCTGGGCCGACTACCAACTGGACGGCCCGCTGCAACGCTGGAGCCTGGGCGGCGGGGTCAATGCGCAAAGCGACAACCACTACCAGGACCGCGCGGCGAAAACCGAACAGCCCGGCTATGCGATCTGGAACGCGCGCGTGGGTTACAAACTGGACGACAACTGGAGCATTGCCGTCAACGGCAACAATCTGTTCGACAAGCACTACTACTCCAGCGTCGGCGCCCTGGCCTGGGGCAACTTCTACGGTGAGCCGCGCAACTTCATGGTGACCCTGAAGGGCGATTTCTGAGGCCGGCAATTTGCGGTCGACGCCAACCGATGATAATCGTTATCATCTTTTGACGGTCGTCGACCGCTTTGCCCCTCACCTGCCCCGGATAGCCCATGACCACCGCAACGGACCCTGCCGTGCTCGACCATAGCGAGCGCTCCCCCTTTGACCTGCGCCCGCTGCTGGCGGCGAACATGGCCTGCACCATGGCGATGATGGCGTTCGTCTCGTTGATCGGCCCGATTGCCCGCACTCTCGGCCTGGCCACCTGGCAAGCCGGCGCGGCGGTAACGGTTGCCGGGGTGATCTGGATGCTCCTGGCCCGCCCCTGGGGCCGTGCCAGTGATCGCCTGGGGCGGCGCAAGGTGTTGCTGCTCGGCACCGCGGGTTTCACCGTCGCCTACTGGGCGTTGTGCCTGTTCATCGATACCGCCTTGCACCTGCTGCCCAGCGCCGCCCTGGCCTTTGCCGGGCTGGTGCTGGGCCGCGGCCTGATCGGCGCCTTTTACGCGGCGTTGCCGGTCGGTGGCGCGGCGCTGATCGCCGACAATATCGAACCCCGGCACCGCGCCCGGGCCATGGCTTCGCTGGGGGCGGCCAACGCTTTCGGCCTGGTCATCGGCCCGGCCCTGGCGGCGGTGCTGGCGCGCTTCAGCCTGAGCCTGCCGTTCTATGTAATGGCGGTGCTGCCGATGCTGGCGTTTGTGCTGCTGCTCAAGCTCAAGCGCCAGGAACTGCACCTCAAACAGCCGCCACGCCCGGTGCGCCTGGCCGACCCGCGCCTGCGCCGGCCACTGCTGGTGGCCTTCGTGGCGATGCTCAGCGTGTCGGTGGCGCAGATCACCGTCGGTTTCTTCGCCCTCGACCGCCTGGGCATGGCCCCGGCCGATGCTGCGCAAACCGCTGGCGTCGCCCTGACCATGGTCGGCGTGGCGTTGATTCTGGCGCAGATCCTGGTGCGCAAGCTCGAATGGCCACCGCTGCGGATGATCCGCGTCGGCGCCAGCATCGCCGCCGCAGGCTTTGCCGCCAGCGCCCTGGCCACCAGCGCCGTGGGCCTGTGGGCGTGCTTCTTTTTCTCGGCCTGCGGCATGGGCTGGGTGTTCCCGGCGTTTTCGGCGCTGGCGGCCAACGCCATGGACGCCTCCGAGCAAGGCGCCACGGCCGGTTCCATCGGCGCCGTGCAGGGCCTGGGAGTGGTCATCGGGCCGCTGGCCGGGACCCTGATCTACGCCGTCGATCCGCGCCTGCCGTACCTGATTGTCGCGGCGCTGCTGTTGTTGGTCGGGCTGTGGCCGCAGCCGAAAAAGCCCGCCTAACAGGTGGGCCGCTAAAGCCGGTTCGAATGTGTTTTAATGCCTCGCCCAAAATTTTTGACACATAAGGCGGCTATGGACACGGGGACACGACTCAAACTGGTGCGTGAACGCAACAAACTCTCCCAACGGGAGCTGGCTCGGCGCAGTGGCCTGACCAACTCGACGATCTCGCAGATCGAGCAGAATCGCGTCAGCCCTTCGGTCAGTTCCCTGAAAAAGCTGCTTGAAGGCATTCCGATGTCGTTGGCGGAGTTCTTCAGTTTTGACGAGCCGATCCGCGAAGAACGCTTTGTGTTCCGCTCGACCGAACAGCCCGACCTGGGCAACAGCGGCCTGCGCATGCTGCTGGTCGGGGCCAGTGTCGAAGGCCGGCAAATGCGCATGTTGCGCGAGCTGTACGCGCCGGGCGCCGACTCCGGCGAGCCGATCGTGCACGCCGAGGGCGAAGAGTGCGGCCTGGTGACCCGTGGCACCATCGAATTGCGGGTCGATGGCCAGGTCAGCATCCTCAACTCCGGTGACGGCTACTACTTCCCCACCACCCTGCCCCACAGCTTCAAGAATATCGGCCAGGATGAGGCCGAGATCATCAGCGCCAACACCCCGGCGAATTTCTAGATTCGGGGGCTGCTGCCAACCCATCGCCGGCAAGCCGGCTCCCACAGTAGATTTGTGTACACCGGAACTGTGGGAGCTGGCTTGCCAGCGATCGAGCGCGAAGCGGTCGCAATCTTGGCCCTTTACATCCAGCCCAGCCACTGCCACCAGGTCGCGGCAAACACCAGCATCAGCCCATAGCCGATCAAGGTCACCAGGATCCCCACCCGGGCGAACTGTTTGGCGGTGAAGGTCTCGGTGCCCAGGCAGACCATGTTCTGCGGCGCGTTGATCGGCAAGATAAAGCCGTAGCTGACCACAAAGCCCAGGGCCATGGTCATGCCCAGGCGGCTGAAGTCCCCCGGCAAGGTCTGCAACACCGCAATCAAAATCGGCAGCAGCGCCGAGGTCAGGGCGGTGGCGCTGGCAAAGCCCAGGTGAATCAGAATCAAAAAGGCCGCAAGGATCGAGAACACCCCCAGGGTACCCAATTGATCCAGCCCGGTATGGGCCACCACTTGCGCGCCCAGCCATTGCCCGGCCTGGGTGGTAAGCAAGGTAGTACCCAGGCTGATGCCTACCCCGAAGACAATCACCGTGCCCCAGGGAATGCGCGCCTGCACATCTTTCCAGGTCATCACCCCTACCCGTGGCAGCAGCAGGATCACCAGCCCGGCATAGGTGGTCGAAGTGGTGTCAAAGTGATGCAGCTTGCCCTCGGTGGCCCAGGCCAGCAGCAGCAATAGCGACACGCCCAACAGACGTTTCTGCGCGCCGGTCATCGGTCCGAGCTCGGCCAGGGTCTTGCTTACTGCCGCCTTGCCACCCGGAATCGCATCGCTTTCGGGCGGCAGCATTTTCAGCACCAGGACGATCAGCACCACCGACATGATCACTGCCCACGGCGCGCCAGCGATCAGCCAGTCGATCCACGACACCCGCGCACCGAGCATCTTGTCCATGAAGCCGACGGTCAGCAGGTTCTGCGCCGCGGCAGTCTGGATGCCGATATTCCAGATGCTGGTGCCCTGGGCGACGATGATCATGATCCCGGCAGCGATGTTCGAGCGTTTGTCGACACCAAAGGCAGCGATCACCCCCATCATGATCGGCACCACGCAGGCACTGCGCGCAGTGGCGCTGGGCACCACCAGGCTGAGCAGCACGGTGACGGCCACCGCCCCCAGAAGGATGCGCCGGGTGCTGACGCCGATGCTCGACAAGGTCACCAGGGCGATACGCCGGTCCAGCCCGGTGTGGGTCATGGCCGCGGCGATGAACAAGGCACCGACTACCAGGGCCAGGGCACTGTTGGAAAAACCGGTCAGGGCCAGGGTGATGGCGGCCGAGGAGCCGTAGATCACCGAAGGGTCGGCCACCGTCGGCGCCGTGCCGAGCAAAAAGGCCATCAGCGAGGTAATCATGATCGCGCTGGCTTCGTACGACACCGCTTCGCTGATCCACACCACCACGGCAAAAGCCAGAATCGCCAGCACCCGGTGGCCGGCCACTGGCAAGTCGGCGGGCATCGGCAGCAACAGCACCCCGACCAGTGCTGCGATACCGACCAGCAGGCCAATCGGCACGCGGGCTCTGGCGGTTTGTGAGACAGGCACATTGGCCGGCGAATTCATCGGTAACTCCCTTTAGAACATGTGCGGCCATGATCGCGCAGATCGCTTTTGCGCAGACTGATACGCATCAATGCCCCGAATTCGAGGCATTGTCCGACAAGATGTAGTGCCTTGAAAAAAACACTACAAAACCTGTTGACGCCGTTCGTCGCCCCTTGCATGATGAGGTCGTCTCCCCGATCGGGGGTACTGGCAAGGGTGTTCCAGGCAGCTCGACAGATCCATGAGCTGTGTGCGGATGGGTACTGCCCAAAAGGCAGCGTGTAGAAGCCCCCAGTTGTGACGCTGCTGTAGCAGCTTTCATTTAACGCTACATGTTATGCGCCAAGTGCGAACAAACAACGAATGATCAAGGGGGCTTTATGATGAATCTGAACAATCAACCGACTGTTGAAGAACTGGCCCGGCTGTTCGCCGCGCGCAAGGACACTCTCGACAGCCACATCCTCTGGGTTTGCAAAACCGGTGAAGTTCACCTGGACAGCCTGGAAACCATGAGCGACGAAGCCGAGTTCGAAGAACGCAAGCCGAACATGCGTGCCCGCCTGAAGATGTACCGTCGCGGCCAGGGCTACGTTGGCAAAAAGGCCGCCGCCGACACTCAATATGTCGGTCGGGTTCTGCAGACCCTGCAACGCGAGTGGGCTGCGCTGCAGAACAAGCCTGGCGTCGCGGTGATCGACCGTCTCTGCTAAGGGTCGCTGGGGTGCGGCACTGCCCCAGCCACGCTTGAGCCCAATCCACGCGGAGAATGTCCCTCTTTGCGCCAAGAACCCGCTTATGACCCACCCCACTTTCGGAACCGACGATGCATCCTACCAGGCCGCCGGAGGCATCGACGGCCTGCGCCGCCTGGTCGATGACTTCTACCGCTTGATGGATGAAAACCCCGAGGCACGGACCGTGCGCCAGATGCACCCGCAAAGCCTGGAAGCTTCGCGCGACAAGCTGGCGTGTTTTCTCAGTGGCTGGCTCGGCGGCCCGCGGCTGTTCAGTGAGCGCTATGGCCCGATCGCCATCCCGGCCTTCCATGCCCAATGGCCGATCAATGAAAGCCACAGCGCTATCTGGTTGGGCTGTATGCAACAGGCGATTACCCTACAGGGGTATTCTGCAGAATTTGCCGAGTACCTGTTGCGCCAACTGCGCGTGCCGGCCGAACGCATCGTCCAGGCCAGCCGCGCCCGTCACCCTCAGGCCTGACGGCGCAGCGGCGCCTTCTCCAGCGGCAAGGCACCGGTGGCCAGCGCCCTGGCGCGGTCAACGCCCCAGACCATGGCGCGGGTCATGGTCTCGCCGGGGCGATTGTCGTGGTACTCCTCGACCAGCGCCTTGCCCTGGCGTGTATAGATGCCGAGGAACAACTGAGTGGCGCCGGTGCGCGACAGCCTCACCTGAACGTCGATACTGGTGCCGTCGCTGAGCTGTTCGTCATGGCTGCGGCTGTGCAGTTGTGCGTCAGCCCAGTTCCAGTAGGTCTCTTCCCTGATACGCATCGAATGGCTCCTGTATTGATGGCGGCATTAGTAAGGCACACAACCCGGCATCAGGCGAGCGCCAGCCGCGCAACCTTTGCGCAAGGTCAAACAATGCAAAAAAAACCCCGCCGTTGGGCGGGGTGGTGGTCGATTCGTTTACTTCTTCGCTGGCAAGCGCGGGGTGAACTTGCCCTTCTTGCTGCGCTGTAGCGCGTTCAGGCGCACCTGCGCATCATCCAGCGTCATGTTGGCAAAGCCCAGGCGATAACCACTCTGGCCACAGCGCACCACACTGTTGATGGGAAATTCGTCGCCCTGGTCCTCAATGTAGGATTCAATCATGCCCCAGTCTCCCTCCGATGGCGGACCAGTACCGGCAAGCAGATGATTGCCCAGAAAAGTACTGACCCTAGTGACTCTGAGACTAGCCGGTCATTTGTGGACCGCACGGGCAAGAACAAAAAAGCCCGACCAATGGCCGGGCTGTTTTGTCGCACCCCTGGCGTTTACCTGAGCTTCACCGCGGTACCGGTCACGAACACCACGACCATGCCGCCACGGGCCGAGGGCATGCTGATTTCATAGTCCAGGCCGACCACCGCATCGGCCTGCAGGCTGCGCGCGCGGGCGCGGATTTCGTCGGTGGCCTGGATGCGCGCTTCTTTCAACGCACTTTCCAGGGTTTGCGAACGGCCACCGAAAAAGTCGCGGAAACTGGCGAACATATCGCGAACCACGTTGATACCCTGAACCGACTCGGCGCTGACCACATCCAGATAGGCGGAAATTTCCCGGCCTTCGATGGTCCCTGTGGTGGTAATGATCATGCTGCTCTCCTTCGGCCTTGCCTGTCAGCCGCCCGCAGTTGAGCGGGCGGAAAAAGCGCGATGGTAACAAAACCGCCGGCTGCTGCGTGGCCATTTATACAAGCAATAGGTTGTGTAATACATGCCAGCCACCTAGACTCCCCTTCCATTGCCGCCTTACTTGCGAAGGAGTCGCCGATGAACACCGCCCACCCTCAGCCCGCGTCATGGGCCGAACTGCTCCACGGGCGCAATGCCCTGCGCTCGATCGCCCTGGCCGGCGGCGTCGCCCTGCATGCAATCAACGTCTATATCGTCACCACCATCCTGCCCACAGTGATCGCGGATATCGGCGGCCTGGCCTTTTATGCCTGGAGCACCACGCTGTTTGTCGCCACCTCGATCATCGGCTCGACCCTCTCGGCGCAATTGATCGAGCGCCTGGGCGCGCGGGCGGCCTTTCTCCTGGCCCTGGCGGTGTTCAGCCTGGGCTCGGTGATCTGCGCCGCCGCGCCGAGCATGCCGGTGCTGCTGATCGGTCGCAGCGTCCAGGGCCTGGGCGGCGGTATCCTGTTCGCCCTGAGCTATGCCCTGATCCGCTTGATCTTCGATGAGCGCCTGTGGCCCCGGGCCATGGCCATGGTCTCGGGCATGTGGGGCGTGGCCACCCTGTGCGGGCCGGCGGTTGGCGGTATCTTTGCCCAGGGCGGCCACTGGCGCTGGGCGTTCTGGTCACTGTTGCCGGTGGCGGCGCTGCTGGCGCTGATCGTCATCAACCAGTTGCACGGCAAGGTGGCTGCCAGCACCCGGGCCACTCGCCCACCCTATGGCCTGATTGCTTGCCTGGTCGCCTCGGTGCTGGCGATTTCTGCCGCCAGCCTGGCCCAGCAACTGCTGTGGAACCTGCTCGGGATTGGCGCGGGCCTGGCCATCGCAGTGCTCATCGCCCGCCTCGACCACCAGCCCGAGCGCCGCTTGCTGCCTTCTGGCGCTTACTCCCTGGGCACCCCTCTGGGCAAGTTGTATGCGGTGATGTGCCTGTTGATTGCGGCAGTGACCACGGAAATTTTCGTCCCCTACTTCCTCCAGGCCATTCACGGCCTCAGCCCGCTGGCCGCCGGCTACATGACCGCGGCCATGGCGGCGGGCTGGACCCTGGCCGCGCTGTGCAGCGCCAGCCGCACCGGTGAGGCCGCCGAGCGCATGATCCGCGTCGGCCCGGGCATTGTCCTTGCGGCCCTGCTGGGGCTGGCGTTGATGACCGGCCAGCAGGCCTGGCTGGGCAGCACTGGCGGCCTGGCCGTGTATTGCCTGGCGCTGGCCGGCGTGGGCCTGGGAATCGGCCTTGGCTGGCCGCACCTGCTGACCAAGGTGCTCAGCGCCGCGCCACCCGGTGAAGAAAACCTGACCTCGGCATCGATCACCACCGTGCAGCTCTACGCCACGGCGCTGGCGGCAGCCCTGGCCGGGGTGGTCAGCAACAGTGCCGGGCTGGTCGAGCCGGGCGGCGTCGCTGGCGCGCAACAGGCCGCGACCTGGCTGTTCGCGGTGTTTGCCATCGCGCCACTGCTGACCTGGCTGTTGGTCTGGCGCCTGACTGGCACTGCACCCAAGGTCATGGCCCGATGAGCCTCAGCAACCTCGATAGCACCTCAAGCGCCGAGCGCATTCTGTTCTTGCTCAAGACCCGCGGCGCGTTGAAAACCACCGACCTGGCCAGCCTGCTGCAGATCAGCTTCGAGGCCACGCGCCAGCACCTGCAGAAGCTGCAGGCCGCCGGGCAAATCAATGGCATCAGTGTCCCGAGCACTGGCGCCGGGCGGCCTTCGCAAAAGTGGATGTTGACCGACGCCGCCCAGCGGCGCTTTCCCGACACCCACAGTGTGCTGACCCTGCAACTGATCGACAGCGTCGAACAGGTGTTCGGCGCCGAGGGGGTCGACCAGCTCATCAGCCGCATGGAAGCCAGCAGCCGCGCCGAATACCAGCAGGCCTGCAACCAGGCCCAGGGGCTGGAAGACAAAGTGCGGGTGCTGGTGCAACTGCGTGAGCGGGCCGGCTACATGGCCCAGATGCAGGCCTGCGGCGACGGCTGGCTGATCATCGAAAACCACTGCCCGATCTGCGTGGCCGCCAGCCGCTGCCAGGGGTTTTGCCGCTCGGAGCTGCAGGTGTTCCAGGCCGCGCTCGGTGAGCAGGCGCAGGTGGAGCGCTGCGAACACCTGCTGAGCGGTGATCGGCGTTGTGTCTACCGGGTTATGCCGGCGTAATCACCCATTGCTAGGCCATCCGCGCCAGCAACAACTGGCGCAGACGCGGGCCGAAGACGTTGATCAACAGCCCGGCCATCACCAGCAGCGCGCCCCAGCCTTGCAGCGGGGTCAGGCGCTCGTCCAGCAGCAAGGCCGAAGAGCTCAGGCCCACCACCGGCACCAGCAACGAAAACGGCGCCACCTTGCCGGCCGGGTAGCGCGACAGCAGATGGCTCCACAGGCTGTAGCCGAGCATGGTGGCGATAAACGCCAGATAGGCCAGCGCCAGCACCGAGCTCCAGCCGATGCCGCGCAGCGAGCTTTCGATCCGCTCGGGGCCTTCCAGCCACCACGACAGCGCCAGAAACGGCAGCGGCGGTACCAACCCGCCCCAGATCACCAGGGCCACCAGGTCCACCAGGTCGATATTGCCGAAACGCCGGGTGATGATATTGCCCATGGCCCACATCGCGGCGGCGCACAGGGTCAGCAGCAAGGCGAAAAACGGCACGCTGGCGCCGTTTTCGCTGCCGATCAGGGCCAGGCCGCCGGCGGCCACCAGCAGGCCCAGTACGCTGGCCGCGCGCAGCCGCTCGCCGAGGAAGATCGCGGCAAAAAACAGGGTGAAGAACGCCTGGGATTGCAGCACCAGCGACGCCAGCCCCGGCGGCATGCCATTGCCCATGGCCTCGAAGAGAAAGGCGAACTGGCCCAGGGAGATGGTCGCGCCGTAGGCAATCAGCCAGCGCCAGGGCAACTGCGGGCGCTTGACCAGCAGCACCGCCGGAAACGCCACCAGGGCAAAGCGCAAGGCGCCCAGCAACATCGGCGGCAAGCCATCGAGGCCGACCTTGATCACCACGAAATTGACGCCCCAGGCGACAATCACCACCAGCGCCAACAGCAAATCCTTTAACGGCATGCTTCCCTCAACGGCTTTGTAATATTTCGCAACAGCATAACCTTATGCACGAAATCATCGCAGCATCCATCGCGACGGATGGACGCCGCAAAGCCGACACCTCCACTTGACTGTATTTGTATAGACATGCTCATATCTGTTTCAGTCGCCCGCCTGCGTTCGGCTGGCGACCCGACCGCGACAACACAACAATAGGCGGAGATCCCGAGCAATGACCCAGGCCAATGCCTCGCGCAGCAAGCCCCTGATCGAGCGGCGCTCGATCGACTACATCCCGGAAAACGAACGACACGGACGCCTCTACAGCCAGTTCACCCTGTGGCTGGGTGCCAACCTGCAAATCACCGCAATCGTCACCGGGGCCCTGGCCGTGGTGCTCGGTGGCGATGTGTTCTGGTCGCTGATCGGCCTGCTGCTCGGGCAACTGGTCGGCGGCGCGGTCATGGCCCTGCACGCCGCCCAAGGGCCGAAACTCGGCCTGCCGCAGATGATCTCCAGCCGCGTGCAGTTCGGGGTGTACGGCGCGGCCATCCCGATTGCCCTGGTGTGCCTGATGTACCTGGGCTTCACCGCCACCGGCACGGTGCTCTCGGGCCAGGCCATCGGCCAGTTGCTGAGCGTCAGCGACAGCGCCGGCATTCTGATTTTCGCCGGGGTCATCGTCCTTGCCACGGTGTTCGGCTACCGCATGATCCACTGGATCGGCCGGGTGGCCAGCGTGCTGGGAATCATCGCCTTCGTCTACCTGTTCAGCCGCATCATGGTCATCAGCGACATCGGCCAGTTACTGGAGAACCGCCACTTCAGCTGGGCCTCGTTCCTGCTCGCGGTGTCGCTGTCGGCGTCCTGGCAGATCTCGTTCGGCCCTTATGTCGCGGATTATTCGCGCTACCTGCCGAGCAACACCTCATCGTTCAAGACTTTCCTCGCCGCAGGCCTGGGCTCGGTGGTCGGCGCCCAGGCGTCGATGGTCCTCGGGGTGTTTGCCGCGGCGATTGCCAACGGCCAGTTCTCCGGCCGTGAAGTGGCCTACATCGTCGGCCTGGGCGGTACCGGCGCCACCGCCGCGCTGCTGTACTTCAGCATCGCCTTCGGTAAGGTGACCATCTCGACCCTCAACTCCTACGGCAGCTTCATGTGCATCGCCACCATCATCAGTGGCTTTCGCGGGCACATCGAAGTCACCCGCCGTCAGCGGCTGTTCTTCGTCCTCGCCATCGTTGGCGCTTCGACGTTGATCGCCCTGCTCGGCCAGCATTCGTTCCTGGCCGCGTTCAAGTCGTTCATCCTGTTCCTGCTGACCTTCTTCGTGCCCTGGAGCGCGGTCAACCTGGTGGACTACTACTTCATCACCAAGGAGCGCTACGACGTGCCGGCGCTGGCTGACCCCCACGGCCGCTACGGGCGCTGGAACCTGCCTGGCATCATCGTCTATACCATCGGCGTGCTGGTGCAGATGCCGTTCATTTCCACCAAGCTCTACACCGGCCCGATGGTTGCCCACCTGGGCGGCGTCGACCTGTCGTGGATCATCGGCCTGATCGTACCGAGTGTGCTGTATTACCTGGTCGCACGGCGCAAGGCTGCCGATGCCCCGGCGCAGATGATCCTGCCGCAAACCAGCCAGTCCTGAAACAAAAAGGCCGAGCCCCGTCACCGGGGCTCGGCCTGTTTTTGTTCCTGCCCTTCATAGCTTGGCGATCGACACCTCGGTGGATTTGACGAAGGCAATCACTTCGCTGCCGACCCGCAGCTCCAGCTCGTGCACCGAGCGAGTGGTGATCACCGAGGTGACGATGCCGGCGGAGGTCTGTACGTCGATTTCCGATACCACCGGGCCTTCGATGATCTCCTTGACCGTGCCTTTGAACTGATTGCGTACGTTGATCGCCTTGATGGTCATGTGCTGCTTCCTCGTCCTGGGGTGCACTGCCGCGCAGTGCTTGAGGTGCAGATTGCGCTCGAGCGAATAAAATTAAAAAGAATAAATACTTACGAATATAGAACAAAACGAAATATACAAATCGACATATCGAAAGACCTACAAGTTATTTATTTTCAGTTTTTTAGATCCTTTAGCATCGGTACCAATCCTCATCGAGCAAGTGAGCGCCACCTTTGCACCGCACTCCATCGACCCCTTTGCACATCGCCCGGGAACTGGCCAGCGAGTTCGCCCGCAACGCCGTCGAGCGCGACCGCCAGGGCGGCACGCCCAAGGTTGAACGCGATGCCATCCGCAGCAGCGGCCTGCTGGCCTTGAGCATCCCTCGCGAGTTCGGTGGGCTGGGCGCCAACTGGAGGCAAACCTTCGAGGTGGTTCGTGAATTCGCCCGGGTCGACAGTTCCCTGGCCCACGTGTTTGGTTTTCATCACCTGATGCTCGCCACCGTGCGCCTGTTTGCCACGCCCGCGCAGTGGCAGCCATGGTTCGAACTGACCGCGCGCAAGAGCTGGTTCTGGGGCAATGCCCTCAACCCGCTGGACACCCGCACGGTGGTCAAGGACCGTGGCAGCTTTCGCGAGTTCTCCGGTAAAAAAAGCTTCTGCTCCGGCGCCAGCGATTCAGAGATGCTCATCGCCTCGGCGGTGGACGAGAGCGCCGGCGGCAAGCTGTTGATTGCGGCGATCCCCAGCGGGCGCACCGGCATCACCCTGCACAACGACTGGCACAACATGGGCCAGCGCCAGACCGACAGCGGCAGCGCCAGCTTCGAACGGGTGCGGGTGGAAGAAAGCGATCTGCTGCTCGACCCCGGTCCCTTGAGCACGCCGTTCGCCTGCCTGCGGCCGCTGATTGCCCAGCTGCATTTCGCCAATATCTTCCTCGGCATCGCCGAGGGCGCTTTCGAAGAGGCCCGGGATTATGCCCTGCGCGAGTCGCGGCCATGGTTCAAATCGCTCGCCGAACAGAGCAGCGCCGACCCGTATGTACTCAAGCATTTCGGCGACTTCTGGGTGCGCCTGCAGGGTGCGCGGCTGCTGGTTGACCAGGCCGCCCAGGAGCTGGACCAGGCCTGGGCCAAAGGCGCGGCGCTGAGCGCCGAACAACGCGGGCGCCTGGCGGTGAGCATCGCGACCGCCAAGGTCGCCGCCAGCCGCGATGGCCTGGAGATTTGCAGCAAGGTGTTTGAAGTCACCGGCGCCCGCGCCACCCAGGCCTCGGTGGGCCTCGACCGGCACTGGCGCAACCTGCGCACCCAGAGCCTGCACGACCCGCTCGACTACAAGCTGCACGAACTCGGTGAATGGGCCCTGCGCGGGCAATTGCCGACTCCGACCTTCTACTCATAGTGTGACCGCCATGCAATTGTTGACCCTACCGCCCTCCCCGGCCCTGGCCACCTCGATCCGCGCCACCGCGCAGGTGTTCGAAGACCCCAAGTCACGGGCCTTGCTGGCGCACCTGCAGCGGGTCGCGCCGAGTGAAGCCAGCGTGCTGATCATCGGCGAGACCGGCACCGGCAAAGAGCTGGTCGCCCGGCACATCCACAACCTCAGCGGCCGGCGTGACAAGCCTTTCGTGGCGGTCAACTGCGGAGCGTTTTCCGAGTCGCTGGTCGAGGCCGAATTGTTCGGCCACGAAAAAGGCGCGTTCACCGGCGCCCTCAGTGCCAAGGCCGGCTGGTTCGAAGAAGCCAACGGCGGCACCTTGTTCCTCGACGAGATCGGCGACCTGCCGATGCCGATCCAGGTCAAGCTGTTGCGCGTGCTGCAGGAGCGCGAAGTGGTACGCCTGGGCTCGCGCAAGAGCATTGCCATCGATGTGCGGGTACTGGCCGCTACCAACGTGCAGCTGGAAAAAGCCATCAACGCCGGGCACTTTCGCGAAGACCTGTACTACCGCCTCGACGTCGTCAGCCTGGAACTGGTGCCACTGCGTGAACGCCCGGGCGACATCCTGCCGCTGACCCGCCACTTCATCCAGGCCTACAGCCAGCGCCTGGGCTACGGCCAGGTCAGCCTCAGCGGCGAGGCCGAAGCCAAGCTGCGCAGCTACGGCTGGCCGGGCAACATCCGCGAGCTGGAAAACGTCATCCATCACACCTTGCTGATCTGCCGTGACGGCGTGATCCGCCAGGAGGACCTACGCCTGTCGAACATGCGCATCGAACGCGCCGACGACAGCCCCGGCAGCGATGATTCGGCGGAAGGCTTGCTGGCGCGGGCTTTCCAGAAACTCTTCGAACAACCTGGCGGCGCCTTGCACGAGAAGGTTGAGGACGCACTGTTGCGCGCGGCCTACCGCTTCAGTCATTACAACCAGGTGCACACCGCCAACTTGCTCGGCCTGAGCCGCAACGTCACCCGCACCCGGCTGATCAAGATGGGCGAGCTGGCGGTGAATCGCCGGCAGCCCGGGGGCAGTACCCAGGGCGAGCGGGTGCTGAATTTGTCGATCTAATGGCCTTATCACAGGCCCTGCACCCATCCTGTGGGAGCGGGCTCGACCCGCGATCGAGCGCGCAGCGGTCGCAGTCCAGTCGAGAAAAGCTCAGCGGTAGATCTCACTCCCCGCATCCGCCGCCAGCGTGCGAAACACCAGCGCCGAAGCCATGCACAGCAGCGCCCCGACGCCAATCACCAGGGCGATATCCGCCACCGTCACTTGCTGCTCACCTTTCAAGCTCATCAACACACTGAGCAGTGAAGCAGCCACCCCCACCGACAAGCTCATGGTCAACTGCACCGTCGCCGCCGACAGGCTGCTGGCGCGGCTGTGCAGTTCGGCGGGCACGTCGGCATAGCTCAGGCCACCCATGGCGCTGAACTGCAAGGAGCGGATCAGGCCGCTGGCGAACAGGATCAACACCACCAGCCAGTACGGCGTGTCGAGGTTGAAACTGGCGCAGGCGCCCAGGCTCAAACCGGTGAACAACGCATTGATACTCAAGGTGCGGCGAAAGCCAAAGCGGCGCACGATACGCACCGCCAGCAGCTTGACCACAAAGGCACCGACACCCCCGGTGAAGGTCAGCAAACCGGCATGCAAAGGGCTTAAACCAAAGCACAGCTGGAACAACAACACCATCAAGAACGGCTGCGCCGCCGTGCCCAGGCGAAACAGGTTGCCACCCCAGAAACTCACGGCAAAACTGCCTACGCGCAAAGGCGAAAAGTCCAGCAGCGGCTGGGCGCAACGCCGGGCATGGCGCACATAGAGCAGCGCTGTTATTAGCCCGATCAGCAGCAACAGCAGCACCCAGCGCCGCGCCAGCAAACCATGGCCGAGCGCCTCGAAGCCGAACACCAGTGACGCCAGGGCCACACTGGCCAGCAGCAAGCCGTGCAGGTCCAGGCGTTGCTGGCTGTCGCCGGGGTAATCGGGAATATGCCGCAGCACCAGGTACACCCCGAGCACGCCGATGGGCAGGTTAACCAGAAAAATCCATTGCCACGACAGCAGCGTCACCAGCAGACCGCCCAGCGGCGGCCCGAGCATCGGCCCCACCAGTGGCGGGATGGTCAGGTAGGACATGTTGCGCAGCAGCTGCTCGCGCGGCGACCAGCGCAGCAGGATCATCAAGCCCACCGGCACCATCATCGCCCCCGCCGCGCCCTGACACAGGCGCGCCAGGCACAGTTGCAGCAACGACCCGGCCAGGGCGCAAGCCAGCGACGACAGGGTGAACAACACTATCGCCAGCACGAACACCCGCCGCGGCCCGTAGCGGTCCGCCGCCCAGCCGCTGACCGGCACTGCCAGGGCCGCGGCGAGCATGTACAGCGACACCACCAGGTTCATGCGCACACTCGGCGCGCCGAACTCGCTGGCCATCTGTGGCAATGCGGTCATGACCACGGTAGAGTCGATCAGCTCCATCAGCAACGCACAGCCGATGATCATCGGTACCCGCCGTGATTGCCCGGTGCTGTGGGTCAACAGCGGCGCCTGCAAACTGCCCACCTCAGAACAAGCCCGACGTCGGCGGCGGCGTGCCGGTCAGTTGCCAGGCACCCACCGCTGCGGCCTTCCAGTGCCGCGGGTTGTGGTTGGCGACCGTGCGTGCGTTGCGCCAGTGGCGGTCGAGATTGTGGCTGCGGCCGGTGGTCGAGGCGCCGCCGACGTCGAACAGCAACTCGGCAGCCTTGAGCGCGGACTCGGCGGCAATGTACTGGGCCTGGGCCACGTCGATGGCGGCCTGGTCAACCTGATGTGGATCAAGCCCGCTGGCCCAGGCGCGGTCGATCGACGCCGCCGCGCGCAACACCACGGCTTCGGCGGTAAAGGCACGGGCGGCGATCTCGCCGACGCTGAGCTGCACGTAAGGGTCATCCACCGAACGCGCGGCGCTGCTGTGCTTGATCGGCCGCGCATGCTCGCGGGCAAAGCGGCTGGCGTCGTCCAGCGCATTGCGGGCGATGCCGGCCTGCACCGTGGCCAGAAACAACTGCAGGAACGGCGTGACGATGGTGCGCTTGCCCTCCTCCACCGTGCGCGTGCGGATCTCGTCGGCGTACACCACGACATTATTCAGGCGCGTGGTGCCGCTGGCAGTCAGGCGCTGGCCCATGGCGTCGAAATCGTCGAGCAACTCCAGGCCCTGGCGCTCGCGCGGCAGCACGAACGACACCGGCTGATCGTTTTCATCCAGAGCCACGGCGCTGACCCAGTCGGCGTACAGGGAGCCGGTGCTGTAGTACTTGCTGCCGCTGGCGCGGTAATGCTCGCCGTCACGCACGATGCGCGCACTGATCGCGCCATTGGCACCGCCCACTTCCCAACCGGCATTGCCTAGCACCGCGCCTTGCAGGTAGCGGGCGAACCAGCGCTGGCGCTCGGCCTCGGCGCCGTCGGCGGTTGACGACAACAAGCCTTCGACAAAACCGAAGCCAGGGCGCAGCGCCTGGGCGACGTTGGAGTCCACCGAGGCGATGCGCAGCAGCAGGCCGATCACATCGCTGACACTGCCACCCGGGCCGCCATATTGCTCGGGTATGCGGCAGGTGTAGAGCCCGGCCTGGGCAATCTGGCGTACCGCTTCATAGGGCAGCTGGCGTTCGCGTTCACGTTGCGCGGCGCCGGCGGCAATCAGCGCCAGCAGGTTTTCGGTATTGCCTTTGAGGTCGTCGAGGTTGCGACGCTCAATCGGGGGGACTGCGGATAAACCAGGCATGGACTTTCCTTGTGCAAATCAGGCGATCAGATCGCCAGGCGGAGAAATTCGAAACTGACCTTGCGACCGCTTTCCAGGTGTGGAATGGCGTCAAGCAAGGCACGGGTATAGGGGTGTTGCGGACGGTCGAAAACATCGCGCACGGCGCCGCTTTCCACCGCCACGCCGTCTTTCATCACCAGCACCTGGTCGCTGACGTGGTTGATCACCCCCAGGTCGTGAGAGATGAACAGGCAGGCCAGGCCCAGGCGCTGTTTTAGGTCGTCGAGCAGTTCGAGGATCTGCGCCTGTACCGACACATCCAGCGCCGACACCGGCTCGTCGCACACCAGGATCTGCGGCTGCGCGGCCAGGGCGCGGGCAATGGCGATGCGTTGCCGCTGGCCGCCCGACAGCTCGATCGGGCGCCGCTCCAGCAGGCTTTCGTCAAGGCGCACCAGGGTGAGCAACTCGACGGCCTGCGGGCGCCACTGCGCGCGCAGGTGCCCGGCTACTTGCAGCGCCTCGTACAACACCCGCTGCACGGTGTAGCGCGGGTCGAAGGAGCTCAGCGGGTCCTGGAACACCACCTGGATGCTGCGGCGAAGCGCGCGTTTCTCCTGGTCATCGAGTTGCAGCCAGGGCCGGCCCTTGATCTGGATCGCGCCGCTGTCGGGGGTTTCCAGGCCGAGGATCATCCGGGTCAGGGTGGTCTTGCCCGAGCCCGACTCGCCGACAATGCCTAAGGTGCGGCCCTTGTGCAGCTGCAGCGAAACCTTGTCGACCACGGTGCGCAAGGCGCCGTCCGGGCCCTTGAAGGCCTTGCTCAGTTGCTGCACCTGCAACAGCGGCGCGCTGGTTTCCACCACCGGCGGCGCCACGGCCGCAAGTTTTGCTGCCTGCGGCCGGCGAAAATGCACGGCGGCACCGGCCTTGAGCAGGTACTGGGTGTAGGGGTGCTGCGGGTCTTGCAGCACCGCCTCGACACTGCCCTGCTCGACGATCACGCCGTTGTGCATCACTGCCACGCGGTTGGCCAGGCGCGAGACCACCGCCAGGTCGTGGCTGACAATCAGCATCGCCGTGCTGTCGCCGCGCAGGGATTCGAGCAGGCTCAAGACCTGGGCCTGCACCGTGGCATCCAGCGCCGTGGTCGGCTCGTCGGCAATCAGCAGGCGCGGGTTGCAGGCAATCGCCGAGGCGATCAGCGCCCGTTGGCGCAAGCCGCCGGAGAGCTGCCAGGGGTACTGGCGGGCGCGCAGCTCAGGTTCCGGCACGCCGACCGCGCGCAGCAGTTCCAGCACCCGCGCCTGACGCTGCTCGCGGTTCAGTGCGCTGTGCAGTTGCAGCGGCTCGGCAATCTCCTTGCCGACCGGGCGCAGGGGGTCGAGCGAGCCCAGGGCGTCTTGCATGACAAAGCCGATTTGTGCGCCGCGCACCCGGCGCCAGGCGCGCTCGTCGAACTGGCGCAGGTCCTGCCCGGCAAAGGCCAGGCGGCTGGCCTGCAACTGCGCATGGGCTCCGGTGAGCCCGGCCAGGGTGCGCGAAGTGACGCTCTTGCCCGAGCCCGACTCACCCACCAGCGCCAGGCATTCGCCCTGCTGCACGGTGAAGCTGATGCCCTTGAGCACCGGCACGCCCTGGCCGAAGCGCACCTGCAAGTCGCTGACCTCGATCAGCGGCGCGGGGTGTTGAAGAACAGCGTTCATAGGCGTTTACCTTCGTTGCGGCGCAGCAGTTCGCGGCCGATGGCGGTGATCGAAACCACGGTGAGGGTGATGGCCAGGGCCGGCCAGGCCACCAGCCACCAGGCGTTGGCCAGGTAGTTGCGGCCGATGGCGAGCATGCCGCCCCATTCCGGCTGCGGCGGTGGCGCGCCAAAGCCAAGAAAGCTCAGGGCGGCGCCGGCAACGATGGTGCTGCCGATGCCGATGGTGGCGAGAATCAAAATCGGTTTGATCGCATTGGGCAGCACGTGCCGCCAGATCACCTGCCGTCGTGGCAGGCCCAGGGTCGTGGCCGCCTCGACGTAGCCGGCATTGCGCACCACCAGGGTTTGCGCGCGCACCAGGCGCGCATAGCGCGGCACGCTGGCGATGCCCACGGCGATGATGGTGTTGAGCGCGCCCTGGCCAAAAAAGGTGATGATCACCAGCGCCAGCAACAGGTCGGGAAAGGCCAGCAGCACATCGACCAGGCGCATCACCGCGCCGTCGACCAGCCGTGGGCCGAGGCCGGCCAGCAGCCCGAGCACGGTGCCCAGCAGCAATCCCAGCGCCGTGGCACTCAGGCCCAGTACCAGCGACGGGCGCACCGCGTAGACCAACCGCGCGAGGATGTCGCGGCCGTTCTCGTCAGTGCCCAGCCAGTGCAGACTACCCGGTGGCTGGAACGCCTGGCGGGCGTTGGCATCAAGCGGGTCGGCGGCCACCAGCCAGCCTGGCTGCAGCGCCGCCAGCAGCAAAAAGACGACGAACAGCGCCGCCAGCACCAGCCCCGGGCGCACCGCCAGTGGCCGGCGCCTGGCAAAACGCGCCGGGGCCGGGATCAGGCCGCTGACCGGCAGCACCGCTGCCGTTGAATTGATCGGCGCCATCGGGCACCTCCATGAACTGAACGTTAGGGAGCCGGGTTAGGGATCTGCCGGTGGATCTGCTCGATGCGCGCCAAGGCTTCGCTACCCAGCTTCACCTGCAATGCGCCGAGGTTGTCGGCCAGTTGCGCCAGGCTGGTCTGCCCGGTCAGTGCGCTGCTGACAAACGGCTTGTTGATCACATAGGCCAGGGCCAGTTGCGCCGGGCTGATCGAAAGCTCCTGCGCCAGCGCCACATAGGCAGCGATGGCCTGATGGGCGCCGGGGCTGTCGTAGCGGTTGAAGGTGCGGTACACCGACGACAGCCGCGAGCCCTGCGGCAAGGCGCCGTTGAGGTACTTGCCGGTCAGGGCGCCGAAGGCCAGCGGCGAATAGGCCAGCAAGCCGATGTTGTCGCGCTGGCTGAACTCCGACAGGCCGCCCTCGTACAGGCGGTTGAGCAGGCTATAGGGGTTCTGGATGCTGACGATGCGCGGCAGGTTCTGCTCACGCGCCTGGCGCAAAAACTCGGCCACGCCCCACGGGGTTTCGTTGGACACGCCGATATGGCGGATCTTGCCGGCGGCGACCTGATCGGCCAGCACCTGCAAGGTCTCGGCGATGCTCACGGTTTCGCGGTCATCCTCGACATAGGGGTATTCGCGCTGGCCAAAAATATTGGTGGTGCGGTCCGGCCAGTGCAGTTGGTAGAGGTCCAGGTAATCGGTTTGCAGGCGCTTGAGGCTGCCGTCCAGGGCGGCGACGATATTGGCCCGGTCGTGGCGTGTAAGCCCCTCACGGATATGCGCGCCGGCCCCCGGCTGGCGTGCCGGGCCGATGATCTTGCTGGCCAGCACCACCTCGGCACGCCGCCCGCTGTTCGCCAGCCAGCTGCCGATGAAGCGCTCGGTGCTGCCCCAGGTTTCGCCATGGGTCGGCGTTGGGTACATCTCGGCGGTATCGATCAGGTTGATACCAGCGGCCAGCGCCGCGTCGAGCTGGCGGTGGGCATCGCTTTCGCTGTTCTGGTGGCCCCAGGTCATGCTGCCCAGCCCCAGCACGCTGACCTGAATGTCGCTGTGGCCCAATCTACGTTTGATCATGCTCGCTCCGTATCGAAAGTAAAAAGGCTCAAACCGCTTCGGCGGCGCGCCGGTACTGGCTGGTCGGGTACGGCAGGCCCAGGTGCTCGCGCAAGGTGCTGCCCTGGTATTCACGGCGGAACACCCCGCGTTTTTGCAGCAGCGGCACCACCTGGTCGACGAACACCTCGACGCCGGAGGGGAACATGTCCGGCATGATGTTGAAGCCATCGGCGGCGCCGGCACGGAACCAGTGCTCAAGGCTGTCGGCGACCTGTTCCGGGGTGCCGACGATCAGCCGGTGGCCAACCAGGATGCGCCGCGACAGTTCGCGGATGGTCAGGTTTTCGCGCCGCGCCAGGTTCAACTGAGCTTCAAGGAAACCGTGGGAGCCGCGCTCGAAATCCGCCACCGGGCCAATCCGTTCCCAGGGCAACGGCGCATCCAGCTGCAGCTCGCTGACCGCCAGGCCCACCCGCGCCGCCACCTGGTTGATCAGCCCTTCTTCGCCGTACCAGGCGTTGAGCTCGTCGAAACGCGCCTGGGCCTCGGCCTCGCTGCTGCCGATTACCGTTGACAACCCCGGCATGATTTTCAGGTGCTCGGGGTTGCGCCCCCACTGGCGGGCGCGCTGTTTCATTTCCTGATAGAACGCCTGGCCGTCGACCAGGGTGGTCTGGGTGGTGAAGATCGCATCGGCATAGCGCGAGCCGAGGGCCTTGCCGCCTTCGGAAGACCCGGCCTGCACCAGCACCGGCCGGCCCTGGGGCGAGCGCGGCAGGTTGAGCGGGCCCTTGACCGAGAAGTGCTCGCCGACAAAGTCGATGGCATGCACCTTGGCCGGGTCGGCAAAACGCCCACGGCGGGCATCGCCGATCACCGCGTCATCTTCCCAGCTGTCCCACAATTTAAGGGTGACATCGATGAACTCATCGGCCCGGGCATAACGGTCGACGTGCCGCGGCGCACCGGCCAGGCCGAAGTTCTGCGCGGCGGCATCACCGGCATTGGTGACCACGTTCCAGGCCGCACGGCCGCCGCTGATATGGTCCAGCGAACTGAAGCGCCGGGCCAGGTTATACGGGTCGTTATAGCTGCTCGAAGCGGTGGCGATCACGCCGATATGGCGGGTGGCCAGGGCTACGGCGGTGAGCAGCACGGTAGGTTCCAGGCGCCCGGCCGGATGCTGGCCAACATCGCCGATCAGCGCCGGGCCGTCGGCGAGGAAGATCGCATCGAGCTTGCCGCGTTCGGCGATGCGCGCGATGTTGCTGTAGTACTGGTGATCGAGATAGGCATTGGCCGGCACCTCGGCCTGGCGCCAGGCACCGGAGTGGGCGCCGAAACCGAGGATGTTCATGCCGATGCTCATGTGTTTTGCAGGCTGGCTCATGGCAACTCCTTGAGTGGGGTCAGACCGCGCTGGCTTCATCGCGGGCGGCGTTGTCCTGGGCGTGCAACTGGCGCCAGGCGGCACCAGGGCTGATGCCGTTGAGGTAGTAATTGCCCAGCGCCCGCTCGCGGTAGATCGCCGGGTTGTGCGAGGCCAGGGTGCGGGCATTGCGCCAATGCCGATCGAGGCGCCGGGCCTGGCTGGTGGCCGAGGCGCCGCCGACTTCAAACAGCAAGGTGGTGGCTTCGAGCACCTGCTCGAGAACAATCTGCTGGGCCTGGTAGGTGCGAATGTCGGCCTCGACGTAATGCGCCTCGCCGACCGTGCCGTCGAGCTCGGCTTCATGCACGGTCTGCAGCACCTGGGCGACATCCAGCACCAGGGCCTGGGCGGCATAGGCCAGGCTCGACAGACGACCGATCACCCGCTGCACCAGCGGGTCGTCCTTGGGGCTGGACTGGCCCGGCACGCCAAAGGCGCGGGTGCGGCCCTGGACGAAGGCCACGGCATCGCGCTGCGCGGCGCGGGCGATACCGGCCAGGGTCGCCAGGTGGTACAGCTGGTAGAAGGCCGACAGGTAGGATTCGGCGCGCAGCTCGCCGGGCTTGAAGCGCCGCAGCACCTGCTGCGGCGGCACCGCGACATTGGCAAAACGGGTAGTGCCGCTGCCGCTCAGGCGCTGGCCGAAACCGTCCCAGTCATCTTCCAGGCTGACCCCTGGCGCCGTGGTCGGCACCACCACGCTGACAAAATCCTCGTCGAGCATGGCCACCGCCGCCACCCAGTCGGCATAGATGGCGCCAGTGCAGTAGTACTTCTCACCGTGCAGCAGCCAGCCGGCCTCGGGCGCCTGCGGGTCGGCAGCGCGCAGGCGCACTGAATTGCCGGTGGTGTCGGTGCGTTCGGCCATGGCCGCGCCCCACAACTGCCCCGCCGCCACCTTGGCCAGCCAGTGCTGTTGCGAAGCGCCATCACCACTGGACAACCGGCCTTCGACAAAACCGAAGTGGGCGCGAAAGATTTGCGGCAGGTTGGAGTCGGCTTCGGCCAGGTCGATCAGCAGGCGAAACAGCACCGGCAGGCTGACCTGGGCGCCGTTCAATGCCTGGGGCACGCGAAGGGCGCCAAAGCCGGCTTCGCGCAGCCAGGCCACCGGCTCATGGGCCAGGGTGCGCTGCTGCTCGCGCTCGACCGCACCTTCGGCAATGCGGGCAAACACCGGGGCAAAACGCGCCTGCAGGTTTACGTAGTCCTGGCCTGCGTGGTTCGCAGCCAGGGCTGTTGGCAGTTCATGGGCACTCATGGCTGGTCCTTGAAATTCGGGTTCATAGGCTTTTGCTGCGCGGGTCGACCCAGTGGTTGATCAGGTCGACGAGAAAGTTGACGAGCACATAAATCGCCGCCGCCAGCAGGGTGATGCCCAGCAGCAAGGGCATGTCCTTGGTCACGGCGGCGTCGAGCATCAAGCGGCCGATGCCCTGGCGGGCGAAGAGCATTTCGATGATCACCGCACCGCCCAGCAGGCTGGCGAAAACAAAGCCTGACAACGTCACCAGCGGCACCAGGGCATGGCGCAAGGCATGCTTGAGGCGCACGCCGGTCTCGGACATGCCGCGGGCGCGGGCCATGGCGATAAACGGCTGTTCGAGGATGTCTTCCAGCTCCTGGCGCAGTACCTGGGTCAGCACCGCGGCAATCGGCAGGGCCAGGGCCAGGCTCGGCAAAATCAGCGCCTGCCAGCTGTTGGAACCGGATGGCGGCAGCAGGTGCCAGCCGAACGAAAACACCAGCAACAGCACGATGCCGATCACGAACGACGGCGCCGACGACAGCACCAGTTCAGTGCCGGACACCAGCGAGCGCACCCAGCGCGGCCGGTTGGCGGTGAGCACCGCGCAGCTCACCGCCAGCACAATCGACAGCAAGGCGGCGGCCAGCGACAGCTGCACCGTGGCGCCCAGCTGGCTGCCGATTACCTGCAGCACCGGGATGCGCAAACGGTACGACTCGCCCAGATCGCCCTGGGCCAGGCGCGCCAGGTACTGGCCGTACTGCACCCACAACGGCTGGTCGAGGCCGTATTCGGCGCGCACCTGGGCAATCAGCTCGGCGCTGGGCATGGCGTCGGGGCCGCCGAGAATCGCCAGGGCCGGGTCGCCGGCACTGAGGTTGATGGCCAGGAAGGTCAGGGTCGCCGCGCCCCAGAGCACGCCGATGCCGGCCAGCAGGCGCCAGGCCAATCGTTGCAAGCTAGTCATTTGCCCTCCGGGTCGAGCCAGACACTGGTGAAAAACGGGGTGTTGTGCGAAGTGTCGAAAATCAGCCCCTTGACCTGCTTGCGGTAGGCCAGCAGCACATGGCTCTCGAACACCGGCACCGCCGGGATGGTCTGCGCCAGGCGCTGCTGGGCGATGCGATAGAGGTCGTTCAGCGCCACCGGGTCGGTAGTCCGCCGGGCCGCGCTGAGTACCCGGTCGAGCTCGGCATCGCGAAAGCGCCCGGCGTTCTGGCCGATCAGCTTGGCGGTGCTGATTGCCTGGCTGTGATAGAGGATGTACAGGCCATCGGGGGTGTTGGTGTGCCAGTAGCCGCCGCCGATCAGCTGAAAATCACTGGCGTAACGGCGCTGGGTGACCTGGGCCAGGGGCAGCAGGTCGATGTCGATCTTGAGGCCGATCTTCTTCAGGTCGGCCTGGATGGCCACGGCGATGCTGCTCGGGTAGGCCGCGGTTTCGTAGGTCAGCAGGTGCGCGGCCAGGCGCTGGCCGTTCTTGACCCGGTAACCCTCGGCGTCGCGCTCACTCCAGCCGGCCTGGTCGAGAATGCGGTTGGCCTCGGCGACGTCATAGGCCAGTACATCCTTGAATGCCGGGTCGTAGTAGCGGGTGTTGGCGGCAAGAAAATCACCCTTGGCCAGGTACTCGCCAAAACCGGTGATCCAGGCCAGGCCGTCGCGGTCGATGGCCTTGGCCACGGCGCGGCGCACCTGCACGTCGTCGAAGGGAAAGCGCTCGACGTTGAAGGTCAGGCTGCGAAACGGGTTGGCCTTGCGAATGCGGCTGCGCATCTGCAAGTCCGGGTTGTCACGGATAGCCCGGGCGTTCTGGGTCGGGGCGTCGACGGTGAAGTCCGACTGGCCGGCTTCCAGGGTACTGAAGCGGATCATCGGCTCGGGGACGATGCTCAGCTCCAGGCGATCGAGGTAGGCCTCGCCCTGGTGGCGGGTGACTGCGGGCGCCCAGTTGTAGCCCTTGCGCTTGACGAAGTTGGCGCCCTGGTCGCGGGTGTAGCTTTCCAGCACGAAGGGCCCGGAGCCGATCGGGTGTTCGGCGATGGTCTTCGGCGCTTCGAGGATCTGCCGGGGCGAGATCATGCTCAGCCACGACTGCGCCAGCACATCGAGGAACGGCGAATACGGCTCGCGCAAGTGCGCTTCGAAGGTGTACTCATCGACGATGCGCCCGTCGACATATGGGGCGATGTAGGCAGCGGCCAGCGGCGATTTGGTCGCCGGGTCGCGCATGTGTTCAAGGTTGACCTGCACGGCACGGGCGTTGAATTTCTCGCCATCGCTGAAGGTCACGTCATCGCGCAGGTGAAAGGTGTAGGTCTTGCCGTCGTCGGAGATCTCCCAGGACTTGGCCAGCCACGGCGAGATATTGCCCTGCTCGTCCTGGTACAGCAGGCAGTCGAACAGAATGCGCCCCAGCCACTGCACATTGCCGTGGGAAATCGAATGCACGTCCAGCGTCGTGGTGTCGGAGGCCGTCGACACCCGCAGGGTGCCACCGGGCTTGCCCGGGGCGGCCTCGTAATAGTCCTGCGCGGCATAGCTCAAGGTGCCGTTGTGTAGCGTGCCGTCGATGCCACTGCTGCCCTGCCCCGGCGTTGGCTCCACCGGTTTGCAGGCGCCCAGGGCCAGCAGCACGCCAAGCACGGCGGGCACGCCCAGCCTTGCGATTACTCTCATGCGGTTCTCCTGCAGGTGCCGCGCGAACGGCACCCGCCCCTGGCTCAGAAGTTGTAGGCAATCCCGGTGTAGGCGCCGAAGCCGTCACCCGGGTACAGCGAGGCGGTGTCCTGGCCCTTGGCGTCGTAGCTGGGCACCAGGGCGGTGACGTAGTCCTTGTCGGTGAGGTTCTTCAGGTCCAGGTACACCTGCCAGGTCTTGTTCGGCGCGTCATAGCCCAAGCGTGCGCCCCACAGGGTGTAAGACGGCGCATAGAAGCTGTTGGCGTAGTCCACCGCCGTGCTCGATGCCGAGCGCACGTTGATCCCGGCGTAGAAGCCGTTGGCGTACTGGTAGAACAGCTCGCCCTGGTAGATGTGCTTGGGCAGGCCCGGCAGCTCGTTCTTGCTGAACAGCGGGTCGTTGCGGTAGTGAAAGTCGTTGAGGGTGTAGGCCTGGCGCCAGCTCAGCACATCGCCGTTATCGCGTTGCCAGAGCTTGGTGGTCAGCCCCGCCTCGATGCCCTGGTGGATGGTCGGGCTGGCGTTGGAGGTCGAGACCACGGCGGCCGAAGTGTTGGTGGCCGGGAGGATTTCGACGTTGAGCAGTTCGTCCTTGATCCAGGATTTGTACAGGGTCAGGCTGCCGTCGAAAATGTCCGAACGCCCGCGAATCCCCAGTTCAACCGTGTTGGCGCTTTGTGGCACCAGGGTCTTGGCGAAGTTGGTGGTCACCCCCGAGCCGGAACTGGACCAGGAGCTGGGCGGGTCGATCGAGCGGCTGACGTTGCCGAACACCTGCACGTCCGGGGTCAGGTAGTAACGCAGGCCGAGCCGTGGCGCCAGTTTCCATTGCTGATAGCGATAGTGGCTGGGGATGCCGCTGGTGTTGGGCCGGTCGCTGAAATTGACATCGACATTGCGCTTGACCTCAATGGCCGAGAGGCCCGTGGACAGGTACAGGTTGTCGGTCAGGCCAAGGTCGTTGCCCAGCGAGAACACATGGTCGAACGAGCCGTCGTACTCGACCTGCTTCTGCAACCGGCCCAGGTCCTTGTCGCCGCTGTAGGTGCGCACCCCGGAGCGGATGTGCTGGGTGCTGCTCCAGCCGACCGTGGTGGTGCTCGGAAGGCCAAACAGCTGGTCGCTGCGGGTGTACTTGAGCGAATAGTTGATGTCGCGCCAGTCCCAGTAGTTGGGGTTGACCGTGCTCTTCTTGCTAAGGATCTGCGGGTAATTGTGATAGACCAGCCCGGCCACCAGGGTCGAATCGTCATCGAAGGTGTAGGTGGTCTTGCTGCCGACCCAGGTCGAGCCTTCCTTGGTCGAGTCGCCGCGGGTGGCGCGGGTGCTGGGGTTGGTTTGCGAGGAGTTCTTCTTCAGTTGCGCCAGGGTCAGGGCCCCGGAGTTTTCGTGGTATTCCTCGCGGTAGCGGATGTACAGGCGGGTTTCCAGCTTGGGGTTGAAGCGGTAGCCGAAGTTGCTCACCACGCCCTTGGCCTTGGTGAAGGTGAAGTCCTGGTAACCGTCGCGCTTGGAGTTGTCGACACTGATGAAGTAGTCGGCATTGCCAGCCACGCCACCGGTGCTGAGGGTCTGCTTCTGCCAGCCGAAACTGCCGCCTTCGACCTTGATGCGGTTGCCCGGCGCAGTGAGGCCGGAGTTGGTAACGAAGTTGATCGCCCCGCCCAGCGACAAGGCGCCGTATTCGAAGGCGTTGGCACCGCGCAGTACCTCGGTGTAGCTCAGGCCCTGGGTGTCGAGCAGCTCGTAGGGCGTGCCACCGGCGCCAGTCAGGGCCAGGCCGTCGAAGAGAAACTTGGTGCCTTCGCGAAAGTAGCCAGGCGATGTGTTGGCGCCCGAGCCGCGAATGGAAATCTTGATCGCATCGTTGCCGCCGGCCGCCTGCGCATACACCCCCGGCTGATAGGCCAGGGTGTCTTCGAGGGTGGCCGAGCGGCCCTTCTCCACCTCGGCCTGCTGGACCAGCCCGGTACCGCCGGGGATCTCGTCCAGTTGCGCCTGCGCCGCTTCTACCGGGGTGGCTTTGGCGGCCTGGACGGTAACCGTCTCCAGGCGTTTTTCAGTCTGTGCGGCGTCTTCGGCCTGGGCCAGCGGCGCCAGGCTCAACAGGGCGGCGCCGACGCTGGCCAGCTTCCAGTCCTTGCCTACTACTTTGGTCGAAGATTTGGATAAAACGGATGTTGCCCGAGGCACGAAATTCAAGGTCTTGCTCCCCACCTGATTAAAAAATAGGCGAGTTTCTATTGGTATAGTCAATCTCGAAGGGAGCTGTTGCAGCGTCCGTGCCAACCACAAAATCCCTTGAAATCCTTGGGTTTGAGCGGTTTCAACGGTTTAAACAATTGTTCGAATTGCGGGTATCTGTCCAACTGCTGTTGCCTGGCGAACAGTTGATCATGGCCCAGGCCTTGATAGATCCTGTCGATAGACCTATCAACAAGGTCGATTAGTCCCACATTCCGTACGGGAATACACTAGCGCGCATACGTCCGCTTAAAACCCTGCGCCAGACAGGGACCTGCGACACACCGTGCTTCGACACCCCAGCCAACTGCGCTTGCGACGCCTTGTTGCCGGGCATGCCTATGCCCGCAGCTTTGTGCAGCCGATAAGAATGAGGAGATACCCATGGGACTTGGCAGACGACAGTTTTTCAAGCTGTGTACCGCCGGCGTCGCCACCGCCACCTGTGCAAGCCTGGGCTTTGCCCCGGGCGTGGCCCAGGCGACCCAGTCGCGCCAGTACAAGCTGCTGCGCGCCAAGGAAACCCGTAACAACTGCACCTATTGCTCGGTCGGTTGCGGGATTCTCATGTACAGCCTCGGCGACGGCGCCAAGAACGCCAAGGCGCGGATCTTCCATATCGAAGGCGACCCTGATCATCCGGTCAGCCGTGGCTCGCTGTGCCCTAAAGGCGCCGGCCTGGTCGACTATGTGCACAGCGAACAGCGCCTGCTCTACCCCGAATACCGCGCACCGGGCTCGGACAAATGGCAGCGCATCAGCTGGGACCACGCCATCGAACGCATCGCCCGGCTGATGAAAGACGACCGCGACGCCAACTTCATCGAGAAGAACGCCAAGGGCACCACGGTCAACCGCTGGCTCAGCACCGGCATGCTCTGCTCGTCGGCGGCCAGCAGCGAAACCGGCTCGCTCGACCAGCGCTTCACCCGTGCCCTGGGCATTCTCGGCACCGACAGCCAGGCGCGGGTCTGCCACGCGCCGACGGTTTCGGCCCTGGCGCCGACCTTTGGCCGTGGCGCCATGACCAACAACTGGGTCGACATCAAGAACGCCAACGTTGTGCTGATCATGGGCGGCAACCCCGCCGAGGCGCACCCGGTGGGCTTCAAGTGGGTGATCGAGGCGAAGATCCGCAACGGCGCCAAGGTCATCGTCGTCGACCCGCGCTTCAACCGCAGCGCCGCGGTGGCCGACATCTACTCGCCGATCCGCGCAGGCTCCGACGTGACCTTCCTGATGGGCGTGGTCAACTACCTGATCAGCCACGACAAGATCCAGCACGAATACGTACGCCACTACACCAACGCCAGCCTGATCGTGCGCGAGGACTACCATTTCGACGACGGCCTGTTCAGCGGCTACGACGCCAACAAGCGCAGCTACGACCGCAGCTCCTGGACCTACGAGCTCGACAGCAAGGGCTACGCCAAGCGCGACCTGACCCTGCAGCACCCGCGTTGCGTGTGGAACCTGCTCAAGGCCCACGTCAGCCGCTACACCCCGCAGATGGTCACCAACGTCTGCGGCACGCCGAAAGATGACTTCCTGAAGATCTGCGCGATCCTTGGCGAAACCAGCGCCCCGGACAAGACCGCGACCTTCCTCTACGCCCTGGGCTGGACCCACCACACCAACGGCGCGCAGATGATCCGCGGCTCGGGCATGATCCAGCTGCTTTTGGGCAACATCGGCATGGCCGGTGGTGGCGTCAACGCCCTGCGCGGCCACTCCAACATCCAGGGCTACACCGACCTGGGCCTGCTGTCGCTGCGCCTGCCTGGCTACATGAACCTGCCGTCCGACGAGCAGACCGACATGGCCACCTACCTCAAGCAGGTGACGCCGGTGGCGCTGCTGGAGGATCAGGTCAACTACTACAAACACACGCCGAAATTCTTCGTCAGCCTGATGAAAAGCCTTTGGGGCGACAAGGCCACCAAAGACAACGACTGGGGCTTCGACTGGCTGCCCAAGTGGGACGACAGCTACGACGTGCTCAACTTCAGCAACCGCATGTACGAAGGCAAGGTCAACGGCTACATCGCCCAGGGCTTCAACCCGGTGGCGGCCTTCCCCGACAAGAACAAGGCCCAGGCAGCGCTGGCCAAGCTCAAGTTCCTGGTGATCATCGACCCGCTGGCCACCGAGACCTCGAGCTTCTGGCAGAACCACGGCGAGCAGCATGACGTCGACACCGCGGCGATCCAGACCGAAGTGTTCCGCCTGCCCTCCTCGTGCTTTGCCGAGGAAGACGGCTCGATCGTCAACTCCGGGCGCTGGCTGCAGTGGCACTGGGCCGGCGCGGCGCCTCCGGGCGAGGCCTGGCACGATGGCAAGATCCTCGGCCACCTGTTCCTGAAGATCCGCGAGCTGTACGAAAAGGAAGGCGGCGCCAACCCGGCACCGATCCTCAATATGGCCTGGGACTACGCCGACCCGCTGGACCCCAAGCCCGAGGAAGTGGCCAAGGAGTCCAACGGCCGCGCCCTGGCCGACCTGCACGACGAGCAAGGCAAGCTGATTTTGCGCAAGGGCCAGTTGCTCAGCGACTTTTCGCAGTTGCGTGACGACGGCACGACCCAGTGCTTCAACTGGATCTTCGCCGGCTCCTGGACCGAACAGGGCAACCAGATGGCCCGCCGCGACAACGCCGACAGCGGCCTGGGTTGCACCCCGGGCTGGGCCTGGGCCTGGCCGCAGAACCGGCGCATCCTCTATAACCGCGCCTCGGCCGACCCGCAGGGCAAGCCGTGGGATCCGAAACGCAAGCTGATCGGCTGGGACGGTGTGCGCTGGAGCGGCGTCGACGTGCCCGACTTCGCCGTCACCGCCGCCCCCGGTGGCAAGGTCAACCCGTTCATCATGCTGCCCGAAGGCCTGGGCCGGCTGTTCTCGGTCGGCGCCATGAACGACGGGCCGTTCCCCGAGCACTACGAGCCGACCGAAAGCCCGCTGGCGAGCAACCCGCTGCACCCGAACGTGACCTACAGCCCGACCGCGCGGCTGTACGAAAGCGACCGCCAGCGCATGGGCAAGCGCGAAGAGTTCCCCTACGTGGCGACCACCTACTCGATCACCGAGCTGTTCCGCCACTGGACCAAGCACGCGCGGCTGAACGCCATCGTCCAGCCCGAGCAGTTCATCGAGATCGGCGAGAAACTCGCCGCCGACAAGGGCATCGTCCAGGGCGACCTGGTCAAGGTCAGCACCAAGCGTGGCTACATCAAGGCCAAGGCCGTGGTGACCAAGCGCATCCGCCGCCTGGCCGTCGATGGCCAGGATGTCGACACCATCGGCATTCCTTGCCACTGGGGTTACGAAGGCAGCACGCGCAAGGGCTTCCTGGCCAACACCCTGACCCCGGGCATCGGCGAGTCGAACACCCACACGCCGGAGTACAAGGCGTTTCTCGTGAACATTGAAAAGGTCTGAGGGCGAATACCATGTCCATGCAATCCCAAGACATCGTCCGCCGCTCAGCCACCAACGTGCTGACCCCGGCGCCGCACACCCGCGATCACCAGGCCGAAGTGGCCAAGCTGATCGACGTGAGCATCTGCATCGGTTGCAAAGCCTGCCAGGTGGCCTGCAACGAGTGGAACGACCTGCGTGACGAGGTCGGCCACAACGTTGGCGTGTACGACAACCCGGCCGACCTGTCGGCCGAAACCTGGACGCTGATGCGTTTTGATGAAGTCGAAGATGAAAGCGGCAAGCTCGAGTGGCTGATCCGCAAGGACGGCTGCATGCACTGCGCCGACCCCGGCTGCCTGAAAGCCTGCCCGCAACCGGGAGCGATCATCCAGTACGCCAACGGCATCGTCGACTTCCAGTCCGAGCACTGCATCGGCTGCGGCTACTGCATCGCCGGCTGCCCGTTCGATGTGCCGCGCATCAGCAAGAAGGACAACAAGGCCTACAAGTGCACGCTGTGCGTCGACCGCGTGTCGGTCGGCCAGGAGCCGGCCTGCGTCAAGACCTGCCCCACCGGGGCAATCAACTTCGGCAGCAAGCAAGACATGCTGCACCAGGCCAGCGAACGGGTCACCGAGCTGCAGGGCCGCGGCTTTGCCGGGGCCGGCATCTACGACCCGCAAGGCGTTGGCGGCACCCACGTGGTCTACGTGCTGCAGCATGCCGACAAGCCGCAGCTGTACCACAAGCTGCCCACCGACCCGCGCATCAGCAACGCCATCCAGGGCTGGAAAGGCTGGATGAAACCGGTGGCCGCGGCGGCGTTCTTCGCCACCCTGGCCGGCACCCTGTTCCATTACATCGGCGTCGGCCCCAACGAAGTCGATGAACAGGACCAGAAGATCGAAGAGGATACCCACGCATGAACAAGGACAAACTGATCCTGCGTACGCGCTTCATCGAGCGCGCCAGCCACTGGTTCATGGTGATCTGCTTCTTCGCCGTGGCGCTGTCGGGGCTGTCGTGGTTCTTCCCCTCGCTCAACGGCCTCAACGCGGTGTTCGGCACCCCGCAGCTGGCGCGCATCCTCCACCCGTTTTTCGGCGTGGTGGTATTTTTGCTGCTGATGTTTCTGTTCGTGCGCTTCGTGCGCTACAACCTGCCGGAACGCGAAGACCTGCAGTGGTTCAAGAACGTCAAGCAAGTGCTGGCCGGCAAGCATGAGCCGGCGCTGAACATCGGCAAGTACAACGCCGGGCAGAAGATCCTGTTCTGGGGCATCATGGCCCTGATCAGCCTGCTGCTGCTCAGTGGCGTGGTGATCTGGCGGCCGTATTTCGCGCCGCTGTTCAGTATCCCGACCATCCGCATCGGCTTGCTGGTGCATGCACTGGCCGGCATCAGCCTGATTCTGCTGATCATCGGCCATGCCTACCTGGCATTCTGGGTCAAGGGTTCGATCCGCGGCATGGTCACCGGCTACGTCAGCCGCAGCTGGGCCAAGACCCACCACGACCGCTGGTACCGCCAGCTGAACAGCAAGCAAGGTAAAGCCGGGAGCGACAAATGAGCAGCATCCAGATGACCCCGGTGCAGACGCCCAGCGGTGGCGTCAACGAGATCGTCGCGGTGCTGCTGCCGTCGCTCAAGGACCGTTACTCAAAACGCGCGGCGCGCCTGCGCCAGCTGGCCGACGGCCACGCCATGGGCGATTACCTGGGGTTTTGTGCCGGTATCGCCGAGGCTCAGCAGCAACTGCTTGCCACCCTGCCACTGCCTGAAGCGCTGGCGGCCGGGCTGGCGGCACGCCTGGACGCCGGCCGGGCGCCGCTGGCAAGCGCAGAGTACCCGCGCGACGCTTACTGGCAGCAACTGCTCGGCGCCTTGATCGAGGCACTGTACGGCGACGCCACGCCAGCGGTGCGCAGCACCCTCGACGCCTTGCGCGGCTACTCGCCGGTGCAACTGGAAGAGCGCGCCAGCGCCCTGCTGGCCGGTAGCTACGAGCAGGTCGACAGCGGCCAGGCGCTGCTCCTCTGGAGCGCGCTGTCGCTGTACTTCACCCAGCTGGCCCATGCCCTGCCGGCTTCGGCCAGGGCCTCGCTGGGCGAACAGCGCCAGCACTGCCCGGTGTGCGCCAGCGCGCCGGTGGCCAGCGTGATCATGAACGGCGCCCAGGCCGGCCTGCGTTACCTGCATTGCAGTTTGTGCGAGAGCCGCTGGCACATGGTTCGGGTAAAATGCAGCAACTGCGAAGCCACCGGCGCCCTCGACTACTGGTCGCTGGAGCGTCAGGATGCCGCGATCAAGGCCGAGAGCTGCAACGACTGCCACAGCTACCTGAAAGTGCTGTACCCGGAAAAGGACCGCGACCAGGAAGTGCTGGCCGATGACCTCGCTTCCCTGGCGCTGGACGCCGAAGTGGAGCGCGAGGGTTATGGGCGCAGTGGTGTCAGCCCGTTTCTGTTTCCCGGCTGACAGCATCGCTGGCAAGCCAGCTCCCACAGAGTGCATACACCGGCCCCTGTGGGAGCTGGCTTGCCAGCGATGGGCTGCACAGCAGCCCTCTCACAAGCACCACCCCACCAAGAGACTCCCAATGGGCATCAAGAAATCTTCCGCCGAACTCAAGCGCGACCTCAAGGCCGTCGCCGGCAACCTGGAACGCACCGCCGGTGAAATCAGCAAGCTGGCCGAGCGCATCGACGGCGTCGACGTGGTTGCCGTGCTGCACCTGATGAATCGCCTGTACAAAGACTCCGACAAGCTCAAGGCCTACGCCGACGAAATCAAGGTCGGGCGCATCGTGCGTGGCAAGGCCGAGTAGCCAGGCCATGCGCCGACGACTGACTAGCAAAAGCTGCCAGGGCTCTTACACTTGATCTGAACGGTTGACGTCTGTAGACATGCTTGCAGCCAACCTTGACGAGATGGAGCCTGTCGCGATGCCGAGCCTGGATTTTCTCATTACCTCATTGATCGTCGTGCTGATTCCCGGCAGCGGCGTGATCCTGACCATCTCCACCGCCCTGGTGGCCGGCAAGCGCGCCAGCCTCTACACCGCGCTGGGCTGTACGGCGGGGATCGTCCCGCACCTGCTGGCCTCGATCCTCGGCCTGTCGGCGATCCTGCACACCAGCGCCCTGGCCTTCCAGGGCCTGAAGTTCGCCGGCGTCGCCTACCTGCTGTACCTGGCCTACGCCACCTGGCGCGACCGCTCGGCCTTCGCCGTCGACAGCAACAGCGCGGTGGGTAGCGCTGGCAGCCTGATCCTGCGGGCCTGCCTGCTGAACATCCTCAACCCGAAACTGACGATTTTCTTCCTGGCGTTCCTGCCGCAGTTCATCAGCGCCGAGGCGGGCTCGGTGAGCGGGCAGATGCTCAGCCTGAGCGCAGTGTTCATGCTCATGACCTTCGTGGTGTTTGTGCTGTATGGCCTGCTGGCCAACCTGTTCCGTCGCGCGGTGATTGAATCGCCGCGGGTTCAGAACTGGCTGCGCCGCAGTTTTGCTGCCTCTTTTGCCGGCCTGGGCCTGAACCTGGCGTTCGCCCAGCGCTGAGGAGCGCTTGCGATGAACCGCTGTGACGTACTGATTATCGGCGCCGGCCCCACCGGGCTGGTGCTGGCGCTGTGGCTGAGCAAGCTGGGCATCAAGGTGCGGATCATCGACAGGACCAGCGGCCCCGGCACCACGTCCCGGGCCCTGGCGGTGCAGGCACGGACCCTGGAGCTGTACCGCCAGCTGGACCTGACCGAGGCAGTCCTCGCCCAGGGCCACCAGGTGCCGGCGGCCAACCTGTGGGTCAAGGGCGAAACCGCCGCGCGGCTGCCGTTCAACAGCATTGGCGCCGAACTTACGCCCTACCCGTTCCTGCATATCTACCCGCAGGACCAGCACGAGCAACTGCTGATCGAGCGCCTGCAGCGCTTTGCGGTGGCCGTCGAACGGCAAACCGAGCTGCTCGGTTTCAGCCAGGACGCCGAAGGTGTCACCGCCCGCCTGCGCCATGCCGACGGCGTCGAGGAAGTCTGCCAAGCCGATTACATCGCCGGTTGCGACGGCGCCCGCTCGACGGTGCGCAAGGTCCTGGGCATCGGCTTTCCCGGCGGCACTTACGAGCAGGTGTTTTATGTCGCCGATGTCGATGGCGCAGGGCCGGCGTTCAATGGCGAGCTGCACGTCGACCTCGACGAGGCCGACTTTCTCGCCGTATTCCCACTGGCCGGCAGCGGCCGCGCGCGGTTGATCGGCACGGTGCGCGACGCGCGTGCCGAACACCCCCGCGACCTGCGTTTCGAGGATGTCAGCCAGCGCGCCATGGAGCACCTGAAGGTCGAGATCCATCAGGTCAACTGGTTCTCTACCTACCGCGTGCACCACCGGGTGGCCGAGCAGTTTGGCCACCAGCGCGCCTTCCTGCTTGGCGACGCCGCCCACGTGCACAGCCCGGCCGGCGGCCAGGGCATGAACACCGGCATCGGCGATGCCATCAACCTGGCGTGGAAACTGGCGGCGGTGTTGCAAGGCAGCGCCACCGAGGCCCTGCTCGAAACCTACGAAATCGAGCGCAGTGCTTTTGCCCAGCGGCTGGTGGCGACCACCGACCAGGTGTTCAACTTCATCACCGCCGACGGCCGCCTGGCCGCCCTGCTGCGCACCCGCCTGGCCCCCGTGCTGCTGCCGCGGGTGGCGGCGCTCAAAGCTGCGCGGACGTTTTTGTTCCGCACCGTTTCGCAAATCACCCTGAACTACCGCGACATGCCCCTGAGCGTCGGCAGCGCCGGCCAGGTACATGGTGGCGAGCGCCTGCCGTGGGTCAGCGACGGCGCCCACGACAACTTTGCCGGGCTGGCGCGGATGCGCTGGCAGGTTCAGGTGTATGGTGCCGCCAGCGGCAGCCTGGTGGCCTGGTGCAGCGAGCGCGGCATGCCGCTGGAAGTGTTCGAATGGTGCGACGCCCACGAGGCGGCCGGCTTGCAGCGGGACGGCGTGTACCTGCTGCGCCCGGACAGCTACGTCGCGCTGGCCCAGGTCGGCGCCGGGCCAGAGGTGCTCGAAGAGTACTTCAGTGCACGCGGGATGCGCGGATACTAGCGCTGTTGTGCGAGAATGCGCGCAGGTTTCGCTTCTCTATCTGCTAAGGAATGGCATCATCAGAATCCTCACCTCTTTGCTCCTGGCCTCGACCCTGTTCCTGGCCAGTTGCGGCACTTTTCTTGCGCGCGGCTCCAACAGCTACGGCAGCGGCGACTACTACAAAGGCACCCAGGCCAACGTCCAGTTACTGACCACGATTGGCGCCAGCGGCTACGAAGGTTATTCAACGATCTTCTGCTGGGTGACCATCGTCTGCCCGGTGGCTGCGATTGTCACCCTGCCGGCGGACATGGTGGTCGACACCGCCCTGCTGCCCTATGACTCGATGAACTGAAATGCCCCAGCTCGACTACCGCCGCGTAGCGTTTCTGAATATCTACATCAATGACTTCATCATCTATATCGGCGCGCCGCTGATGGTGCTGACCCTGTTCGACTGGATGCCGAAAAGCCTGGGCACCACCATTATCCTGGTGGTTCTGGGCCTTGGCTGCCTGACCTTTCCGTTGTCGATGCTGGTGCGCTGCCCACTGTGCAACGCAGCGATGATGCACTTGTACAAGGATGAGGTCGGCACCGCGCTGTCCCGCCGGGTCGGCTTCAGCGAAGTGCGCAAGCTGAAAAAGGTGCGTTGCCTGGGCTGCGATGGGCTGCTGAAGATTCGCGATTGATCGCGGGGCAAGTCGGGTCGCCGCACCGCCGCTCCCACAGGTTTTGCGCAGTCCGTGTGGGGGCTGGCTTGCCGGCGATGGGCTGCAAAGCAGCCCCTAGGCGCGGGCAAAACGGTAGGTCGTCACCCCGCACAACAGCAACCCCGCCAGGGCCAGCGATCCGCCAACATAGCCGATATTGCCCAGGCCCATGTGCACGCTGACCAGGCTGCCGATCAGCGCCCCGGCACCAATGCCGATGTTATAAATGCCGGAGAACATGGCCATGGCCACGTCGGTGGCGTCCGAGGCGAGGATCAATACCTTGGACTGCAACGCCAGGCTGAAACACATGATCGACACGCCCCAGAACACGCTCAAGGTGCCCAGCAGGCGGAAGTCGCCGGCCAACGGCAGCAACAGCAGCAGACAGGTCGCCAGCATGGCGATCGCGCCGATCAGAAAGCCCTGCGGGAAGCGCTCGCTGTAGCGGCTGAACAGCACCGAGCCGAACACCCCGGCGCCGCCGAACAGCAACAGCAGCACGGTGGTCAGTTCGCCGCCGATCTGCGCGACATTCAGGGCAAACGGCTCGATGTAACTGTAGGCAGTGAACTGCGCGGCAATCACCAGCGCCACCAGCACATACACGGTGACCAGCGCCGGGCGCTTGAACAGCACCGGTACGCTGCGCAACGAGCCGGAGTTCTGGCTCGGCAGCAGCGGCAGCGATTTGACCAGGCACAACAAGGTTGCCAAGGCCACCCCGGCAATCGCCAGGAAGGTGGTGCGCCAGCCCAGGGCCTCACCCACCACCCGCCCCAGCGGAATGCCCATGACCATCGCCAGGGTGGTACCGGTAGCCAGCAGCCCCAGGGCCTTGGCCTGTTGCCCCGGCGGCGCCACGCGCACTGCCAGCGAGGCAGTAATGGCCCAGAACACCGCATGGGCCAGGGCGATGCCGATACGGCTGACCAGCAGCATGCCGAAGCTCTGCGCCACCCCCGAAAGCAAATGGCTGAGGATGAACAAGGCAAAGACGATGATCAGCAACTTGCGCCGCTCGATATTGCGGGTCAGCAGCATCATCGGCAGCGAGGCCAAGGCCACCACCCAGGCATAGATGGTCAGCATCAGGCCGACCTGGGCGGTGGACATGTCGAAGCTGCGGCCGATGTCGCTGAGCAGCGCCACCGGGACGAATTCAGTGGTGTTGAAAATGAAGGCCGCCAGGGCCAGGGCGATGACACTCAGCCAACTGCCGGTTCGCGCATCCACGGATGTATTCATGAGTAAAGCCTTGCTCCGAGTCGTTTGCGGTTGCCGGGAACGAAAACGCGCCCAGCGCCAGACACTCATGCCGGTCGGGCCTGAGTGAAGCGTGTGCGCTGAGGAAAGATTTATAAGTATGCGGGGTATCGCTTGCTGGCAAGGATAGTACGTCAGCACCGAAGCTGTCACAACCGCGCAGGCGTGGAGTACCATGGCCCGATTCGTTCATGGAAGACTCCCCGCTATGTCGCAACCCTCCCAGGCTTTGGCCAACATCCTCGACAATGACAGCCTGATCGGCGCTATCGACCAGGGCCTGGCGCCGCAATACCTGTACTTCTGGGGCCACCGGCAAAAGGTCGAGGGCAAGCCGGACAAAAGCTGCTTCAGCCAGTGGTTCGAGGCCGGCTTCAAGGAGCACGGCCTCCACTACCCCAGCGCCGAGCACTACATGATGGCCGGCAAGGCGCGGCTGTTCGACGACCAGGCAACGTTGGCGAAAATTCTCGCCGCGCGCACGCCCGCCGAGGCCAAGAAGCTGGGCCGCGAAGTCGCCGGCTACGATGACGCCGCCTGGGTGGCCGAGCGCTCGGCGATCGTCGAGCAGGCCAACCTGCTCAAGTTCGAACAGAACCCGGGGCTGCGCACATTTCTACTCTCTACCGCCGGCCAGGTGCTGGTCGAGGCCAGCCCGGTGGACAGCATCTGGGGCATCGGCCTGGACGCCAAGGCCGCGCAAGCGGCCGATCCACGCCAGTGGCAAGGGCTGAACCTGCTCGGTTATGCGCTGATGCGGGTGCGCGAGCGCCTGGCTGGCTGAGGGCCCAGCGCAGGATTTTTCTGCGCTGCTACACTTTATTCGCGCAGATGGAGGATTCCCTCATGTCCGATAAAGAGATCACCACAGCCCTTAACCTGATCAACCAGCGCCAGGCCCGGCTCGCTTCGGCGTGCAAGGAGATTGCCGACTGGATCGACCGCCAGGGCGATGTGCCGGTGGCCGGCAAGATCCGCGACACCCTCAAGGCCGTCGAAGCCGATGATCAGCTGGTCAGAAAAACCCTCACTTCGCTGAGCGTCGAACGCCCGCTGCCGCGTTTCCGCTAGCCCGCAAAGGCGGGTGGCGGGTGCGCGACACGCGTGAGGTCAATCGCCCAAGAGCCTGGGTCGCCAGTGCCAGGTGCTGTTTATCGTCTACGATTTCCAGCAACTTCTGGCACATTCCGGTGACTGGCTGCCAATGAATATCCTTTACGACGAAAACGTCGATGGTGCCCTGCCCGCCGTCGACAAGCAGGCGCTGCTGCAGGCCTTGCAGGCAGAACTGCCCGATCTCGATATCCTCCACGCCGAGGAAGACCTCAAGCCCTACGAATGCGATGGCCTCTCGGCCTACCGCACACTGCCGCTGCTGGTGTTGCTGCCGCATACCCTCGAGCAGGTGCAAGGCATTCTCAGGCTGTGTTTTGCCCGCAAGGTACCGGTGGTCGCCCGTGGCGCCGGCACCGGCCTCTCGGGCGGCGCCCTACCTCTGGAAAAAGGCGTGCTGCTGGTGATGGCGCGTTTTAACAAGATCCTCGCCATCGACCCCGCTGCGCGCACCGCGCGGGTGCAGCCAGGGGTGCGCAACCTGGCGATTTCCCAGGCCGCCGCGCCTTATGAGCTGTACTACGCACCCGACCCGTCGTCGCAGATCGCCTGCTCGATCGGTGGCAACGTCGCCGAAAATGCCGGCGGCGTGCACTGCCTGAAATATGGCCTGACCGTGCACAACCTGCTCAAGGTCGAGATCCTTACCGTTGAAGGCGAATGCCTGGCCCTCGGTGCCGACAGCCTCGACGCCCCGGGCTTTGACCTGCTGGCGCTGTTCACCGGCTCCGAAGGCATGCTCGGGATCATCACCGAAGTAACGGTCAAGCTGCTGCCCAGGCCGCAGGTGGCCAAGGTGCTGCTGGCGGCTTTCGACTCGGTGGAAAAAGCCGGGCGCGCGGTTGGCGACATCATCGCTGCCGGGATCATTCCCAGTGGCCTGGAGATGATGGACAACCTGGCGATCCGCGCCGCTGAAGACTTCATTCATGCCGGCTACCCGGTCGACGCCGAGGCGATTCTGCTGTGCGAGCTGGATGGCGTCGAAGCCGATGTGCACGACGATTGCGAGCGGGTACGTACCCTGTTCGAACAGGCCGGTGCCAGCGAAGTACGCCAGGCCCGTGACGAGGTGGAGCGGGTGAAGTTCTGGGCCGGGCGCAAGAACGCCTTTCCGGCGGTCGGGCGAATTTCAGCCGATTATTACTGCATGGACGGCACCATCCCACGCCGCGAGTTGCCCCATGTGCTGCAACGCATCGCCGCGCTATCGCATAAATACGATCTGCGGGTGGCCAACGTCTTTCATGCCGGCGACGGCAACATGCACCCGCTGATCCTCTTCGATGCCAATCAGCCCGGCGAGCTGGAGCGCGCCGAAGCCTTTGGCGGCGAGATTCTCGAACTGTGCGTGAGTGTCGGTGGCAGCATCACCGGCGAGCATGGCGTCGGCCGCGAGAAGATTAACCAGATGTGCGCGCAGTTCAGCAGCGACGAGCTGACCCTGTTCCACGCAGTCAAGGCCGCCTTCGACCCCCATCGCCTGCTCAATCCCGGCAAGAACATCCCCACCCTGCAGCGCTGCGCCGAGTTTGGCGCCATGCATGTGCACGCCGGGCAACTGCCCTTCCCCGAGCTGGAGCGCTTCTGATGCTGGCGCACAACAACGATGCCAGCCAGGCGCTGCTCGAACAGGTCAACCAGGCCCGCGCCGAGGGCACGCCCTTGCGCATTCGAGGCGGCGCCAGCAAGGCTTATCTCGGCCGCCCGGTAGCCGGGATCGAGCTCGATACCCGCGAGCACCGCGGCATCGTCAACTACGACCCGACGGAGCTGGTGATCACCGCCCGCGCCGGCACGCCGCTGACGGAATTGACGGCGACGCTTGAGGCCGCCGGGCAGATGCTGCCCTGCGAGCCGCCGCACAGTGACGACGGCGCCACCCTCGGCGGCATGCTCGCTGCCGGGCTGTCGGGGCCGCGCCGGCCCTGGGCCGGCTCGGTTCGCGACTACGTGCTCGGCACCCGGGTGATCAGCGGCCTGGGCCTGCACCTGCGTTTTGGCGGCGAGGTGATGAAGAACGTCGCCGGCTACGACCTGTCGCGGCTGATGGCCGGCAGCTTCGGCTGCCTGGGGCTGATCAGCGAGGTGTCGCTCAAAGTGCTGCCCAAGCCGCGCTGCGACGCGCACATCGCCCTGCAGCTCGACCCGCAGCAAGCCCTGCTGAAACTGGCGCAATGGGGCCAGCAACCGCTGCCGATCAGCGCCGCCTGCCATGACGGCAATGTGTTGCGCCTGCGCCTTGAAGGCGGTGAAGGTTCGGTCAAGGCCGCCCGCGACCGGCTCGGCGGCGAGCGCTTCAAGGCTTGCTGGTGGCAAGACCTGAACCACCAGCGCCTGGGGTTTTTCGCCGACCCGCGCCCGCTGTGGCGCATATCCTTGCCCAACCACAGCCCGCTGCTGGAGCTGCCCGGCGAGCAACTGCTGGACTGGGCCGGTGCCCAGCGCTGGCTCAAGTCCGAGGCCCCGGCCGAGGCCATTCGCGCGGCTGCAAGCCGACTGGGCGGCCATGCCACCTGCTACAGCGCCAGCGACAGCCCGTTCCAGCCGCTACCCGCGGCCTTGCTGCGCTATCACCAACAACTCAAGCAGCGCCTCGACCCGCAAGGGATCTTCAACCCCGGGCGGATGTACGCGGAGATCTGAGCCATGCAAACCACCCTGAGCGATGCCGCCAAGCGTCTGGCCCGCGCCGAAGAGGCCGAGCGCATCCTGCGCAGTTGCGTGCACTGCGGCTTTTGCAACGCCACCTGCCCGACCTACCAGTTGCTCGGCGACGAACTGGACGGCCCGCGCGGGCGCATCTACCTGATCAAGCAGGTGCTCGAAGGCCAGCCGGCCAGCGCCAAGACCCAACTGCACCTGGACCGCTGCCTGTCGTGCCGCAACTGCGAAACCACCTGCCCGTCCGGGGTCGATTACCACAACCTGCTGGACATCGGCCGCGCCGTGGTCGACCAGGCGGTGGCCCGCCCGCCGCTGCAGCGGGCCTTGCGCAGCGGCCTGCGTAACCTGGCCAGCCACCCGACAGCGTTCAAGCGCCTGGTGCAACTGGGGCGCAGCGTCGACAGCCTGCTGCCGGCAGCGCTCAAGGCCAAGCTGCCGCGCTCGGCAGCCACGGCCCAGGCGCGCCCGCAAGCGCACCATGAGCGGCGGGTGCTGCTGCTTGAAGGCTGCGTGCAACCGGGCCTGTCGCCCAACACCAACGCCGCCACGGCGCGGGTGCTCGATCGCCTGGGCATCAGCGTCACCGCCACGCCCCAAGCCGGCTGCTGTGGCGCTGTCGACTATCACCTCGATGCCCAAGCCCGTGGCCTTGAACGCGCCCGGCACAACATCGACGCCTGGTGGCCGGCCATCGAGGCCGGCGCCGAAGCCATCGTGCAAACCGCCAGCGGTTGCGGCGCCTTCGTCAAGGACTACGCCAAGCTGCTGCACGGCGATGGGCAGTACGCAAGCAAAGCCCGGCGGGTCAGCGAACTGGCCAGGGACCTGGTCGAGGTCGTCGCGGCCGAGCCCCTGGATAAACTGGCCTGCCACAGCGGCCAGCTGCTGGCGGTGCATTGCCCGTGCAGCCTGCAGCATGCGCAGAAGCTTGGCGGCAGCGTCGAGGCCCTGCTCAAGCGCCTGAATTTCAACCTCAGCAATGTGCCCGACGGCCACCTGTGCTGCGGCTCGGCGGGCACCTATTCGCTGACCCAGCCGCAACTGGCCAGGCAACTGCGCGACAACAAGCTCGATGCCCTGGAAAGCGGCCGGCCGGATGTCATCGTCAGTGCCAATATCGGCTGCCAGACCCACCTTGACGGCGCCGGGCGCACCCCGGTGCGGCACTGGATCGAGCTGGTGGACGAGGCGCTAGCGAAGTCGCCAAGCCTGGCATAAGCTCAAACGGGCACCCCTGTTCGACAACCCGAGGACTCGTCATGCGTCATCTTCTGCTTGTCTCACTGCTGGTCATCAGCCCCGCCGTCCTGGCCAAGACCGAATGCAGCACTGCTGAAAAGAACCAATGGCAGGACCAGAACAACTTTCAGGAAGAACTGAAAAAGCAGGGCTACGAGATCAAGGAGTTCAAGGTCACCAAGGGCAATTGCTACGAGATCTACGGCAAGAACAAAGACGGTAAAAAAGTCGAGATCTACTTCGACCCGGTCACCGGTAAAAAGGTGAAGGAAGAGATCGACTGAGGTGAGCGACGATAGCCTGCGCCTCTGGGACCCGCTGGTGCGCCTGTGCCACTGGTCGCTGGTGGTGGTGTTTGTCGGCGGCTATTTTCTCACCGAAGAAGGCGATGGCTGGCACCGCTGGCTGGGTTATTACGGCCTGGCGATCGTGCTGCTGCGCAGTGTCTGGGGCTTTGTCGGCAGCCCGGCGGCGCGCTGGGCGCACTTCTGGCCAACGCCCACGCGCTTGAAGTGGCACTTGCAGGCCCTGTTCAGCGGCCAAGACTACCACCGCCTCGGCCATTCGCCGTTGGGCGCGCTGGTGATGGTGCTGATGTTGCTGCTGATGGCCGGCCTTGGCGTCAGCGGTTTCATGATGGAAGAGATCTATTACTTCTGGGGCGACGACGGCCTGCGCGATATTCACGAGTTGATGGCCGATGCCCTGTTGGCGCTGGTGTGCCTGCACATTGCGGCGGCGCTGTTCGAGAGCTGGCGGCTGAAGGAGAACCTGCCGCTGTCGATGGTCACCGGCAGGCGCCGGCGGCGCTGAAACGCTCGCGGGTCAAGCCAGCATCCACCGAACTGTGGAACTGGCTTGCCAGCGATGGGCTGCGCAGCAGCCCTCTATCAGTGCTGCATAGGCTGGTGATCATGCCCATGCATGGCTTGCGCATTCAACGCCCGCACCGGCGCGTTCACTTCAATGCGCTGCTTGACGCCCTTGGCATCCTCGACCACCAGAGTCAGCGGCACGTGCTCGCCTTCCTTGAGTTGCTGGTTGAGGTCCATGAGCATCACGTGATAACCGTTGGGGTCAAGGCTCACCGCCTTGCCGGCCGGCAGCGGCAGGCTGTCGACCTCGCCCATTTTCATCACGTCGTTTTCCATGGTCATCTGGTGCACCTGCACGGTCCTGGCCACCGGCGAGGCGACGCTGAGCAGCTTGCTGTCGGTGCTGGCGGTGAGGGTCATGAAAGCACCGCTGGACTTCTGGTTGGGCACGGTAGCACGCGCCCAGGCGTCGCTGACGGTGGTTTCGGCCATGGCCGGCAGGGCCAGGCCGATCAGGGCCAGCGCGGCCAGGGTACGTTTGACAGGGTTGCGAAGCATTAACACACCTCCATGACAGTGAGCAGGTCTTCTGCGCACTCTTTTGCATTGAGCGAATGGGACAGGCCCAGGCGCAGCTGGCCGCGGGAATCGAAGACGTAGCTGGTCGAGGTGTGCGAGATGGTATAGGTATCGCCGGCGGGCACCTTCTCGTAGAACACACCGAACTCGCGGGCGGCTGCCGCGGTTTCTTCGAGGGTGCCGGACAACGCCACGAACGAGGGGTCGAAGGCCTTGACGTAGGCGTCGAGCACCTCGGGGGTATCGCGCTCGGGGTCGAGGCTGATGAACACCACCTGCAAAAAGCCTGCATCGCGGCCCATCAGCTTCTTGATCTGCACCGCGCGCGCCAGGGTGGTCGGGCACACCGCCGGGCACTGGGTGAAACCGAAGAACACCATCGGCATCGAACCCCAGAAACTCGAGAGGGTACGGACGTTGCCTTGGGTATCCTTGAGCTTGAACGAACGGCCGAGGATCTTGTTGCTCATGTCCTTGCCGTACTTGAAGTCCAGCGCGCCACCGGAACGGGGGTCGCAACCTGCAAGGGCGCCGAGGCCCAGCAGGCTGATCCCGGCAACAACCTGGCGCCGGGTCAGTAAATCAGTCATGTAACCATCCTTTCGGGAAGGTGCCAGCCCCTGGATAGAGGGCATGTCGAGAAACCTTCGCATTTTGTCATGGTGGTGGACGCAGGTTCCAGCGCGCAGCGCCCCGTACGTCTGTATCCCAGTAATTACGGGGTGCGGCCTGTTGTCGCAGGCAGTGACAAGAAACATCCGGCAACGTCTACGGTAATAATGACGCATCCTGCTCGCCTCTCACTCGTGGAGCCCTCCCCATGCTCAGCAAGGCCGTACTGACCCAACACGAAGTCGCGCAACTGCTTGCCGCCGCCCGCGTCGAAGCCCAGGCCAACCAGTGGCCGGTGAGCATCGCCGTGGTCGATGACGGCGGCCACCCGCTGGCCCTCGAACGCCTGGACGGCTGCCCGCCGATCAGCGCCTACATCGCCCAGGAAAAAGCCCGCACCGCGGCTCTGGGGCGCAAGGACAGCAAGGTCTACGAAGACATCATCAACGGCGGGCGCACGGCCTTTCTCTCGGTGCCGGTGCTCAACGCCACCCTCGAAGGCGGCGTGCCGCTGCGGGTGGACGGCCAGGTGATCGGCGCGGTGGGTGTTTCCGGGGTCAGGTCCGAGCAGGATGCGCAGGTGGCCAAGGTGGCGATCGCCGCGTTGCTGGCCCAGTTGGCCGGCTAAACACTGACAAACTCGAACTGGGTGTATTGCACCCCTTCGGGCGTCTCAATGGTTTCGGCATGTGCCCCCGCCGGCAAGACCCTTGGCCAGAAGCGCAGGCCGGCGAAGTTGTCCGCCAGTACCGATAGCTCCCACGGGCCACGGTGCAAATCGAACAGCCCCTGCGCCGCAGCATGGCCGACCCCTGCCAGGCGATAGGCACTGACGACATAGAACTCGGCCAGTTCGTACACCGCGCGCTCTGGCTGCTGGCGAACCAGGGCAAACCCTGCTATTTCGTCCTCAACCAGCAGCAGGTAGGCAAATCGCCCTGGCTCCTGCCAGTAGAGCGGTAAATAAGGGTAGTCCCCGTCGACACCGAGTTCGCGCAAATACTCCGGAAGCATCGCCTCAAAGTGTTGTTTTTCACGCTCAAGTGCAGGTTTGATCTGAACCTTCATGCCGTTAATTTCCTACATCAGTCACAAAACGGTACACATCCTGCTTACTGCGAGGCGACGCATCCTATGATGCGCCTTTCGTAACGACACATAAGGAAAAGTGCCGTGTTCAAACCGTTAGCAGTCGCTGTAAGCCTGGGTTGTGCAATGTTGTCCTCCGGCGCCAGCGCCTATGAATATGGGCAATATGCCGGGCAGACCCTGGACCGTCTGATCAACGACTACCCCGGACGTTACCGCGGTACCGCCAGTTTCGAAGGTGCTACCGCCCTGATGCAAACGCAACTGGGCTTCGGCTACCAGACCCGCCGCCAGGACTTCACCTGGGCCGGCAACCGCAGTTCGCAGAACGTCATCGCCTCCGCCGCGGGCCAGAACAGCACCTACGTGGTGCTCGGCGCCCACTACGACACCTACTTCGGCCGCCCTACCCTGCAAGGCCTGGACGACAACGCCTCGGGCGCCGCCGTGCTCACCGAGATCGCCCGCAACCTGGGCGGCGTGGCCCTGGAGAACGGCCTGGAAGTGGTCGGTTTTGGTGCCGAAGAAGAAGGCCTGCGCGGTTCGCGCGCCTATGTCGCGTCATTGAGCGACAGCCAGCGCGCCAACCTGTTGGGCATGATCAACCTCGACAGCCTGATCACCGGCGACAAGATGTACGCCCACGCCGCCAGCAACAGCATCGCCAACCCGGCCCTGGGCGCCTACCGCGACCAGTTGCTGCGCATCGCCCAGGAGATGAACATCGCGCTGTTCACCAACCCCGGCCTGAACCCCGAATACCCGGCCGGCACCGGCTGCTGCAGCGACGGCGAAAGCTTCAACAGCCTCAACGTGCCGGTGCTGTTCATCGAGGCCACCAATTGGGAGCTGGGTGAACTGGACGGCTACGAGCAGACCGACAACCCGGCGATCCCCGGCGGCTCGACCTGGCACGACCCGGCTGAAGACAACCAGCAAGTGCTGACCAACGCCTTCGGCCAGCAGCGCATCGACCAGCGCCTGAGCGACTTCTCGCGGTTGCTGACACGCCTGGTGCTGGAACTGACCAACGCCGACCTGCTCGCCTCTACCGCCTCCGGCGGCGCTATGGCGCGGCAGATGGAAGACCAGTTGCAACGCCAGCACCAGGCCCTGACCCGCCTGCATGACCGCCGCTGGCTGAGCCTGCTGGACGCCACACGGGCGGTCGGCAGCTTTGATGGTGAAGTGGGTGTCGAAGGCGAAGTTTCGCCAGACAGCGGTTTCGATGCGCCGGGCAACCCCGAGTCGAAACGCGTGGGCGTTTATGGCGTTGGCGATTACCGTCTCAATGACGCCCTGACTGTCGGTGCCAGCCTGAGCTTCCAGCGCAGCCGCGACGCCCTCGACCACGACGGGCGCATCGAAGGCGACGCCTGGCAGGCCGGGCTGTTTGCCCTGCTCAACGACGGCGGCCCGCAATGGCTGGCCGGCGAGCTGAGCGCCGGGCATACAAGCTTTGATACCAAGCGCTCGGTGTACATCCAGGCCAGCAACGGCCCGGTGCTGCTCGACCAGCGCCTGTCCGGCGACACCTCGGCGTGGTTCTGGGGCGCGCGGCTCGACGGCGGCTACGACTTCAGCTTCGGCGCCTTGAAGACCGGCCCGGTGGCGGGCCTGGACTACATGCACTATCGCATCGATGACTTCCACGAAGACCAGGCCCTGCGCACTGCCCTGGGCTACGAAAAGCAGAACTACGACGCCCTCGAAGCCAGCCTCGGCTGGCGCCTGCATGGCAGCGTTGGCCTGGGGGCGAACATGGCCCTGCAACCCTACGCCAGCGTGCGCTGGGTACGCGAACTGGCCGATGGCCGCCTGGACGAGATCGACCTCACCAGCAATGCCGACGGCCGTGTGCGGGTAGCGGACATGGGCAGCGTCGACAAGGACTTTGGTCGCGCGCAAGTGGGCGCGCAGTTGATGTTCACCGAGCAGTTGGGGGTGTTTGCCGAGGTCAACAGCCGCTTTGCCCATAGCGAGGGTAATCAGGCTGGCTACTCGCTGGGTGTGCAGTTGCAGTTCTGAATCAATAAAATAAAAGGATATAAAAATAACAAAACAATCTAACAATTTGGAATAAACAAATTGAAGGGCCTGCGCGGGCTCCTTATATTTTCGGGCATGCCTTGCCCTTGAATCCCAGGAGTCCGCCCATGTCGCACACGCCCCATTCCCCTCTGCGTCGCCTGCTCACCGGCGGCCTGTTTGCCGCCCTGGCGGCGCTGATCCTGCCCGCCCCGCTGGCCCATGCCGAAGCGAGCAAGACCTTGCGCATCGGCTACCAGAAGTTCAACAGCATCAACATCCTCAAAGGCAGCGGCGCCCTGGAAAAAGCCCTGGAGCCACAAGGGGTGAAAGTCAGCTGGTACGAATTCGCCGCCGGCCCGCAGCTGCTTGAAGCGCTGAGCACCGGCGCCATCGACCTTGGCCATGCCGCCGATGCACCCTCGGTATTTGCCCAGGCTGCCGGCAAGCCGGTGGTGTACCTGGCCGCCGAGCAGCCCTACCCCAAGGGCATCGGCCTGGTGGTGCGCGACCAGGACCACATCGCCAACGTCGCCGCCCTCAAGGGCCAGCGCGTGGCCACCGGTCGCGGCTGGAACGCCCAGTACCTGCTGGCCGTGGCCCTGCAGGATGCCGGCCTGAGCTACAAGGACATCACCCCGGCCTACGTCAACAATGCCGCCGACGCCGTGGCCGCACTGCAGTCCGGTAGCGTCCAGGCCGTGACCCTGTGGGACCCGTTCCTCGCCGCCGCCGAAAAACAACCGGGCCTGAAGAACCTGCGCGACGGCAGCGGGCTGTCCAACAACCGCACCTTCTACCTGTCCTCGGCGGCCTTTGCCGACGACAACCGCGCGCTGCTGAAGACCTTCTTCAGCGAACTGGCCAAGGTCAGCAGCTGGGCCAACCAGAAGCCCGACGAAGTCGCTGCCCTGCTGGCACCGCAACTGGGTATCGGCGCCGATGTGCTGCAGGTGGCCAGCGAGCGGCGCAACTACAACGCCGTGGCCATTGACGCAAAAATCACCGCCGAGCAGCAGAAGCTTGCCGATACCTTCCAGGGCCTGGGCCTGATCCCCAAAGCGCTGAAGGTGGCCGATGCGGTCTACCCGGTGTCGGTCCTGCCCTGAGTACAGACCATGTCCAAGACCATCCGCTTCAACGCTTTCAGCATGAACGCCGCCACCCACCAGTCCCCCGGGCTGTGGCGCCATCCGCGCAACACCAGCGTCGATTTCAATCGCCTGGGTTACTGGACCGACCTCGCCCGCCTGCTCGAACGCGGGCTGTTCGATGCGCTGTTCATTGCCGATGTGCTGGGTATCTATGACGTCTACCAGGGCAGCGCCGACGGCGCCCTGCGCGGCGGCGTGCAGGTACCGGTCAACGACCCGCTGCTGATCGTCCCGGCCATGGCCGGGGTCACCGAACACCTGGGCTTTGGCATCACCTTTTCGCTGACCTACGAGCACCCGTACCCCTTCGCCCGGCGCATGTCCACGCTCGATCACCTGAGCGCCGGGCGGGTGGGCTGGAACATCGTCACCGGTTACCTCGACAGCGCCGCACGCAACCTCGGCCTGGCGCGGCAACTGGGCCACGACGAGCGCTACGAGCTGGCCGAGGAATACCTGCAGGTGCTGTACAAGCTCTGGGAAAAAAGCTGGGACGACGATGCCGTGGTGCAGGACCGTGCAAGCGGCCAGTTCCTCGACCCGGCCCGGGTGCACCCGATCAACCACCAGGGCGCGCACTTCCAGGTGCCCGGCATTCACCTGAGCCAGCCTTCGCCGCAGCGCACGCCGGTGCTGTTCCAGGCCGGCGCCTCGCCGCGCGGCCTGCGCTTTGCCGCCGACCATGCCGAATGCGTGTTTATCAGCGCGCCGACCCAGGCGGCGCTGAGCGGCTATGTAAAAAGCATCCGCAAGGCCACCCGCGACGCCGGCCGGCCTGAACAGGACGTGCTGATCTACGCCCAGGCGTTGCTGATCGTCGCCGACAGTCGCCAGGCGGCCGAGGCCAGGCTGCAGGAGTACCGCCAGTACGTGGACGTCGAGGCGGCGCTGACCCTGCTGTCGGGCTGGACCGGCATCGACTTCGCAGGGGTCGACCCCGACGCGTTGATCGAATACATCGACAACGACGCCGGCCGCACTGCCCTGGCGGTGTTCACCAAGGCCGACCCGAACCGGCGCTGGACCGTGCGCGAAGCGGCCGAGTTCGTCAGCCTCGGCGGCCGCGGCCCGGTGTTGCTCGGTTCAGCGTCAGAGATTGCCGATCAACTGGAAGACTGGCTCGACCACACCGGTATCGACGGTTTCAACCTCACCTATGCGGTAGTGCCCGACGACCTGCACGCGGTGGTCGAGCAGGTGGTGCCCGAGCTGCAACGCCGTGGCCGTTATCCCACGGCATATGAAGACGGAACCTTGCGCCACAAGCTGTTCGGCCGCGGTGACCGTTTGCAGGCCGAACACAAGGGCCGGCTCGTCCGGATCTGATCCCAGGCACTATGCTCTGAACAGTCGCCCAACCGCTGGAGCCTGTTCATGCGCCTTCGCCTTGTCTTGTGCCTGTTGCTGGCCCTCAGCAGCGGCGCCAGCGCCACTGAACAGTGGCACCTGGCGCAGGATGAAGACGGCATCCAGGTGTACCTCAGCGAGGTGCCGGGTTCGCCCTACCAGCAGTTTCGCGGCGTGGCGTTGATCAAGGCCAGCGTGTCGACCTTGAGCGAGCTGCAGGAAAACCTGCGGGTTGCCTGCAAATGGCTGTACGGCTGCGCCGACATGCGCCTGCTCAAGGTCGAGGGCGACAGCACCTGGGTCTACCTGACCACCGCCCTGCCCTGGCCGGCCAGCACCCGCGACATGGTCATCCAGGTGCAGAGCGAGCGCCGCGACGACGGCAGCCTGGTACGGCGCATCAAGGCCGTGCCGGGCATGGTCAAGCATGTGCCGGGGCAGATCCGCGTGCGCCAGCTCCAGGGCCTGTGGACCTTCGTGCCCAAGGGCGAGCAACTCACCGAAGTGACCTACCAACTGCAGGCCGATCCGGCCGGCGACATTCCCTCGTGGCTGGCCAACCAGTTCGTCCTCGATGCCCCCAGCGTGTCCTTGCGCACCTTGCGCGCGGTGGCCGAGCGCCAGGGTGGCTCAGCGCCCTGAACAGCGCCCTGCATGGTTTTTGTCGTCCGCGGCTTGTTGGCGGCCCGCACCCGAGCCTTAGGCTCGAAAGGGTGTGCCATAACGACAAAAAATGGAGTTGCCATGCCCTTCCCAACCCTGCACCCACGTACCCGCCTGGCCTGCCTGATCACAGCGTGGTGCCTGAGCCAGCCCCTGCACGCCGCCCAGGCCCCGGCCAGCGCCAGCGAACCGACGCGCAGCAGCAATGCCGCTGTGCTGAGCCAACTGCCGTTTGCCGACCGCGCCGATTACCAGGCCGCTACCCGTGGCCTGGTTGCGCCGTTCACCGGCAAGATCAGCGATGCCGCCGGCAAGCCGGTATGGAGCCTTGAGGACTACAAATTTCTCGCCGCCCAAGACAGCCCCGACAGCGTCAACCCCAGCCTCTGGCGCCTGGCACAGCTCAACGCCCATGCCGGCTTGTTCGAGGTCGCGCCACGTTTGTACCAGGTGCGCGGCCTGGACCTGGCCAACATGACGATCATCGAAGGCGACGACGGGCTGATCCTCATCGACCCGCTGACCACCGCCGAAACCGCCCGCGCCGCGCTGCAGCTGTACTACCAGAACCGCCCGCAAAAACCGGTGGTGGCGGTGATCTACAGCCACAGCCACACCGACCATTTTGGCGGCGTGCGCGGGGTCATCGACGAGGCCGACGTCAAGGCCGGCAAGGTCAAGGTGTTCGCCCCCAGCGGCTTCATGGAACACGTGATGAGCGAGAACGTCTATGCCGGCAACGCCATGAGCCGGCGCGCCCAGTACCAGTTCGGCCTGTACCTGCCGCGCGGGCCCCAGGGCCAGGTCGACACCGGGATCGGCAAGGGCTTGACCACCGGTGGCACCATCACCCTGATCGAACCCACCGAGCTGATCAGCAAGCCCTACGAGACCCGCACCGTGGCCGGTATTGAACTTGAGTTCCAGCTGACCCCGGGCACCGAAGCGCCAGCGGAAATGAACCTGTACCTGCCGCAGTTCAAGGCCCTGGGCATTGCCGAAAACGCGGTGCAGACCCTGCACAACATTCTCACCCCGCGCGGCGCCCAGGTACGTGACGCCAAGGCCTGGTCGCAGTACCTGGACGCCAGCCTGAGCCGTTACGGCGACAAGACCGAGGTGCTGTTCGGCCAGCACAACTGGCCGACCTGGGGCGCAGAGCAAGTGCGTACGCTGATCGCCGACCAGCGCGACATGTATGCCTTCCTCAACGACCGCACCTTGCACTTGCTCAACCAGGGCCTGACGCCGATGGAAATCGCGCAGAACATGCAGACCCTGCCCGGGGAGCTGGCGAACAAGTGGTACGCCCGTGGCTACTACGGCTCGCTGAGCTTCAACGCGCGGGCGGTGTACCAGCGCTACATGGGCTTTTACGACGGCAACCCGGCCAACCTCAACCCGCTGCCGCCGGTCGAGAGCGCCCGGCACTATGTCCAGGCCATGGGCGGCGGCGAGGCGGTGCTGGCCAAGGTGCATGCGGCGATGGACAAGGGCGAGTACCGCTGGGCGGTGCAACTGGGCAACCAGCTGCTGTTTGCCGAGCCCGACAACGCCCAGGCGCGCAGCGCTCAGGCGCAAGCGCTGGAACAGCTCGGTTACCAGAGCGAGAACGCCACCTGGCGCAACATGTACCTGACCGGAGCCATGGAACTGCGCGATGGCCCGCCGAGCCAGGCGGGCAGTTCGGTGTCGGTGGACATGGTGCGGGCGCTGACCGCGGACATGTTCTTCGACTACATGGCGGTGCGCGTCGATGTCGACAAGGCGGTGGGCCATGACCTGAACCTGAACTGGAGCTTTACCGACCCGGACCAGGCCTACAACCTGACCTTGCGCAATGGCGTGCTGACCCACCGCGCGGGCCTGAACCCCAAGGCCGATGCCAGCTTGAGCATGAACAAGGCGACCCTTGAACAGATCAGCCTCAAGCAACTGGACTTCCCGACGGCGATGCAAAAAGGCCTGATCAAGGTCGAAGGCAACGGCAAGAAAATCGCCGAACTGCTGGGCACCCTCGACAGCTTCAGCCCGCAGTTCAATATCGTTACGCCTTGAGGGACCCATCGCGGGTCAAGCCCACACACAATGGTTCGGTGTACACCGAACCTGTGGGGGCCGGCCTTGCCGACGATCGAGCTCGGGTCGCATTCCTGCCAACACCTGATGTGCTGACTGGACTGGCCCTATCGCAGGCAAGGCCAGCTCCCACAATAAATCGGGGCACCCCAGTCCAATGGGGCGATCGAGCCCGCAGGGGTCGCATTCCTGCCAACACCTTATGTGCTGACTGGTCTGGCCTCATCGCTGGCAAGGCCAGCTCCCACAATAAATCTGTGTACACCTGTCCTGCCGGCGATCGAGCCCGCAGGGGTCGTAATCCAGTCAGCACCTGAAGTGCTGGCTGCACTGGCCTCATCGCTGGCAAGGCCAGCTCCCACAATAAATCTGTGTACACCTGTCCTGCCGGCGATCGAGCCCGCAGGGCTCGTGTGCTACTTGGCCCAGCGGCGCAATTGCGAAGGGGTGTAATCGTCAGTCCTGGCAGTAAACCCTACGCGCATCGGCGCCTTCTCTTCGTTGCTCAAGCCACCGGCGTAATAACGCCCGGAGATCAGGTCGTACGAAGTCTCCAGCACGTTGTAGGTAAAGTCGTGATCATAGTGCTGGATCGCATGCAGCTCCGAGCTGCGCCACAACTCGCCGCGGCTGTCGTACTGATCCACCTGGGCGATCTGCCAGCTGTCTTCGTCCAGATAAAACCTGCGCTTGCTGTAGATATGCCGGGCACCGGGCTTGAGCGTGGCTTCGACCACCCAGACCCGATGCTTTTCATAGCGGGTATAGGCCGGGTTGATGTGGTTGGGCTTGACCAGTTCATCAAGCTTCACGGCGCGGCTGCCCAGGCGATAGCTGTTGTAGGGAATGTACAACTCCTGCTTGCCGATCAGCTTCCAGTCAAAGCGGTCCGGCGCGCCATTGAAGCCATCGATATTGTCGGCGGTGATCAGGCCGTTGCTGTAGCGCGCGCTGTTGTCATAAGCCAGCATCGGCGCCCGTCGCACTCGCCGTTGCGCCGGCAGGTATTGCCAGGCCGCACGCGGCTCGACGACCTGGTCGAGCGGTTCGTGCACCAGCACGGTCTCGCCGGCCAGGCGCGCCGGCTCCAGCACCCGGCTCTTGAACATGAACAGCACATTGGCGTTGGGCTCAAGGCCGGTGACCGCTTGGGCAAAACTTACCAGCGACTGCGCGCGGATATAGCTGACCGCACCGTTCTCACGCACCAGGGCAATACTGCTGAAGCGCTCAAAGCTGCCACCACGCCAGCGGGTCATGTGGTTCCACATCACCTCCATGCCTTCGGTCGGCAGCAGGAATGGAATACCGCGTGTGTAGTCGTGCAGGCCGTTGCCGCCATCGGCGAGAGTGGTCTTGCTGGCGTTGCTGCGGCTGTCGGCAAGTATCGCAGCGGGCAAACGCGCACTGCGATGGGTCGGGTACACCGGCATCTGGTAGCTGCCCGGGTAGCGCTTGAACATCGCTATCTGGCCGGGGCTGAGCGCACTCTGGTACTGCCCGAGGTTTTGCGCGGTAATGGTGAACAGCGGCTTTTCACTGGCGAACGGGTCACTGTAGCCGCCGTTGCCATCGAGGCTGCCGGCGGTTTTGTCGAGGCCGCCGGTCCAGGCCGGGATGCTGCCGTCGGCATTGCCGGCGCGCTCCGAGCCCATGGGTGTGAGGGTCTTGTCCAACGGGCCGAGGTCTGTGCTCTTGGCCTGGGCCAGGGCGCTGACGCAGGTCAGGGCCAACAACAGGGGATGGATACGCATTTTTATTGTTCTCCTTAGAAATCGACCTTGAAGCTGACCGAGGCAAAATCACGGTCATCAAGGGTGCTGTAGTGGTTGGAACCGAAGAAGCTGTTGTAAGCCAGCTCCACGCTGTAATCGTTGAGGTAGTTGGCGGTAAGACTCAGGCCCAGGGCCTGCTGGCCTTCCTGGAACGGCCCGAGCGGGTCGTAGGAATAGCCCTCGACGTCATGGCGCCAGTTGACCGCCGGAATCAGGTTCACGCCGGGCAACACATCGCTGTATTCAAGGCTGGCACGCAGGCGATAGCCCCAGGACCAGTCGGTGGCAAAGCCCTTGTCGGTGCAGTAGCGGTTGGTCACTGCGGAGGCGACGCTGTTGCATGTGCTGCCGTTGCGCGGCGCGCTGCGGCCAAAGGCGGCATTGCGGCCCAGGCGCTCGTCACCGAGGCCGTCGATATGCACCACGCCGACTTCACCGAACAGGCTCAGGCGGGTGGCGCCGAGCACGTTGTCGATGGCCTGGGTCGCCGAGCTGGTCAGTTGCCACACGCCTTTGCGTTCCCAGCCATCCAGGCGATCGCCAGCGCGGATGTTGAAGCCCTCGGGCAACTGCACCCACGAGTTGCCGGCCGCTCCGGAGACCACCGCGGTGGTGACATCCGGGGCGTTGAAACTCAGCGGCATGTTCGGCCGATAACTTAGCTCGGCCGCCAGCGATATACCGCTGTTGGGCTCGACGCCGTTGATGCTCAGCCCGTACAGGCGGATGTTCTCGGGGAAGGCCGCAGCGTACGAAGGCCCCTGCCCGCCCCCGGGAAAATTCCCTGGCAGCGCGGTGTTGCGCGCATCGAGGGTCAGGTACGGCAGGCGCGAGTGGTAGTTGATGAAGTACAGCGCCGCCTCGGCATCATTGAGCGCCGGCAGCATCTGGCGCAGGGCAAAACCGAACTGGCCGTTGTCGGACGGCGACTCGTTGCCACGCGCACTGGCGTACAGGCCGCTGGCCTGCATCTGCTGGTCAGTGAGCACCTGGCCCAGGTACAGCGGCCCGCAGCCCGGCTGGATGACATCGCTGCCGGCAAAGAAGGTACCGCAGCCATCGAGCACGCTGGGGCGCCAGTTGTACTGGTAGAAACCTTCAAGGTTGAGAGTGTCAGATACGCCGAAGCTGAACGAGAGCATCTCCACCGGCAGCTGGCCTTCCTTGATCTCGACCCCGGGGCGGTTGAAGGCGGTGATGTCCAGCGGGTTGATGACGTTGATACCGTTCTGGATCAGCAGCGCCTCACCCCACGACAGCACCTGCTTGCCAAGCTTGAAACTCAGCGGATGACCGGCCAGCTCGAAGTCTTTCCACAGGTAGGCGTCGAGCACTTGCAGGCCCTGGAACCTGGCCAGGTCATCCCAGCCGCTGTCGTCGAAATCCTTGAAGCGGCCGTCGCCGGTTTCATAGGCATGGTCGTACCAGTACTTCAGGCGCACAAAGGCGCCCTGGCCCTGGCCGTCGAGGCTGAAATCGGTCAGGCCCTTGAAGGTTTGCGAGATCGGGTCGCCCTTCTTGAAGTTCAGGCGGTTATCGTCGGCACTCACGCCCGTGCCATCGGCGTTCACGCCCTGGGCCTGCAGGGCATTGGCGCGGGTCATCAGGTGGCGGTCGGGGCTCTGGGTCGACCAGCTGCTGCCCAGGCTCAAGGTGCTGCGGGTGGTGAAACTCCAGTCTTCATTGATGTCGAAACTGGCGGCCTGTGCCGGTACTGCGCAGGCCGCCAACAAGGTCAGCAGCAAAGGTGATGGGGTTGAGCTTGTTGTTGTCATTATCGAGCTCCAATAGGGATCAAGCCCGATCAAGATGCCCAAGCGCCCGCCGCCACACGCAAGCGGCGCACGACAAAAAACGATCATCAAGGCGTTGCGAAAAATGCCCCTAGGCCGGTTGCAATCCGCTCAGGCGAAACTGCTTGGGCGTGACCCCGAACTGCTTGCGAAAGGCCCGGATGAAATTGCTCGGCTGGCGGTAGCCGAGGCGTTCGGCAATTCGCTCGATGGGCTGGTCGCCCGCCGCCAGCCAGTGGCGAGCCAGGTGCAGGCTGTCTTCGCGTACCTCGGCCAGGCCCGCGCCTTGCCACTGGCGCAGCATGCCCTGGTGCAGAAAAGCATTGGCACCGGGCAACGCCAGTTCGAGCGCGCCCGGCGCCAGTTGCAGGCTCAACCATGGGCCACTGACCACCGCCACGCCCCAGCCCTGCAACCAGCGTCCTGCCGCCTGCTGCGGTAGCACGCTGACCTGAGTGAACACCTGCGCCGGCGTGCGCCCGGCGCGTCGGGCGATGTTGCGCACCAGGCTCAGTACCACGGCGTCGAGCATGTAGTGATGGGGTTGCTGCTGATAGCGGCGCAGGTGCAGGCTCGACGCCTCCAGGCTGACCAGCAGGCAGTTGGTCACCAGTGGCAGGTAGCGGATAAAACACTCAAGGCTGTCGCCGACGGTGGCGGCCGAGTCGAGCAGGATGTTCAACCCCTGCAGCGAATGGGTGGCCATGCCCGGGACCAGCTCGCACCCGAACTCATGACCGGCGCCAGCGGCCTCGCATTCGCGCAACAGCTGCTCGACCTGCGCCGCCCCTATCCGGCTTTGCCCGTGCAACTGCGCAGGCTCCATGCCGGCCCGTTGCAACAGCAGGTTCACAGGCAGCCCGCAGCCCTGGGCATGAGCGACCAGGGTGCGGGTCAAGGCGGCGCAGACATAGGGCGAAGCAAGCATGGCAGGTCACGCAAAATGATCAGGCCCTGAGTTATGCCAGCGGCTACACTATCGATCAAATGCATAAAAAGTATCCGTAGCATGCAAGGGGCGCATGATGGACCTTCGACAACTTCGCCACTTCGTGGCCCTGGCCGATTATCGCGGGTTCGTGCGCGCTGCCGATGCCGTCAACCTTAGCCAGCCGGCCTTCAGCCGCAGCATCCAGACCCTGGAACGCGATCTGGATTGCGCCCTGGTCGAGCGTGGCAGCCGTGAATTTCGCCTGACCGGTCAGGGCCAACTGGTGCTGCAACACGCCCGGCGCCTGCTGGCCAGCAGCCAGAGCCTGCACAACGAGCTGCTGCAATACAACGGCCTGGAAGGCGGCGAGCTGAGTTTCGGCAGCGGCCCCTACCCGGCCCAGTTGCTGGTGCCCGAGGCGCTGGCGCAGTTCATTCACGACCACCCGCTGGTGCGCGCGCGCTTTCACCAGGGCGACTGGGAGCAACTGGGCAGCTGGCTCAAGGAGCAGCAGATCGAGTTCCTGGTGGCCGACTCGCGCTACTTCAAGGACGACCCGCGCTACCAGGTGCAGGCGCTGCGGCCACGGCGCGGGCGGTTTTTCTGCCGGGCCGGGCACCCGCTGGCCGCGCGCGCCGGGCTCACCCTCAGGGCCCTGCTCGACTACCCGTTCGCCGGCACGCGCATCCCGCCGATAATCCGCAAGATCCTCGCCCGCGCCCAGGGTACCCAAGACTTTGTCACCAGCGTCGAATGTGCGCAGTTCGATGCCATTCGCCGGGTGGTGATGCGCTCGGACGCCATTGGCCTGGCCACCGCCGAAGCCCTGCACGAACGGGTCGAGGCCGGTGAGATCCAGCTGCTGAGCTTCGTCGATGTGGATGCCAACGACCCTGACCTGCAGCTGCAGTACGGCATCGTCAGCCGCGCCGGCGACAGCCTGACACCCGCGGCGCAGGCGATGATCGCGGCTATCCTCAGTGTCGATCAACAATTGCTGGTGAGCCGCTCATGAAGCCCGTGCCGCCCAATGCCTTCTACGCCCCGACCCTGCTGCCAGCCATCGAGGAACTGCAGCAACGCGGGGTGAGCCAAACGCTGATCGAGGCAGTGTTTCGCCGTAGCCTGTTCGAGTTGCGCACGCCGTTCCTGCGCGTGCCGTTGCTGCTGTCGCGGCGCTTCTGGACCCTGGCCCTGAGCGAAAGCCACGACCCCTTTATCGGCCTGGCCGCCGGCCGGCGTTTTGTTTCCACCGCCACCAACGGCCTGACCTACCTGTTCGATGTCGCCGCCTCGCTGGACAGCGCCTGCGCCTACTTTGTCGAGTACTTTCCGTTTTTCAACGGCCATTTCCGTGCCCGCATCGAGCGTAAAAATGGCCAGGTCAGCCTGCGCCTGCAGGACTGCGGCAGCCTCAAGGCCACAGCACCGATCACCGATTACATGCTCACCAGCCTGTGCAGCCTACTGCGCCGCAAACTGCTGGCCAGCGGCCTGGAGCAGGACCCGATCATCGCCATCGAGCTGGCCCACCCGGCGCCGGCCGACACCCGCGTGCATCCGCACGCCTGGCGCACGGCGGTGAGCTGGGGCCACGCCGAACATGGCATCGGCCTTGACCCAGGGGTGTTCGAACAGGCGCTGACGCCGGGCAACCAGGCACTGGAACAGTTGCTGGTGGAGCTGCTGCAACAAACCCAGCGCAACAGCCAGCCGACCCTGCTGGAACTGGCCAGCGACCACCTGGCCGTGAGCCTTGCCGACAGCGAGCGCTGGCCGACATTCTGCAGCCACCAGCACCTGCTCGAACGCACCGCGGCCCGGCGCCTGAAAGCACTGGGCTGGAGTTATACCGAGCTATTGGACGAATACCGCCGCTACCGCGCCGAAGACCTGCTGCACGGCAGTGAGCTTGAGTTGGTGCAGATCGCCGACCAGCTCGGCTACAGCGACGTGCAGAGTTTTCACCGCGCCTGCCTGCGCTGGTTCGCCTGCGCGCCCGGGGCCTATCGCGGGCGCTGAGGGTTTCAGAGCACTTCGAACAAGCCGGCGGCGCCCATGCCGCCGCCCACGCACATGCTCACCACCACGTACTTGACGCCACGGCGCCGGCCTTCGAGCAAGGCATGGCCGACCATGCGCGCGCCACTCATGCCGTAGGGGTGGCCGATGGCGATGGCGCCACCATTGACGTTGAGCCGCGCCGGGTCGATGCCCAGGGTTTGCGCGCAATACAGCACCTGGCAGGCAAAGGCTTCGTTGATTTCCCACAGGCCGATGTCATCGACGCGCAAACCGTGCTGACGCAGCAACTTGGGGATCGCCAGCACCGGGCCGATGCCCATCTCCTCGGGGGCCAGGCCGGCCACGGCGATGCCGCGATACAGGCCCAGTGGCCTGACCCCGCTACGCGCCGCCAGCGCCCCACTCATCAGCACGCTGGCACTGGCGCCGTCAGACAACTGGCTGGCGTTGCCGGCGGTGATACAGCCGCCTTCGCGCACCGGCGCCAGGTTTTGCAGGCCCGCCAAGGTGGTTTGCGGGCGGTTGCCTTCATCCTGGGTCAGCTGCACGTCCTGGTAGCTGATCGCCCCGCTGAGCTTGTCGACGACTTTCTTGCGCACGCTGACCGGCACGACCTCATCGGCAAACAGCCCCGCTGCCTGGGCTGCTGCCGTGCGCTGCTGGGATTGCAGGCTATAGGCATCCTGGGCTTCGCGGCTGATGCCGTAGCGCTTGGCGACGAGCTCGGCAGTGAGCAGCATGGGCATGTAGGCATGCTCGGCCATGCGCACTACGCTTGCGTCCTGCTCGGCCGCTGCGGCCTGCATATGGGCGTTCTGCACCAGGCTGATCTGCTCCTGGCCGGCGCCGATCACCACCTGCATGCCGTCGACCATGATCTGTTTGGCGGCAATCGAAATCGCCATCAGCCCCGAGGCGCACTGGCGGTCGATGGTCTGGCCGCTGACCGACAGCGGCAAGCCCGCCGCCAGCGCCGACAGGCGCGCCAGGTTGGTCGCAGCGGTGCCGCTTTGCATGGCGGTGCCCAGCACCAGGTCGTCGATCTCGGCGGGCTCGATGGCGGCGCGTTCGACCGCCGCGCGAATGGCCACGGCACTCATCGACGGCGCCTTGAAGTCATTGAAGGCGCCGCGAAAAGCCTTGGCAATCGGCGTGCGCGCGGTTGAGACAATTACGGCGTCTTGCATGGCGATGTACTCCAGTCAGTCACAACGCAAACGGCCCAATGCCGCCCGCAGGGGTTCAGGGATGGTTAGCGGGCGGTTGCTGGCGCGCTCGACAAATACGTGAACAAAGCGCCCCACTGCGCAGGCCTGCGGCTGCCCGGCCTTGAAGATGCCCAGGCGGTAGTGCACCGAGCTGTTGCCCAGCTTGCTCACCGCCAGGCCGACCTCGATGCGCTCGGGAAAGGCGATCGAGGCGAAGTAGTCGCAGCTGGAATTGACCACCAAGGCGATCACTTCACCCTGGTGGATATCCAGCCCGCCGTGCTCGATCAGGTAGCTGTTCACCGCGCTGTCGAAAAAGCTGTAGTAAACGACGTTATTGACGTGGCCATAGACGTCGTTGTCGTGCCAGCGCGTGGTGATCGGCTGGAAGTGGCTAAAGGCCTCGCGCCCGGGCTGCTCCATCAGAACGCCTCCCGGTAGATCGCCAGGGCATCGGCTTCACTGACCTCGCGCGGGTTGTTGACCAGCAGGCGTTGCTGTTGCATGGCATCGCGGGCCAGCTGTTCGAGGCTGTTTTCGGGCACACCGGCATCGCGCAAACGGCTCGGCAGGCCGCAGCGCGGGCTCAGTTCCGCCAGCTCATCGATCAACTGCGCGGTGAGGCTGTGCACATCGCCGGCGCGCAGGCGCTCACCCAGCAGCAGCGGCGCCAGCTCGGCATACAAGGGCGCCGCCGCTTCAGCGTTGAAGCGCAGCACATGGGGCAGCACCAGGGCGTTGGACAGCCCGTGGGGGATATGAAAATGCCCGCCCAGCGGATAGGCCAGCGCATGCACCGCCGCCACCGGCGCGTTGGCAAACGCCTGGCCGGCCAGGCACGCGCCCAGCAACATGGCCTGGCGCGCCTCGCGGTTGCTGCCCTTGTGCACCGCCTGGTCAAGATTGCCCGCCAGCAACTTCAACGCCTCGCGGGCCAGCAGGTTGGACAACGGGTTGCGCTTGAGCTTGCTGGTGTAGGCTTCGATGGCATGAACCATGGCGTCGATGCCGGTCGCAGCGGTAACGGCTGGCGGCAGGCCGAGGGTCAGGTCGGCGTCGAGCAGCGCAAGATCGGGCAGCAACAGGTTGGAGACCACGCCCATCTTGCTGTGCTCGCCAGTGGTGACGATGGCAATCGGGGTGACTTCCGAACCGGTGCCGGCGGTGGTCGGTACCTGGATCAACGGCAAGCGCCGGCCACGGGCCTGGTCGACGCCATAGATATCGCTGAGCAGTTGCTGGCATTGCGGGTGCGCCAGCAGCGCCACCAGCTTGGCGACGTCCATGGAGCTGCCGCCGCCAAAGCCGACGATCAGGTCGGCGTGCATCGCCCGCGCCTGCAACACCACCTCCAGCACACAGGCTTGCGGCGGGTCGGCCTGCACCTGGTCGAACACCTCTACGGCCAGGCCTTGCTGGGCAAAAGCGGGCAACAGTGGCTCGAGCAAACCCAGGCGGGCAATGCCCGGGTCGGTGACGATCAACACCGCCCGCGCCCCCCGCTCGCGGCACAGGCTGGCCAGGCGCAAGGCGGCGCCGGCTTCGCAGAGGATCTGCGCGGTGGTAGCAAAACTGAATGAGTGCATGCGGCGTCCCTCGTTGTTGTTGTGATGCCCGCAGGTAAATCAGAAAGCGAAATCGGCCTCCGGCAGGCTCATCAGGCAACCAGCACCGGCCAGCAAGGCTTCACGGTGGGCGCCAGCACGGGGCAAGACTCTGCGCAGGTAAAAGTCCGCCGCCTGCAGCTTGGCCTGGTAGAACGCCGCCTCGCTGCTACCGGCCGCCAGGGCCGCGCTGGCGCGCTCTGCCGCTTGCAGCCACAAGGCCGCCAACAACACATAGGCCGAGTAGGCGAGAAAATCCACCGACACCGAGCCGATCTCTTCCGGGTCGTGGCGGCAGGCCTGCAACACCGACTCGCCCAGCGCCCGCCACTGCTGCAGGCACTGCCCTACCCGCTCGGCCATCTGCGCCTGACGGGTAGCCTGGTTTACCTGCGTTGCCAGCTCATCGATCAGCGCATTGAGCTCACTGCCGCCATCGCCAAGCAGCTTGCGCCGAACCAGGTCCAGGGCCTGGATGCCGTTGGTGCCCTCGTACAGCTGGGTGATGCGGCTGTCGCGCATCAACTGCTCCATGCCCCACTCGCGGATAAAGCCATGCCCGCCGTAGAGCTGCACGCCGAGGCTGGCGACTTCCTGGCCGCAGTCGGTGAAGAAGGCTTTGACGATCGGGATCAGCAAGGCGGCGCGGCGTTTTGCAGCGCTGCAATGATGTTCAAGATCGAGCTGGCGCGCGGTGTAGGCGGCGAGCATGCGACAGCCTTCGCTGAGGGTTTTCTGGGTCAGCAGCATGCGCCGCACATCGGGGTGGACGATGATCGGGTCGGCGGCTTTGTTCGGCGCCTTGGCGCCGCTGATGGCCCGCGACTGCAAGCGCTCGCGGGCATACACCAGCCCCCCCTGGAACGCCGCCTCAGCAATGCCCAGGCCCTGCAGGCCGACCTGAAAGCGTGCGTCGTTCATCATGGTGAACATGCAGGCCAGGCCCTGGTTGGCCTCGCCCACCAGCCAGCCGCTGGCGCCGTCGAAGTTCATCACACAGGTGGAAGCGCCCTTGATGCCCATCTTGTGTTCCAGCGCGCCGCAACTCAAAGCGTTGCGCGCGCCGAGGGTGCCGTCGGCGTTGACCAGCCGCTTGGGCACCAGGAACAGGCTGATGCCCTTGACCCCGGGCGGTGCATCGGGCAAACGCGCCAGCACCAGGTGGATGATGTTGGCGCTCAGGTCCTGCTCGCCGCCGCTGATGAAAATCTTGCTGCCACTGAGCTGGTAGCTGCCGTCGGCCTGGGGCATGGCGCGGGTACGCAACAGGGCCAGGTCGGTGCCGGCCTGGGGCTCGGTAAGGCACATAGTGCCGGTCCATTCGCCGCTGACCAGTTGCGCCAGGTAGCGTTGCTTGAGCGCGGCGCTGCCATGGCGATCCAGCGCCAGCACCGTGCCTTCGGTGAGCCCGGAGTAGATGCGAAACGACAGCGACGCGGCCATCAGCATCTCGTGAAAACTGGCCGAAACCATTTGTGGAAAACCCTGGCCGCCGAAATCCAGCGGCCCGGTCATGCTCGCCCAGCCCTGCTCGACGTAGCGTTTGTAGGCCTGGCGAAAGCCATCGGGCGTGGTCACCTGACCGTCGTGCAAACGACACCCCTGCTCGTCACTGTTGCGGTTCAGCGGTGCGACCACTTCGGCGGCAAAACGGGCGCCCTCTTCGAGCACGCCATCGATGGTCTCGCGGTCCAGGCCGTTGCCCAGTTGCTGGCAATGGCCACTGACATCGAACAGCTCGTGCAGCACGAACCGCATGTCGCGTAGCGGTGCCTGATAGCTCATGCCCGGCCCTCCTGGACAACAGCAAAGTCTTTGCCGGCGGCGACCAAGCGGGCAATCAGCGGCGCTGGCCGCCAATGTTCACCCAGCATGCGCTGCAGGCGCTCCAGACGTTCCTGGATCGAGGCCAGGCCCTGGCTGCCAGCCCAGCGCATCGGCCCGCCAACCGCGGCCGGGAAGCCGTAGCCATTGAGGTAGACCCGATCGATGTCGTGGCTGTTGGCGGCAATGTTCTCTTCGAGGATCTTCGCTCCTTCGTTGACCAGCGCCAGCAGGCTGCGCTCGACGATTTCCGGGGCGCTGATCAGCCGGCGGCGATAGCCCAGGCCGGCAGAAACACGCTCGATCAGGGCATCGACCTCTGGGTCGTGCTCGGCCTCGCGGCTGCCCTCGGCGTACTGGTAGTAACCACGACCGGCCTTCTGGCCGAAGCGGCCGAGCTCGCACAGGGCGTTGTCGACTTGCACCAGCGGGCTGTCCATGCCCTGCCCGGCCAATTGGCGCGCGCGCCATTCAAGGTCGACACCGACCACGTCGTACATGCGAAACGGGCCCATGGCAAAACCGAAAGCCTGCAAGGCGCCGTCGACCTGCTGGGGCAGCGCGCCTTCGAGGAGCATCTTGCGCGCCTCGTCGGCGTAGGTTTTGAGCATGCGGTTGCCGATAAAGCCGCGGCAGTTGCCAGCCACCACGGCGATCTTGCCCAGGCGCTGGCCCAAGATTTTGGCCTGCTCGAGCACGGCCGCCGAGGTGTGCTGGCCGCGAACGATTTCCAGCAGTTTCATGATGTGCGCAGGGCTGAAAAAGTGCAGGCCCAGTACCTGCTGCGGGCGCTGGGTGACGGCGGCAATGGCGTCGATATCCAGCGCCGAGGTGTTGCTGGCGAGGATCGCGCCGGGCTTGAGGGTGCGGTCCAGGGTGCGGAAGAGTTCCTGCTTGAGCTCGAGGTTCTCGTACACCGCCTCGATCACCAGGTCGACATCGGCCAGCGCTGCGTAGTCGTCCACCGGCCGAATGCGCGCCAGGTTCTGTTCGGCCTGCGCCTCGCTGATACGGCCCTTGACCACCTGATGGGCCCAGGTGTCGGCAGCCATCTTCAGGCCGGCGCTGACCATCTGCGCGCTGGCATCGAGCCACAACACCGGAATGCCGGCACTGGCCAGGCTGATGACAATCCCCCGGCCCATGGTCCCCGCCCCTATCACTGCGGCCTGCTGCACATCGAAGTCGTTGCTCACACCGGCACCCCTAAGTCGAAAAGAAGGATTGCCGACACCCTAAGCAGCTGCCTACTATTTGAGAAATTTCATTTTCATATGTGTGATATTTGCAATGTGAATATATCTACCTTCGACCTCAACCTGCTGCGCATCCTCGACGTGCTGCTGCGCGAGCAGAATGTCTCACGCGCCGCCGAGCGCCTGGCCCTCAGCCAGCCGACGGTGAGCAATGCCCTGGCGCGCCTGCGCGAACTGCTCGACGACCCGCTGCTGGTGCGCATCGGCCGGCGCATGCAACCGACGCCCAAGGCCCTGGCCCTGGAAGGCCCGATCCGCTCGGCGCTGCAGCAGATCGAGCAAACGCTGAATGTCGGTGAAAGCTTCGACCCGCACCTGAGCCGGCAGACCTTTCGCATTGCCATGACCGACTTCGTCGAACAGCTGTGCATGCCCGGCCTGCTGCGCCGCCTGCAGGAGCGCGCGCCGAACCTGCGCCTGGACATCGCCCCGCTGGCGCCAAGCCTGCCGGTGGATGCCCTCGACCGTGGCCAGCTGGACCTGGTGCTGGGGCGCTTCGATGAAATTCCGGCGCGCTTTGCCCGTCATCACTGGCGCAACGAGACCTTGCAGATTGCCCTGCGCCAGGATCATCCGCTGGTGAACGGCGCACTGGATCTAGACACCTTCCTGCGTCTGCGCCACCTCTGGGTGCATGGCGGCCAGACCCGCGGCATGGTCGATCAATGGCTGGGGGAACAAGGCCTGGCGCGGCAGATCGTCTACACCACGCCCAACTACCTGCAGGCGGCGCACCTGGTGGCGGCGTCGGACTTGTGCGTGGTGCTGCCGACGCAACTGGCACGTCACTTCGCCACGCTGCTGCCGTTGCAGCTGCATGACTTGCCGTTTGCGCTGGAGGTGTTCGAGCTTGAGCTGGTGCACCTGGCCCAGCGCGGGCAGGACCGCGCGCTGGGCTGGTTGGTGGGTGAGATTTTGCGAGTAACTTGAGGGCCTCATCGCGGGTCAAGCCCGCTCCCACAGGTCATGTGTACAGCACAAATCCTGTGGGAGCCGGCATTGCCGGCGATCAGATGGGTCAGGACAGCGCTTTTTTCGCCGCCCGCACGTGCAACACCGCGCCCATCAGGGCCACGACAATCGCCGCCGCACCGGTGGAGAACACCAGCACCTGGTAGTCCGGGACAAAGGCCATGGTTACCAGGCAGCCGATGATGAACACGATCACCAGGTAGGTCAGCCACGGGAACAGCCACATTTTCAGACGGATCGGCTTGCCCTCGGCTTCGAGCTTGCGGCGCATCTTCAGTTGCGAGAAGGCGATCACCAGGTACACCAGCAAGGCGATCATGCCGGTGGTGTTCATCAGCACATCGAGCACGTCTTTCGGGCGCAGGGTTTCGCTGAAGTTGATCAGGGCCACGAACACCGCCACCGAGCACGAGCCGATGATCGAGAACACCGGCACGCCGGTACCGGCACGGGTGATCTTGAAGAACGACGGCGCATCACCACGGGTCGACAGCGAGAACAGCATGCGCGAGGCGGTGTAGTGCGCCGAGATCAGGCAGCTGCTTACCGAAGTCAGCACCACGAAGTTCATCACAAATTCCGCACCCGGAATACCCAGCAGCTCCAGGGTACGACGGTACGAGCCGTAGCCCGAGGTGCCCATCAGCGGGTCGTTCCACGGCACCAGGGCGACGATCAGGAAGATCGAGCCGACGTAGAACAGGCACACCCGCCAGACCACCGAGTTGGTCGCCTTGACGATCTGCTCGGACGGGTTCTTCGACTCGGCGGCAGCAATGGTGACGATTTCGGCGCCGAGGAAGGCGAACATCACCCCGAGCATGGCCACCACCACCGCCTCCATGCCGTTGGGCATGAAGCCTTGCGCGGTGAGGTTGCTCAGGCCGTGGACTTCACCGGTGGGCCACAGGTTGACTACCGCCAACCCGCAGACCACCAGGAAACAGATGATCGCCACCACCTTTATCAAGGCGAACCAGAACTCGAACTCGCCGTAGTGCTTGACGTTGAAGAAGTTGACGCTGATCAGCACCAGGGTGGTGGCCAGGACGAACACGTTGACGCTGATCGACGGGAACCAGCCGTGCAGAATCTTGCCGGCGACGTAGGCTTCCCAGGCCATCAAAATCACCCAGAACCACCAGTACAACCAGCCGATGGTAAAGCCCGCCCAGCGGCCGATGGCGCGCTCGGCGTAGGTGGAGAACGAGCCGGTGTCGGGCGATGAAGTCGCCATTTCACCGAGCATGCGCATGATCAGCACCACCAGGATGCCGCCGGCCAGGTAGGCCAGGATGGCCGCGGGGCCTGCGCTGTGAATCACACTGCCGGAGCCGACGAACAATGCCCCGCCGATAACCCCGGCGATCGACATCATGGTCAGGTGGCGAGACTTGAGCGAAGCGCTGAGCTTGCTCTCGTGCTCCACCTTCGCTGTGGAAGTGGATGTGGATGTTGCGTCCATCAGTAGCTACCTCGTGTTCTTTTTATGCAAGGAAACTCGTGACACCGCCTGCTACAGCGGTCTCACCCATTCGAATCGGTAAAGGTGCGGGCAGCCGCAATCGCCCGGCCCAGGTCATGGGTCGGCGACGCTGCTCACAGGGCCAGCGGATTACCTCTGGTCGGATTGAACGGTGCAATGGCGCGATGGCGGGTCAGTGCCACCTGTGCGCAAGGAGCGGTTGGGCGGTGCCCAAGGGTAAAAGCATGTGTGTCATTGTGATTATTCATACTGCTTCAACGTGCTTTAGCTAGCGATAACAGACCCCTAATGTAAAAATGTCCGACACATAGAGCCATGCACAGCGCGATGAAAAATCCACTGCACTGTACAGGCCGCCGATGCAGTACACCGCGTTTTCCTGCAGGCGCCCGGCGTTACGCACACCTGAAGGCACAGCTTCCCCATGCTTGAATTACGACCCGACGCATCGCCCCCGCTGGTCAACCAGATCATCAACGGGCTGCGGGAGTTGATCGAGAACCAGACCCTCAAACCCGGTGCCAAGGTGCCCTCGATCCGGGCCTTCGCCGCCACCTATTCGGTCAGTACATTCACCGTGGTCGAAGCCTACGACCGCCTGGTCGCCCAGGGTTTGCTGGTCAGCCGCGGCAATGCCGGGTTCTTCGTCAACCGCTCGGCCGTGGAGCTGATCGAAAGCCAGGCCAGTGAGCCGGCGCCGGGCAAGCCGGAATTCAATTCCGAGTGGTACCTGCAGCAAATCTTCGAAAGCCGCCAGCTTGCGTTCAAGCCCGGCTGCGGCTGGCTGCCCAACGACTGGATGTTCGAAGACGGCCTGCGTCGGGGCATGCGCCAGGTCGCCAGCAGCGTGCTGGAATTGAGCGGCTACGGCGACCCCATGGGCCTGCTGGAACTGCGCACCCTCACCGCGCAGAACCTGCAGCAGGACCTGCGCATCGTCGCCAACCCCAACCAGCTGATGCTCACCCACGGCGCCAGCCAGGCCCTGGACCTGGCCGTGCGCACCCTGGTGCGCCCGGGCGACGTGGTGCTGGTGGACGACCCCGGCTACCCCAACCTGATGAGCATTTTGCGCTTTCAGGGCGCGACCCTTCTGGGCGTACCGCGCACGCCCAACGGCTACGACCTCGACCACCTCGAACGGCTGCTCGAACACCACCGGCCGACGGTGTTCTTCACCCAGCCGCACCTGCACAGCCCGACCGCCTCGCGCACGCCGCTGGCGCAACTGCACCGCCTGCTGCAACTGGCTGCGCGCCACAGCTTTCGCCTGGTGGAGAACAACCTCTACGCCGACATGATCAACGAGCCGCTGCCGTGCCTGACCAGCCTCGATCATCTACAGCAGGTGGTGTACGTCGGCAGCTACTCGAAGAGCATCTCGCCGAATGTGCGGGTCGGTTTCATGCTGGCCAACCCCGAACTGATGCAGCAACTGCTGCAACTGAAAATGCGCTCGGGCCTGACCACCTCGCAGGTGATGGAACGGGTAGTGTACGCGGCCATCACCGACGGCCGCTGGCGCAAGCACCTCAAGCGCCTGCGCCAGCGCCTGGCCGATGCGCAGCAGCAGGTCAGCGAACAGCTCACGCGGCTGGGTTTCGAGCGCTTTATCGAAGGCGATGAAGGCATGTACCTGTGGACCCGCCACCCGGCCATCGCCGACAGCGCGGCGCTGGTCGACGACGCCCTGGAGCAAGGCATCATGCTCGGCCCCGGGCAGTTGTTCATGGTCGACTCACAAGCGACCGGGTGGATGCGCTTCAACGTCGCGTTCAGTACCGACGCGGCGTTGTGGGAGAAACTTGAGAAGTTGCTGGTCAAGCATGGGCGGCGTCAGTAGGAGCGGGCTTGCCCCGCGATGGCGACAAGGTAATCGATATAAATCGATTACTTTGAAAAACACAAAGCTCAGCGTCTATTTTATTCAACACGCACTCTTACCCAAAAACCCCGCCATAGAGCCACACAGATCGCTTTTTCGAACCCCGCACCGTACCAACCAGAAATTTCTTGTAAAAATTTAATTGACACACCTCTGTCACTCTTCTTATTTTCCCTCCCTGCCTCACCTTCATAAAAATAATTTCAAACCCTACGGGCAAGCGCCATCCATGCCAGTCTCTTCGCGTGCAGCACACCAGCAGAACACAGGAACGGTTCTCGACTCCGCAGCGGACGCACACTTCAAAAAGACCCTGAAACTCTGGCAAGTGGTCATCATTGGCCTGGCCTACATCGCCCCGATGACCGTGTTCGATACCTTCGGCATCGTCTCCGGCATCACCCATGGGCATGTGCCCAGCGCCTACGTACTGGCGCTGCTGGGCATCCTCTTCACCGCGGTCAGTTATGGCGTGCTGGTTCGGCGCTTTCCCGAGTCTGGTTCGGCCTATACCTACACGCGCCGGGCAATCAACCCGCACGTGGGCTTTCTGGTCGGCTGGTCGTCGCTGCTCGATTACCTGCTGCTGCCGATGGTCAACGCCCTGCTGGCCAAGCTCTACCTGTCGGTGATGTTCCCCGAGGTGCCGGCCTGGGTCTGGGTGGTGGGCTTCGTCACGGTGATGAGCCTGATCAACATGCGCAGCATCAACCTGGTGGCCAACTTCAATACCTTGTTCGTCGCCATCCAGGCGCTGATCATCGGCGTGTTCATCTACCTCACCCTACGCGGCCTGCACAGCGGCGAAGGACTCGGCACTTCGTGGAGCCTGCTGCCGTTTGCCGATCAAGGCACGCACTTCAACGCCCTGGTCGCCGGCGCCACCATCCTCTGCTTTTCGTTCCTGGGTTTCGATGCGGTGACCACCCTGTCGGAAGAAACCGAGAACGCGCAGAAAGTCATCCCACGGGCGATCTTCCTGATTGCTTTGATCGGCGGCCTGGTGTTCATCGTCGTGTCCTACTACATCCAGGCGTTTTTCCCGACCATGGACCGGTTCCAGGACCACGAAGCGGCCCTGCCGGAAATCGCCCTGTATGTCGGCGGCAAGCTGTTCCAGTCGATCTTCATCTGCTGCACCTTCATCAACACCCTGGCCTCGGGCCTGGCTTCGCAAGCCAGTGTGTCGCGCCTGTTGTACGTCATGGGCCGCGACAACGTCATCCCGCGGCGCTACTTCGGCCGCCTGCACGGCAAATGGAAAACCCCGGTGATCAACATCGCCATCGTCGGGCTGATCTCGCTGTCGGCGATCTTCTTCGACCTGGTGACCGCCACCTCGGTGATCAACTTCGGCGCGCTGGTGGCCTTCAGCTTCGTCAACCTCTCGGTGATCGTGCACTGCTACCTGCGCGAAGGCTGCAACAAGACCTGGCTGGACAAGCTCAAGTACCTGGTGGTGCCGACCATCGGCTTTTGTATCATCGCCATCCTCTGGCTGGACCTGGACAGCCACTCGCTGCTGTTCGGCGGGGTGTGGGCGACGCTGGGGGTGTTGTACCTGGCGTACCTGACCAAAGCCTTCAGGGTCGCACCGCCCAGCTTCATTGCCGAGTAACTGCCCGTAGGAAACAGCCCGTCGATACTGACGGGCTTTGTGCATTCAACAACCCGACAGAACAAGGACGCCCTCATGCTGCTGCGCCGCCTGCTGATTCAATGGAAGATCACTTTGCTCGCCGGCCTGTGCCTGCTGGCCATCGTGGTGGTGCTGATGGCGGCCACGCTGATGCAGTCGAGCCGCAGCGCCGCGCTGGTCAACACTGCCAACACGCAGATGCTCGACCACAACGCACGGCTGCGCCTGCACACCTCGGCCCAGCTGCAGGCAGCGAATATCCAGCGTTACTTTCGCGATGCGTACCTGTATGGCGATGGCGTCGCGCAACTGGTGATGTTCTTGAAGGCCCAGGGCAACGTCAACCTGCGCCACGACCTGACCGAACAGACCCGCAAGGCCTTGGGCAAGAACCCCGACCTGCTCGGCCTGTACCTGGTGTTCCTGCCCAACGCCCTGGACGGCAAGGACAGCGCCTTCAGCGATCAGGCCGCGGTCGGCAGCAACGAGAACGGACGCTTCTCGCTGTACTGGTCGCAGCCCAAGCCCGGCGAGCTGGAGTCTGAAGCCATGCCCGAGTCGATGCTTGCCGACACCAGCCTGTCGGCCAACGGCTCGGCCTACAACCGCTGGCTCACCTGCCCGCTGGAAACTGGTGAAGCCTGTGTAGTCGATCCGTACTTCGACAGCGTCGGCGACCGTACGCCATTGATGACCAGCATCGCCTTCCCGCTCAAGCAGGACGGCAAGATCGTCGGCGTCATGGGCCTGGACATCAGCCTCGACAACCTGCAGCAACTGAGCCTGGACGGGCGCAAGGAGCTGTTCGACGGCAACGGCCAGGTCAGCATCGTCAGCCCTGCCGGTTTGCTCGCCGGGCATAGCCGCGATGCCGCGCAGCTAAGCAAGAAATTCGAGCAAGTGTTCGGCCAGCAGGCCAGCGCCGTGGCCGCGCAGATGCGCGCCGGCAAGGCGGCTGAGTTCAGCGACAACGGCGTGCTGCAGGTCAGCCAGTCGTTCGCCCCGGTGCCCGGCGCACAACCGTGGAGCGTGCTGCTGGAAGTGCCCGAACAGGTACTGCAAGCGCCGGCGATTGAACTCAACGCGCGCCTGGACGCGCACAACATCAGCGCCAACCTCAGCAGCCTGCTGATGGCCCTGGCGGCGGCCTTGGTGGGCCTGGTGGTGATCTGGCTGACCGCCCGTGGCGTGACCCGGCCGATTTTAAGTGTGGCGGCGATGCTCAAGGACATCGCCAGCGGCGAAGGCGACCTGACCCGGCGCCTGGACTACGCCAACAAGGACGAGCTCGGCGAATTGACCCACTGGTTCAACCGCTTTCTCGACAAGCTGCAACCGGTGATTGCCGACGTCAAAGCCTCGGTGCAGGACGCGCGCAGCACCGCCGACCAATCGGCGGCGATTGCCAGCCAGACCAGCGCCGGCATGCAGCAGCAATACCGCGAAGTCGACCAGGTGGCCACCGCCTCCCAGGAAATGAGCGCCACCGCCCAGGATGTCGCCCGCAACGCCGCGCAAGCCGCCGAAGCTGCGCGCGGCGCCGACCTTGCCAGCCGCGAAGGCCTGAGCATGATCCGCAACACCACCCAGGCGATCGAACGCCTGGCCAATGAAATGACCGCCGGCATGCAAGAAGTCCAGCAACTGGCCAGCCGCAGCGAGCAGATCGGCTCGGTGCTGGAAGTGATCCGCGCCATCGCCGAGCAGACCAACCTGCTGGCCCTCAACGCCGCCATCGAAGCCGCCCGCGCTGGCGAGGCCGGGCGCGGCTTTGCGGTAGTGGCCGATGAAGTACGCAACCTGGCCAAACGCACCCAGGACTCGGTGGACGAAATCCGCGTGGTGATCGAAGGCCTGCAACAAGGCACCCGCGAAGTGGTCGACACCATGCACAGCAGCCACCGCCAGGCCCAGGACAGCGTCGCCCAGGCCGAACAGGCGCTACCGGCACTGCAGCGAATTGGCGAAGCGGTGACAGTGATCACCGACATGAACCTGCAGATCGCCTCGGCGGCCGAAGAGCAAAGCGCGGTGGCCGAAGAAGTGAACCGCAACGTAGCGGGGATTCGCGATGTGACCGAGTCGCTGTCGGGCCAGGCGCAAGAATCGGCGCAGATCAGCCAGGCGCTGAACCGGCTGGCCAATCATCAGCAGGGGTTGATGCAGATGTTCCGGGTGTAGCGCTCTCCTGTGGGAGCCGGCGTTGCCTGGATTGCGACCGCTGCGCGCTCGATCGCCGGCAAGTCCGGCTCCCACAGTTGATTTGTGTACGCCGGACCTGTGGGAGCTGGCTTGCCAGCGATGAGGCCAGTACAGCCAGCATATTCGGCGCTGCCTGGATTGCGACCGCTGCGCGCTCGATCGCCGGCAAGTCCGGCTCCCACAGGTTGATTTGTGTACGCCGGACCTGTGGGAGCTGGCTTGCCAGCGATGAGGCCAGCAGCCAATGCACCCCTCTCACCGCCGCCGATAACTCTTCTTGCCACTGGGCGTCAGGCAATACACCCCACCCCGCGGCCCCGTGCAGAAGCTTCCGGTCCCACAACCACAGCCCTCACTTGCCCCGCGCAACGGCTGCACCGAAGGCCGCGCAGCACTGCCGCCCGTATACGCCGTGCAACTGCGTTTCGACGCACTGATCGACCCGTCATTACACAAAAACAGATCGCCATCACATCCAGCAATCCCCCCCTTGCGCCCGGAGCAAGGCGTGTTGCCCGCCAACGCCGTGGACGCCGCCAACACCAATACCAGGGCCAGCCCCAGCCGCCCGTAAAAACAACGTGCCACAGCATTCCCTCCGTAGAATATGGCCGAATGCTATCAGCGTTGCCATAGCTCAGCAAAACCCGGCCATCCGTGCTCCCAGGGCAAAGCTGATTGTCCCCGTCGACTATCAACCCGGTGGCGATCCGCTAAAGGCGTAATGAGTAACGTTCACAGCAAAGTCCAGCGGAAAATCTCACTTTAATCGCTAACCGATTGATCTATATCTGTATTTAACCAGTTAACCTATCAACAGATGCCCGCAACTGCCCGTTTAATGCCGAGAATGTCTACACCATTCACGGTGGAGAGTAGAGTTGAAGCGCATCAAGATAGTGTTGTGGTCGTTGTTCATCGGCTTGACCCTGCTATGGGCACTGGCAGATACCTTTGTGCCCACCCCACTGACTTACTTCTCGCTACGTTCAGTGCTGGTGCAATACACCGGCGTCATCGCCATCGCCGCCATGAGCGTGGCGATGATGCTGGCCGTGCGCCCGCGCCGCCCGGAACCGCTGCTGGGCGGGCTCGACAAGATGTACCGGCTGCACAAATGGCTCGGCATCAGCGCCCTGATATTCGCCAGCGTGCACTGGGTCTGGGCCAAGGGCACCAAGTGGGCGGTCGGCTGGGGCTGGCTGGTCAAGCCGGCCAAGGGCGGCGGCGCGGCGCCGGAACTCGGCGCGATCGAGCAGGCACTGCGCAGCCAGCGCGGCCTGGCTGAAACCCTGGGGGAATGGGCGTTCTACGCCATCGGCGTGCTGATCATCCTGGCCCTGGTCAAGCGCTTCCCGTACCACTGGTTTGCCAAGACCCACACGGTGCTGGCTGCGCTCTATCTGGTGCTGGTGTTCCACACCGTGGTGCTGCTCAAGTTCGACTACTGGCTGCAACCCATCGGCATCGTCACCGCACTGCTGCTGGTCGGCGGCACGCTGGCGGCGCTCCAGGCACTGTTCAAGCGCATCGGCAAGCAGCGCAAGGTCCAGGGTCAGATCCAGACCCTGATCCACTACCCGCAGGCGAACCTGCTGGAAACCCACATCGCCCTGCAAGCGGGCTGGCCCGGGCACCAGGCTGGCCAGTTTGCTTTTGTGACCTCATCCGAATCGGAGGGGCCGCACCCGTACACCATCGCCTCGGCCTGGGACCCGCAAGCGGCGCAACTGCGCTTTATCACCAAAGGCCTGGGCGACCACACCCGCCGACTGCCAACGCGCCTGAAAGAAGGCGACCCGGTGACAGTGGAAGGCCCGTACGGCTGCTTCACCTTCGAAGACCAAAAGCCCCGGCAGGTCTGGATTGGCGCCGGCATTGGCATCACGCCCTTCGTGGCCCGGCTCAAGCAACTGGCGCTGGAGCCGGACCGGCAACACAGTATCGACCTGTTCCACCCGTGCGGCGCGGATGCTGCCGACGCCATCGACAACCTGCGCGCCGACGCGGCCGCGGCCGGCGTGCGTTTGCACCTGTGTGTGTCTGGCCAAAATGGCCGGCTCAGTGGCGAACGCCTGCGCAAGGAAATTGCCGACTGGCAGCAGGCGAGCTTCTGGTACTGCGGCCCTGCGGACTTTGGCCAGGCCCTGCGTGACGACCTGGTAGCCCATGGGCTGAAGCCGAAAGACTTCCACCAGGAGTTGTTCCAGATGCGCTGACGATCAGAGCACGTGGCGCGCCAGCAACCCGGGCACGGCCGCTACCAGCATCGCCACCCCGGACAGGGTCAACAGGCCCAGCACCACCCGGCGGAAGGTCACCTCGCTGATGCCGATGTACACCCGCGTACCGATCAGCGTCGGCAGCAGCATCGCCGGCGCCACCACCGCGAACATCGGCAGCATCGACGAGGTCACCAGGCCAGTGCCCAGGTACGTGAGCATGGTCACCATCAACATCGACAGATTGAAGTTCTGGATTACCGCTCGCTGCGCGTCGCGATCAAAGCCGCGCAGCGTGCACCACAGCGTCGGTACCGTACCGGTAAAACCACCGATGCCGCCCAGCGCCCCGCCCGCCATCCCCACCACCCCGTCTGCCAGACGCCCGCCGCGCAACCGCGGCAAGCGCGGTGCGGCCAACATCAACGGGCACCAGAGCACCAGCAAGGTGCCGAACACCGCCTTGAACCAGAGCATATCCAGGTAAGGCAACACCCACACCCCCATGGGAATGCCCGCCAGCCCGCCCAGCACAAACGGCCACAACAATCCCCAGCGAAAGCCCCGGCGCATGCTGAACGCCGCAATCAACTGCCCGGTCAGCCCACCGAACACCGTCAACACCGCCGCCACCTGCGGCTCCAGGCTCCAGGCCCAGAACGACATCGCGACCATGCCGAAGGCAAATCCCGACAGGCCCTGGACAAAGCCGGCGACCATGGCGCCGAGGGCGATCAGGTAAAGAGGGTCCATGAGGAGTGGCGTCCTTTTCGTGATGACGGAGAATCAGAACTGGCACACATGCTATTACAGTGGGAGCGGGCTTGCCCCGCGATAAGGCCGCCAGATCACTTACCAGCCTTACGCAACCGCAACCGCCGCAGCACCGCAAAACGCTTACAAAACTGCCGATGGTGATGACTGTTCAACAAAACCAGCGCCACCGAAGGCAGTGCAATCGACGTCGCGGAAAAAAACAGATGGATACCGCCTCCCAAACTGGCGATGGCCATCAGCAGACTCGTCACCGCAACCGCAACGAGACACCATACCCCCCAGGCATAACCGTTAGCGATCAGACCAGCGCCTACGCCACACACCGCCGCCCCGAGCAAAGTCACAATCAGCACATACCCCATGTTCTCGAGATGCCCGGCAAAGTAGGCGTACTCCAGCTGCACCGTTGCCAGCGCAATAGAGGCCATGGTCAAGAAAAACGCGGCGCAGGAGCGGCCCATGTAACGCCCCAAGAACGCCGCCATCCCCGGATACCGCAGCACATCCACAGGCTGCCCCGGCAAGCGCTTGGCTCGCGGAGCCTTGCTGATCTCGACGAACCTTGCATATACCCGCCGATAGCCCTGGCTGTTGAATACCAGCAGACCAGCCAGGGGACAGAAAAGCGCCAGGTAATAAACCAGCCCAGGTGGACGCTGGGCATACATCCCCAAAGCGACCAGCAAGCAACACACCAGCAGTGCCACCAACCACCAGATCAACCGCGCGCTCCCCCACACCAGCAAGAGGTGCAGCAGGGTCGGGATAACCACACCGTTCTTCACGCCGCGCAGAATGTCGGATGAACTCATGGCGCTCAGAGAGTGTGCGCCGTTAATCACCAGCATCAGGCTCATGAGGGAAGCAACTGACAGCAACCAGCTCAAGGTCAGCAGCGGGAAATTGCGGCGCAGGCAGGCGTTGATTTGTTCTTGGTGATTCATCCGTGAACCTTTGAGGGTGAGGGTTCGATTTTATCGTTTGCCAGACACAGGCTTGAAGTGATTGCGCCGGATATCCGACAGGGTTTTGCTCATCTCTCGATAACGGCGGCTGTTATACGCCAACAGCGCCAACAAGGGGGCAATTACAGAAGCCACTGCCAGGAGTGCATCGTGAGCAAAGGGATAGGTCAGCACGCCTGCAATCAGACAAACGAGCAACAGCCCGACTACTGCACGGTTTCCGGATGAGTAGCCGCGTATTACAGCGAATTGGCCGATGCCGAGGGTGGATGAGCCTAAAATGAGCATGATAACGATGTAGATCGGCCGATTGGGATCACCTGCGAAATAGGTCTCTCCCAAGCGGATGAACGCAGCGGTGAAGGATATAACGGCCAGGAAAAATCCGGTCCATAGCACGGGGTAGTATCGACGTATAAAAGCCGGCAATTGCGCTAGATCTAGCACTGGCTCGTTCTCCTTGCCAGACCTGCTGAACGTATTCGTCCCTTCATCGGTTCTCCCTCTGCCGCAACCTCATCAGCTGTGAAAACCGCAGAAGAATGCTCATCTCAGCGGACGCCACTTTTTACGCTGCTTACGTATCACCACCAGACGTTTGCACATCATCCGGTAGCGGCGGCTGTTGATCGTGAGCAGGGCTAACAATGAAGTGACTAACGAAACAGTGAAAAACACCCGATGGGTGGAGGGTCCGTATGTCGATAGCGTTGCCAGCAAGCTAATCACAACAAATGTGACGGTGAGCCAGACAGCGTTGGTAAAACCGCGTAGCAACATAAAATGACCTGCATTTAACACAAATGTGGCTATCAAGACTGCTAACAGCAACAACTCAAGATCATGTGTATAAACACCAAGAACATGTACCGTCGCAAAAGTCATGGCGAAAAGTGTTAGGAACAAACCGGCTGCGAAGCACGGATAATATCGTTTCATCCGAACAACGACTGCAGGTAGGAGCATGTCGTTTAAAGAGCCCATCTGCCACCGGCTATGGTGAGAGCGGGCTTGCCCCGCGATACGGTCAGCTCTGCTTGCCTCGTCATTCATTTGTTACCACCGCCCGCCGCACAGCGATTACGCATCCTGCGTATGACCACCACACGCTTGCACATCTGACGAAATTTCCGGCTATTGATTAAAAGTAGCGCCGACAGAGGAACCAATAGAGAAAAGATGGCAAATAGCTTATGAGGCGTTCTCTCAAGAGTTGAAATCACGGCGAGAAGACAAGCCAATAGAATTCCAACGATCACCCAGACGCCCCATACCCGTCCCCGGATAAGTATGTAGCTGCCAAAGGACAGCAAAAATGCGGCAGCCACTACAGAGCCGACAGCGTATTCATTTTCATAGGGGTGATTATGGAAGAAGGTATAGGTTACATTCAAAGTGGTAAATGAGAAGGAAGCGGTAGTCATCAAGATTACGGCTATCAGCCGCGGGAAATAGCGGCCTACAAATTCCCTCCATTGCGAAATGCTGATCATGACTCGGTTTCCTCAGTAAGACTCAGTGCCAAGCTTTTAACGGTATCGTTACTAGCCAATCCGAGAGTCGCTCCCAATGCGTCCTTGATCAATGCTGTGGTGGCACGGCTCATCTCGGTTGCCGTGTAACGCTTCGGAAGTTCCCCAAGTTTTTGACGCAGCTTAATTTGTTTGGCCGTCAATGAGGGATGCTTGATCGACAGCACTTCGGACATCAGATTTTTCCGCTGCTGACGAGTCAGCGAATTGAAGAGATCAAGCCAACTACTGCCCGTTGCCGCTTTTCGCACCTGAAGGAATCGCCAAGTGTTGAGAGCAGAGCCGGCTATCCCTAACAAAGACAGTGCATCAAGCAAAGGCATGAGCAATTGATACCACCCTGCCTCATTCATAAGATCATTTTTTTCGGGACTGAAAACCTCGTTGGTCGTTCTGATTACGCCGATCCCACACTGGGCAATCCCAGCTCCCGTAGACACCAAGCCTGCCGCTGAAATCACAAGGCCGGTGCCCCCCGTAAAAGGCACGATCAATCCGCCGGAAAAAATTACCTGCACGCTAAGGACGACACTCCCGCAGGCTAAGGTCGCGGCGCGTGCCTCCTCGAAAAATCGGGAAAGCCTGGTACTCAACTGAAGCTCCTGCACATACTGCTCAGGCGTCAAATACCGCTTCACCTCCTGCAACACCACCCGCTTGGGCAACACACTACAAATCGGCCGAAACTCCCGCAACGTCACCACGTTGTAGTCCGCATCGATGTACACCACCCCTGCCCCGACAATCCCAGGATCGGCGTCAATCGCTGCAAACAACCTCGGCACATTAACCAGGCTTTCAATCCGCTGGCGCGCAAAGTACTGCGACGGGCTCGCGCCAAGCCCGCTCATCCTTGAGTCGTTCATGGGGTCTCCTGAAACGTGAAAGCGCCTGCAAACCCGAAGGTTGCAGGCGCTTGAGCGGCCTAGTTTTAGCAGCTAAAAATCAACGTTTCAGAAGTGTATTTTTGCCAGGTATGTCGTCCTACTTTTCAAAAACCAGAAGAAAAACAATGATATGTAGGAATAGTCCTGCAGAGCGTGAGATAAACATACTTTGCCCTACCCAGCCGGTACTTCCTCGGGCTCAAGCACCCGCAACGCAACGTTGGAGCGCAGTTTGACCAGGCACAAAGTGTGCGATGTACCCTCCGCGCCAAAGAACTTATCCGCCCTCTCGCCCGTCAGGTTTTCCTCGAATTTGAACGGCGTGGTGATCAGCCGTTTGATGTCCCGCGCGAAGCTTTCGGTGTTGGCATCGATCCACTCGACCGCCTTGCGTCGTTCATCGGCAGGCGCCTTGGGTTTACCTGAATTGCGGAGCATCACGGCAGGATAAACATCAAGGTCTTCGGTGTTGTAGCGCATAAACACATGGCACAGCTCTTTATCCTCGCGATCGATCACGGCCACGCGCAAGTTGTAATCGCCCTTCCTGGCCTTGCAGGCTTTGTCGCTCGCATCAATTGCCACCCCCCACTGCGCCTGACCCTTGATTTGACCTTTGTCAACGCCGATCCGATTCTCGATGAACGAATACACGGTCTTGTTCACCCTGACCCAGCCAAGCTTGCCGGCACCGGAGATACACAAATAGCGATGCTGGGGTTTGAGGTCGTGGGTTTTCTTGCCGATAGGCCAGGTCAGCAACTCTTCGCCTTTCAATGAGTGTTGAAGACGTGCGTATTTCTCATCAAAGCGAGAAACGATGCTGCACTTGCGGGGATTGGACTGCGGCCGTTTGGCTAGTTCCGAGCGAACCTCGGCATCGATTGCCCGTTCGCCGCGTTGCGCACTTGCGCGCGATTTTTCAGCAGCAATCAAGTCGCGATCCAGTTCTTCGGCCTGCTTGCGCAACGCATCGTATTTGCCAGCCAGCGCCTTCGCAGCATTGTTAACCGACTCCAAAAAGCCCGACGTCAACAAAGTGGCCTTGCGCTCCATCTTCGCCACTAATGCTTCAACGCCCTTACTGACCCCACGAACGCGAACGTTGGTCTCAAAATTCGCACTCGCACCCCGCTCGGTAAAATTCTGGCTGCCCAAGGTCACAAAGCGGTCCTTGGCAACGACCATCTTCGCGTGAAGATTGGGCAGGTAGTAAACCGGGATCTTTTTCTTCAGAAGGGCTTTGATGGCACTGTAACTGGAGGCGCCAGAGGCAAGCACCTGCACATTGACCACCGTATAAACCTTGGCGCTTTTACCCAGCTGGGCAATTTCCAGCGCGGCCGAACCGGTCAGGTACGGCGAGAAAATCTTCAGATCAACCTTGTCGTTTTGCAGCTGTTCTTTTATCAGCGGCACGATATTGCTAGTGAACTTCAATCGTCGGCTTCCTTGTACGAGTCTCTGCCGATAATACTACATTGCCACTATCAACCGATTAGCCCAAAATCCCGCCCCTCGCACGCTCAAGCCGCCCTACAAGGAAACCGCCATGGCCCAGCCCCTGCTCGATGCCTTCATTGCATGGATGAGCGCCAACCTGGACAACGCCACCCTCGCCCACGGCTACCAGAACCGCATGAGTGGCGAGCCCTGGCACTGCAGCAGCCTGTTCAACGCCTATGAAACCTACCACTGGCCGCACCCGGCGATTGTGCACCTGGACATCGACAAGGGCAGCGACATCACCAGTAACACCCGCGCACTGACGGCGCTTGAGCAGCAACTGCAACGCGCCCTGGCGCCCGCGCCTGAAGACCTCGCGGCCAGCCGCGCAGCCATTGATGTGATGATCTGGGGTGGCGTACAAAACGGTAACGTCAGTTGGCTGACCAACAATGCCGAGGGCTTGGCCCAGCTGTTGATCCACACTCGCGACGCAATCGACAGCGGTGCTCTGAATCATCAACTGCTGCTTGACCCCGAGCTGCGCCTCAATGCCGGCATGACCAAGGTCTACTCGCTGATCTGCAAGCAGTTGGTGATTTACGACAGCCGCGTTGCTGCCGCGCTGGGCTGGGCGGTGGTGAAATTTTGCAAGCAGGTCGAGCCTGAACTTACCCAGGTTCCGCCCGAGCTGGCCTTCCCCTGGGCGTCGGCCAGGCCGAACAAGGGCATATCCAAACAGCGCGATCCGTCCCAGGGCAACTTGCAGTTCCCGCCGCTGCAGGGCGGTACGCTGCACGCGCAGTGGAACATCCGCGCCAGCCAGATACTGGCGGCGGTACTTGCCCATGACAATGCAAAGCACAGCGGCTTCAACCAGGACGACGGTACAGGCAGCAGCCCGTTGCGACGCCTGGAAGCGGCGTTGTTCATGATCGGCTACGACCTGGGCGGCGGTACGGTAACGAATTCGCAGCCAAAGGCTACCAGCCAGAGCGCGATGATCGCACCAACGGTCGGCTGGACTGAAGGCTGGACGCCCAAACAGCGCAAGGCTTTTCTCTATCGCTTGACCGACCAGGGCTTCGAAGCCCGCGGCACGAGTATCACCCGTTACCCGCTGCCGGTAATCAACGACACCCTCAACTACCTGTGGCAGCAGTTCGGTCGCGGGCAATTCCCCCTGGCCAACAGTGCCGACGGCGTGCCGGCCGGCACCAGCGAAGAAGGCATCGGCACCGCTTACTACCAGGCAATCAACCGGCAACCGCGGGTGCCTGAGTCGAGCCGCTTGGCTGCGATCCTTGAGGATCTCGGGGTGATTCAGCTAGTCAGCCGTGGGAAAAAGCACTGGGTGTTGAACCTGGAGTTGCTGGATGCTAACCATAAAGGCACTTTGGATATCGAGCCGCTGGTGCTGCGTTTGCTTGAAGACGAGGCGCAGGACTAGCCCGCGCTGCCCGCCCGCAGTCATCGCCTCGGACTCTTCGGCGAGCGCTGATTCAACGGCTGCGTCATTGCGGCCGGTCCAGCATGGCGTGAGCCACATCCTCCACCAGGGCTTTGGCCATGCCGCTAAGGTAATGCGCCGCCCAGGTCAGCTTGGGATCGTGCTCGATGCCGGCTTGCAGGGTCAGCCGGTTTACGCAGCCCATCAGCAGCGACGACTGCTCCAGAGCGAACGCCGCACTGTGGCCGGGCTCGACGCGGAACAGCCTTTGTGTGGAATGCCCACTTTCGCCTTCACCGAAGGCCGCGATGCCAGCGGTCTTATAGGTGCTGGCTGCTTTCAAATCCTCATCCATTGACAGGTCCTCCTGCTGAAATCGCTAGCCCGCGTTGCCAAGGGATTTCGTCAGCAACGCGGGCGTCTGCTTATTGGCAACTCAGTGGCGTGACTGCACCTTGCTCAAGGCCACTTCGACCAGAGCCCAGGCGTGTTCGATTTCATGCAGGGTCGCCAAGGTGAGGACCTGGTCGGGAGCTTTGGGATGGAGCAGGACGGATTGTCGGGCGATGGTCTGGGCGCGGACCAGGTATTCGGAGGTCTGGACCAGGAGGTCTTCGAGGGATTGGTTGGGGTGGTGAGGTGGGTCGGGGACGATTTTTAACATTACGAACTCCTTTGCTTTACGGAGCCGCCACACATTTGCTGTCAAACAAAAGGTGGCAGCCATACGTGGGTTGACAGACCGGCAAAGCAAAGGAAAACCCGGCGCACACGAAGGTGCCCCACGTACAGCCGCCATAACGCGTGCACATGCGGATTCACTTTGAATTCGGTCTGTCAAAACCGGTCGTTGAATTGGCAACGACTGGCGGAGACTAGAGCGCCAAAGGAACCACTGCAATGGCTTAAAGGCGGTGCGAGTATGATTGGGAAATGGACTACATGGAATCAGGAAATTCTGAAGAATTTGAGGGGCGGATGTTCATCGGCAAGATCATCGAAAAGAACGGCAAAAGCCTGCCAGAGTGCGCAGGCTATTCGCCATTCACTAGCGTTTTGCCATAAAATGGCCGGTTGCCGAAAGAACCGTCATGGCCATAGCCATGAAGGGCTTTCATTCTTTCCAAATAACTGTGGTGAAGATGAACAAGCCTTTCATTTCGCTGTGCCCGGAAATTACTCGGGCACACGCACTGACGCTCATGGATTGGTTGGAAGATGAGCGCGTTACCTGCTACTTGAGCGATTCGCGTCATGTCTCCCGCTCCATCGAGCAAGTTATCGATCGAACTCAATTGCCGATCCTGACCCATCTATTCAACCGGGGCGGCCGATTCTTCATGGCCTACGACCGGCATGACGCCCCGGTGGGCTTTGTCCGCCTGATCAAGACCGGCCCTAATTGCGAGATCGTCCTGGTCATCGGAGACAGCGACAAATGGGGCCGAAACCTTGGCGCGCGCACAATCCGCGAAGGCATGAAACTGGCCTTCCTCGACATGCGCGCCGAGAAGCTCATCGCCAAGATCCACCCCGACAACACCCGTTCGCTGAAAGCCTTTGTGCGCAGCGGTTTTCTGCTTGAAAGCGAAACGCCGACATTGAAGTCATTTTCCATGACCGCGGCGCGCTATCTGCAGTTCTTGCGCGAAGGTGCCGTGGCCGATTCCACTGAGATCTACATCACCGAAATCGACAAGGCCAGGCTCGAGAGCCTGATCGCGCTCGAGCAAGGCCCGGCCGTTGTTGAGCTCGAACATGAGCTTGAGCGAGCCATTGTCGTCAAGCCGCAGCAGGTGGCGCGCAATGTCGTCACAATGAACTCCAGGGCCTTGCTGCAGCTGGACGACGAAGAGATCGAAGTGGCCCTGGTCTACCCTGAAGACGCCGACAGCAGCGCCGGAAAGTACTCCGTGTGCTCCGACATCGGCGCCGCCATCCTCGGCTATCAGGAGGGGGACGCCATCGACTGGCGAGTTTCTGACCGGACCCGCCGGATCGGGATCAGGAAAGTGCTTTACCAGCCGGAGGCTGCGGGCGACTTTCACCTGTAATTGAGCCTTTGGCTAAGTGCTCCATCAGGCACGAAGATCCCCAACGATTTCCGTGCCTGATGCAGCCCCTCTTACTGACCACAAGACTGCGCAGTGTGCTACTCGCAAGATCAACCAGCGCCCTATCCGCCCCCCCCGACTCAACGATCATGGCATGGGCCACATCCTCAACCAGCGCCTTGGCCATCCCCACCAGATAATGCGCTGCCCACGCCGACGTACCGTCCTGCTCAAGGCCGGCTGCAACGTCAGGTGGTGCGCACAGCCCATCATGACCGATACCTGCTCCAGCACAAACGTCGCACCGTGACCTGATTCGACCCGAAACATTTCAAGGGCGACTACCATCAAATTCTGTAGGCGCGGATTCATCCGTGAGCGAGCACAAAGTGCTCGCCTATCTCAGACCAATCCCCTGCACCCGACCACGGAACCTCGCTGTTACTGGCGCCAGGTCAATCCCGCAACTGAACCTTACTCAACGCCACCTCAACCAAAGCGGGGGTGTTGTCGATTTCATGCAGGGTGGACAAAGTCAGGACCTGGCCTGGAGAGCTGGAATGAAGCAGGACAGTCTGCTGTGCCACGGTCATGGCACAGACCAGGTATTCGTAGATTTGGGCGAGGATGTCTTAGAGGGATTGGTTCGGGTTGAGGGGTCGGGGACGATTTTTAACATGGCGAATCTCCTTGCTGGTGGAGCCGCCCCATACCTGCTGTCAAACAGAAAGATGGCAGCTATACGCGGGTTGACAGACCGAGAGCAAGAAAACCCGGCGCACACGAATGTGCCCCACGTACAGCCACCATAAAGCCTGCCGAAAGGGTACTTGCTAATCGGCCTGTCAAAACCGGTCGTTGAATTGGCAACGACTGGGGGAGACTAGAGCGCTAGTGGAAGCACCGCAATGGCTTGAGGCAGGCGGGAGTATGATTCGGAAATGGACTACATGGAATCGGGGAATTCTGAAGACTTCACCAATCCTTCGAAAAGATATTCGTTGGGTCGTGAGCAGACCCCAATTCAATCAAACCTGGAACAGACCGCGTATGGTCAGCAATAGCGGCAGCCAACATGCGCTCACCCACAGCACATTCTTGAACGATGACTTACCTGCTGCAGATTGCGAATCTCCGCAGCAGGTGTGCTTGAAGCATCTGAAGCACCGGTGGAATTCTAGCTTCAGCATGCCTATCGCCTTGCTAGGGGAGTGCTGCACCTACATCGACTTTTGCACGTTGATAGCCATCTACCCCCAAGGTCTTTTCGCAAATCACAGCATGCACCACCGAAGCAATCTTGTGTGCTAACAGGGGAGGAACCGCGTTTCCTACCTGATGGAATTGCTGAGTCCTATTTCCTTGGAAGAAATAGTTGTCGGGGAACGTCTGGAGCCGGGCAGCCTCACGAACGGTCAGGCTACGACACTGCTTCGGGTCGTAATGGATGAAATAGTGCCCATCCTTGGAGATGTGACTGGTAATTGTCGTGGCGGGAAGGTGCTCCAGTTGGACCCTGAAACGATCGCTGAATTTTCCACTTTCCCAATTCTTGTGGGCTGGCGCCAACCCAGAAAGCGAGAACTGCTGATGACCTTTGGGCGATGTCTTGTAAGCTCGAGCGTAAACGCTCGCAAACATGTACCGGCGCAAGTCCGATGGCATATGGCCGCGTGCATCATGATTCAACCAGTACTCTAGGTTGTCATCGCGATACCACTTATCTAGATCCAAATGGCCAGTGGCACCATCCCCCTTCCGACGGGGCACACGGAGCGCACCTACATGAATAGGTGCAGACAATAGACCGCTGCGGATGATATCCATCTCGTACGCGAGCTTGGGCTCGGTACGGCTATCGACCTCGCTTCTCAAGTCGTCAAGCTGATTGGCAACCTCCGCATACCAAGCTTCATTACCGTCAACCTGCTTGGTCAAGCGACTACGCAGCTTGGGAAGTTCATCAAGGACCTGCTTCACACTCACCTGGTCTTGGACTCCTGGAATCCAGCCGTGATTCGGAATGTTTCCTTCTTCATCCAAGGCTATTCCAAGCAGAATCACGCGATGCCTAGCTTGAGGGATACCATGATCCTCCGCCTTGATAATGAACCCGCGCGGATCTACCTCATCGACATTCTCTCCGGGTCCGAAAGACTGACCCGTGACCAACGAGCAAATGCGATATCGGACGCCCGGTTCCTGGTCGCCAAGCGCTTTGTTCGGATCGGTGAGATCCTGCAGAATCTGGGAGAAAATACTTTCACCCCCCACCTTCGAAGAGAGTATTCCTTTGACGTTCTCCATCACGAAGACTGTCGGCTTTCTTTCTTTGATGATCCTTAGGTATTCCTTGTAGAGGAAATGGCGATGATCATTTTCAGCACTGTAGTCTGCCTTGGCTTGGTTACGCGCCCGACCGACAATCGAATACGCCTGACACGGCGGGCCGCCGATGAGCACCCAAGGGCGAGTCTCATCGAGCCGAGCATCAAGAATCTCATCCAGCTCTGTGTCACCCTCTGTAGATCCAAGCGTAATGCAACGGGCCTCAGCATCCGCCTCCCACCATTGTGCTTCACTTGCTTCTGAGTAGGGGATATCTGCCCGCCCGTTACAAAAATTGTAGTAATCGACCAGTCGTGTGGGGTTCTGATGCTTGAGAAGTCGGAAAAACGCCCTCAACCTGAGAGTCTCTCTGGCGATAGGATCCATTTCAGCCGAAACCACGATCTCGAATCGCGTTCCTCCGCCCGAAGAGGCAAAGCCCTCACCTAGCCCTCCTGGACCGGCAAAGAGATCGACAATCTGGATAGGCTTTGGAAGCGTCACGGTACTTTCGAAAGCTTTGTTTTGCCCTAAGGGCAAATTCATCTGTGGTTCAGTCATGGACATAGTCAGTAAGGAAGTCAGATCTCGCATGATGGCTAGCATTCGGAGCAGCAACACCTCACCAGAAATGAGGGTCCGGAGGTTACTGCATCGGCTCGGATTTAGGTATCGCCTGCATCAGCGAAATTTACCAGGTAAACCTGATTTGGTGTTGCCTCGTTTCAGAGTATGTATTTTCGTTCAAGGATGCTTTTGGCACCGTCACCCCGGCTGTAGGTATGCTACGACCCCTAAAACTCGAGAAGCTTTCTGGCGTCTGAAATTTGATCAGAATGCTGCACGGGATCTCAGAAACCGAAATGACTTGCTTCAACGTGGATGGCGCGTCATCGAAATCTGGGAATGTGGAACACGTGCGGGAGAGGCAGCCATGCTCTGGCTGCCGGATGCGATCAGGGATTGTAATCAAAAATATGTCTCTTGGCCTGACTTCTCCTCTCAACTCGCCCTGACAAGCACCTCGTAGTGGCTCCAGATCAAGACTCAGCAGGCGTAATCCAGCCGTTCCAGAGCGGTACGTCAAAGTTCTAACCTTGCGCCGTGCTCATTTAAACCGCCGATGGCGGTGCCTTTGCTTGAGGAGTATTCGCTACAAATGTGATCATTACTCAGAATGGATACCCTTGCAGCGCTGAAAGATCTACATCGTATTCGATGGACACAATACCGGTCGGGACCACTCCCGCCAGGAAGCTTGAGGGAGTGATCCTCGGAAAATTGTCGTCCACTGAATAAACAGTCGACTCCAGCAGACGATACGTTTCCGCACGAGCGGCCCCGCCAGCATAAAGGCCATCTCGGGCAAGTAATTCCTCCAATACCTCACTAAGCATTCCACCATCGACGAGCCGCCGGCTTACTGAATCGATCGACTCCCCTACGGTCGATGGCTCAAACCGTTGGTGTATCAGCTGCAATGGGACATTCGCAGAGCTGTTCAGCTGAAACTGTCCTGCAACATGGACCACCGATGCATACCTGCTCAACGTCGACTTCACTTCGTACGATGCGCCGGCCGCCTCGATGTCCACAGTGCTTCGCAGAGGGCCTAACCATTTAGCATCGATCCCCTGATTCCGAAGACGCTCAAGAACGAGCAACTCGCCAAGAGTACTATATGCTTGGTGATTTCGATTTGCATTTCCCAACAATTGCCGCCAACGGTTCCACCATGCAAGCGGATTCATCGTCAAAGCAATTCTATCCTTTCCATCGGTACCGGGGTCTAAAAACTGGGCACAAACAACTGCGAATTCATTACGCAACGCTTCACAGTCTGAATCCAACCGAAGCAGCGTTCGTAAATGACCGTTTACCTCGCGTTCCACCGTACCAAGTTTTGCGCCCGAGAAAAACTCCAACATATGCATAGCAGCTGCTATAGGCACAGCGACACCAAAACGTCCGTCCTCTCGGAAAACCCACGCCTCAGTGCCTATTTGTCCGGACTTGACCGGCAGCATTGCACCGTCCCAAACATTGGCAAAAGCTTCAAGAATCTCTTGTACTACATTCATTCTATTCCGAACCTAAGCCTTACTTAGTCTGGTCGATCTGCTGATACAGTGCCTGCACGTAACTGGAAACACCCCCACCAAACACCGAGGGCTCCATCATCACTGACATGGCAGTATTGAGCTTCATCAACTGTCGTATCTTGCGTTGCCCTGGAGGCCTCGCTCCTGCGGCACTGACCATTGCGCGATAGAGATCCACACGAAAACCCCGGCGCCCAGGCCGCTCGACTATCTGCACGACGTCATCAGTCGACATTCCAAAGGTGCTGGTGCGAGTCGAAGATTCATCGCCCTGCCATGAAAGATGGACAAACCACCAAAGTGCGCGCAGCCAAATGCGACTGCGATCTCGCCAGAACCGTGCTTCTTGTTGGGATTTTTCCCACCTAGATCTAACATAGTCCGGAAAAACAACTATGGACAGGTAGCGCCATATTCCATCATCAGCAGCTTGACGCACACCGAACCCATACTCGCTCAAATGCTTATAAAGAGTAAGCCCGACCTGAATATCATAGACACCAGCCTCAAGATCACTACTTACAAAAAGCGGGAGAGAATCGCAAATCGCAGCCCTTAGACTTGGATAATCAGCGGCTAAAGTTCCGGGCAGAAATGCATCTTCCTCCTTCATTTCCTCAAACTTCCGGCTCGCAACATTGCGAGTGAGTTTCGCCCAGTTCATTGCACCTCCCGAGGTGTACGAGCGATTGTATCGACCCATGCCTGAATTGATCTGATCAGTTCTCCAGGTGAAGAGCAGTTAAGGTTGCCGCGCTTTACCATTGAGGCCGCAGCATCCACAATACTCCCCCGCTCCGCAGCCATAGATCTACCAAGTGCAATCGCACTGAAGTCCACACCTAGGTCGGCCTGCAGCTCCAATAGAAACGTGGCAAGCCAAGATGCCATGACTTGGCAAAATAGCGGCGTCCATACTTCAGAGTTCTTTTCGCGCAACAAAGGAAAGTCAGGATGCTTGTTATTCAGGGAAAGAGACAACCACGTTGTAGAAAACTCATCTTCTCCTGGATCAGACCAGTCGTGTGTGAACCTCCAGAGCGGTTCGTTGACGCCAAGTTCTTCCTCTATAACTGGAAACAATGAGCCGTCCCCATCTATGATAAGACGGGTCTCAGGGCCCAATAATCCAAACCGGAACCCTGGAATTCTTGCCAGACCTTTTTCCTCCTCATCAGGAGTTCCCGCATCGCTTAAGAAGAGCTGCAGCGAAAGTGTGCCAGTTCCTCGAGCGGTATTGGCCGGTAATTCCAATGTAAGGTGCGCAGGCACTGCCTCGTCGGAGCTGTTTGGTAAGCGAAGCATTACCGGCTCTCCGAGCGTGCGCCAGCCAGAGTCGGAGGAAACCCACTCTAGAGCCAAGGCCAATGTCGAAGACTTCGGAGCCACCCCAGCAGGTCCGAAAAGCAACCAGACGTTCGGCAAATCCTCGATATGGCAAATTACTTCCAGCTCGTCTCTAACAGGATCCCAATCGGAGTCGTGGCCCAGCGTAAACTGCCCCCCCCATTGCCCTCGAGCCCCGGGACTCCCCCTTGATGAGGTGATAGTGATCACTGGATCAAATTCTAACTGCTGAATATGTTCTAGAGTCAGTACTGGATGGGGCGGAATTTGGTGCTGTTTCATACCGCCCCTCCCGTCACCTCTAGTACCGCCGCATGCAGAACCGGCCGCAAATTACCAGCAAGTGATTCGGGCATCCGGACGGCCAATTCACCGTGGACGGTGGCACCATCTATGCCTGACCACCCTTGTTTCAGAACTAGTAGCAGCCCATCAACCTCGAGACCGATTGTGATATACGGCGAGAAGGGCCCTGTAACCGTAGCGTTCCCAATACGTAGCGGGAAGGGCCCAAGCCCCTCCTCAACCCACTTTTTATAACTTATCTTCCTAGACTCTGAGTCCACACTAAGCACTATCTGCCTGCTGGCCTGCCCCTTCCCCCAGTACAATTGCCAGCAAACGCGCATTTCGCCTTTACCATATTGCACATCGGTTACTTCGAGATCCGGAAGCTTATGCTGCCCCCCTTGTCGACGCTGATGTGGATCGCCTGGCTCGGGCATGCCAGGTGGGGCTGGTGGTATCCGTCCATCTTGGCCAAACCCAGCAGGAAGCAATCTATCTGCAAGATTGCGGGCCGCTCGCAGAGAAATGCCTTGAGGCCTCGCAGCTATTGGAGCATTAAATGCTACGATAGCATTACCTACTTTACTGCGAATTCTACTGACAATCGTGAGGCCTGCATGATCTACCCATTGATGGTGGTCTGCTCTCTCGCATGCACGCAGATAGGCTTCTAGTGTGTGGTCTGCAGATCGCAACTTGTCACGGATGGCCTGCTTCAACTCACGATTCTTTTCTGGGACGAATAGCCCGACAAGAAAGCTATCGCCCGCATCCACCAATGCGCCACCGCCCCAACCCTTCGGGTCAGCGCTGTTGTCCCAGCGAATCACCATTCCGGGGCCTCGCATGAAGGCCACCAGCGGCCGACTCCGTTGAGGCTGCTCTTGCGGGTTTAAAATGCTGCGATAGGGATCGGGAGCGTTGTCAGGGGCGGTCATCTTAAGTTGTTCGGCGGTAAGGCGCACCGCTGTGATCCGACCAGCGCTTGTACCCGCTCGGAAAACTCCATTTAAATCTATGGATTTATTAAGGATGCTCGTCACGTCGATGCCGCACTTATCGAGATAGTCGTCGCCCCTCGGCGAAGTACCGCTATCCAGTCGATTGTAGAGGGCTTGCAACACTTGATATACCGGTTGCATCCGCGTGCTCTGCAAGCGCTGGCCATTGACGCTAACTGAAAGTGCTGGCCCTCCTCGAAACCGGGGGTTGTCGATCCTAGCGCAGAACCAGCGCTGCAGCGCTATGCGCACATAAGACGTGTAGTTTTGGAACCACCATGGCAGAGGCTCCCAACATGCGCTTTCATCGGGGTCTTCAGGAGCTGCTTCATTTGGAAGAGGAATAAGGTCTGTTCTCAGGAACGGAATAACAATAACTGTACCAGTATCCCCCCCCTTAAGTGGCTGAACACCGATTGACCCCAGTAGCTCTGCAATTTTCGTAGAGTCGGTGATGGGGGCGCCTTTGGCCCCGCCCCACCAAGCAATGCCCGTCGCCGAGTCTCGCTGGAGCCGGTCCTCATCAGTCTCGTTCTCAACAAGGCAGGCAACCAACCTTTCTTCATAACGGTTGTCCAGATAGATCCGCGAGTAGTAAAAGACCAGTCCTACGCCTACCCGGAAATAGCATGTCTTGCCTAACCCCCAAGAGCCACCAGATGCTCCGTCGCCCCGAGGTTTGCCTACCTCATACACGAGTTTTAGTAGGTTTCCCCGAGGCTCGCCACGACCGACGTCTTCTATCCCGACCGGCCCCGTCAACCCCTCTGTGTCCTTGTCGCGAATCTCTAGCAACTGGCCACCTATTGGAAAGAGGCGAAAAAGCACTTCCTTGTCGATGCCGAACCCCAGAAGTTCAGCAATCACATCGGTCGTATGCTCGCGAATAGCGATATCGACAGATACTTCGCTGCCGGGAACACCCAATGCAGCATCAAGACTGTTCTGGACAGCTTCTCTGATAAGTAGGTCAAGTGGAATCATTGACTCATTTTGCATAGCCCGTAGCAATGCGCTGCCAGACTCTTGCATGAATCCCAAGGGCAATGGAAAGTATCTCACCTATTCTCTCCAACCCCGGTACCAGGAGCATCATCATTTTCGTCAGCCAGTACCGGCGGAATGCGCACGGTAAGATGCGTCGCATAGGATCGTCCGACACTCCTCGCACCAGGAAGTAAGATGCTGACGCCAAGGATGTCCTCTTCCGCATCAAGCGACGCCCTTAACCTCTCTTCCTCCGGTTTACGCAACTGTGAATCGCTTGCTTGACTGCCCTTATCAATCAGATACAAAAGCAACTGAGGAGTGCTTTGCAATTCTGCACTGGCACGCAGTGCGGAGATCGCTTCATTGCTCGGCTGCTTGGGTACTTGGAACTCCTTGCCGATATCCGCCAGAAGATCCAATGGATCCCGAAGTACACCAATGGAAACAGCATCATCACGACTCGCAGCAATAACGCGACTGCGGGTTACAAGCCCAACAGATCTGTCATTGATACGCCATACTCTCCCCGAGCCGGATGACGTGCCTGCAGCAACAACATTCCATTTCTCATAGCCTACAGCGACGGCCTGCCGCTGATACCACTGAAGAAACGGCCCGATGTCTGAAAAAAACTGTGCGTTCGGATGAAACTTCAGATCGCTCAGAAGTTTTGCAACGGCATCGAAGGCCACGCCCCGCCATACAAGAGCGCTTCTCTGTAGAGCAGCTACAGGCCCCTTTTCAATATTCTCCAAAAATTCCGTTGCAATAGATCTATTGTGCAGATGAATTGAGGCACTTTCCTCTCCCGCATGAAAGATCGTTGTCTGCCGGTTGACCGCAGAGAAGTCATATTCTGCCCCCTGAGCCTGGACCATGCGATTTCGAGCGGTAGGGCGCAACCATGATGCCCGGGGATGAGTCCGTACTCTTGGCCCGAACTCAGAGGGGTCGGCGCCCCCATCCATGAATCGTTTGAGGTCGTCACGCAGGTCTTCCTCAGCCAGCGTCAAGAACTCGAACTTGGCCCTAGTTTGTTCTGGCATCCAAATTCTAGGGATAAGTTCGTAACCCTTCCGGTAGCCGAACCAACGCCCCATTTGCATCAAAGAATCTCCGAGCACCGTTGCACGGAGAAAAAAGGTGCTAACTAGGTTCTCAATCGTGAGCCCTCGCGCGAGTGTGCTCCCACCAACCACGATGAAGGCTGCGGCGAAATCTGGATAGTCATCTAAATCTGGGTCGGGGTAAAATAACCGCCGCACTTCGTTTTCATTGCTTATGCCATTATTTGCGCAATTGTCGATACAAATGTGGAGACCTCGATGGTAGGTCATCGTCCCTTCTTCATTGAGCGGAATAGCGGATACTCTCGCAAGTAAATCTTCAATGTGCGGGACCAACGCATCGAACGCTGGATAGTCACGCAAGCTGTCCATCCAACCATAGGTAGAGAATCGATCCTTGAAATCGTCCCTACCGAGTTTCGCGCTCTGCTCGTTCCAGGTTTTCTGGCATGCTGCAAGGAAACTTTCCTTGTTATTGCTAGCCTCAACAAGCATTCTGCTCACAGCGTCGGCTACATTTTGGTGATGCTGCTGCCGCTGGCTAGTATGCACAAGCATGCTGACAGGCTTAGCTATCCCATAAACGCGAAATGCTGCCGCAGCACATACGAACCAACGCAGCGCATCCATTAGGCTACCCGGAATGTTCTCCAAGTGGTTGTCATGTAGATCTGTGATCCCGCCCAAATCGCTGGTTGAAACCGGGCTAATTACTCCTAACGGTTCGATACCGCGATCAGCGGCCCCGAAGATCTGCGGCGGGCCAAAATGTTTATCCGACTGCTGCAGAGAGAGGATGAAGCTCTCGGGATACAACCCCTCGCCTGGCCCCTCATTAAGAAAATTGGCTGCTGGCGTTGCTGTGTAGCCCACATAATTAACGGCAAGCGCCTCAACTTTCGTCAATCTGATGATTGCCTGGTTGATGGTGGTCCGGACCTGTTCACTAGCTGCGGTATTGATACTTGCCTGATCCGCCTCGTCATCAATGATGAGAATGCGCATTTGTCTCAACGAGGCTACGTCTTTCGTAATCCAGCCATAAAGGTTTTCAAGACGAGTTGGATTTTTTAGACAAACAACAAGATAGCGGGACGTGCTTCCCGCTCTAAAATGCTTGTCTTGCGCCCGGTGGCCATGAGGGCTGTCACCTGAGGGTTGATCAAGCGGCTCCCAATGAATGTTGCCAGAGTGATTCAAATCTTTGACTAGTCGACGGAGTGTTTGTCGGCGTAGGTTCTCCAACGTTCCGCTCAGAACAATCACTAGATTCCATCCATGATCAGCAGCCATGGCAGACAATCCCGCAATACTCGCTGTCTTTCCCGACTGAACATGACCGACCACCATCCCACGTACTGGCCCCGTACCTTCCGTCTTCTTTTTCAGCCGTTTCAAAATTTTGAGAGACGACTCCTCAATCGGGGTAATGTCCTCTTCTTTGTCCCACCCCTGTCTTTCTAGATGAGCGCTATACAGCTGCCATGACGAATGCTCATCTTCAGCCACCTTGATATTGGGTTCAGTCTCCTCGCGACCGACGACTACGAGTGGCCGTTTCGCGAGCGTCATCCTTGACTCGGCATCTTGCTTTGCATCTAACAACGCAATCCATTTGGCACGACGCTCTTGCAATGTGGGACCAAGGCTTGGCCATGAGGAGAACATCTCCTGAGAAACGAGCCAAGCGTCCAAGGCATCGGAAGCTTGCTCGACCTGCACTCGAAGATCCGCCCAAGTCTTACCTTCCCGCAACTGCTTTTGAATGTGAGCACGATAAAGGTCGAACTCAGGGTCAATGAGAAAATTCGTCGTCATAGCCTTCCATCCTAGAGGGTCTGAAATCTGGCAAGGGCAAACCTAGACCTCGCCCGTTTTAATCTTATTACCTGTGCCACTCGAACTGGCGATACTGATAACTGACTAGCGCGCACCCACATACTTTCTCATTGCGAATAGCAACCCCGCCCAAGGCAACAATTTAATTCTAAACACCAATTACCGAAACAAAGAAAATTGAAAATTAGCAAGTCAATTGCCAGCGTAAACCTTTATTTTTCACACCAAATAGCAAAGTTTTCGATATCAATACTCGAGCCACACTCAGAACTCTTTCGCAATACACCACAAGCTAAACAGGGGTAGCCTTGTGCCACACGTGCCTACCTTAAACTACAAAAACAAAAAAGCCCAGTCGTCACCGACTGGGCTTCTTCGTTAAATAATGGTCGGGACGGAGTGATTCGAACACTCGACCCCTTGCACCCCATGCAAGTGCGCTACCGGGCTGCGCTACGCCCCGACTGGGCTTGAAGCATGTTCCCCTGGTTGCTGAGAACGTTGAAGAATGTACCCTAACCTTTTGAATTATGGAAGCATTTTTTCCAAAATTCCGGGCCCGGTAGGGGTTACTTCTTCAGCACCACCAACACGTCTTCCAACTCGGCAATCATTTGCCGGATCAGTTGCTTGTACTGGGTGGTGTCGTCCTTGGCTTCGTCGCCAGAGAGGCGCAAACGCGCCCCGCCGATGGTGAAGCCTTGGTCGTAGAGCAGCGCGCGGATCTGGCGGATCATCAGCACGTCCTGGCGCTGATAATACCGCCGGTTGCCGCGGCGCTTTACCGGGTTGAGTTGCGGGAATTCCTGCTCCCAGTAGCGGAGCACGTGCGGTTTTACCGCGCAAAGCTCGCTCACTTCACCAATGGTGAAGTAGCGTTTGCCTGGAATCGGCGGAAGCTCGTCGTTATGACTTGGTTCCAGCATAGGCCTCAACTCGGGCTTTCAACTTCTGCCCTGGACGAAAGGTGACGACCCGACGCGCCGTGATCGGGATTTCTTCCCCGGTCTTGGGGTTGCGGCCCGGCCGCTGGCGCTTGTCGCGCAGGTCGAAATTGCCGAATCCGGACAATTTGACCTGCTCGTTGTCTTCAAGAGCGTGCCTGATTTCCTCAAAGAACAGCTCGACCAATTCCTTGGCCTCGCGCTTGTTCAGGCCCAGCTCCTCGTACAGCCGTTCGGCCATCTCAGCTTTCGTCAGAGCACCCATACGCTATTTCCTTAACGTGGTGTTCAACCTTTGTTCGAGCGAGGTGAGGATGTTCTGGGTTGCAGTATTCACCTCTTCATCATTAAGAGTGCGCGATGGATGCTGCCAGGTCAAGCCGACGGCCAGGCTTTTTCTATCAGGATCAATGCCTTTACCCTGATAAACATCAAACAGCCTGAGGTCTGTGAGCCATTCGCCTGCATTGTCACGAATTACTTCAAGCACCGAGCTCGAAGCAACATCACGTCCTGCGACCAAGGCCAGGTCACGACGCACTTCCGGGAATTTCGACAGTTCGCTGAACTTCGGCAGGCGGCCTTCGGCCACTTCACCCAGCACCAGCTCAAACACGTACACCGGACGATCCAGGCCCAGGGTCTTGGCCAGCTCCGGGTGGATGGCACCCAGGTAGCCGACTTCGCGACCGTCGCGCTCGATGCGTGCGGTTTGGCCCGGGTGCAGCGCCGGGTGTTTGCCCGCAACGAAGCTGAACTCGGCGAGCGAGCCAGAGAAGCCCAGTACCGCTTCAACGTCGGCTTTCACGTCGAAGAAGTCGATGCTGTCACGGCCGTTGGCCCAGCCTTCCGGCAGGCGGCTGCCGCAGACCACACCGGCGAGCATCGGCTGCTGCTTGAGGTCGCCCAGCTGGCCGACGAAGCGCAGGCCGCTTTCGAACATGCGCACGCGGTCTTGCTGGCGGTTGAGGTTGTGCTGCAGCGACTTGACCAGGCCCGGCCACAGCGAGGCACGCATGGCCGCCATGTCGTTGGAGATCGGGTTGGCCAGCAGCAGCGGCTCGACGCCCGGGCTGAACAGTTCGAACAGTTTCGGGTCGATGAAGCTGTAGGTGATGGCTTCCTGGTAACCACGGGCCACCAGCAGGCGGCGCAGGGCTGGCAGTTCGCCACGGGCTTCGGCCTTGGCCTGCGGGGCCAGGCGCGCTTGCGGGTAACGCACTGGCAGGCGGTTGTAGCCGTACAGGCGCGCCAGCTCTTCGATCAGGTCGACTTCCAGGCTGATGTCGAAGCGATGGCTTGGTACTTCAACCTGCCACTGGCCTTCGCCGGCGGTGGTTTTCAGGCCCAGGCCGTTGAGCAGTTGCTCGACCTCGGCGCTGGCCATTTCCATGCCCAGCATCTGGGTCAGGCGCTCGGCACGCAGGGTGACCGGGGCCACCTTGGGCAGGTGCGCTTCGCTGGTGACGTCGATCACCGGGCCCGCTTCGCCGCCGACGATCTCCAGCAGCAGGCCGGTAGCGCGCTCGATGGCTTCGCGGGCCAGTTGCGAGTCGACGCCGCGCTCGTAGCGGTGCGAGGCATCGGTGTGCAGGCCGTAGGAACGGGCCTTGCCAGCCACGGAAATCGGCTCGAAGAAGGCGCTCTCGAGGAAGATGTCGCGGGTGCCAGCAGCAACGCCGCTGTGCTCACCACCCATCACACCGGCGATGGCCAGGGCGCGGCTGTGGTCGGCGATGACCAGGGTGTCGGGGCGCAGGGTGACTTCCTGGCCGTCGAGCAGTACCAGCTTCTCGCCCTCTTCTGCCATGCGCACGCGGATGCCGCCGTTGATTTCGGCGAGATCGAAGGCGTGCATCGGCTGGCCGAGCTCGAGCATCACGTAGTTGGTAATGTCGACGGCAGCGTCGATGCTGCGCAGGTCGGAGCGACGCAGGCGCTCGACCATCCACAGCGGGGTCGGCCGGGTCAGGTCGACGTTACGGATAACGCGGCCCAGGTAGCGTGGGCAGGCAGCCGGTGCCAGCACTTCAACCGGGCGCACTTCGTCGTGAGTGGCGGCAACAGCCGGCACTTGCGGACGGGTCACCGGTACGTCGTACAGGGCGCCGACGTCGCGCGCCAGGCCGGCCAGCGACAGGCAGTCGCCACGGTTCGGGGTCAGGCCGATCTCGATGCTGGCGTCGTCCAGGTCCAGGTACACGCGAATGTCGGTGCCAACCGGGGCGTCAGCCGCCAGTTCCAGCAGGCCGTCGTTTTCTTCGCTGATCTGCAGCTCGGCCGCCGAGCAGAGCATGCCGTTGGATTCAACGCCACGCAGCTTGGCTTTCTTGATTTTGAAGTCGCCCGGCAGTTCGGCGCCGATCATCGCGAACGGGATCTTCAGGCCAGGGCGAACGTTGGGCGCGCCGCACACTACCTGGAAGGTCTCGCTGCCATTGCTGACCTGGCACACGCGCAGCTTGTCGGCATCGGGGTGCTGTTCGGTGCTCAGCACCTCACCGACGATGATACCGCTGAACTGGCCGGCGGCCGGGGTGACGCTGTCGACCTCAAGGCCGGCCATCGACAGACGGGCGACCAGATCGTCACGGGATACCTGCGGGTTGACCCAACCGCGCAGCCACTTTTCACTGAATTTCATCCTGCTCTCCTGAAAGATTCGTTACGGGTGCGCGACCTAGCGAAATTGCGCAAGGAACCGCAAATCGTTGTCGAAGAACAGGCGCAAATCGTTGACGCCGTAACGCAGCATGGCCAGGCGCTCGGCGCCCATGCCGAAGGCAAAGCCCTGGAACTCTTCCGGGTCGATGCCGGACATGCGCAGCACGTTCGGGTGAACCATGCCGCAGCCCATGACTTCCAGCCAGCCGGTCTGCTTGCACACCCGGCAACCTTTGCCGCTGCAGATCACGCACTGGATGTCGACTTCAGCCGAAGGCTCGGTGAAGGGGAAGAACGACGGACGGAAACGTACCGCCAGCTCTTTTTCGAAGAACACCCGCAGGAATTCTTCGATGGTGCCTTTGAGGTCGGCGAAATTGATGTCGCGATCGATCAACAGGCCTTCGACCTGGTGGAACATCGGCGAGTGGGTCAGGTCCGAGTCGCAGCGGTAAACGCGGCCCGGGCAGACAATGCGGATGGGCGGCTGAGTGGACTCCATGGTCCGCACCTGCACCGGCGAGGTGTGGGTACGCAGCAGCATGTTGGCATTGAAATAGAAGGTGTCGTGCATTGCCCGGGCCGGGTGGTGGCCGGGAATGTTGAGCGCTTCGAAGTTGTGGTAGTCGTCTTCGACCTCAGGGCCTTCGGCGATGCCGTAGCCAATGTGGGTGAAGAACTGCTCGATGCGTTCCAGGGTACGGGTGATCGGATGCAGACCACCGGAGGTCTGGCCACGGCCCGGCAAGGTTACATCGATGCACTCGGCGGCCAGTCGGGCGCTGAGCTCGGCCTCTTCAAACGCCGCTTTGCGCGCGTTGAGGACCTCGGTGACGCGTTCCTTGGCGTCGTTGATCAGCGCACCGACTTTCGGCCGCTCTTCGGCTGGCAGGTTGCCCAGGGTCTTCATCACCTGGGTCAGTTCGCCTTTCTTGCCAAGGAATTGCACCCGGATCTGTTCCAGGGCATTGATGTCTTCAGCGCGTTCCACGGCCTCCAGGGCTTGGGAGACCAGCGCGTCCAGGTTTTCCATGTACAGACTCCAGATACGAAATAGGGGAAGAGCGCAGGCTCTTCCCCTATTAAGACGTTTAACACCAGGCGCCGGAAATGACACCTGGTGATTGTCGGGGGTACTTAAGCCAGCGAGGCTTTAGCTTTCTCGACAATCGCAGCAAACGCCGCTTTTTCGTTCACTGCCAGATCGGCCAGAACCTTGCGGTCGATTTCGATCGACGCTTTTTTCAGGCCAGCGATCAGGCGGCTGTAGGACAGACCGTTGATACGCGCACCAGCGTTGATACGAGCGATCCACAGAGCGCGGAACTGACGTTTTTTCTGACGACGGTCGCGGTAGGCGTATTGGCCTGCCTTGATGACCGCTTGCTTGGCAACACGGAATACGCGCGAGCGAGCGCCGTAGTAGCCTTTAGCCAGTTTCAGAATTTTCTTGTGACGCTTACGAGCGATGACGCCACGCTTTACACGAGCCATGAGTAACTTCCTCTATCTAGAACCAAAAATTAACGAAGGCGCAGCATGCGCTCGACTTTTGCCACGTCCGACGGGTTCAGCAAGCTGCTACCACGAAGTTGACGCTTACGCTTGGTCGACATTTTGGTCAGGATGTGGCTCTTGAAAGCGTGTTTGTGCTTGATGCCGTTAGCCGTTTTCAAGAAACGCTTGGCCGCACCGCTTTTGGTTTTCATTTTTGGCATGTTCGGATACTCCGCATTCAGTTGATAAACATAACCGCAAGGCCTGCCGTGCCCTGGTGGTTATTTCTTTTTCTTGGGTGCGATGACCATGATCAGCTGGCGTCCTTCCATCTTAGGATGCTGTTCGACGGAACCGTATTCCAAAAGGTCAGTTTCGACCCGCTTCAACAGTTCCATACCCAGCTCCTGGTGGGCCATCTCACGACCGCGAAATCTCAAGGAAATCTTGGCCCTGTCCCCATCACTCAGGAAACGTACCAGGTTGCGTAGTTTTACCTGGTAATCCCCCTCCTCCGTCCCTGGACGAAACTTGATTTCTTTAATCTGGACCTGCTTCTGATTCTTCTTGGCCTCGTTAGCTTGCTTCTTCTTTTCGAAGAGGTGCTTGCCGTAGTCCATGACCTTGCAGACAGGCGGTACTGCGTCGGCAGAAATCTCTACCAGGTCCAGCTTCGCTTCTTCAGCGATACGAAGCGCTTCATCAATCGAGACGATGCCAATCTGCTCGCCGTCAGCGCCAATTAACCGAACCTCGCGTGCCGAGATATTCTCGTTGATCGGGGCCTTCGGTGCAGCTCGTTTATCGTTTCTCATTTCACGCTTAATAGTAATTACTCCGATTCTTGGCGACCACGCCGGGAAACCGCTTGAGCGAGGAATTCAGCGAATTGAGCGACGGGCATCGAGCCCAGGTCAGCGCCTTCACGAGTACGCACAGCGACGGTTTGCGTTTCGACTTCGCGATCCCCTATAACCAAAAGGTAAGGGACCTTGAGCAAAGTATGCTCGCGGATTTTAAAGCCGATTTTCTCATTTCTCAAGTCGGACTTGGCACGGAACCCGCTTTCATTGAGAGTTTTTTCAACATTCTGGGCGAATTCGGCCTGCTTGTCGGTGATATTCATGATCACCGCCTGGGTTGGCGCCAGCCAGGCCGGGAATGCACCTTCGTAATGCTCGATGAGAATTCCGACGAAACGCTCGAACGAACCGAGGATTGCACGGTGCAGCATCACCGGATGCTTGCGGCCGTTGTCTTCGGAGACGAATTCTGCGCCCAGACGGATCGGCAGGTTGAAGTCGAGCTGCAGGGTACCACACTGCCAGACGCGGCCAAGGCAATCCTTCAGCGAGAACTCGATCTTCGGCCCGTAGAAGGCCCCTTCGCCCGGCTGCAGGTCGTACGGCAGGCCGGCGCTGTCGAGGGCGGCGGCCAGTGCGGCTTCGGCGCGATCCCACAGCTCATCGGAGCCAACACGCTTTTCAGGGCGGGTCGAGAGCTTCATTTCGATGTCTTTGAAGCCGAAATCGGCGTAGACATCCATGGTCAGCTTGATGAACGCGGCGGATTCGGACTGCATCTGCTCTTCGGTGCAGAAGATGTGCGCGTCGTCCTGGGTAAAGCCACGCACGCGCATGATGCCGTGCAGCGCGCCCGACGGCTCGTTACGGTGGCAGGCACCGAACTCGGCCAGACGCAGCGGCAGCTCGCGGTAGCTCTTCAGGCCCTGGTTGAACACCTGCACGTGGCATGGGCAGTTCATCGGCTTGATGGCGTAGTCGCGGTTTTCCGACTGGGTGGTGAACATGTTGTCGGCGTAGTTGGCCCAGTGGCCAGACTTTTCCCACAGCGAACGGTCAACAACCTGCGGAGTCTTGATTTCCAGGTAGCCGTTGTCGCGCTGAACCTTGCGCATGTACTGCTCGAGTACCTGGTACAGGGTCCAGCCGTTCGGGTGCCAGAACACCATGCCCGGCGCTTCTTCCTGGAGGTGGAACAGGCCCAGGCGCTTGCCGATTTTACGGTGGTCGCGTTTTTCTGCTTCTTCGATGCGCTGAATATAAGCAGCCAGCTGCTTCTTGTCGGCCCAGGCGGTGCCGTAGACGCGCTGCAGCTGCTCGTTTTTAGCGTCGCCGCGCCAGTAGGCGCCGGACAGCTTGGTCAGCTTGAAGGATTTCAGGAAACGGGTGTTCGGCACGTGCGGGCCGCGGCACATGTCGACGTATTCTTCGTGGTAGTACAGGCCCATGGCCTGTTCATCCGGCATGTCCTCGACCAGGCGCAGCTTGTAGTCTTCGCCGCGGGCCTTGAACACTTCGATCACTTCGGCGCGCGGAGTGACTTTTTTGATGACGTCGTATTCGGTGTCGATCAGCTGCTGCATGCGCTGTTCGATCGCCGCCATGTCTTCGGGCGTGAAAGGACGCTCGTAGGCGATGTCGTAATAGAAGCCTTCATCGATGACCGGACCGATGACCATGCGCGCAGTCGGGTACAGCTGCTTGACCGCGTGGCCGACCAGGTGGGCGCACGAGTGACGGATGATCTCCAGCCCCTCTTCGTCCTTGGGCGTGATGATTTGCAGGCTGGCATCGTTCTCGATCAGGTCGCAGGCGTCGACCAGCTTGCCGTCGACCTTGCCGGCGACGGTGGCTTTGGCGAGGCCCGCACCAATGGATGCGGCGACTTCGGCAACCGAAACTGCCTTGTCGAATGAACGTTGACTGCCATCGGGAAGAGTAATAATGGGCATGGCGCCTCCTCTCCTAGTGGTGACCCCTACCAAAGGTCACGTGGGTTGGGATGAGCCAGTACGCGATCCGCCCCTGTCTTTGCACAAGCAAAGCCTGCCTCACAGTGGCAGAAGCCCGAAGGCCTGCCAGGGAACGAACCAGAGTGACTGGAATAGTAAAAAAACAGTTGGGAGCTGCAAGCTGCAAGCTGCAAGAAACAGCCGGCGGCGAGCTCAAGGCCAGCATGCTAGCACAAAGCTTTCGGGCGATTGCGGGCAGATTGACCGGCTGGGCAGAAATATTCGCAAATTGAGCTTTGGCGGTGAACTTGCGCGGATTTTTTCCGCTCAGAGTTTGTGAAGCGTCCTACTCTTGTGAGACTCGACCCCAAGGAGTGTTTGGTTATGCGACTTCAGTCTCTTCTGGCCCTGGCGGCTGCCTCTGCCCTGCTGCTGCCGTTGGGAGCCCATGCCGGCAAACTGCCCAGCAACTACCAGTCGACCTGCGTAGCGCAGGCGCAGAAGCAAGGCCTGGCAAAGGATAAAGCCGAACAGCACTGCAAATGTGCCGGAGACGTGCTCCAGAAAAATCTCAGCGACAAAGAGATGAAAGACCTGGATACCCTGGAGGATGGCGTTGATGCAGCGGTAATGGAGCGCGCGCAAAAAAATATTGCAGCGGTCTGCGGCCCGAAAAACCCGAAATAATAGGGCTTTTGGCCAGTTATCCATCGCTAATTTGCTCCAGATCAGCAATCTGCGAAGGTAAAAGGGGCTACAAGCCCATAATTAGACTATGATGGTCGGCGTGCACCCTGTTGGCCTCGGCAACACCGCACTACTGAAAATCATGTTTCCTGGAGATACACCCATGTCTAATCGCCAAACCGGCACCGTAAAATGGTTCAACGATGAGAAAGGCTTCGGCTTCATCACTCCACAAGGTGGCGGCGACGACCTGTTCGTTCACTTCAAGGCTATCGAAACCGACGGTTTCAAAAGCCTGAAGGAAGGCCAGACTGTCTCCTTCGTTGCCGAAAAAGGCCAGAAGGGCATGCAGGCTGCACAAGTTCGTCCAGAGTAAGATCTGACCGAATAAAAAAACCCGTCCTTGTGGCGGGTTTTTTTGTGCCTGGGATTTGGGAGCGGGCTTGCTCCGCGATAGAACCAGTAATGGCCCTATCGCGGGTCAAGCCCGCTCCCACAGAGACCGTTTTAGCCGCAGTTTACGCGGGTGATCACGCCTTGTTCGTCGGCGTTGAGGTTCAGGCGCTCGGAGCGGTATTCCAGGGTCATGACGTCGTGAGGCTTGAGCACACGGGCCAGTTGCGAGCCGCTGGCTTTACGCGCCTGCTCGAGCAACTCGGGGGTGGCCGGCTTGCCGATGGCGAACTCGGCGCCGCTGGCCTGGCAACGGCCATCGGTGTTGGCAGCAGCCTGCGGGGCCTTCGACGAAGAGCCGCCAGTGCTGCTGCAACCTGCCAATACGGCGACAGCCAACAGGCTTACCAATGATGCACGCGTGCGGAACATGAATCCTCCTTAAATACTTGAATGCTGCCTATGTGACAGCACTCCTGGTTTTTCGTTGCAAAACCGGACCATTGTGCCCGAGCCAGAGCGCTCTAGGCCAAGGCTAATCGTGACCGGATTTTGCGCAAGCTCAATACAGGTCGATGTAGTCGCTGGCAGGTTTCGGCCAGTTATTTTTCAGGGCGTTGTACACCTGGCGTATCCAGCGCTCGTCATCGGCCACCTGCGGGCCGACACAACCGGAGCCCGCCGCCCAGGTTTCCAGACGAAAGGACAGGCCCTGCAGTTCGCGGCCACCAGTGACTTGGGACAACCAGGCGATGCCCTTGTGATTGACCCGCAGCTGGTTGTGAACCGCACCATTGCCGGCCACCAGCAGGGCCCGGACGTTGTCGAGGGTAAAGTCGTTGGGGTTGTTGAGGTCGATCTGCACTGCGCTGTCCCGGCAAGCTAAAACACCGATAGTTTGCCACGCCCCCTGCGCTTATGCCTAAGTCGCAGTGCGATGCAGGCGGCGGCCATGATTTACTGCAGCTATCGGCGGAGCGCAGGCCAGCCTCCCCTTCAAACGCCAGGGCCCGGCATTTGAACCGACAGCGCGCGCAGGTTTCACTCGAGAATGTTCATGACAAGCCACATCATCGATGCCGACATCAAGGTCAAATGGCCCGAGGGCCAGAGCGCCTACAGCCCGGCCAGCGCCGAAGAACTGCTGCTGATCGCCCTCGACTTGCTGGTCAAGGACCTAGGCCCGGACGACGCACGCAGCTACGTCGACCAGGTCTTTGAGCGTTACAGCCAGCCGGTTATGGCAGACGCGCCAGACGGGCACTGAGAAGATCAAAAAAGCCCTGGGCATCCCCCTCGGTAATCCAGGTGACGTTGCCCGGTTCTTTCAGGGTGCCGTACCAGTCGGTAATGGTCTGGCCGAAGGTCGGGCCGTCGCGGCTGTCGACCTGCATGAACACCTGGCGGCCGTGGAACAGTTCAGGCTTGAGCAGGTAGGCAATCACCGTGGTGTCATGTACCGGGCCGCCAGGCATGCCGTAGTGCTTCATGTCCTGCTTGACGTAGGCGTTGAGGATATCCACCACGCGCTTGCTCGCCCCATTGTTGAGGTCGGCAATCTGTTTGAGCCGCGCCTCGCTGGTCAGCACCTTGTGGGTGACGTCCAGCGGCAGGTAGGTGAGCTTGACCCCGCTAGCGAGTACTACTTCGGCAGCGTGAGGGTCGGCGAACAGGTTGAACTCGGCCACCGGGGTGATATTGCCGCCATTGAAGTGGGCACCGCCCATGACGATCACTTCCTTGATGCCATTGACGATCTGCGGCGCTTCAATCAGCGCCAAAGCCAGGTTGGTCTGCGGGCCGAGCATGGCGATAGTGATGCTGTGCGGCTTGGCGCTGCTCAAGGTGTCGATCAGGTAACGCACCGCACTGCCGTTGGCCAGCCCCTTCTGCGGCTCGCTGACCGTTACCCCGGGCAAGCCTTCTTCGCCATGGATATCGGCGGCGTAGATCGGCGTGCGCACCAGCGGTTTCGGCGCCCCGGCGTATACCGGAATGTCTTCGCGCCCGGCCCATTCGCGAGCCAGGCGGGCATTGCGCGAGGTCTTCTCGAGTCGCACGTTGCCGGCCACGGTGGTGATGGCGCGAATCTTCAGTTCATCTGGCGAAGCCATGGCCAGGAACAGCGCCACCACGTCGTCGGCGCCGGGGTCGGTATCGATAATCAGGTCAATGGGCGCCGCCTGGGCACCCGCCGAAAGCACGGACATCAGCAACACTCCTTGGAGCAAACGTTTGGCACAGCTCAACATAAGACACGTCCTTATGATCAGATGGAACAGCTAGAAGGTCACCCCGGCAACCAAGGCAATGTTGCTGTAGGGCTGGCACTCGCCGGTGCGCACGATGGCGCGGGCGCTGCGGCTCAACTGCTTGAACGCTTCGTGACTGAGCAAGCGTCGGGCGCCCAGTTCGCCCTGGGCGGTCAACTGCTCGACGGCGGTCAGGCCCGGCGGCTGATGCTGAAGGATTTCCTCCGCCAGCACGTGGCTTTCGACCTGCATTTCCGTCAGCACAATGCGCAGGGTGCTGGCGAAATCCGGAATACCCGGGGTCAGCGCCAGGTCGATCAGTTCCACCCCCGCCGGCACCGGCAAACCGGCATCGCCAATCAGCAGGATGTCGCCATGGCCGAGGGAGGCGATCAGGCGCGACAGGGCAATGTTCAGCAAGGGCGTCTTCTTCATGGCTGCAGCTCGCTCAAGTGCGGGATTGAAGGCTGCGCACCGGCGCGGGTAACCGACAGGGCCGCTGCACGCTGGCCGAAGGCAATCGCCGCGCCCTGCGCTTCGCCACGCGCCAGGGCCGCGGCGAAACCGCCGACAAAGGTGTCGCCGGCCGCTGTGGTGTCCACAGGCTGCACCACTGGCGCCGGGAAATGCCTGAACCCCTGGCCATCGGCAAACAGCGCGCCCTGGGCACCGAGGGTGACGATGACCTTGCCAACGCCCATGGCCAACAAATGCGTGGCGGCCGCCTTGGCGCTGTCCAGGTCGTTGACCGGCAGCCCGCTCAGGGCCTCGGCTTCGCTTTCGTTGGGGATCAGGTAGTCGATATGGGCAAACCATTCGGCCGGCAGCGGGCCGCTGGCCGGTGCCGGGTTGAGGATCACCGTCTTGCCCAGCGCCCTGCCCCGCTCAAGGGTGTAGGCGACGGTGGCCATCGGCACTTCCAGCTGGCAGATGATCACCTCGGCGTTTTGCAACAAGGCGTCGAAGCGCTGTACTGATTCGGGCAGCAACTGGCCATTGCCACCAGCAACAATGACGATGGCGTTCTGGCTGGCGGCATCAACCACGATCAGCGCCACGCCACTGGACACCCCGGCAGCGATGCTCACTGCCTGGCAGTCGATCTGTTCATCAGCCAGGGCCTGGCGCAGTTGCTGGCCGTAAGCATCATCACCGACGCAGCCGACCATCGCCACCTGCGCGCCCAGGCGCGCCGCCGCTACCGCCTGGTTGGCGCCCTTGCCGCCCGGCACGGTGACGAAGCTTTCGCCCACCAGGGTTTCGCCGCCGCGCGGCAGGCGCTGGGCACGCGTCACCAGGTCCATGTTCAGGCTACCTACCACTACTACATTGGCTTGCATGTGCGGGCTCGTTCTCAGCGGTAATCATTGAAAAGGTCAGGGCGCGGCGCGGTGGATTCGCGCAGGACGATGCTCGGCGCGACGATGCGCTGCTCTGGCGCGCCACGCAGCGGCTCGGCGATGCGCCGCAGCAGCAGTTCGGCGGCGCTCTCGCCCAGCTCGCGGATCGACTGGCCAACGGTGGTCAGCGCCGGGAATACGTACTGGCTGATCTGGATATCGTCGAAGCCGATTACCGACAGCTCGCTGGGCACGCAGATGTTGCGTTCGGCGGCAGCGCGCAATACGCCGATGCCGATCATGTCGTTGCCGGCAAAAATCGCCGTCGGCCGCTCGCCTTCGAGCAGCGCCGCTGCCGCGCTATAGCCACCGATACTGGTAAATTCGCTATTCAGCAGCCACTCCTGGCGCGCGCTGACCCCGGCTTCGGCCAGCGCCCGATGGAAACCGGCCAGGCGCAACTGGGCGACGCTGGTGGTCGCCGGGCCGCCGATGCAGGCGATGTCGCGATGTCCGAGCTCGAGCAGATGGCGGGTCGCCAGATAAGCACCCTGCTCGTGATCGATGCGTACCAGGTCGGCGGCCACGCCTTCCAGGGCGCGGTCGACGATGACCATCGGCGTGCGCACGCTGGCCAGGCTGTCGAGCAGGTCGTTGTCTTCACCGACCGAGGCGACGATCAGGCCGTCGATGCGTTTTTCCAGCAGCACGCGCAGGTAGCTGCGCTGCTTTTGCGGGTTGTCGTCGGAGTTGCAGAGGATCACGCAGTAGCCGTTGCGCTCGCAGCCGTCCTCGATGCCGCGGGCCAGCTCGGCGAAATACGGGTTGACGCTGTTGGGCACCAGCAGGCCGATGGTCGCGGTGCTGCGCGCCTTGAGCGAGCGCGCTACGGCGCTGGGCACGTAGTCGAGCTCAGCGATCGCCGCTTCGACCTTGAGGCGCACCGGCTCGCTGACCGGGCGGGTCTTGTTCAGTACATGCGACACGGTGGTGTAGGAAATCCCCGCCAGTGCCGCGACATCTTTGATGGTTGCCATTGTTTCAGTTCCGCCTGCGCGCGCGCCGGCTGCGGTAGGTGTCGAGGACCACGGCGATGACGATCACCGCCCCGGTGATAATGCGTTTGGTTGGCTCCGAAGCGCCGATCTGCGCCAGGCCTGCGGCCAGCACCGAGATGATCAGCACGCCAAAGAAGGTGCTGATCACCGAGCCGCGCCCGCCCATCAGGCTGGTGCCACCGATGACCACGGCGGCGATCACCTGCAGTTCAAGGCCGGAGCCGGCGTTGGGGTCGGCGGCTTCCAGGCGGGAAATCTGGAACAGCGCAGCCAGCCCTGCGAGCAGGCCCATCAGCGAGAACACCAGGATCTTGTACGGGCGCGGGTCGATGCCGGCCAGGCGCACCGCCTCTTCGTTGGTGCCAATGCCGATCAGGTAGCGGCCGAACACCGTGCGCGTCAGCACCAGCTGGGCGAGGATGATCACCAGCAAGGCGATCAGGAACGACGGCGAGATGCCAAAAGCCAGCGGGTTGGACAGCCATGCAAAGGCATCGCCGATGTAAGCGGTGCGCGAATCGGTCAGCTGGTAGGCCATGCCCCGGGCCATTTCCAGCACGCCGAGCGAGACGATAAACGACGGAATGCGCCAGGCCACGGTGATCGAGCCGGTGATGCTGCCGGCCAGCGCCGCCACAGCCATGCCGAGCAAGGCGGCTGGCATCACGCTCCAGCCCCAGCCGAGCATCGCCACACTGACCGCGGAACCGGCCAGGGCCAGCACCGAACCCACCGACAGGTCGATGCCGCCGATGATCAGCACGAAGGTCATGCCCACCGCCAGCACCATCAGGTCGGGGATCTGGTTGGCCAGGGTGCTGAAGGTGGCGTAAGACCAAAAGTGGCTGCTCAACAACGAGAACAGCACGATCATCGCCAGCAAGGCGCCGGCCAGGCCCAGGTAGGTGCCGAGGCCGTAGTAGCTGCCGCTGCGCTTGGCGCTGGGGGCAGCGGTGTCCAGTTGGGTGGTTTTCATGGGGTCGTCCTGGGCGCCGCTTCGTGCAGCAACGCATCACGTTTCTGATAGCCGGCAAAGGCTGCGGCCAATAGTTGGTCCTGGGTCCAGCTGTCGCGCTCGAAGGTGTCGATCAGGCGCCCGGCACTGAGCACGCCAATGCGGTCGCAAATCAGCATCAGCTCGCGCAAATCACTGGACACCACCACCAGCGCCTTGCCCTGGCGCGCAAGCTCGGCCAGCAGGCCATAAATGTCGAACTTGGCGCCGACGTCGATACCGCGGGTCGGCTCATCGAACAGCAGCACCGAACAGTCGCGCTCCAGCCAGCGGCCGATCACCACCTTTTGCTGGTTGCCGCCCGACAACTCGCCGACCACCTGCTCGGGGCTGGAACTGCGGATGCGCATGGCGGCGATCTGCCGTTCGGCCAGTTCGCGCTCGGCGCCGCTGTTAACGATGCCGGCGCGGGAAATCGCCGGCAGGTTGCCCAGGGCGATATTGGCGCTGATCGACTGGCTCAGCAGCAGCCCTTCGCCCTTGCGGTCTTCAGTGATCAGGGCAATGCCCTGACGCACCGCCGCCACCGGCGAATCGACGCGCACTTCACGCAAGGGATTGCCCAGCTCGATAGTGCCGCTGTCGGCGCGGTCGGCGCCGAAAATCAGCCGCAGCAGCTCGGTGCGCCCGGCGCCGATCAGGCCGGAGATGCCGAAGATCTCGCCGCTGCGCACCTCGAACGAGACGTCCTTGACCTTGTCGCTACGGCCGAGGCCGTTGACCTTGAGGATCGGCGCGCCGATGTTGCGCACGCCCAAATCGATATGCTCGCCCAGCTCGCGGCCGACCATCAGGTTGACCAGTTGCTCGCTGTTGTAGCGCTGCATCGGCTCGACGCACACCAGCTTGCCATCGCGCAGCACGGCAATGCGCTGGGCGATGCGCTTGAGTTCTTCGAGGCGATGGGAGATGTAGACGATGGCCACGCCGCGCTGCTGCAGGCGCTCGATCTGGGTAAACAGCAGCTCCACCTCGCGGGCGGTGAGCATCGCCGTCGGCTCATCGAAAATCAGCACATGGCAGTCGCCAATCAGGTTGCGGGCAATCTCGACCATCTGCTGATGGCCGATGCCCAGCTCGCCCACCGGGGTGTCCGGGTCGATGGCGTCCAGGCCGACCTGGGCCATGGCCGCCACCGCCAGTTGGCGCAGGCGTTTGCGGTTGATCCAGCCGGCGCGCCCGGGCAAGTTGTCGAGAAACAGGTTCTCGGCCACGGTCAGGGTCGGCAGCAGGTTGAGCTCCTGCATGACCATGCGCACGCCCAAGCGCTCGGCCGCCGCGCGGCTACCGGGCTGGTACGGCTGGCCCTGGTAAAGCATATGGCCGGTGGTGGGCCGTTCGAGGCCGCCGATGATCTTCGACAGGGTGCTCTTGCCCGCGCCGTTTTCACCGGTCAGGGCCAGCACTTCGCCCCGCCGCAGGCTCAGCTCGATATCACCGAGCACCGGCTGCGCGTAGGTCTTGCCGATGGCGCTGACTGAAAGTACGACATCCGCAGTCGCTGACATTGCCTGTTCTCCTGGCGCCCACCCCGTGGCAGGCGCGCACGCTGCGACTAGGGTTGGGTAACCAGCTCGACCGGGGTCTGGATGACGTTGTCGGCGTCGACATCGGTTTTCTCACCCTTGAGCATCTTCAGCGCCGCCTCGATGCCGAACACCGCTTGTTTGGCGGCGTACTGGTCGGCGGTGGCAAGCACGCGACCGTCCTTGAGCATCGGCTTGATGGCGTTGATGTTGTCGTAGCCGACCACCTGCACCTGGCCGGCCTTGCCTGCGGCGCGCACCGCCGATACAGCACCCAGGGCCATGCTGTCGTTGCCGGCCAGCAGAGCCTTGAGGTCGGGGTTGGCGTTGAGCAGGGAGGCGGCGACGGCATTGCCCTTGGCAATTTCCCAGTCGCCCGATTGCACCGAGACCACCTTGATCTGCGCCGCTTCCATTGCATCCTTGAAGCCGGCGGTGCGCTGCTGGGCGTTGGTGGTGGTCGAGACGCCTTCGATAATGGCCACCTGATCGCCGGCCTTGAGCTTCTGCTTGGCCAGGTATTCACCGACCAGACGCGCGCCCTTGCGGTTGTCGGGGCCTACGAACGGCACGCTGAGGTGTTTGCTCTTGAGCACCTCGGGGTCGAGGCGGTTGTCGATGTTGATCACGGTGATGCCGGCATCCATGGCCTTTTTCACCACCGGCACCAGGGCCTTGGAATCGGCCGGAGCGATGACCAGGGCGTTGACCCCGGAGACGATCATCTGCTCGACGATACGGATCTGGTTACTGGAGTCGGTCTCGTCCTTGATGCCGTTGGACACCAGGTCGAACTCATTGGCATGGTCTTTCTGGTAGGCCTTGGCGCCGTCTTCCATGGTCAGGAAGAACTCGTTGGCCAGCGATTTCATCACCAGCGCGACTTTCGGCTTGGCGTCGTCGGCCAGGGCGTGGGAAACGGGTGTGGCGAGGGACAGTGAGGAAAGTACGGCGAGCGCCAGCAGGCGTCCAGCAAAGGGCAGCTTCATGGGTTTACTCCGGATCTTATGATTTTTATCGGGCCGCAAACGTTTGCGTTAACTCACTATGAAAACGTAACCAAATTTTGTCAAATCCGCTGCCGCAGGCCATTTGGAAAGTGAATGTAGGAATTATCCTCAAAACAACCGGAAAACCGAACACCTCTTGCACACAATATTCGGAATTCCGAATAAATAAAACGCTTCGACCATCTTTCGCAAACCGCTCTAACCCAAGGAAAATCAATAGATTGAAGATGAAAACCGACGAACGGCTGTTCTGGTACGGAATCTGCCTCTGTTAGCGCGTTACACAGCGAACTCCAGACACAAGAGAGATCAACGATGAAAGCTGCGCTTAATTCCTTCGTTCCGGGCGCTTTGGCCCTGCTGCTGTTACTGCCCGCAGGCGTCAACGCCAAGGAAGTCGAAAACCAACAGAAACTGGCCAACGTGGTGATCCTCGCCACCGGTGGCACCATCGCCGGCGCCGGTGCCAGCACCGCCAACAGCGCCACCTACCAGGCCGCCAAGGTCGGTGTCGACAAGCTGATCGCCGGCGTTCCGGAACTGGCCACCCTGGCCAATGTGCGCGGCGAACAAGTGCTGCAGATCGCTTCCGAAAGCATCAGCAACGAAAACCTGCTGCAACTGGGCAAGCGCGTTGCCGAGCTTGCCGACAGCAAGGATGTCGACGGCATCGTCATCACCCACGGTACCGACACCCTGGAAGAGACCGCCTACTTCCTCAACCTGGTAGAGAAAACCGACAAGCCAATCGTCGTGGTCGGTTCCATGCGCCCGGGCACCGCCATGTCGGCTGACGGCATGCTCAACCTGTACAACGCCGTGGCTGTTGCCAGCAACAAGGATTCGCGCGGCAAGGGCGTGCTGGTCACCATGAACGACGAGATCCAGTCGGGTCGCGACGTCAGCAAATCGGTGAACATCAAGACCGAAGCCTTCAAGAGCCAATGGGGCCCGCTGGGCATGGTCGTCGAAGGCAAGTCCTACTGGTTCCGCCTGCCGGCCAAGCGTCACACCGTAGACTCGGAATTCGATATCAAGAAAATCAGCAGCCTGCCTGCGGTCGACATCGCCTACGGTTACGGCAACGTCACCGACACCGCCTACAAGGCCCTGGCACAAAATGGCGCCAAGGCGATCATCCACGCCGGTACCGGCAATGGCTCGGTGTCTTCTAAAGTAGCCCCGACCCTGATCGACCTGCGCAAGCAAGGCGTGCAGATCATTCGCTCCTCCCACGTCAATGCCGGCGGCTTCGTGCTGCGCAACGCCGAGCAGCCTGACGACAAGAACGACTTCGTCGTCGCCCACGACCTGAACCCGCAAAAAGCCCGGATCCTGGCCATGGTTGCAATGACCAAGACCCAGGACAGCAAAGAGCTGCAGCGGATCTTCTGGGAATACTGATCAAGTAGCCCCCAAGCGCTTGCCCGCCCTGTAGGACGGGCAAGCCTGCCTCCCAAACCCTGGCAAAAAATACTTTAAACAGACCGCAGCAAACGGCGCGGTTTGCGGTCACATGCGCTCTTTCACCGACGAGCTGTTGCGAAATTGCTTACAGTAAAATACTGTATGCGCATACAGCTAAAAAAGGAACGCTTTGTGGCCACCACTTCCGCCCCTGCCAGCAGCTACGAGCAACTGGGCACCCGCATCCAGAAAATCATCAATTCCCCCACTGCACAAAAAGCCCGGGCTGCGCTGATCTTCCGCCTGGAGCACGAAACGCCTGAAGACTGGGCCACCCTGCTCGACGAAATCGCCGAGAACGACAACGTCACTCTCGCCTACCGCGATGACGGTGGCGTGCAGATTTTCTGGGTTGTGCCGAAGGAAGATTGAAAGCGCATGAGATTTCCGGTTTTTGCAGTAGCTTGTTTGTTGTTCAGTGTCACCACCGCCCACGCCGATGCACCGCGCACCTTCAGCGAAGCCAAGAAGGTCGCCTGGCGTTTGTATGCGCCGCAGTCCACCGAGTTTTATTGCGGCTGCAAATACAATGGCAACAAGGTCGATTTGCAGGCCTGCGGGTATGTGCCGCGCAAGAATGCCAACCGCGCCTCGCGCATCGAGTGGGAGCATATCGTCCCGGCCTGGCAGATCGGCCACCAGCGCCAGTGCTGGCAAAGCGGCGGGCGCAAAAATTGTTCGCGCAATGACAAGGTCTACCAGCGCGCCGAGGCCGACCTGCACAACCTGGTGCCGAGCATTGGCGAGGTCAATGGCGATCGCAGCAACTTCAGTTTTGGCTGGCTGCCCGAGCAGCGTGGGCAATACGGCTCGTGCCTGACCCAGGTGGACTTTAAAGCCAAGAAGGTCATGCCGCGGCCGTCCATTCGCGGCATGATTGCGCGCACCTACTTTTATATGAGCAAGCAGTACAGCCTCAAGCTGTCCAAGCAGGACCGCCAGCTGTACGAAGCCTGGAACAAGACCTACCCGCCGCAGCCCTGGGAGCGCCAGCGCAACCAGCGGGTGGCTTGCGTGATGGGCCATGGCAACGAGTTCGTCGGCCCGGTCAACCTCAGCGCCTGCGGTTGAGGCTCAGGCCAGCGCCTGCAGGTAGGCGCTGGCCTGCTGGTAACGGGCCAGGCGGGCAATGTCATCGGGGCCGGGCATGGGGATGCGCGACAGGTCGCTGTTGTCGGCCAGATCAGCCAGCTTGACCACCCGCGCCAGCGGATCATCGCCGACCCGCACCACGAAGGCTTCGTAGCTTTCGTCATCGCGCCGGCTCAGCGCCTGCACGGCGGCCAGGATCTTCAGGGCGAAGCCTTCGCGGGCAAGGTCAGAGAGGGTCATCGGTGAATCCTCGAGCACGTCGTGGAGCACCGCGACAATGCGCTGCTCGGCCGTCGACACCCTCAGCATCACCCGCAACGGATGGAGGATATAGGCCGTTCCGCCTTTATCGCACTGCCCTTCATGTGCCCTCGCCGCAACCGCAATGGCCCGCTCCAGCGTAGACATATGGCCCTCCTGCTCAGCGCGGCTGGCGTCGTAGACGCGCCATGCTGTAGACATCGATCAACTCACCGTCACGCATAGCATAGTCAATCAGTTGACCTTCAACCGCAAAGCCGAAGCGTTTGTACAAGGCCAGCGCCGGATGATTGTCGGTGTACACGGTCAGCTCGACGCGCTGCAGGCCCATCCAGTTGTCGGCCACCTCCAGTACCGCCTCGAGCAGGCGACTGCCGACACCTTTGCCTTGCCAGGCTGGCGCCACGCCCATGCCGATACCGCCACAGTGGGCACGGCGGATACGCGCGTATTGCTCCAGCGAGCAACTGCCGATCACTTCACCCTTATGCAGCGCCACCAGAAACAGCATCCGCTCGTTGTCCAGGCTCAGGCGCTTGCGCCATATCTCGGGCGACTGATAAGGCATCTGCAGCACCTGGCGCGCTACCTGCGGGTCGTTATACAGCGCAGTCAGGCCTTCGACATGCTGCTCGGTACAACGCTGCAGGGTAATGGCGGCGGATGAATCACTCATGACGGCTCTCCTTGCGTATGAGCCGTGAGTGTACGGGGCGCGCGAAGCCGCTGGCTAGCGCGGGGCGTCGTGCTGGATGACGATCGAGTCGGTGCCCAGGCGCGCCATGACATCGGCTTGCTGCGCCTCGGCTTGCGCCTTGTCGGGATAAGGGCCGAGCAGCACCACCGGCTTGCCGTTGCGGTAGACCACCGAGGACGGAATCTGCTTTTCGATCAGGCGTGCGGTCATGTCGCTGAGGGCGCCCATGTTCGCACCCTGGACGATCTCGACATCCCAGCCTTGGGGCGCAGGTTTGTCTGCCGCAGCGTCGGCGGCGCGCTGCAGGTCGGCGCCACCGCATTTTTCGCGAATGGCCAGGTTGCTGCCCTGGTCGGCAATAATGAGCTGATAGTCGCCCGCGGCCTGCTTGATCGCCACGTAGCTGCGATACGGCACGAACACGCCGGCGTCGTCCTTGCCGCGCACCTGGCCGCAAATAATGCCTTGCTGGTCGAATCGCACGTTGGCGAACTTGGCTGTCTTGGGGTTCTGCAGGTGTTCGGCCACCTGCTTGTGCACGCCTTCGACTTCGTTTTCGCAACCGGCCAGAGCCAGCACCGCCATTACCACCGCCACTTTGCGCACGCGTCTATCTCCTGAATGCAAGCGGCGGATTTTAGCATTCTTGGCTGGCCTTTAGGGCCCTATCGCGGGGCAAGCCCGCTCCTACAGCTGAAATGCAAAAAGGGCGACCCTTGCGGATCGCCCTTTTTGTTACCACACAGCAGTGTGGATTTGTTTGGTAGGCACAATTGGATTCGAACCAACGACCCCCACCATGTCAAGGTGGTGCTCTAACCAACTGAGCTATGTGCCTGCTGTGGGGCGCATAATACGCAGGTCTTTAACCTTCGTAAAGCGAAATTTCATAAAAAAATCAGCAGCTTTGCTTTGCCGGCAAAAAATGCCCGCAAACAAAAAAGGCGACCCTCGCGGATCACCTTTTTGTGTACCGCCAGCAGGGGCGGATTTGATTTGGTAGGCACAATTGGATTCGAACCAACGACCCCCACCATGTCAAGGTGGTGCTCTAACCAACTGAGCTATGTGCCTGCTGTGGGGCGCATTCTACCCAATCGCCGAAAGGTGTCAACTCTTTTTTTAACGCTAAGCCACTGAATATCAAAAGTATTTGCCAAAAGCCGGGGTAAAGGATTTTCAACACACGACTAGCGGGTGTTTATTATTATTGATAGCATCGGTACAGTCGTAAAAAATATAAAACAGAGGTTTCGCAGCATGGCCAATACCCCCTACCCTCAGTCCTACTACGCCGCATCGGCCAATCCGGTTCCGCCGCGCCCGGCGCTGCAGGAAGAGGTACAGACCGATGTCTGCGTGATCGGCGCCGGCTATACCGGCCTGTCCAGCGCCCTGTTCCTGCTGGAGAGCGGCTTCAAGGTCACCGTGCTGGAAGCTGCCAAGGTCGGCTTTGGCGCCTCGGGCCGCAATGGCGGCCAGATCGTCAACAGCTATAGCCGCGACATCGACGTCATTGAACGCACCGTCGGCCCCAAGCAGGCACAACTGCTGGGCCACATGGCCTTTGAAGGCGGGCGCATCATCCGTGAGCGCGTGGCCAAATACAACATCCAGTGCGACCTTAAAGACGGTGGCGTGTTCGCCGCCCTGACGCCCAAGCAGATGGGCCACCTGGAATCGCAAAAGCGCCTGTGGGAACGCTTCGGCCACACTCAGCTGGAGCTGATGGACCAGAAGCGCATCCGTGAAGTGGTCGATTGCGACCAGTACATCGGCGGCATGCTCGACATGAGCGGCGGCCACATCCACCCGCTGAACCTGGCCCTGGGAGAAGCTGCCGCGGTCGAGTCGCTGGGCGGCAAGATCTACGAGCAATCGCCGGCCATCCGCATCGAGCGCGGTGCCAACCCGGTGGTGCACACCCCACAAGGTAAAGTACGCGCCAAGTTCATCATCGTTGCCGGTAACGCCTACCTCGGCGGCCTGGTGCCGGAACTTGCCGCCAAGTCGATGCCGTGCGGCACCCAGGTGATCACCACCGAGCCGCTGGGCGAAGAGCTTGCGCGCAGCCTGCTGCCGCAAGACTACTGCGTCGAAGACTGCAACTACCTGCTCGATTACTACCGCCTGACCGGCGACAAGCGCCTGATTTTCGGCGGTGGCGTGGTGTACGGTGCGCGCGACCCGGCCAATATCGAAGCGATCATTCGCCCGAAAATGCTCAAGGCCTTCCCGCAGCTCAAGGACGTGAAGATCGACTACGCCTGGACCGGCAACTTCCTGCTGACCCTGTCGCGCCTGCCGCAAGTGGGCCGCCTGGGCGACAACATCTATTACTCCCAGGGTTGCAGTGGCCACGGCGTCACCTACACCCACCTGGCGGGCAAGGTGCTGGCCGAGGCTCTGCGTGGCCAAGCCGAGCGTTTCGATGCCTTCGCCGAGCTGCCGCACTACCCGTTCCCGGGTGGCCAACTGCTGCGTGTACCGTTCAGCGCCCTGGGCGCCTGGTACTACAGCCTGCGCGATCGTCTGGGCTTCTAAGCCCCCTGCCCGGCTCGCGCCGTCACTGCCCCAGGGCGCTGACGGCCTGCCGGGCCGCTTGTTCCTGGCCCGCCTGGGCCAGGTCATTGGCCGCTTTCAGCCAGCGCTGACGGTCAACCTGGGCCGGCAACTGGCCCGGCTGCTGCACCAGCACCGCCCAACTCCCCTGCTTTTGCCAGGCTGATTCGAAGTCATCGAACTCCATCAGCAGGCGCCGGTTCATCCCTGCCCGCAACAATACCCGCTGCTTGTAACGGTCATAGCCGACCAGCAAGGCATAGCGTGGCTCGCTCCAGAACGCTGAACCTTGCTGAAAACGCAGCAACACCGGGTTGCCCGCCGCTACCTGCGCCAGCAAGGCGTCCAGGCGTGGTTCGAGCGGATACACGACCATGCCGTACTCGCGGCCCACCCGCGGGATCGCCTGCTCAAGCTGGTCGATGTGCTGCGGCAGGCCCAGCGATTTGTCGAGCAGCCCCGGAGTGATGCGCACCCCCTGTTGCGAGAGCAAGGCCGCCAGGGCCATCGAGGCGCTCTGGTTGGCTTCGCCACGGTAGAAAGGCACCGAGCCGATCTCGACCCGTTGCGGCAGGTTTTTCAGCTGGGATGGCGGCTGGCTGGCACAGCCGGCCAGGGCCAGGCCGAGCGCACAGGCCAGCAGCAGGCGGCGCGGGGTGAAGGCGGTTAGGGAAGTCGGTGCAGGCATGAACACTCGCTCGATGACGGCCGGCAGCCACTGCCCGGCCCTGAGCGCTGATCATAGGCTGGTGCGCGCCGTGGGTATAGCCCGTTGCAGGCTTAGAACAAAGCGGCCCAAGCCTCTAGACCATCGGTCAATAGCCTGCAACCTGCAACGGGCTAGACTGAAGACGTGTCCGCGTGGCGAGCCTCGTTGCCTTGGCGCGGATTTGAGGAGGCACACATGAGCCTGACAATGGCAATTTTGCTGCTGCTCGGCGCCTGGTTGAGCGTCGCTGCTGCCATGCTCTGGGGGGTGCTGCGCATCGCCCGGCGTCATCACCCGCACCATCGCATCCAGCCTGAAGGCAAAGACGCGCTACCGGTACGGCGCAGTCGCCGGCATGCCGGGGCGCATTAGAAATCTTTGAAAAGCATCGCGGGGCAAGCCCGCTCCCACAGTGACTGCAGGAGCAGGCTTGCCCCGCGATGGCTTTATCAGCCCTCAACCGCCTCGCGCTTCAAGCGTGCCCGACGCGACATGATGTTGAGGATCTCGATCGCCGTCGAGAAGGCCATCGCCGCATACACATAACCCTTGGGTACATGAGCACCGAAACCTTCGGCGATCAGGGTCATGCCGATCATGATCAAGAAGCCCAGGGCCAGCATCACCACGGTCGGGTTGTCGTTGATGAAGCGGGCCAGCGGGTCGGCGGCCACCAGCATCACGATCACGGCACTGATCACGGCAATGATCATGATCGGCAGGTGCTCGGTCATGCCCACGGCGGTGATGATGCTGTCGATCGAGAAGACGATGTCGAGCACCAGGATCTGACCAATCGCCGCAGCAAAGCCCAGGGTGATGGTCGAGGACGCCTTGGCTTCAGCCTGGGCGCGCGGGTCGACACTCTCGTGGATTTCCTTGGTCGCTTTCCACAGCAGGAACAGGCCACCGGCGATGAGGATCATGTCCTTCCAGGAGAAGGTATGACCGAATACATCGACCACCGGCTCGGTCAGCTGGACGATCCAGGCCACGGTGCTGAGCAAGCCCAGGCGCATGATCAGGGCCATGCTGATACCAATGCGCCGCGCCTTGGAGCGGTACTCTTCAGGCAACTTGTTGGTCAGGATCGAGATGAAGATCAGGTTGTCGATACCGAGGACGATCTCCATGGCCACCAGGGTGGCCAGGGCGACCCAGGCGGTCGGGCTTGCAGCGAGTTCCAACAAGTATTCCATGAATCAAATCCTGCATCGGGGTAAGGGGTGGGTCAGATGTCCTGGGCGCTGGCGTCGCGCTCGGGTTTGCCTGCCTTGTCGCTGCCTTCGGAGCCGGTGGCTTCGCTCAGGGCTTGCTGGGCGGCTTCGTTGGTTTTGTCGATGGCCTCCTTGGCCGACTCCGCCGCCTGGTTGAGCATTTGCTGGGCGGACTTTTCCGCCTGCTCGCAACCGCTCATGGCCAGCAGGGCCAACAGCAACACCAGGGGTGTACCGATGGATTTGAAGTGAAGCATCTGTGGGTCTCCATGCAATTAAATCGGTGCGCATTCAGGGGCACCGTGATGGCAAGGGATTCTAAAGAGCCAGATACATCAGGAAAATTCGTATTTTCAGCGGTTATACTTCGGTTTTTACGAATCGGGAAATCGCCATGCTCAATTACCGCCAGTTGCATTACTTCTGGGTAGTGGCCAAGACCGGCAGCATCGTGCGTGCCTGCGAGCAACTGAACCTGACCCCGCAGACCATCAGCGGGCAGATCACCCTGCTTGAGCAAACCTACGGCATCGAGCTGTTTCGCCGGGTCGGGCGCCAGCTGGAGCTGACCGAGAGCGGCCGGCAGACCCTGACCTACGCCGAGCAGATGTTCCAGATTGGCGGCGAGCTCGAGGCGATGCTGCGGGCCCGGCCGGATGAACAGCAGATACTGTTCCGGGTCGGGGTGGCCGATGTGGTGCCCAAGTCCATCGTCTACCGCCTGCTGGCGCCGACCATGGACATGGAAGACGCCCTGCGCCTGAGCTGCCGCGAAGACAAGCTCGAACGGCTGCTGGCAGACCTGGCGATCCAGCGCCTGGACCTGGTGATTTCCGACAGCCCCATGCCCAGCCACCTGGACATCAAGGGCTACAGCCAGAAGCTGGGTGAATGCGGCATCAGCTTTTTTGCCACACAGGCGTTGGCTGAACAGTACGGGCGCAACTTCCCGGCCTGCCTGCAACACGCGCCGCTGTTGATTCCCGGCCAGGAAACCGTGGTGCGCAGCCGCCTGCTGCGCTGGTTCGCCGAACAGCAATTGCAGCCGCGGATCGTCGGTGAGTTCGACGACAGCGCCTTGATGCAGGCCTTCGGCCAATCGGGCAGCGGCATTTTCATTGCCCCCAGCGTGATTGCCGACGAGGTCTGCAAGCAGTACGGCGTCGAGCTGATCGGCCAGACCGACGCGGTCAACGAGTCGTTCTATGCCATTTCAGTGGAGCGCAAGGTCAAGCACCCGGGTATCGTCGCCATTACCGAAGGCGCCCGCCGCGAGCTGTTCAACTGGTAGCCGGCGTGGGTTCATCGCCGTTTGCAAAGGACGCACAGACTACACTTGCGTCCTACCGTCTGACGCAGCGCAAATACCAAATGTGCCCTGCTGTGCTAAAGTCGCGCCCTTTTTCTCGGCCCTGCCCCGCCAGGTGCCCCATGCTCCAGCGCCGTGGTTCGCCCACCGCGCCCTGAACAAGACAGAGAAACACCTGCCATGACCCCTGTTCTAAACCTGTTGAACCGCACCAGCCTGGTGGTCCAGATCATGATCGGCCTCGCTGCCGGCATTGCCCTGGCCGTGTTCGCCCCCACGACCGCCGCAAGCCTCGGCTTCGTCGGCAAGGTCTTCGTCTCCGCGCTCAAGGCGGTGGCGCCGATCCTGGTGTTCATCCTGGTCATGGCTTCGATCGCCAACCACCGTCACGGCACCGAAACCCATATCCGCCCGATCCTGGTGCTGTACCTGTTCGGCACCTTCGCCGCCGCCGTGGTCGCAGTGATTGCCAGCATGGCCTTCCCCTCGAACCTGGCGCTGAGCACCTCTGACGTTGCCTTGAGTGCTCCCGGTGGCATCACTGAAGTGCTGCAAAGCCTGCTGCTGAGCGTGGTCGACAACCCGGTGAGCGCGCTGATGAACGCCAACTTCATCGGCATCCTGGCCTGGGCCATTGGCTTGGGTGTGGCCATTCGTCACGCCGGGGAGACCACGCGCACGGTGGTTGCCGACCTGTCCAACGGCGTGACTTTGATCGTACGCGTGGTGATTCGCTTCGCGCCGCTGGGGATTTTCGGCCTGGTCGCCTCGACCCTGGCGCAGTCCGGCCTGGACGCCCTGCTCGGTTACCTGCACCTGCTGGCCGTGCTGATCGGCTGCATGCTGTTCGTGGCGCTGGTGGTCAACCCGATCATCGTGTTCTGGAAGATTCGCCGCAACCCTTTCCCGCTGGTGCTGCTGTGCCTGCGTGAAAGTGGCATCACCGCCTTCTTCACCCGCAGCTCGGCGGCCAACATCCCGGTCAACATGGCCTTGAGCGAGAAACTCGGCCTGCATGAAGACACCTACTCGGTGTCGATCCCGCTGGGCGCGACCATCAACATGGCCGGCGCGGCAATCACCATCACCGTCCTGACCCTGGCCGCCGTGCACACCCTGGGCATCGCCGTCGACATCCCGACCGCGATCCTGCTCAGCGTTGTCGCCGCTGTCTGCGCCTGCGGCGCCTCGGGCGTGGCCGGCGGCTCGCTGCTGCTGATCCCGCTGGCGTGCAGCCTGTTCGGCATCCCCAGCGAAATCGCCATGCAGGTGGTGGCCGTCGGTTTCATCATCGGTGTGCTGCAGGACTCGGCGGAAACCGCGCTGAACTCCTCCACCGACGTACTGTTCACCGCTGCGGCCTGCCTGGCCAAAGAGCGCCAGGCCGCCTGAGCTTGACCTGCAGCCGGTGCGTCCTGCACCGGCTGCTTGTGTTTTACCCTGTTGCGCACCTAGGCTAGAGGCCTTTCTTCGCATAGAGACAGGGCCATGTCCGCCGAACACGAAACCGCTTCCGACGCCCGCTTCACCAGCACCGAGATCCGCGTGCTCGGCTCGCTGATCGAAAAACAGGCCACCAGCCCGGAAACCTACCCGCTGACCCTCAACGCCCTGGTGCTGGCCTGCAACCAGAAGACCAGCCGGGAACCGGTCACCAACCTCAGCCAGGGCCAGGTTGGCCAGGCCCTGCGCGCGCTCGAAGGCCAGGGCCTGACCCGCCTGCAGATGGGCAGCCGCGCCGACCGCTGGGAGCAGCGCGTGGACAAGGCCCTGGAGCTGGTGCCGGCGCAGGTAACGCTGCTGGGGCTGATGTTCCTGCGCGGTCCGCAAACGGTTAACGAACTGCTGACCCGCAGCAGCCGCATGCATGAGTTCGAAGATGCTGAACAGGTCGTGCACCAGCTTGAGCGCCTGATCGCCCGCGGCTTTGCCCTGCACCTGCCGCGCCAGGCCGGGCAGCGTGAAGATCGCTACACCCATGCGCTGGGCGATCCGGCCGAGATCGAGGCGATTCTGGCGGCGCGCCAGCAAGGGCCGGAGCGTTCGGCCGGTGGCGCGGTGTCGCTGGAGCGGATCGAAGCGCTGGAAGCACGGATTGCGGCGCTGGAAGAGCGCCTGGCGCAGTTCGAGTAAACCCGGGGCTGCTTTGCAGCCCATCGCTGGCAAGCCAGCTCCCACAATAGATCTGCATGCACAGGACCTGTGGGAGCGGGCTTGCCCCGCGATAGGTTTTACCCTTCACCCGCGGGCAAACGCCACTGCCCGCGCCACCTGCTCCGCCGTTGGCCGTACCCCGGTGTACAGCACGAACTGCTCCAGCGCCTGCAAGGCAATCACCTCCAGCCCGGTAATCACCGGTATGCCCAGACGCTGGGCTTCGACGATCAACGGCGTCAGCGCCGGCATCGCCACCACATCGAATACCCGCTGCGCCGCCGCTATCGCCTCGGGGGCGAAGGCCAACTGTTCGGCTTCAACCCCACCGGCCATGCCGATCGGCGTGACATTGACCAGCATCGGCGGGCACAGGTCGCCCAGCTCTGCCTGCCAGCGATAGCCGCAACTGTCGGCCAGCTGCCGCCCGGCTTGTTCATTGCGGGCGACGATGATGCCCTGGCTAAAGCCGGCATCGCGCAGGGCACTGGCCACCGCCTTGGCCATACCGCCGCTGCCGCGCAGGGCAAACGCCGTCGACGGGTCCACCTGGTGACGCAGGAGCAAATGGCGCACGGCCAGGTAGTCAGTGTTATAGCCTTCCAGGTGGCCATTGGTATTGACGATGGTGTTGATCGACTCGATGACCGCCGCCGACGGGTCAACGCCGTCGACCAGGGCCAGACAGGCTTCCTTGTAAGGCATCGACACGCCACAGCCGCGGATGCCCAGGGCACGAATACCGGCAACGGCTGCCGGCAGGTCGTCGGTAGTCATGGCCTTGTAGTAGAAATCCAGATCCAGCTGCTGATACAGATGGTTGTGAAAGCGCACGCCAAAGGTGCCCGGCCGTCCCGCCAACGAGATGCACAGCTGGGTGTCTTTGCCTGGAAATGTTGCCATTGAAATCTCCTCAGGAAACGGGCTGGCACTGCGCCCTCGCCCGCCGCAGACCGCTGATCGGCCCTTACATAACCTTTACTCTGAACCTGTGTGATTTTTTCGGTTCCCGCAGTCTAGTAAATATCCCCGACGTCGGCGTTGTGCTGTTAGGAGTGGCTATCAACCGGCGCGGCTGATGATCACTATCAAGCGCGTTGATTTCAACCACCCGGCACTCGACGCTAAGGTAGGCCCATGACTCACGGGAGGAACCCCAATGGCCCCTATCAACATCATGTCCGTCATCGGCAGCGCCGTCCCCACCTCGCTCAGGGAGTTGGGCTTGCTGGCCTGCTGGTACCTGGTACGCAATGGCGAAGCGATCTCCGGGCCATTGACCTCCCTGCCGGCCGCCCAGGCCCTCGCCGAGCGTCTCGAGGGCCCCGGCCTGCAAGCCTGAGGCCTGCCCACCGTTTTTTCGTGCGTTGCTCCGCACAGCCCCTTGCCCCGCCCTTTGGCGGGGCTTTTTATGGGCCGCTGAAAGGCACTTGGATTAAGTTTTTTTCATCTGCACGATAGCGCTGTCCGGGCAATCGACAGCAACTAGGCCATACTCCTAAAATGCAGCGGTTTTTGGGGGAAAACCCTTGCACAGCCAACGACATAACAACTTCTAGTGAGCCTCAACGTGAAAACTTCCCTTTCGATTCTAAGCCTGCTGCTGTTGCTCACAGGTACTGCGACTGTCACGTCGACCGCTGCTGCTCAACCCCCGGCCCAGCAACAACGCGATCCAGCGAAATTGCACCTGGCCTCCGGCAGCGCCCTGCTGATCGATCTGCAAACCAACAAGGTGCTCTACGCCAACAACCCTGACCGGGTGGTGCCGATCGCTTCGGTGACCAAGCTGATGACCGGCATGGTGGTGCTCGACGCCAAGCAGAACATGGACGAGATGCTCACGGTCACCATCGCCCAGAACAAGGAAATGAAAGGGGTGTATTCGCGGGTCAAGCTGGGCAGCCAGCTCAACCGCAAGGACATGCTGCTGATCACCCTGATGTCGTCGGAAAACCGCGCGGCCTCAACCCTGGCGCACAACTACCCGGGCGGTTACAACGCCTTCATCAAGGCGATGAACGCCAAGGCCCGTGCATTAGGCATGAGCCACACCCGTTATGTTGAGCCGACGGGGCTTTCGACCAGCAACGTGTCCACTGCCCGCGACCTCAGCAAGCTGCTGATGGCGGCGCGCAACTACCCGCTGCTGAGCAGCTTGAGCACCACCCGCGAGCAGACCGTGGCGTTCAAAAAACCCAACTACACCCTGGGCTTTCGCAACACCGACCACCTGGTCAACAAGAGCAACTGGGACATCAAGCTGACCAAGACCGGCTTCACCAACGATGCCGGCCACTGCCTGGTGTTGTTGACCAAGATGGACAACCGCCCGGTGGCCATGGTGATCCTCGATGCCTTTGGCAAGTACACCCACTTTGCCGACGCCAGCCGCATGCGCCAGTGGCTTGAGACCGGCAGCACCAAGCCGGCCCCGGCAGTAGCCATGCGCTACAAGTCAGAGCGCACGCAGAACCGTCAACTGGCTGACTGAAAACAAAAGGGCCTGTGCATGCACAGGCCCTTTTTCGTTTCAGGCGTTGGTGCTGACCAACGAGCCCGAGCTGCTGCCACCGGCTTCGGTCAGCGCCTTGAGCAGCGTTGCCGTGGCGCTGGCGATCGACGCCGTGGTCGCGCCCACCGCCGATTGCGCGGCAGCAACAGCGGAAGCCTTGAGGATCGGCTCCATGTCGCTGGCCAGGACTTCCTGCAAGCGTTTCTGCTGCTCGGCCAATTGCTTTTGCATTTTCTTGATCATCTCGCGCAATTGCTTGATGTGCGCCGGTTCTTCGCCGGCACTGGCCTCTTCCTTTTCCTTGGCCTCTTCGGCCTTGCCGCTATCACGCACCTTGGACAGGTCGACGCTGACCGCGCCCGCCGCTTCCATCCCGGCCTGCCTTTCCTGGCCGGTGACGGTGATGCCGGTGTTGATGCCGCTGTTCAATGGGGTCCCGTTGATTGATACGGCGCTAAAACCTGCCATGTTTCTATCGTCCTGATGGTATTGGGGTTAACCCGGCTATCGGCCGCAGACGCTGAAACTTGAACCCGGCGCTCGCCCGGATAAATTTGCCCGCACGCCACTCGTCCCTCCTGATACCCAAGCTTTGCCCACGGCACGCCTGTGCACCGGGCAAACCGCTCCGATCAGCCTAACGTCGAGATGGCAATGACCACATCCCGTTCCCGCAAAGCCCTCTACATCGGCCTGCCCCTGGCCCTGGCAGTGGCCGCTGCCAGCGCCGGCTACCTGTACTTCAAATCCCAGCACGGCTACCCGCGCCCGATCGTCGAACAGGCCAATGCCCTGCACGAGCACATGCTGTCGTTCGACAGCCATGTCACTGTGCCGCTGAACTTCGGTAGCGCCGGCAACGAGATCGACAAGGACGGCCACGGCCAGTTCGATCTGGTCAAGGCCGGGCAAGGGCGTTTGTCGGGTGCGGCGTTGACCATTTTCGGCTGGCCGGAGCTGTGGAACGGCGCCAATGCCCCGCACCGCCCGACCCCGGGCTTTGTCGACGAAGCCCGGCACCAGCAGGAGGTGCGCTACAAGATCATCAGCAACATGGTCCGCGACTTCCCCAACCAGGTCGGCATTGCCTATACCCCGGATGATTTCCGGCGCCTCAATGGCGAAGGCAAGTTCGCCGTGTTCATCAGCATGCTCAACGCCTACCCGCTGGGCCACGACCTGTCACAGCTGGACCTGTGGGCCAAGCGCGGCATGCGTATGTTCGGCTTCAGCTACACCGGCAACAACGATTGGGCCGACTCCTCGCGCCCGCTGCCGTTCTTCAACGACACCGCCGACGCCCTCGGCGGCCTGTCGCCACTGGGCGAGCAGGCGGTCAAGCGCCTCAACGCGCTGGGGGTGATCATCGATGTGTCGCAGATGTCGACCCTGGCCCTGGAGGACGTCGCACGCCTGAGCCAGGCGCCGTTCGTGGCCTCGCATTCGGCGCCGCGGGCGCTGGTGGATATCCCGCGCAACCTCAGCGACAAGGAAATGCAGCTGATCAAGGACAGCGGCGGCGTCATCCAGGTGGTCGGCTTCGGCCAGTACCTCAAACCGCTGAGCAAGCCGACCCTGGACAAGCTCGAAGCCCTGCGCGTGCGCTTCGACCTGCAACCGCTGCAAGGCCTGGCCAACGCCCTGATGCCCGGCGACGCGGTAATCGCCATCTGGCCCGAGGCACGCTTTGGCGAGTACGCCAGCAGCCTCTACGGCATCCTCGATCAAGAACCCAAAGCCACCCTCAAGGACTTTGTCGATGCCATCGACTACACGGTGAAGAAGGTCGGCATCGACCACGTTGGCATCAGCTCCGACTTCAACGACGGCGGCGGCCTGGAGGGTTTCAAGGATGTCAGCGAGATCCGCAACGTCACCGCCGAACTGCTCACCCGTGGTTACTCCGAGGCCGACATCGGCAAGCTGTGGGCCGGCAACTTCCTGCGGGTGTGGGCGCAGGTGCAAAAAACCGCCCAGCCCGTTGCCGCCACCGCCACCCCTTGAGCCGGAAACCGCCCGCCATGACAGATCGCCGTACCTTCCTCAAGCAGGCCGGCTTGCTCGCCGCCAGCCTGCCGTTGCTACCCGAGGCGCTGGCCGCCCCGGCCGCGCCGCTGAGCGGCAGCGACAAATGGCGCAACCTGCGCCAGCTGTTCCCCCTGGATCCGGACTACGCCCACTTTGCCAATTTCCTGGTCACTGCCCACCCGCGCCCGGTGCAGGAAGCCATCGATTACTACCGCGCTGAAGTCGACCGCAACCCGGCCAGCCGCATGGACTGGGAGAGCCAGTACGAATGGCAGCGTGAAGGCGAGGTCCGCCAGTGGGCGGCGCGCTACCTGCAAGTCAGGCCCCGGCAGATCGCCCTGACCGGCAGCACCACCGAGGGCCTGGGGATGATCTACGGGCGCTTGCAAGTCAGCCCGCAGCAGGAAATCCTCACCACCGAACACGAGCACTATTCCACAAACCGCACCCTGGCCTTCCGTCAGCGCCACGAAGGCACCCAGGTGCGCAAGCTGCGCCTGTTCAGCCAGCCCTGGGAAATTTCCACCGACCAGGTGCTGAGCACGATCGACCAGGCCATCACCCCCAACACCCGGGTGCTGGGCATGACCTGGGTGCACTCGGGCAGCGGCGTAAAGCTGCCGGTCGGGCAGATCGGCGAACTGGTGCGCCGGCACAACCGTGACCGCGATGAAAACCAGCGGATCATTTACGTGGTCGACGGCGTGCATGGCTTCGGTGTCGAGAACAGCACCTTCGCCGACTTCAACTGCGACTACTTCATCGCCGGCACCCATAAATGGATGTTCGGCCCGCGTGGTACCGGGATCATCTGCGCCGCCTCGGAGAAGATGCAGCACCTGACCCCGACCTTCGCCACCTTCTCCGAGGACGAAGATTTCGCCACCATCATGACCCCCGGCGGCTACCACGCCTTCGAGCACCGCTGGGCACTGGGCAAGGCCTTCGAGCTGCACCTGCAACTGGGCAAGGCCGATGTCCAGGCGCGCATCCACCAGCTCAACGACCTGCTCAAGCAGCGGCTCAAAGAGCACAAGGCCATCGAACTGGTCACCCCGCTCAGCAGCGAACACTCGGCGGGCTTCACCTTCTTCAGGGTCAAGGAACGCAACGCCGATGCCATCGCCGCTTACCTGGTCGACAACCGGGTAATGGTCGACGCCGTGTCGCGCGACGTCGGCCCGGTGATTCGCTTCGCTCCGGGCCTGCTCAACAACGAGCAGGAAATCGATCGGGCCATGGCCCTGCTGATCAAAAAACTCTGAAAAGGCCTTCGCATGTCTTCACCACTGCTCTACCCGCTATCCGTACTCGCGCTGCTGACCAGCATCGCCAGCGCCCAGGCCGCCGACGCGGTACAACCGGGCAAGGTCTTTCGCGACTGTAAAAGCAGCTGCCCGGAAATGGTCATGCTGCCGGCCGGCCGTTACACCATGGGCACCCCGGACGACGAAGTCGGCCGCCAGCCCGACGAAGGCCCGCAACACACCGTGACCTTCGCCAAGCCGTTCGCGGTCAGCCGCTACCAGGTCACTGCCGGTGAATGGGACGCCTACCTGCGCGAGTCCGGGGCCAAGATTGCCGACGGCGACACCCGCCCGGGCCGCGAGTGCAAGGCCAGCAAGCCGCGCTACCAGCAAGGCCCGCGACAACCGGCGGTGTGCATGAGCTATCACGATGCCCAGGCCTATGCCGACTGGCTGACGAAAAAGACCGGCAAGCGCTACCAGTTGATCAGCGAAGCACAGCGCGAATACGCCGCCCGCGCCGGCAGCAACGGGCCGTTCCCGTTCGACATGGACCCGGACGGCGACTACCAGATCAGCCGCAACGCCAACGTCTACGGGCCTAGGGACGGCTTCAGTTTCAGCTCGCCGGTGGGCAGCTACCCGGCCAACGCCTTTGGTGTGTACGACATGCACGGCAACGTCTACGAATGGGTCGCCGACTGTTATCACGACAGCTACGAAGGCGCCCCGAACGACGGCAGTGCCTGGCAGCAGGCCGACTGCAAGGTGGTGGTGATTCGTGGCAACGACTGGGGCGAGGCGCCGATTTTCTCGCGCTCCGGCAACCGCAACGCCAACCTGCCAGGCAACCGCGGAGACTGGATTGGCGTACGCCTGGTCCGCGAACCGTGACGGGCCAACGGCGCTAAATTGTCCCGCAAGCCACTCGTCCTATCGTTGTAATCCCCAAGCCCCGGGGGCCGCCTTCGAGGCTATCGGCCCCGACACTGAAGGAACCGATAGCATGAGCCAGATCCATTTCCCCCAGAAGGTCCACGACCTGGTCGGCGTGGGCTTCGGCCCTTCCAATCTGGCCCTGGCCATTGCCCTGGAAGAGCTCGCGCAAACCAATGGTCACGCGCTGGATGCGCTGTTCATCGACAAGCAGCTGGACTACCGCTGGCACGGCAACACCCTGGCGACCCAGAGCGAACTGCAAATCTCCTTTCTCAAGGACCTGGTGTCGCTGCGCAACCCCACCAGCCCCTACAGCTTCGTCAATTACCTGCACCAGAAGCAGCGCCTGGTCGACTTCATCAACCTCGGCACCTTCTATCCCTGCCGCCTGGAGTACAACGACTACCTGCGCTGGGCCGCCGAGCACTTCGCCACGCAGGCCAGCTACGGCGAAGAAGTACTGCGCATTGAGCCGGTGCTCGACAGCGGCCGGATCCGCCACCTGAAGGTCATTTCGCGTGACGCACAGGGCCAGGAACATGGCCGCCTGACCCGCTCGGTGGTCGTCGGCAGTGGCGGCACACCGAAAGTCCCCGGCATCTTTGCGGCCTTCAAGGACGACCCGCGAGTCTTCCACCATTCTCGCTACCTCAGCAGCCTGGCCGGCTTGCCCTGCACCGAAGGCAAACCCATGCGCATTGCGATCATCGGCTCGGGGCAAAGCGCCGCGGAAGCCTTCATCGATCTCAACGACAGCTTTGCGTCGGTCAAGGTCGACATGATCGTGCGCGCCTCGGCGCTCAAGCCGGCCGACGATAGCCCCTTCGTCAACGAAGTCTTCGCCCCTGTGCACACCGACCTGGTGTTCAACCAGAGCAGCCCGGAGCGCAAGAAGCTGATTGACGAATATCACAACACCAACTACTCGGTCGTTGATATCGACCTGCTTGAGCGCATCTACGGCATCCTCTATCGCCAGAAGGTCGCCCATCAGTTCCGTCACGCCGTGCTCTGCCGCCGCCAGGTGCAGGCGGCCACCGCCACCGCCGATGGCATCGAGCTGACCCTGGAAGACCTCTCGACCGGGCAACAGCAGACCCATCGTTACGATGCCGTGATCCTCGCCACTGGCTACGAGCGACGCTCGCACCGGGAACTGCTGGCACCGCTACAAGACTACCTGGAGGACTACAGCGTCGGCCGCGACTACCGCGCCCTGGCCAGTAGCGACCTGCAGGCCGCGGTGTACTTGCAGGGTTTCTGTGAAGCCACCCATGGCCTGAGCGACACCTTGCTCTCGGTGCTGCCGATTCGCGCGGCCGAAATTGGCCAGTCGCTGTACGACACCCTGGGCAAGCAGGCAGTACCTGCTTTTGCCACTTCCCATGCGCCGACTGCGCTGACCAGCGCCTGAGCCAGGAACCCTTCATGAGCAAGCAATACCGTGGCGCAATGCGCGAGCTGTTGGCGCTGTTGCGCCCTTTCTGGCCGCAGGTGGTCGTGTCGATTGTCCTGGGCATGATCGGTGGCTTGAGTGTCACCGCCTTGCTGGCGACCATCAACGATGGCCTGCACAGCCCGCAAGGCCTTGGCCCGTCGCTGATTGCCAGTTTCGCCGGGCTGTGTGTGGTGGCGTTACTGAGCTCGATTCTGTCCGATATCGGCAGCAACCGCATCGGTCAGAAGATCATCGCCAACCTGCGCAAGGAGCTGGGGGAAAAGGTCCTCAGCGCCCCGATCGGGCAGATCGAACGCTACCGCAGCCATCGCTTGATTCCGGTGCTGACCCACGACATCGATACCATCAGCTCGTTCGCCTTCGCCTTTGCGCCCCTGGCCATTTCCCTGACCGTGACCCTGGGCTGCCTGGGTTACCTGGCAATGCTGTCCTGGCCAATGTTTGTCATGATGCTGCTGGCAATCGGCATCGGCACGGTGATCCAGTACGTGGCCAGGGCTCGTGGCATCAAGGGCTTCATGGCCGCTCGCGAAGCCGAGGATGAACTGCAGAAACACTACAGTGCGATCGCCGAGGGCGCCAAGGAGCTGCGCATCCACCGCCCCCGACGCCAGCGCATGTTCGTCGCCGGGATACAAAAGGTTGCCGAGCATATCTGCAATACCCAGATTCGCTCGATCAATACTTTCGTGATTGCCAAAAGCCTCGGCTCAATGCTGTTCTTCGTGGTCATCGGCCTGGCCCTGGCCCTGCAGTCGTTCTGGCCGAGCGCCGACAAAGCGGTAATGAGTGGCTTCGTGCTGGTGTTGCTGTACATGAAGGGGCCGCTGGAGCATCTGGTCAGCACCCTGCCCATAGTCAGCCGGGCGCAGATCGCCTTTCGCCGGATCGCCGAGTTGTCCGAGCAGTTTTCATCGCCCGAGCCGCACCTGCTGCTCAGCGACCAGGGCACGCCGACAGTGAGCGTCGAGCGCCTGCAACTGCTTGATGTCTGTCACAGCTACCCGACCCGGGACGGCTGCGCGCCCTTTCACCTGGGGCCGGTCAACCTGGATATCCGCCAGGGCGACATTGTCTTCATCGTCGGCGAAAACGGCTGCGGCAAGACCACGCTGATCAAGCTGTTACTGGGGCTCTACCCGCCACAGCAAGGCCAGATCCGCCTCAACGGCGAGGTCATCGACGATCGCGCCCGCGATGACTACCGGCAGCTCTTCACCACCATTTTTGCTGACTATTACCTGTTCGACGACCTGGTCAATGACGGCCTGCAGGTACCTGCCCAGGCCTCGCAATACCTGGAACGCCTGGAGATCGCTCACAAAGTCAGTATCCGTGACGGCGCCTTCAGCACCACCGACCTGTCGACCGGGCAACGCAAGCGCCTGGCACTGGTCAATGCCTGGATCGAAGAGCGCCCGGTGCTGGTGTTCGATGAATGGGCCGCCGACCAGGACCCGACGTTCCGGCGCATTTTCTACACCGAACTGTTGCCCGACCTCAAGCGCCTGGGCAAGACCATCATCGTCATTTCCCACGACGACCGTTACTTCGATATCGCCGATCAACTGATCCGGATGAAGAACGGACAAGTCGTGGCCGAACGTGCCATGGCTTGAAAAAGAAAAAAGTTTTCCGGATTTGGCCTGCTAGAGCGTCTTACAAAAAATACTAATCATTCTCACTTGTTTGCCTTCGCGCTGGAGCCTCCGTTGACCACTGCATACCGCTTGCCACCCTTCACCAGGGCTTTGCTGATTCGTCGGACTTTAACCAGGCCACTGGCACTGAGCAGCCTGGTCGGCCTCAGCGCCCTGGCTGTCACTGCCCAGGCCCATGCGCAGATGGTCGCGTTTGCAATTCCAGCGCAATCGCTGGCCAGCGCCCTGCAGGCGTTCGGCACCCAGGCCAACATCCAGATTCTCTACAGCCCCGACGACGTCGCCGGGCTTAGAAGCCGCGCACTGAACGGCACCAAGGAGCCTGCCCAGGCGATTGCCGAACTGCTCGGCGGGACCAGCGTGCGCTACAACCTGCAAGGCGATGTGCTGACCATCCATGGCAACAAGGGCGGCGCCGACCTGACCCTGGATGCCACCACAGTCAACAGCTCATCCCTGGGCCTTACCACTGAGGGCACCGGGTCCTACACCACCGGTGAAACCAGTACGGCGACCAAGATGAACCTGTCGCTGCGCAAGACCCCGCAGTCTGTCAGCGTAATCACCCGTCAGCAGATCGAAGACCAAGGGCTGTTGAGCATCGCCGATGTGCTCAACCAGACGCCCGGGGTGACGGTCAGCCAGGACAATACCGAGGTCAATACCTTTTATTCCCGCGGCTTTGAGATTTCCAACTTTCAGTTCGACGGCCTGCCCAGCCTCAGCACCAATGCCCCGTTGCGCGACAACTACGGTTTGATCGGCACCGCCATTTACGACCGTATCGAGATCCTGCGCGGCTCGGCCGGCTTGCTCAATGGCACCGGCTACCCGTCGGGCGTGGTCAACTTCGTGCGCAAAAAACCGACCGCGCAGTTCCAGGGGCATGTGACCGCCGGCGCGGGCAGCTGGGACCAGTACCGCACCGAAGTCGACCTGTCCGGCCCGTTGACCGACAGCAAGCATATTCGTGGCCGGATGGTGGCTGCCACTCAGGATGAAAAAAGCTACATCGACTACCTGCGTCGTGAAGACCACGTGTTCTACGGCATCATCGAGGCCGACCTGTCCGACAGCACCACCTTCGCTTTCGGCATGGACTATCAGAAAGGCAATGCCGACGGCTCGACCAACTCCAACCTGCCGGCGTTCTACACCAACGGCGCGACGGTCAAGCCGTCGCGTTCGACCAACTCCGGGGCAAAATGGTCGTACAGCAACACCGAAACCCAACGCTACTTCGCCAACATCGAACACCATTTTGAAAATGACTGGCTGCTCAAGGTCGAGACCAATTTCCGCCGCTATGACGTCGACAACCTCACCGCCACCGCCAACGGCCAGATCGACGCGGTCACCCACTCGGCCAACGCCTTTACCAGCAAGTACTACTCGACCTCCAAGGAGGTCGACGTAGCGGCTTACGCCACCGGCCCTTTCCAGCTGTTCGGGCGCACCCATGAGATGGTCATGGGCCTGAACTGGGCACGCAACGAAAACGAATCCGGCACCCATTCGTTCGGCAGTTACAAGATCGATGACTTTTTCAACTGGGACAACAATCCGGTCAAGCCCAGCAAACTGCTGTTCACCGTGCCTTACGACACCGTTGCCCGTGAGCGTGCCGGGTACTTTGCGACCATCCTCAAACCGACGGACCGGCTGAACGTGATTCTCGGTTCACGGGTGACCGACCACTACTGGAACCAGGATGGTTTCAACCCGTTGCTGCCCAACCCCAACACCCATTACAACTCCCGCGAAAGTGGCGTGGTCACCCCCTACGCGGGCATCACCTATGACCTGGACGACTACCACACCGTTTACGCAAGCTACGCCGATATCTTCAAACCGCAACCGTTCAACCCCGATCGCAACGGCACGCCGCTGGAGCCACTGACCGGTGAAAGCTACGAAGTGGGGATCAAGGGCGAATACTACGAGGGCCGCCTGAACGCCAGCCTCGCGCTGTTCACCTCCAAGCAGGACAACGTCGCCGAAGCCGACGGCCTGCGTGTGGACATTCCCAACGCCACGGCTTACAAGGCGGTGTCAGGCGCCACCACCAAAGGCTTTGAAATCGAAGTCTCGGGTGAACTGCTTCCCGACTGGAATGTTCATGGCGGCTACACCTACCGCACCTCCGAAGACAAGGACGGCAACAAGGTCAGCACCACCCAGCCTGAACAGATTGCCCGGTTCGCAACCACCTATCGCCTGCCCGGCCTGCTCAACCGCATGACAGTGGGCGGCAACGTCTCGTGGCAGAGCAATATCTACTACGACACCACCCTGGGCTTTGGCCCCGGCGCAATCCCCGCCCGTTTCGACCAGAAGGGCTACACCCTGGTCGGCCTGCTGGCCGGTTACGATTTCAGTGACAACCTGCGCGGCAACATCAACCTGAACAACCTGACCGACCGCAAGTACTTCAGCGGCATGGGCTCCTACGGTTCGACCTTCTACGGCGAGCCGCGCAATGTGATGGCCAGCCTCAAGTATTCGTTCTGATCCAGGGCACAGGAAAAAGGGGCACTGAACGTCGGTTCAGTGCCCCTTTTTCATGGCCAGGGTGAAACCTTTGCCTCAACGCTCGAACGCCTGGCGCAGGTCTGCGCATAACTGCGTGTAGATGTCCGTGACCTGGCCAACCACCGAGCCCAGGCGCAAAAAGTCGTGGGTCAGGCCGGGGTATTCCCTGAGCGTTACAGGTACGCCCTGCTCCTGCAGCCGGTGTGCATAGGCCCGGCCCTCATCAAGCAGCGGATCAAGCCCGGCCAGGGCAATGCAGGCGGGGGCAACGTTGCTCAGCTTATCTGTCAGCAACGGCGAAAAGCGCCAGTCACAGCGGTCTTGCGCAGCACTCTGGTAGTGCTGGTAGAACCACTCCAGCGTCTGGCTCTCGAGCAAGTAGCCTTCGGCGAACAGCTCCATGGAGGCGCTGCGCCGGGAGGCATCCGTCACCGGATAGCACAGGAGTTGCAAGCGCGGCTGCAGCGCCGCGTCCGGCCCTGCCTGGGCAGCCTGGGAGGCCAACACGGTGGCAATGGTCGCGCCGACACTGTCGCCGGCAAACGCGACCCGGGCAAGGTCCAGCTGCAGGGCCCGGGCCTGGCCGGGCAACCAGGCCAGGACATCCTCGCCATCGAGCAGCGGCTGCGGAAAACGGTGTTCGGGCGCCAACCGGTAACCCACCGACAGCACCGCACATTGGCCGCCTGCGGCAAACTCGCGACAAACGCCATCGTGCGAATCCAGGCTGCCCACCACGTAGCCACCGCCGTGGAAGTACACCAGCAATGGCAAGGCCCCCTCGCATTGCCGGGCACGATACAGGCGCACCGGCACCGCGCCGCCATCGCGGCTGGTGACCGTCAGTTCCTGACAGTCGAGCCGCTGCTCGACGGGCCAGCGCAGTTGCTGGGTAGTCTGCTCGAACGCGGCCCGGGCCTGCTCCGGGGTTTGTTGATGAAAAGGCAGATCGAGCGGGCCGCGGCTTTCCTCGGCCAGGTCGAGGAAATCAGCAAGATCAGGGTGCAAAGACATTTGAGCTTCCTAAACGGTGTATCGAATCGTGCCGGCAAAGGTTTGCCGGCACACAGGTTGACGGCTCAGGCGGCCTGGGCCAGGCAATGGCTGATGATCGCCTGCAGCTCGCGCTGATAGTCGTCCATCAACTGGCGAATGGTTTCACGACGATAGCGCCGGGTACTGAACACACAACGCAAGGCCAGGCGGCCGTCGAACACCTGGCCGACAATCTCCAGCCAGTTGCCCAGCGGCGCTTGCAGGCTATAGCACGCCCCCACGCTTTGCTCGGCCGGCACCAACAAGGCGCGCTCGTCAAAGCTCTGGTCGAACTGGCCCAGGTAGTTGAAGGTCACCCTGGCCTGGGCCAGCCCGGCAAACTGCTGCCTGAGGCTGTTGCCCGCCAGGTAGCGCAACACGCCGTAACCCAGCCCCTTGTCGGGGACTGCCGCCAACTGGCGCTGAACCCCGAGCAGGCTGGCGCGGATGTCATCCTCGGCACCGGGCACCAGGCGTACCGGGTACATGCTGGTGAACCAGCCCAGGCTACGGCTCAAATCCAGCTCGTCGAACAGGTCTTCACGACCGTGACCTTCAAGCTGGATCAACGCCGCATCCTGCCCGGTCCAGCGGCACAGCACGCGACTCAAGGCGCCCAGCAACAGGTCATTGATCTGCGTCTGATAGACCGCCGGCACCTGGGTCAACAGTTCACTGGTGCGCTGGGCGTCGAGCTCCATGCGCTCTACCGCATGGAAGCCGACCAGGTTCTTGCCGCGGGGGTTATCGCAAGGGAAAGGCTGACCCGAGTCTTGCAGTTGTTCGAGCCAGTACCCCAGCTCGCGCTCCACCAGCAGCGGCGCTTGTTGTTCAAGACGGGTCGCCCAGGCCTGGTAGCTGCTGGTGCGAATCGGCAACGCTGGGCTGTTGCCCTGGCTGCAAGCCTCGTAGGCCTGTTGCAAATCCTGCAGCAAGATGCGCCAGGACACCGTATCAATCGCCAGGTGGTGAATGACCAGCAGCAAGCGCTGCTCGCCGGCAAAGGTGATATGCAGGGCGCGCATCAATGGCCCTTGCTGCAGGTCCAGGCTACGTTGCACCCGGGCGGTCAAGTCTTCCAGCGCCGCCTCATCGGCCACGCTCACCTGCTCCAGCAGCGGCTTGTCGGCCTGGGCCTGCTGTGGCCGATACGCCTGATACCAACGTTCGCCCTCCTTGGCAAAGCACAAGCGCAAGCCATCATGCTGCTGCACCACAGCCTGCAAAGCCTGCTCCAGCGCCTGCGGCTCGAGTGCCTGGCGCGAGCGCAGCATCAATGCCTGGTTGAAGTGGTGCGCCTCTGGCATGTTCTGGGCGAAGAACCATTCCTGGATCGGCAACAGGCTGAACCGGCCATCGCTAACCAGATGGCTCAGGTCCTCCTGCTGCGCAGCACCGGCAAAGACCTGCTGATCGAACAGGCCGGCGATGGTCTGGTAGCGCATCAGGTCGCGCAGCTTGAGGTTGATGTCCAGCTGCGGGTGATTACGCACGCGGGAAATGACCTGCAAGCTGAGAATCGAGTCGCCGCCCAGCTCGAAGAAGTTGTCACTGATACCAACCCTGTCGACTTGCAGCACCTCGGCCCAGACCTGGGCCAGCAGGTGCTCCTGCTCGCTGCGCGGGGCAAGGTAGCTATCGGCGCTGAAATCCGGCTCTGGCAAGGCCTTGCGGTCGAGTTTGCCGTTGAGCGAGATCGGCAGTGCCACGAGGCAGATAACCTGTGCCGGGACCATGTAGTCGGGCAGCACCGCGCGCAGACCGCTGAGCAGCGCCGGCCCCTGATCGATGCCGTGCGGGGTGACCGCGTAGGCAATCAAGCGCTTGCCGGCGGCAAAGTCACGGGCAATGACCAGCGCATCGCTGACCCCGGGTTGCTGGCGCAGGCAGGCCTCGACTTCGCCCAGCTCGATGCGAAAGCCGCGAATCTTTACCTGGTGATCGATACGACCGACGTAGTCGATGATGCCGTCCTCACGCAGGCGCACCAGGTCACCACTGCGGTAGGCCCGGGTTCCTGGCTGGCCGAAAGGGTCCGGTACGAAGCGCTCGGCGGTCAGGCCCGGGCGACGATGGTAGCCTCGGGCGACCCCCTCGCCACCAATGTACAGCTCGCCGGCGAAGCCTGCAGGCAATGGGTTGAGGTCATCGTCCAGGACCTGCAAGGCGCGCAAGCCGACGGCGCGGCCGATCGGTGCATACGCAGCTTCACAGGTCGAATCGGCCGGCACTTTCCATAGCAGCGGGGTGACCACGGTCTCAGTCGGTCCGTAGCCATTGGTGAAGTACTGCGGGCGCAATGCTGCCTTGACCAGCTCGAAGGTCTGTTCGGGTACGGCGTCGCCGCCAAAGCAGTAGATGTTCACCGCAGGCGCAGGCTCGCCACACTGGCGGGCATACTCGGCAACCTGCTTGAGGTAGGCCGGCGGGAAGCAGGCGATGGTGATTGCCTGCTGCCCAAGGGCCTTGAACGTCTGCTCCGGTGTCCACAGTTCGGCGTCGCGAATGACCAGCGCCCCGCCGCTGCCGAGGACGCTCAACCAACGCTCATGGGCACCGTCGAAGGCAAACGACATAAAGTGCAGTTCGCGGGTGCTGGCGTTCATTTCGTAGCGTTCGATAATTGCCTGGCAGTGCATGCTCAAGGGCCCGCGGGTAACCGCCACGCCCTTGGGCTGACCGGTGGAACCGGAGGTGTAGATCAGGTACGCCAGGTTGCGATCATCGCCGCGGGCAAGCGCTGGCCCGACGCGCTGTTCATCAAGCGGCAGTCGATCCATCTCTACCCGTGGCAACAGCGCCGGCAGCGGCAGGCGCCCGAGCAGATCGCTGTGGGTAATGACCAGGGCCATGCCCGAGTCCTCGATCATGTAGGCCAGGCGCTCGCTCGGGTAATCGATGTCCAGCGGCACATACGCCGCGCCGCACTTGAGCACGGCCAGCAGTGCCACGATCATCTGCGGCGAACGCTCCAGGGCCACCCCGAGCAGAACTTCAGGGCCCGCGCCCTGCGCCATCAAGGTCGCGGCCAGAGCATTGCTCTGGCGCTGCAGGGCGGCATAGTCCAGGCGCTGCCCCGCGCACTCCACAGCAATCGCCCCGGGCTGGCGCCGGGCCTGTTCGTCAATCAGCTCGACCACCGACAGCGGACGGTACTGCCGCGCCGGCTGTGCCCCCCAGGCCTGCAGTTGCTGCCACTGCGCGGTATCCAGGCGTTGCAGGTTACCCACCCGCTGCAGCGGTGTCTCGAGCATGGCCGTCAGTAGCCCCTCCATGGCGTGACGGATGCCCTCGACGGCCTGCTCACTGAAGGCACTGCGCAAATGCAGGTATTCGATCGACAGGCTGTCGTTGAGGTGGACGGCCAGGTCCATCGGGAAGTTGGTGACATCGTGATTGCGTGACTCGCCAAAGTGCAGGCCGCTGTCCCGGGCCTCGCCAAGCCGCTCATCGATCGGGTAGTTCTCGAACACGATGATGCTGTCGAACAACGCCTGTCCGCCCATGCCTGCCCAACGCTGGATATCCGCCAGCGGCACATGGGAATGATCGCGCACGTCCAGGTTGTAGGCTTGCAGGTCGCGCAACCAGGCATCCAGCGCTTGTTCCGGCCTGATGCGGTGAATGACTGGCAAGGTATTGATAAACAGGCCCAGCAGGGTGTCGGCATTGGCCAGGCCCTCTGGTCGCCCGGCAACCGTGGCGCCGAACACCACGGTGTCCTGGCGCGTGTAGCGTTGCAACAAGAGCAGCCAGGCGCCCTGAATCAGGGTGTTGGGGGTGATACGCAAGTCACGGCACACCTGCTGCAAGCGTGCAGTGCGCGCTGCATCCCAGCGGGTGTACAGCGCCCGGTGACCGGGCTCGCTGCTGCTGTGCCGCGGATGCACCGCCTGGCTCAGCGAAGTCGGCTCGACCAAGGCCTGCAGGCGCTGCTTCCAGAACTGTTCGAGGCCCTTGGCGTCCTGCCCCTGCAGCCAGCCGATGAAGTCGCGAAAGCGCCCGCCTGGCGCCGCAACCTGCGCGCCACAGTAGTGCTGCAGCACTTCTGCGAGCAGACGTGAATTGCTCCAGCCATCCATCAGGATGTGGTGGCTGGTCCAGATCATCCGGTATTGCCCAGGGCCGGTACCAATCAGCAACAGGCGCAGCAACGGCGCGGCGCCGATATCAAAGCCGCGGGCCCGTTCGGCGCTGGCACATTGCGCGACGCGCTGTTCATCCCAGGGTTGATCCTGCCAGTCGAGGATCTGTACGTGCAGCTTGACCCGGCGCTGCACGACTTGCAGCGCCGGCGTCTGCCGATCGGGCCAATGAAAGCTGGTACGCAGGGCCTCGTGGCGGTCGACTGCCGCCTGCCAGGCCTGGCAGAATCGCTCGACATCCAGGCCCTGCACCGGCAACTGCACCTGGTTGATGTAAAGCGCCGACTCGTTGTCTTCCAGGGTGTGCAGGAGCATGCCCTGCTGCATCGGCGAGAGCGGGTAGATGTCTTCGATTTCGCCGGCGGCAATCGGCAGTTGGTCAAGCCAGGCCTGCGAAACCTGCGCCAGCGGGAAGTCCGAGGGGGTCACCGCGCCAACGCCCTGATCGCAGCAATGCTCGATCAGACGCTCGAGCTCCTCGCTGTACTGCGCGGCCAGGTGCGCGATCGTCGCCTCATCGAACATGCTGCGGCTGAAGGTCCAGCCTATGCTCAAGGCCGAGTCGTACACCTGGCCATTGAGGCTCAACCAGTTGCCCAGCGGCGCGTCCAGGCTGCGCTCAAGCCCTCGGTTTTCAGCGGCGGGAACGAACAGTGCCTGATCGCTGCTGAAACTGGCGTCGAACTGCCCAAGGTAGTTGAAGGTCACCCGCGGCACCGGCAATTGCGCCAGGCTTTCACGCGCCTGCTGATCACCCAGGTAACGCAGCACCCCGTAGCCGATGCCTTTGTCCGGCACCGCCCGCAGTTGCTCCTTGATCCCCTTGAGGGTGTCGCTCCACTGCTCGAAGGCCTGCAACTTGAGCGCAAACATGCTGGTGAACCAACCCAGGGTGCGGGTCAGGTCGACCTCATCGAACAGCTCTTCACGGCCATGGCCTTCAAGCTGGATCAGGCAATGGTCGGCGCCGGTCCAGCGCTGCAACACCCTGGCCAGGGCTGCCAGCAGCAGGTCGTTGATCTGCGTGCGGTAAGCCGCGGGAGCCTGCTGCAACAGCTTGCGCGTCAGCTGCGGGCTCAACTGGCTGTACAGCGTCAGCGCATCGCGACTGCGCAGCGTACCGTCGGCGTGATCCTGGGGCAGCTCGGCGCATGCGCCCTGCAACTGCTGCTGCCAGTAGCCAAGCTGCGCCGGCAGGTTGTCGCCCCGCGCATAGGTTTGCAGACGTTCGGCCCAGGCTTTGACCGAAGTGGTCTTGGCCGGCAAGGCCACAGGCTGGCCTGCCGCCAACTGTGTGTAGGCCTGTTGCAGGTCTTCGAACAGGATGCGCCAGGACACACCATCCACGGCCAGATGGTGGACCACCAGCAACAGCCGTTGCTGACCGTCGGCCAGGGTCGCCAACAGCGCCCGCAGCAACTGCCCTTGTGCCGGCTGCAGGCTGCGCTGGGCCTCGTCGCAGTCGACTGAAAGCGCGGCCAGGTCGACTGGCGCGGTTTGCCACAGCAGCGGGGCCTGCGCCCAGTGCGCAAGCAGGCGCTCGGGCTGCAGATAGCACACCTGTTCGGCGCTGAAGCACGAACGCAAGACATCGTGGTGCATCACCAACGCTTGCAGCGCACGCTCCAGCAGGTCGGCCTGCAGCGGCTGCGATGGCTTGAGCAGCACCGACTGGTTCCACTGGTGACGCTGGGGGATGTCACTGGCAAAAAACGCCTGGTGGATCGGCAGCAGCAACGCCGCGCCACTGACCAGGCCCTGGTCCACTGCATCGCCTTCGCCGACCTCGCGAGACCGGGCGACCGCCGCCAGGCTCTGCACCGTCTGGTGCTGGAACAGCTCTTTGGGGGTGAACACGATGCCCTGGCGCCGCGCGCGGCTGACCAGTTGAATGGACACGATGGAGTCGCCGCCGAGTTCGAAAAAGTTGTCGTTCAGACCCACCCGTTCAACCTTGAGCACCTCTTGCCAAAGCGCCGCCAGCGCCACTTCCACGGCACTGCCCGGGGCCACATAGGCCTGCTGCATCTGCTCTGCATCAGGCACCGGCAGCGCCCGGCGTTCCAGCTTGCCGTTGGGGCTCAACGGCAGGCTGTCGAGGAACATCAGTTGGCTGGGCACCATGTAGTCGGGCAAGGCCGCCAGCAAGCGCGACCGCAGCAGCTCGCGCGCCTGCGCCTGGCGCTGGCGGTCGTCGCCAGGCCAGTCGCGCCGGGCCGGCACCAGATACGCCACCAGTTGCTGGCCATTGCCAGTGGCAACGGCCAGAACAACCGCCTCGTGGATTTCATCCTGTTCCAGCAAGCGTGCCTCGATCTCGCCCAGCTCAATGCGCAGCCCACGGATTTTTACCTGATGGTCGATCCGCCCGCGGTACTCGATCACCCCGTCACTGCGCTGACGCGCCAGGTCGCCGGTGCGGTACATACGCTCGCCGCTGGCGAACGGGCTGACGACAAACCGTTCGGCGCTCAGGCCCGGACGGCGATGATAGCCGCGCGCAAGCCCGATACCGGCCAGGTACAGCTCGCCCGTTACCCCCACGGGCACCGGCGTCAGCTCGTCGTCCAGCACATAGGTGCCAAGGTTGGCAATCGGCTGGCCAATCGGCACGCTGTCGCGGCCTTCGTCGCGACAGGTCCAGTGGGTAACATCGATTGCCGCTTCGGTCGGTCCATACAGGTTGTACAAGGCGGCTTGCGGCAAGCGGCTCAGAACCTGTTGCTGGGCATCTGCCGGCAACGCCTCGCCACTGCAAATCACTCGGCTCAGCGAGGTGCACAGACCCGCCTGGTCATCGAGCATAAACACCTGCAGCATCGAGGGCACAAAGTGCAACGTGGTTATCTGTTCACGGCGGATGACCTCGATCAGCCGCGCAGGATCCTTGTGATCACCCGGCGCCGCCAGCACCAGGCGTGCCCCCGTCATCAGCGGCCAGAAAAACTCCCACACCGAAACGTCGAAGCTGAACGGCGTCTTCTGCAAGACCCGGTCCTGTTCGCCGAGGCCATAGGCCTGTTGCATCCAGCACAGCCGGTTGGTCAGGGCCAGGTGGCGGTTGGCCGCGCCTTTTGGCTTGCCCGTGGAGCCGGAGGTGTAGATGACATAGGCCAGGTTCTGCGGGTGCGGGTAGCACGCCGGGTTGCTGACAGGCCAGCCATCCTGAGGTTGATCGAGCAGCAGGCATTCGACATCGGCCGGCACCGGCAAGCGCTCACGTACCGATTGTTGGCTCAGCAGCAGGCGCATGCCGCTGTCCTGCATCATGTAGGCCAGGCGCTCCGCGGGATAATCCGGGTCCAGCGGTACATAAGCGCCGCCAGCCTTGAGCACCGCCAGCAGGCCGATAACCATTTCCAGGCTGCGTTCGGCGGCAATACCCACCAGCACATCGGGCCCGACACCTGCGCCCAGCAAGCGGTGTGCCCACTGGTTGGCGACTTCATTGAGCTGGCGGTAACTGAGCTGCGCAGCGCCCAGGACCAGGGCTACCCGGTCGGGTGTGGCGTGCGCCTGTTGTTCGATCAACTGATGCACGCAGCACGCCAAGGGGTAGTCCATCGCCGTGTCGTTCCAGCGCACGACCTGTTGCTGCCACTGATCGCTGTCGAGCAGGGGCATGGCCGCGACGCGCTGATCGGGCTGTTGCACGATCGCCTGCAACAGGCCCAGCCAGTGCGCAGCCATGCGCTCGACGGTCGCGCGTTCAAACAGGTCGCTGGCGTAGGTCAGGCCGGCGGCAAGCCCGCTCGGGCTGTCATGGGTATCGAGCATCAGGTCGAACTGAGCGGTGTGCTTTTCCCACGCCAGCGCCTCGATCATCAGGGGCCCGCCCTGCCCCGCCAGCTGGTGACGCGTGCGCGCGTCGCTCTGGTGGTTGTACATGACCTGGAACAGCGGGCTGTGGCTGAGGCTGCGCTCCGGGCGCAACGCCTCGACCAGTTGTTCGAACGGCAAATCCTGATGAGTCTGGGCATCGAGCACTGTCTGGTGCACGGCCTGCAGCAACTGGCGGAAGGTCAGCTGATCGTCAAAGCAGGCCTTGATCACCTGGGTGTTGACGAAAAAACCGATCAGCCCCTCGGTCTCTACCCGGTTGCGGTTGGCCGAGGGTACCCCGACACGAATCTCGGCCTGGCCACTGTAGCGGTGCAACAACAGCTCGAAGCTGCTCAGCAGCAGGGTGAACAGGGTGACATTCTCCTGCCCGGCGAAACGCTTGAGCGCATCGGCCAGGCCATCGGGCAGGCTCAGCGCCAGCCGCGCACCGCGATAACTCTGCTCAGCCGGACGCGGTCGGTCAGTGGGCAGTTCAAGCAAGGGATGCTCGCTACCCAGCTGCGCAGTCCAGTAGGCCAGTTGCCGTTCACGTTCACCTGCCTCCATCCACTGGCGCTGCCAGAGGGCGTAGTCGGCGTACTGGATCGGCAGCGGCGCAAGGTCCGGGGCCCGGCCCTGGGTGAACGCGCTGTAGTACTCGATGATCTCGCGCAGCAGGATCTCCATGGACCAACCGTCAGAGACAATATGGTGCTGGATGAGCAGCAGTACGTGTTCATTGGCTTCAAGGCGCAACAGGCAGACGCGCAACAGCGGCCCCTGGCGTAAATCGAACAGCTGGCCGACCTGCTCCTCGACGAAGGCCTTCAGCCGCGCCTCAGAACGCGCCGACGCTGGCTCGTTCGACCAGTCCAGGCAGGTGAAGTCCGCTGTCATGGACGGGTGGACGACCTGCAGGGCCTGCAGGTCGTCGTCGACAAAGGTGGTGCGCAACGCTTCATGGCGCAGATGCAACGCCTCGACACTGCGCCGCAAGGCGCCAAGGTCGAGCTCGCCGCGCAGGCGCAGCGCGAGTGGAATATGGTAGTTGGCGCTGTCTGGCTCCATCTGCCAAAGAAACCACTGGCGCTCCTGCGCATAGGACAACAACAAGGGCTCGTCGGCTTTGCGCTTGAAAATCGGCGCGACATTGAAGAGGTTGATCCCTTTTTGCTTCAGCAGTATCGCCAAGGCTTTGCGTTCCTTCGACGAAAGCGCTCCAACTGCCCCGATCAGCTCTTGCACACCCAGACCCTCATTAGGAAATTAGCTTTTCAAGTTCATCTCCAGTTAAACGTTTGAGGGCCTGCAGAGATTTAGCCAATTCGTCTTCCAGCGGCGAGCTCTGCGCCTGAAGCGTTGCCACCAGCGCACAGAAAGCCTTGAAGTCGCGGGCCTGAAACAATTCACGCAACGGCACTTCGAGGTTCACCTGCTCACGGATGCGGACAATCACCTGGGTGGCCAGCAGCGAGTGCCCGCCAAGGCTGAAGAAGTCATCGTCGAGGCCAACCTGGGGCACCTGCAGTACCTCTTGCCAGACCGCTGCCAGTTGCAACTCGAGCGCGCTCTGCGGGGCGCGATAGCGGCGTGATCCCTGCAATTGGCCCGGCGTCGGCAGGGCCTTGCGATCAAGCTTGCCGTTGGCGGTCAACGGCCACGCCGCGAGGAAGACCATGTGGGTCGGCACCATGTACTCGGGCAGCGCCTGCAACAACAAGCCGCGCAAACGCTCCACGGCCTGAGCTTGATCCTCGGCGCTGGCCAGGGCGATGTCCGCGCGCGAAGCGATCAGGTAGGCCACCAGTTGTTGCCCGGCCACGCCCTGGTGCGCCAGCACCAGGGCCTGGTCGACCTCTGCCAGGGCTTGCAAACGCTCCTGGACCTCGCCCAGCTCAATGCGAAAACCTCGGATCTTCACCTGGTGGTCGGCACGCCCGGCATACTCGACCGTGCCGCTGGCGGTGAAGCGCGCCAGGTCTCCAGTGCGATAGAGACGCCCGCCGGGGTTGCCGAACGGATCGGGAACAAAGCGGCTGGCACTCAAACCACCGCGATTCAAATAGCCACGGGCCAGCCCCGCGCGCCCGACATACAACTCACCCACACAGCCGTGAGGTACCGGGTTGAGGTCGCCATCGAGCACGTACCAGGACAAGTCGCCAATCGGTTCGCCAATGGGGCTGCCCTGGGCACTGCCCAGATCAGCCCTGGACAACGGTCGATAGGTCACGTGCACCGTGGTCTCGGTGATGCCATACATGTTGATCAGGCGCGGTGCCTCGTCACCAAAGCGCTCGAACCACGGCGCCAGGCTGCTGACCTCGAGGTTTTCGCCGCCAAACACCACATAGCGCAAGGCCAGGTCCAGCGTCCCGGCGGGCGCGGCGCAGGCAACCTGGGCCAGCACCTTGAACGCCGAGGGGGTCTGGTTGAGCACCGTGACCCGCTCGCGCTGCAGCAGCGCCAGGAACGCCTCGGGCGAGCGGGCAGTGTCCTGGTCGACCATGACCAGCCGGCCGCCGTGCAGCAAGGCACCAAAGATTTCCCACACCGAGAAATCGAAGGCGAATGAGTGAAACAGGCTCCACACATCGGCACTGTTGAAGGCGAACCACTGCTCGGTGGCCGCGAACAGACGCACGACGTTGGCATGCGCCAGCAAGGTGCCCTTGGGTAGCCCGGTCGAGCCCGAGGTGTAGATCACATAGGCCAGGTTGTCCGGGTCGAGCTTGAGCTGCGGGTTGCTGCAATCACCGTCATCCGCCACGTCCAGCAGCAGGGTTGGTACGCCTTCCGGCACCGGCAGCTGCGCCAGCAATTGCTCCTGCGCCAGCAACATCGACATGCCGCTGTCCTGCATCATGTAGGCCAGGCGGTCCTGCGGGTAGTTGGGGTCGAGCGGAACGTAGGCGCCACCGGCCTTGAGGATGGCCAGCAGGCCGACGATCATCGGCAGGTCGCGGGTCGCCGCCAGGCCCACCCGGACATCGGCCCCCACCCCTATGGCAATCAGCCGATGGGCCAGCTGGTTGGCGCGGTTGTTGAGCTGGCCGTAGGTCAAGCGCTGCTCACCGCACGACACCGCCAGCGCATCCGGGTTGCGTTCGACCTGGGCTTCGAACAGTTCATGGATGCAGTGGCGCACAGGGAACTGTTGCGGCGCCGGGTTCCAGCAGCGCAGCGTTGACTGCTGTTGCGCCGGGTCGAGCAACGCCAGCTGGCCCAGACGTGCCTGCGGGTCAGCGGCCACCGCCCGCAGCAGCGCTTGCCAATGCCCGAGCATCCGCTCGATGGTGGCCGCGTCGAACAGGTCCGTAGCGTAGTTGAGGCTGGCGCCAATGCCTTGCGCGGATTCATGGGTGGTCAGGGTGAGGTCGAACTGTGCATCCTGGCTGTCCTGGCCAACCGCCTCGACCTGCAGGGCCAGCGCGGCCTGAGGCGCCGCGCCCGGGGTATCGCTGCGGTGATTGAACATCACCTGGAACAACGGGCTATGGCTCAGGCTGCGCTCCGGGTGCAGGGCTTCGACCAGTTGTTCGAAGGGCAGGTCCTGGTGCGCCTGGGCGCCCAGCGCCCGCTCGCGAACCTGGGCCAGCAGCTCACTGAAACGCAGGTGCCCGTCAACCTCGGCACGCAGTACCTGGGTATTGACGAAAAAGCCGATCAAGCGCTCGGTTTCCGGGCGGTTGCGGTTGGCCACCGGTACTCCGACGCGAATATCCCGCTCGCCGCTATAGCGCGCCAGCAGCGCCTGGAACGATGCCAGTAGCAGCATGAACAGCGTTGCACCCTGTTGCCGCGCCAGCCCTTGCAATGCCTGGCTCAGGTCGCTGTCCAGCTGTATCTCCACACGTGCACCGCGAAAGCTCCTGCTGGCCGGGCGCGGCCGGTCGGTGGGCAGCGCCAGCACCGGCTGCTGATCGCCCAGTTGCTCAAGCCAGTAGGCCAATTGGCGTTCGCGCTCACCCGCTTGCATCCAGTGGCGCTGCCAGATCGCATAGTCACTGTACTGCAGCGCCACTGCCGGCAGGCTGCAAGGCTGTCCTTGCAAGCGGGCGCTGTACAGGGCCACCAGCTCCTCGACCATGACCTGCATGGAGCGCGCATCCGAGACGATGTGATGCTGGGTCAGCACCAGCACGTGATCGTCGTTGCCCAGGGTCAGCAGCTTGATCCGCAACAAGGGCCCCTGGCGCAAGTCAAACAGCTGCGCGGTTTCGGCGCTGATGAACTGCCTGAGCGCCTGCTCGGCCGACCGCCCCGGCGGCACACTCAACGGCTGCACCGCAATGCGCAAATTGGCCTGGGCATCAATGACCTGGCAAGTGCCCCCTTGGGCGTTCTGGACAAACCGCGTGCGCAATGTGGCATGCCGCGCGCCCAGCAGGTCGAAGGCCTGCTGCAGGCTGGCGATGTCCAGCGGGCCACGTAGACGCAGCGCGGTGGGGATGTGGTAGGCGGCGCTGTCAGGGTCCAGTTGCCAGAGAAACCACTGGCGCTCCTGGGCAAAAGACAGTGGCAGCTGTTCGAACTCATCGCTCACCCGCGGTATCGGCAGGTTGGCGGGCGAGATGCCCTCTGCCTGCATTTTTTCCAGGTACAGCCGGCGTTTTTCCAGCGGCAGAAGAATGAAACGCTGAGCAATCTTCAAGGCGACCTGCTGATCCATCAGATGGCCTCCATTTCGTCGAGCAACGCATCGAGCCTGCTGAGTTTGTCACTGTTCAGCGAAGACCCGCTCTGTTCCAGCTCGGCGACCAAGGCGCCGAGGACCGGGAATTGAAAAACCGTTTGCGCTGTCAGTTTCATACCAAGCTCAAGTTGAATTCGCGACACGACGCTCACCACCAGCAAGGAGTGACCGCCCATCTCGAAGAAGTTATCGTTCATGCCAATCCGCTCGACCTGCAGCACCTGCTGCCAGATCTGCGCCACCTGGCAGGCCAGCTCAGTGCTTGGCGCAATGAATTCGCTGCTGCCAACCTGGCTGTCGACTGCCGGCAGCGCCTTGCGGTCAAGTTTGCCGTTGGGGGTCAGCGGCAACTGTTCAAGGAACAGCACGTGGGCTGGAATCATGTAGTCGGGCAGGTCGGCTCGCAGCGCGTGCCTGATGGCTTCGCCGGCCTGGGCGTAGGCGCTTGGCGCGAGGTCGCCATCCACCACCAGGTAGGCCACCAGGTGCGCGCCCCGCGCCCCCTGCAGCGCCAGCACCGCAGCCTCGCGCACCTGGGCCAGGGCCTGCAGGCGTGCTTCGACTTCGCCCAGCTCGATGCGGAACCCGCGGATCTTGACCTGATGATCCAGGCGGCCGATGTACTCAAGCTCGCCGTCGTCGCGGTAGCGCACCAGGTCACCGCTGCGGTACAGGCGGGCGCCGGGCACGCCGAAGGGATCCGGCACGAATTTCTCGGCGGTAAGACCCGGGCGCAGCAGGTAGCCACGGGTAACCCCGTCGCCGGCCAGCAGCAACTCACCGGCCACCCCAAGGGCGGTCGGCTGCAAGCGGCCATCGACGACGTAGGCGCGGGTGTTGGCCAACGGCCGGCCGATACTCGGTGTGCCGCCAGGGTGACGGCGCGTCCAGGTCGAGTAGGTGGTGTCTTCCGACGGTCCGTACAGGTCGTAGACGTGCTCGATGGTGCCGCTGGCATACAGCTGCTCCACCAGCGCCTGCCTGAGCGGCTCGCCGGCCAGGTTGACGATGCGCACGCCCGGCGGAATCTGCCCGGCACGCTGCAGGGCCGCGACTGCCGAGGGCACACTGTTGAGCAAACGTACCCGCTCGCGGGCCGCCAGCGTCGGTAGCTCCAGGGCATTGCGCGCCATGATCACCTGACCGCCATTGGCCAGGGTGACGAACAGCTCCCACACCGACAGGTCGAAGCAGATCGACGTCGACGCCAGCACACCCTGGATATCTTCCTGGCTGTAAACCTGCTGCGACCACTGAATCAGTGCGCCGACGTTGCGATGGGTAATCGCCACGCCCTTGGGTTTGCCGGTGGAGCCGGAGGTATAGATGACATACGCCAGGTTCTGCGCCGAGACCGCTGTCTGCGGGTTGCCAGGCGTGGTCGCCGCCTGCTCGCCATAGCCACGCTCCACCGGCACGACCTGAACGCTGGCGGGCACGCTGAGGTGCTCCAGCACCTGCTGCTGGCTCAGCAGGACGCGGGCGCGACTGTCTTCAAGCATGTAGGCCACACGCTCGGCCGGGTAGTCGGGGTCCAGCGGCACATACGCACCACCTGCCTTGAGCACCGCCAGCAAGGCCACCAGCATTTCACTCGAGCGCGGCATCGCCACGCCGACCCGCACCTCGGGGCCCACGCCAAGCTCGATCAAGGCACAGGCCAGAAGATTGGCCCGCTGGTTCAACTGGGCATAACTGATGTGCGCCTGACCGTCGATCAATGCCGTTGCGTCAGCCCTGCGCGCGGCCTGCGCTTCGATATGCTGATGGATACAGCGCTGGTGAGCAAAGGCCAGGGTATTGCTGTTGCAGGTTTCGAGCAGCAGCCCGCGCTCGTTGCCGGTTAGCATGTCCAACTCGCCGAGGACCCGTTGCGGCGCCTGGCAGAGTTGCTCGAGCAGGTTGTCCAGGTGGCTGGCGAGACGCTCGATCTGGGCATCGCTGAACAACGCGCAGGCATAGTTGAACTGCAGCACCAGTTCCTCGCCCGTCGAAACCAGCAAGGTCAGCGGGTAGTGCGTTTGCTCGTGGCTGTTGAGCCGGCCGAAACGCAAGTCCTGGGTTGCGCCCTGCTCCAGGGCCTGCGACACCGGGTAGTTCTCGAACACCAGAATGTTGTCGAACAGCGATTCAGCGCTGTGTCCGGCCCAGCGTTGAATGTCGAACAGCGGGGTATGTTCATGCTCGCGCAGGCTCAGGTTTTTCGCCTGTAGCGCCTGCAGGAAGCTGCCGACGCTTTGCTCCGGGCGCGGCGTGGTGGCAACCGGCAGGGTATTGATGAACAACCCCATCTGCCGTTCGGCATCAGGCAGTTCGACCGGACGCCCGGCTACCGTGGCACCGAACACGACCGTTTGCTGGCCGCTATAACTCTGCAGCAAGAGTGCCCAGGCGGCCTGAACCAGGGTGTTGAAGGTCACCTTCTGCTCGCGGGCAAACCCATGCAAGCGTTGGCTGCGCGAGCCTTCCAGCACGTGCCGGTACTCGCGCTGGTGGCGGTTGCCAGCGTCATGTGCCGTGCTTGCGGCCAGCCGGGTTGGGCCGACCAGGTCCTGCAGTTGCGCTTTCCAGAACGCTTCACTGGCCTGCTCGTCCTGAGCCTGCAGCCACTGGATATAGTCACGGTAACGGCCGTGCAGCGCAGCCGGTTGCTCGCCACGATAGCGTTGCAGCACCTCCCCCATCAGTTGTGAATTGCTCCAACCGTCCATAAGGATATGGTGGCTGGTGTAGATCAGCTGGTAGCGTTGCCCGTCGCAGTGCACCACATGCAGGCGCAGCAGCGGCGCGCAGCCCAGGTCGAAACCGCGCTTGCGCTCACTGGCCGCCAGCGCGCCCAGCGCCTCGTCCAGGTCGGCACGCTGACGCCAGTCAAGAACGGTAAAGGGCACCTCCACCGATGCTTGCACTGCCTGCAAGGGACGTGCGCCAACGCCCTGCCAGATGAAACGGGTTCGCAGGATGTCGTGGGCCTGCACAGTGGCCTGCCAGGCGGCGGCAAAAGCCTCTACATCGAGGCCGAAAACCTCGACGCTCATCTGGTTGACGTAACTGCCCTGCTCGCGACCATCGAGGGCATGGAACAACATACCTTGCTGCATCGGTGACAGCGGATAGAGGTCTTCGACTGCGCTCAGGTCCAACTGATCGAGCTGTGCCTGAGTCAGTTGCGCCAGGGCAAAGTCCGATGGCGTGGCGCCCTGGCTGCGTGGGTCACAGCAATGGGCGACCAGCGCTGCCAGTTCCTGCTCATAGTCATCGGCCAGGCGCTGCACCGTCGAGGCAGCGAACATTTGCGTGCTGAACGTCCAGCCGATACTCAGCTCGCCATCAAACACCCGGCCATTGAGCATCAACCAGTTGGCCAGTGGAACATCAGCGCCCTGCTCGGCCCCCCGCGCCTCGCCAGTCGGGGTGAACAGTGCCGCGTCGTCGGTGAAACTGCTGTCGAACTGGCCCAGGTAGTTGAACGTGATGCGCGGCACCGCCAGCCCTGTGAGCCGGGCGCGATCGCCTGGTTCAGCAAAATGGCCGAGCACGCCATAGCCCAGCCCTTTGTCGGGGATCGCGCGCAACTGCTCCTTGACGGTTTTCAGGGTCGTACCCAGGTCATCACGGGCACTCAGGCGCACCGGGAACAGGCTGGTGAACCAGCCAACCGACCGGGTCAGGTCAATGTCATCGAAGAGATCTTCGCGGCCATGCCCTTCCAGCTGGATCAGCGTATCGGCCTGCCCGCTCCAGCGCGCAATGACCCGCGCCAGCGCCGCCAGGAGCACATCGTTGACCTGCGTCCGGTAAGCATTCGGCGCCACTTGCAGCAATTGCCGGGTGAGCCCGGCATCCAGGCGAGTGACCACGCTGTGGGCGTAACGGCTATGCAGGCTGGCGTCCGGATCGTCGCAGGGTAGCGCACTGCCCGCCACCGACAATTGCGCCTGCCAGTAGTCGACCTGCCCGCGCACGGCCTCGCTTTGGGCATAACGCTGCAAGCGTGCCGCCCAGGCCTGGACCGAACTGGTCTTGGCCGGCAGGTTGCCGGGCGTGCCCGCCAGGGCACTGGCGTAGGCTGCCTGCAGGTCCTCAAAGAGGATGCGCCAGGAAACCCCGTCCACCACCAGGTGGTGGATGACCAGCAGCAAGCGTTGCTGCTGGTCAGGCAGGTCGAGCAGCAACGCTCTGAGCAGCGGCCCCTGTGCAAGGTCGAGGCTGCACTGGGCCCGTTCACAGGCTGCGGCCAGTTCGCTTTGGTCGTGCACGCTTGCCTGCCACAGCAGCCCTTCGCGCCGCCAGTGCTGCGCCTGTTGTTGCAGGCTGCGGTAATCGGCCCGCCATTGCCCGTCTGCCGCGCTGAAGTTCAGGCGCAACGCGTCATGATGCTGCACCAGCGCTTGCAGGGCCTGCTCCAGTGCTGGCGCCTGCAGGCGTTCGGCGGGCTTGAGCAGCACCGACTGGTTCCAGTGCTGGCGTGTCTGCATGTCTTGTTCGAAGAACTGCGCCTGGATCGGCAGCAACTGCACCCGCCCGCTGGCTGGCCCCTGATCGATCTCAAGGGCCGCGGCGCCGGTTGCCGCAACCGCCGCCAGGCTTTGCACGGTCTGATGCTGGAACAGCTGTTTGGGAGTGAAATGGATACCCGCCTGACGCGCGCGGCTGACCACCTGGATAGAAATGATCGAGTCACCGCCCAATTCGAAAAAGTTGTCGGTCAAACCGACGCGCTCGCACTTGAGCACGCTTTGCCAGATCTGGGCAATCTGCCGCTCCAGCTCCGCCACTGGTGCCACGTACTGCTGGCTCGGTTCCAGGTCAGGTGCAGGCAGGGCCTTGCGCTCCAGTTTGCCGTTGGGGCTGAGTGGCATCCGCTCGATCAACTGGATGCGAGCGGGCACCATGTAGTCGGGCAGGTTTGCCTTCAAGTGCTGGTCCAGCGCCTGGCGCCAGGCGCCTTGCTCGGCCTGGGCGCTGGCAAAGTCCGCGCTCGGTACTACATAGGCCACCAGGCGTTGGGCGGCGTTGTCGCCCACCGCCAGCACCGCGGCCTCGCGAACCGACGCGTGTTCGACCAGGCGTGCCTCGATTTCGCCCAGCTCGATACGCAGCCCGCGAATTTTTACCTGGTGGTCGATGCGACCGGCATATTCGATCACCCCATCGGCACGGTAGCGCGCCAGGTCACCGGTGCGGTACAGGCGCTGAGCAGCGTCGAACGGGCTGGCGACGAAACGCTCGGCGGTCAGTCCTGGACGCAGATGATATCCCCTGGCCAGGCCTTCGCCGCCAAGGTACAGCTCGCCTATCACCCCCGCCGGCAGCAATTGCAGGCTCGCATCGAGAATCCAGGTTTGCAGGTTGGCGATCGGCTCACCGATCGGCACGCTGTCCCCCGGCTCTTCCCGGCAGGTCCAGTGGGTGACGTCGATGGCCGCTTCAGTCGGCCCATACAGGTTGTAAAGCGCCGCACCGGGCAACTGGGCAAAAACTTGCGCCTGGGCATCCACCGGCAGTGCTTCGCCACTGCAGACTATCCGCTTGAGCGAGGTACAACAGGCCACCGCCTCGTCCTGCATGAACGCCTGCAACATGGACGGCACAAAATGCAGGGTGCTGACGCCCTGGTTGCGGATCAAAGCAACCAGCCTTGCAGGATCCCGATGATCGCCGGGCTCGGCAATGACCAGGCGGGCACCGAACATCAGCGGCCAGAAGAACTCCCAGACCGAGACGTCGAAACTGAACGGGGTCTTCTGCAGCACAACATCGTCAGGTGTCAGGCCGTAAGCCTGTTGCATCCAGTTAAGGCGGTTGCTCAGGGCCACATGGCGGTTACCGGCGCCCTTGGGCTTGCCGGTCGAGCCTGAGGTATAGATCACGTAGGCCAGGTTCTGCGCATCAGGCGTGCACGGCACTGGCGCCATGCCCTGGGCGGGTGTCAGTGCCTCGGGCTGGTCCAGCAGCAAGGTCTGCAGACTGCCCGGCAGACTCAAGCGCTCGAGCAGTGCCGACTGGGTCAGCAACAGCCCGATACCGCTGTCCTCGATCATGTAGCTCAGGCGTTCGGCGGGGTAATCGGGGTCCAGCGGCACATAAGCGCCGCCGGCCTTGAGCACCGCCAGCAAGCCGACGACCATTTCCAGGCTGCGTTCGGCAGCGATGCCGACCAGCACCTCCGGGCCCACGCCTGCGCCAACCAGGCGCTGGGCCCATTGGTTGGCCTGCAGCTCCAGCGCCGCGTAGGACATGGCCTGACCGGCGAAGACCAGGGCAGTGGCCGCGGGCGTGCGCTGGGCCTGGTCGGCAATCACCTGGTGCACGCAGCGCGAGTCGGCATAGTGCTGCGCGGTATGGTTCCAGCCGTCGATAACCTGGCGTTGCGCGCATTCACCCAGCATCGGCAACTGGCCAAGCGGCTGATCGACCTGCTCGACAAAGCCTTGCAGCAGTTGGGTCAGATGGCCGCACAGGTTCGTCACCGCAGTGTCATCGCACAGCGCCCGGTCGTAGCTGAACTGCAAGGTCAGCACCTCGCCGAGCCCCACCGCAAGGGTCAGCGCAAAGTGCGTCTGCTCCTGCATCTGCACCTCGCCGAACTGCAGCCCTTCAGGCGCACCTTGTTGCAGCGCATCGGCAATAGGATAGTTCTCGAACACCAGGATGCTGTCGAACAGCGGCTCGCCCGCCCGTCCAGCCCACCGCTGAATATCGGCCAGCGGCACCTGCTCATGTTCACGCAGCGCCACGTTCTGCGCCTGGACCTGTTGCAGCCAGTGCCCGACGCTGAGCTCTGCAGCCGGGCTGGCAATGACCGGCAGGGTGTTGATGAACAGGCCAACCTGCTGTTCGATGCCGGCAAGCTCCGCCGGCCGCCCCGCCACCGTGGCACCCAATGCCACGGAAGGCTGGCCGGTATAGCGCTGCAGCAATACCAGCCAGGCTGCCTGTACCAGGGTATTGAGGGTGACTTTCTGTTGCCGGGCAAACTCGCTCAAGCGAGCGCTTTGCGCCGGCGTCAGGCTCGCCTGGTACTGGCCCTGACCGCTAGCGGCCTGCCCGTGCGCGCCAGCCAGGGCTGGTGCCAGCAGGGTCGGCGCGGCGAGGTCAGACAACTGCGCCTCCCAGAACACGCGGCTGCGCGCATCATCCTGCGCCTGCAACCAGCCGATGTAATCGGCATAACGCCCAGGCCGCGCTGGCACGGCGTGCCCTTGGTAACGCTGGAGCACTTCGCCCATCAGCAACGAGCTGCTCCAGCCGTCCATCAGGATGTGATGACTGGTGTGGATCAGGTGATAGTCATGCTCGCCGCTACGCACCAGCAGCAAACGCAGCAATGGCGCGCAGCTCAACTCGAAACCCCGTGCCCGCTCAGTGTCCGCCAGTTCCTGCAGGTCCTGGGCACTGCCCGGCCGCCCGCGCCAGTCAAGGACCTCAAACGGCAGCTCGACCTGTTTGAGCACCACTTGCACAGGTTTGTCGGCATCGTCAGGCCAGATAAAACCACTGCGCAGCACTTCATGGGCCTGCAGGCACGCCTGCCAGGCATCGCGGAAGCGCTGCAGATCCAGCCCGCGGATATCCACGCGCAACTGATTGATATAGTCACCCGACCCCTGCTCATAGAGGGAGTGGAAAAACATGCCCTGCTGCATCGGCGACAGTGGATAGAGGTCCTCGATATCCGCGCCATTGCACGCCAGCCGGTCCAGTTGCGCCTGGCTCAAGCGCGCCAGCGCGAAGTCGGACGGGGTAACCCCACGGTGGCGTGGATCACAGCAATGGCTGATCAGGCTGCGCAGCTCGTCGGCATACTCATCGGCCAGCGCCTGCATCTGCGCGCGCTCGAACATCTGCTCGCTGAAAGTCCATTCCAGGCTGAGCTCGCCCGCGTAGACCTGGCCGTTCAAGGTCAGCCAGTTGCTCAACAGTGCCTGCGGGCTGCGCTCCTCGCCCTTGTCCTCGGTACTGGGGACAAACAGGCCTTGCCCATCGGCAAAACTGGCATCGAACTGCCCCAGGTAGTTGAAGGTGATCCGCGGTTGCGCCAGGCCACGCAACTGCAGGCGCGTCGGCTCATCGGCCAGATAGCGCAGAAGACCGTAGCCGATGCCCTTGTCAGGCACCTGGCGCAGTTGCTCCTTGATCTGCTTGATCGATTGCCCAAGGTCGTCGCAAGCCGTCAGACGCAGCGCAAACACGCTGGTAAACCAGCCCAGGGTCCGGCTCAGATCGATATCGTCAAACAGCGCTTCACGGCCGTGGCCTTCCAGGCGGATCAAGGTATGCCGGTCGCCGGTCCAACGGCTGATGACACGGGCCAGGGCCGTCAGCAGCAAGTCGTTGATCTGCGTACGGTAGGCAGCAGGCGCCTGTTGCAGCAACTGGCGCGTCACGGTGCTGTCGAGCCGGGTCTGGACGCTGCGGGCGTGACTGGCCAACAGGCTCGCCTGCGGGTCACGGCATGGCAAGTCGTTGGCGCAGCTCAACTGCTCACGCCAGTAAGCCAGCTCGGTGTCCATGCGCCGCTCGCGGGCTCGCACCTGCAAACGCTCGCTCCAGGCCTTGAGCGAACTGGTCTTGTCCTGCAAGCGCAGCGCTTGGCCAGCCATCAGCTGCTGGTATGCCTGCTGGATATCCTCGAGCAACAGCCGCCACGACACACCATCGACCGCCAGGTGGTGAACCACCAGCAGCAGCCGCTGCGAGCCATCGGCCAAGGTTGCCAGCAACCCGCGCAGCAGCGGCCCGTGCTGCAAGTCCAGACTGCGCTGAACCTCGTTGCAGCGCGCGGTCAGGGCCTGCTCATCCGCCACGTCAGCCTGCCACAGCAATGCCGCTGGCAGGCGCGTCAACGCACCGTAGGTGGCCTGCCAGCTACCGTCGGCCTGGCGCTGGAAGTTCAAGCGCAGCGCATCGTGATGCACCACCAGCGCTTGCAGCACCTGCTCCAGCAGCTCGGCTTGCAAGGGCGCTCGCGGTTGCAGCAGGACCGATTGGTTCCAGTGCCCAGGGGCCTGCAGTGACTGCTCGAAAAACGCCTGGGCAATCGGCAGCAATGGCACCTCACCGACCACCGGCGCTTGCTCGAAGCGCTGCACGCCACCCAGCCGGGCGACACTGGCCAGGCCCTGGACAGTCTGCTGCTGGAACAGATCGCGCGGGGTGAAATGAATGCCGGCCTGGCGTGCGCGGCTCACCACCTGAATGGAGATGATCGAGTCGCCACCGAGCTCGAAGAAGTTGTCCTGACGACCAATGGCCTGGCGCTTGAGCACCGCCTCCCAGATCGTTGCAATGCGCTGCTCCAGCTCATTGGCCGGTGCCTGATAATCTTCCTGCGCGCGCTCCAGGCCGGGCTGCGGCAAGGCCATGCGGTCGAGCTTGCCATTGGCCGTCACGGGCAGTTGGTCAAGCAGCACCACGTGCGCGGGCACCATGTAGTCCGGCAGCACTGCCTGCAATTGCTCGCGCAGCTGGCTTGGCGGGGTGCCAGCGTCGGCGACCACGTAGGCAACCAGCTGTTTGCCAAGGCTGCCGTCTACGGCCAGCACCACCGCTTCGCGCACCGGTACCAGGGCCAGCAACTGCGACTCGATTTCCCCCAGTTCGACACGCATGCCGCGGATCTTCACCTGGTGATCGATACGGGTAACAAACTGCAATTCGCCGTCAGCCCCCCGCCGCACCAGGTCACCGCTGCGGTACAGGCGTGCGCCCGGGCTGCGGCCGAACGGATCGGGGACAAAGCGCTCGGCCGTCAGCCCAGGGCGGCGGTGATAACCACGCGCCAGCGCCGCGCCGCCGATGTACAGCTCACCGATGGCCGCCGGGGCCAGCACCTCAAGACCGCCACCGAGCACATACAAGGCGGTATCAACCAGCGGCCGGCCAATGCCTACCCGTGTATCGCCGGCGGTTGCGCGTTGGCTGTGGCTGGCATTGATGGTCGCCTCCACGGGCCCGTAACGGTTGTACAAGGCTACGTGGGGCAGGCGTTGCAGCACCTTGTGCTGCAGCTCGCGGGACAACGCCTCGCCCCCACTGAACAGATTGCGCAACGACGTACAGCCTTCAAGCCCAGGGGTTTCAATGAACGCCTGGAGCATCGAGGGAACAAAGTGCAAGGTACTGACCTGATGAGCCTGGATCAGCGCCAGCAAACGCTCCGGGTCTCGCTGATCGCCCGGTTGCGCCAGCACCACCGGCGCACCACAGGTCAACGGCAGCAACAGCTCCCAGACCGAGACATCAAAACTGCTTGAGGTTTTCTGCAGCACCGCGTCTGCGGGGCTCATGGCATAGGTATCGCGCATCCATTGCAAGCGCCCGCTCAAGGCCCCATAGCGATTACCCGCCGCTTTCGGCCGGCCGGTGGAACCGGAGGTATAGATCAGGTAGGCGAGGTTCTCGGCCTGCTGCACAATCGGCAAAGGCTGGTCGCTGCACTGCGCCAGAGACGGATCGTCAAGCAACTGCACAGGCAACGGCAGGTCGGCGGGCAGGCGCGAGAGCACCGGCGCCTGGCTCAGCAGCAGGGCAATACCGCTGTCCTCGATCATGTAGGCCAGGCGCTCGCGCGGATACTCAGGGTCCAGCGGTACATAGGCGCCACCGGCCTTGAGCACGGCAAGCACGGCCACGACCAACGCCATCGAACGCTCGACGGCGATGCCCACCAGAACGTCCGGCCCAACCCCCGACGCCCGCAGGCGCTGGGCCAGCCGGTTGGCCTGGGCGTCGAGCTGCGCATAACTCAAGGTCGCCTCGGCAAACACCAGCGCGGTTGCCTGGGGCCGGGTTGCGACCTGCTCGGCGATCAGGCTCAGCAGGCAAGCCGGGACGCTGGCTTGCGGGTCATTGCAGGCGTCGAGCAACTGACGAGTCTGGGTATCGTCGAACAGCGACTGTTCCGCCAGGCGCTGGTGCGGCTCGGCAAGGCAGCGCTCAAGCAGGTAACGCCAGTGCTCGCCGAGCCGCTCGATGGTGGCTGGCTCGAACAGGTCACAGGCATAGGCCAGCGACGCCTTGAGCACCCCGCCCTGGTCCTCGGTGTTGAGGGTCAGATCGAAACGCACCGTGTCGCTGCCTCGATCGAGCGCCTCGACGGTCAATCCCGGCAGGCGCCACTGGTCAACCGCCGGTTGCGCCACCTGGTGGTTGAACATCACCTGGAACAGCGGGCTCTGGTTCAGGCTGCGCTGCGGCTGCAAGGCATCGACCAGGTGCTCGAACGGCAGGTCCTGATGGGCCTGGGCCTCGAGCACGCGCTGCTTGGCCTGCTGCACCAGCTCGACGAACGACATCTGCCCATCGACCTGTGCCCGCAGTACCTGGGTATTGACGAAGAAACCGATCAGCGGCTCGACCTCGGCCCGTGTCCTATTGGCGATCGGCGTGCCAATGCGGATATCCGATGCGCCGCTGTAGCGATGCAGCACCGCCTGAAACGATGCCAGCAGCACCATGAACGGCGTCGCGCCCATGCTCGCGGCGAATGCGCGCACCGCTTGCGAAACGCTCTCGGACAAGGCAATCGGCACCCGTGCGCCACGTGCACTGCGCGACGCCGGGCGTGGGTAATCGAGGGGCAGCTCGAGGTTGACCGCCTCCTCTCCAAGGTTGGCTTTCCAGTACGCCAGCTGCCGTTGCGCTTCACCGGCGTCCAGCCACAGGCGCTGCCAACGTGCATGGTCGGCATACTGCACGGCCAACGGCGCGGGTACGGCCTGCTCGGCGTCCGCGACCAGGCGCGCATAGCCGTGGGTCACTTCTTCGACCAGAATCGGCAGGGACCAGGCATCACAAACGATGTGATGGGTGCAGAACAACAGCACATGTTGCTCGGCATCCAGCCTGAGCAGCGTGGCCCGCAGCAACGGCCCCTGCTCCAGGTCGAAGGCTTGCCGGGCCTGGCGTTCAATCTCCTGATCCGCCAGTGCCTGGCCGTTCTCGCCGCTAAAGTCGAGCAGTTGCAGTTCAAAGCGCGCAACGGCCTCGACCTGCTGCAACACCTGGCCGTCCTGCAGCACAAAACGGGTGCGCAGGACTTCATGGCGGGTCACCAGCGCCTCGAAGCTTTGCCGCAGGCTTTCGACATTCAACTGTCCGCGCAAGCGCAGCACGGCCAGTTGGTTATAGGCCGTGGAGTCCGGCTCCAGTTGCCAGAGAAACCACATCCGTTGCTGGGCATGCGAGGCGGGCGTCGCCTCGCTGGGGTCTTCGCGCCGGGGAATCGGCAGGCTTTCCAGCGACAGGCCTTGCTCAAGCATGCGCGCCTGCAAGGCGCGCCGTTCAGCAGCGGAAAAACGGGTGAAGCGCTCAGCCAGCGCCAGCATTCGTTGCTCAAGCATGCTCATTGCTCCTGAGCCTCGGCAAACAGCGCTTCGAGCGCCTGGACCTTGTCTTCGCTGACCGCCTCGTCACGGTGCATCTCGATCTGCCGGGCCAGCAGCTCCACGGTTTCGCCCTCGAAGAACACCTTGAGCGGCAAGGTGACATTGAGCCGCGCCTGAACCTGAGAACGAATCCGCGTGGCCAGCAACGAATGCCCGCCCAGGGCAAAGAAGTTGTCGTTGATACCCACCCGCTCCAGTTGCAAAGCCTCCTGCCAGACCTCGGCCAACAATTGCTCGAGCTCATTGCCCGGCGCGACGTAGGCAACACCGTCCAATGCCCGCGCAGCCAGGGCGGTCCGGTCAAGCTTGCCATTGGGGGTACGGGGCAGGCTTTGCACCGCCTGCAACGTCGAGGGCACCATGTAGTCAGGCAACTGCTCTCGCAACAGTCCCAGCAATTGCACGGTCCGCGGCTGCGCATCGGCCATGGCGGCCAACACCACATAAGCCACCAGTTGCTTGCCGGCGGCGGTGTCGCGGGCGATGGCCACGGCCTCGCGCACGCCCTCCTGCGAACCCAGCAGAGCTTCGATCTCACCCAGCTCGATGCGGTGGCCACGAATTTTCAATTGATGATCCAGCCGACCGAGGTAATCGACCAGGCCGTCGGCGCGCACACAGGCAAGGTCGCCGGTGCGATAACAGCGCTGGCCCGGCTCGCTGGCGAACGGATCCGGAACGAAGCGGCTGGCCGTCAGCCCGGGCCTGTTGAGATATCCCCGGCTAAGCCCGGCACCGGCAACGTACAACTCACCCTCCTGGGCAACCCCCGCCCAGCGCTGTTGATCATCAAGAACATACAGGCGAGTGCCGGCAATGGGCTCACCGATGGCGACGCGCAGTTCGTGATCAACGCGATCCTCTGGCGCCACCTGGTAGGCGCAGCACCAGACAGTGCTCTCCGAGGGCCCGTATTCGTTGACCAGCGTTACCCCCGGCAGTGCCTGGCGGTGGCGGCGCAGCAGCTCGGGAGGACAGACCTCGCCGGCAACAATGGCGCAACGCAACGCGGGCGCCGCCTGCAGATGCTCAAGCACCTGGGCGTGCAGCGACGGCAGGGCGAGAAAGTGCGAGATGGCCTGGCGCTCTATCAGTTGGGCAATGGCTTGAGGGTCCTTGTGCGCCTGCTCAAGCGGCAGGCACAGGCTGCCGCCCTGCCCCAGGGACCAGAAAATCCCCGCCACGGAGCTGTCGAACGAGAACGACGAGAGCATCAGGAAGCGTTGCACCGGCTGCTGATAGAACTGCACCCGCGCCTGGGTCGAGGCCAGCGCATTGGCGTGGCTGACCATCACCCCCTTGGGTGTGCCGGTGGAGCCTGAGGTGTAGATCACGTACGCCAGGTCATCCGCCTCGCCGCAACTGGCCAGCGGGCTGTCATCGACCTGAGCGAGCGCCTCGTCATCCAGGCTGAGCAGGGTTGTCGTCGCCGGCATGGCGATAGCCGGATCAAGCGCCTGCAAGGCAATCAGGCACTCTACCCCAGCGTCCTCGAGCATGAAGGCCAGGCGCTGCGCCGGATACTGCGGGTCCAGCGGCAGGTACGCCGCTCCCGCCTTGAGGATAGCCAGCAACGCCACGACGATTTCCACCGAACGTGCGCCGTAGACGCCAACAATCGCCTCACGGCCGATTCCGCGCTGGTTCAGGACGCGGGCCAGCTGGTTGGCACGGCGCTCAAGCTGGGCATAACTGACCTGCTGCTCGCCGATCTGGATCGCTGTCCGTTCGGGATGCTGCTGCGCGTGGCGCTCGAACAACTGGTGCAACTGGCGGCTGGCGCTCTCGCCCAGCGACAGACTGCGATCCAGTGCCTGCTGCAACGGTCGGGCCTGGGCGGCATCCACCAGGGCAACCTTTTGTGCTGCTTGCCGGGGGTCAGCCACGGCTTGAGTGACGAACTCAGCAAACTGAGCCAGCCAGGCGCGGCCCAGTTCGGCGCTGAACGAGCCGGCCGGCGACAGCAGGCGCAACAGCAGATCATCACCGCTGGGAGCTACCTGCAGGTGGAGTTTTTCCAGGCTGGGGCGATCCAGCCGGGCCCCCTCAAGCGGCTGATCAGCCCAGGAAAAACCGAAGTCCAGCCCCGCGCCCTGGCCACCGAGCATGTCCAGTTCGTTGAAGCAGTCCTGCCAGGACTGGCTCAACTGCAGCTGCGCGGCAAAGTGCTCGGCGTAGCCGTCCACGGACAGATCAGCCTGGCGACTGAAGGCAACCGGCAAACGCCAGGCCAGGTGCCCCAGGGTAGAGTGTAACTGCTCGTTGCGCCCGCTCATTGCGCAGGCCACCAGCCAATGCTCGCGGCCACTCAGGCGACCGACGAATAGCCCCCAGAGCAACAGCAGTGATGCTGCGTCCGAGTCCAGTCGCCATTGCTGGCGCAGGGTGCGCAGCGCCGGCACTACCGCTGGCAAATGCTGCTCGTGTTGCTGCAATGCCCCCATGAACGGGGTGAGCCGTTCATAAGGCAGACGCGAGTCGACCTGCATGTCGCGGTACAGATTGCGCCAGAACTCGCCCCCCTTGCGGCCGATGTCCTCCTGCGCAAGACCGGTCTGCCAATCGGCGTAGTCGGCGTATTGCAACCCGTCGAAGGGGGCCAGCGACTGCCCCTGGTAGAGCGCGCGCAATTGCTCCTCCAGCAAACCCAGGGCAACCTCATCCAGGCTCGCCAGGGGCGCAGCGACTCGTAAGCGGTGTGCATCCTCGCCACTGCCCAGGCCCAGCACCAGGCTGTGGCTTGCCAACTGCGCCAGGCACGCTGGACCCGCCTGTTCGAAGGTGCCCGGCGCCACCGACAGCAGGCACAGGCGCGGCTGGGCATGAATCACCTGAACCGGACGTTTCATCCCCGGCATGTTTCGGTACTCGGTGCGCAGGATCTCGTGCCGTTCACTCAGGTCAATCGCCGCCTGCTCGAGCCGCTGGCGATCGATGGGGGCATCGAACGTCATGATCAGCTGGGCGCCGAGGATCGTGCCGCGGGCTTGCTGGGCATCGAGAATGGACGCTTGCTGGGCGGAAACCTGGAAAACTTCGGAAGGGTCGACTGGAGCGTTCATGGGGAATCCTTAACCAATTGCCACATCGACGCTGTTCAGCGCGATAGCCATTGCAGTGAGTATTTTTCGCGGCCCGGTGTATTCGTTGCGCGCGTGAACCGTAAGAATGTTGTCGAGAATCACCACGTCGCCCTGCTGCCAGGGGAACTCGACCATGACCTCTCGATAGATTTGTTGCAGGTGGGTGATGTAGTGCTCGGGGATTGCCGAGCCGTCACCGAAGAAGGTGTTCTGCGGCAGGTCCATCGGCGCGAACTCGGCCAGCAGGCTGGTGCGGATACTGTCTGGCAGCGTCAGCGCATTGAAAAAGGTCGCGTGATTGAACCAGACCGTCTCGCCCGTACGCGGATGACGGACCATGGCCGGACCGCGCTGGCGCGTGCGCAGCCGGTTACCGGGCTTCCACTGCGGCTCGACGCCGATCTTGCGGCAGTAGGCTTCAACCGCCTCGCGGTCTTCGGTCTGGAACACGGTCTGCCACGGCAAGCCCATGCCATCCCCATAGTTGCGCACATACAGCACGCCTTTGCGGGCAAACGCTTCACGCACCTGAGGATCGATCCGATCGAGAATCAGCCGTGTATCACCCAAGGGCGTCTCGCCCCCGGTCTGTGACGCCAGGTCACAGTAGAAATACAGGTGCAAGGGAAAGACTGGCGAATAGGAGTGCTCGTTGTGCGGGAAGATCTTCTCCACCGCCGGGTAGTCTGTGGAGCTGTAGACATTCAACTTGCGGGTAATCTGGGTACGTGGCGAAGCCCGGAACAAATATTCGAGCGCGCCGCCGGAGATCACATCGACACAGCGGTTGAAGGTTTCAATGTCCTGTACATCGAAACCACGAAAAAGAATCGCCGCGTGCTTGTCCAGCTGTTGCTCGATCAGTTCGCGGTTTTCGCTGGCCCATTGCACCAGGCCCACGCCGGGTACGGTCGGGCGACACAGCAAGGGCATAGAGCCGCCTTCCAGCAGCGGCGAAAACGCCACCAACTGCTGGGCGCTGGCACCAAGGCTCTTTCTTCTGCCTTTGGCCAGTGCCGGTATGACGTGAGACTGGAAATCCGACATTTAACACCTTCCATTCGCTGATTCGACATTGGCGGCAAAGCCAACCGATAGATCCGTCCGGGCGCTGCTTCAATTCACCTGGTTGCTGCCTGCGCTCTGAGGCGAGCGCCGGCGAATCGGGTGCTGCTGCAGCAATTGCGTTCTGCGCGCTAGCGCCTGATCCTTGCCGGCCTGCTCCTGCACGGCCCGCGAGGCGTCGAGCAGAGCCTGGAGCGGTTGCTCTGGCGCCTGAATCATCTGTTCGAGTACCAAGGCCGTCTGCGCAAACAGACAGGCCATGTCATTGCCTTCGTACAGCCCGGTAATGCATTTGAAGCCAACCCCGATGGTCGTCGACGAGTTGACGAACTCGGCGATCAGGTCCAGCTCCGCTGCCGCCTGTCCCGCGGCCCAGGGCCTGATCTGCAGCCCATCGATAGCCACCGGCTGCGCCCCTTGTTCCTGGTAGATGAATTTGATCGCGAACAACGGCGACTTGCCTGAACGACGCGGCAACCGCAGCGCCTCCACCAGGCGATCGAACGGCAGGTCCTGATGGTCCGAAGCACCGATGACCGTGGTGCGGCAGGACGCCAGGAAACTGCCGATCGTCTGTTGTTGATCCACCGAGAGTTGCAGTACCAATTGATTGACGAAGAAGCCGACCATTTCTTCAACGCCGGCGTGATTTCGGTTGGCGACATCCGTCCCCAGGCGGACCCGGGCAGCGCCACAGCGCTGGCTGACGACCAGGGCAAAGCCGGCCAGCAGGAGCATGTACAGGGTCAGGCCCTGTGCCTTGGCAAACTGACGCAAGCGCTCGCTCAAGCCCTGCTCAAGGGCAAACTCGTACACCTCGCAGTCTTGCTGCTGATCGGCGGATGCGCCGCTGCCACTGGCCGGCAAGGTGGTGAAGAAATGCTCGCTGCCCAGTTGCTGCTGCCAGTACTGCAACTGCCGGTCATGCTCCCCAGCTGCCAGCCATTGACGCTGCCACACCGCAAAATCGAGGTACTGCAGGCCTGGCGCGCTCAAGCCAGGCGCCACACCGGTGGCAAATGCCTGGTAGAGCGCGCTGAACTCGCGGATCAAAATGGCAAACGACCAGTGGTCGGCGACGATGTGATGCAGCGTCACCAGCAGCACGTGGCGCTCTGGCTCGGTGCACAGCAACTGCACCCGCAGCAGCGGCCCACGCTGCAGGTCGAAGGGGCGCAGGGCCTCTTGCTGCACCTGTTGCGCCAGCACCACCTGCCGGTTGGCGCTGTCCAGCGCCTGCAAGTCGACACTCTCGAACGGCACGGGCAAGTGCGCCTGGACCCGCTGCCAGCTTTCGCCCTGATCCTCGTAGAACGTCGTGCGCAGCACCGCGTGGCGCGCAACCAGGGCTTCGAAGGCCAGGCGCACGGCCTCGACCTGCAATGGCCCGAGCAACTCCAGCGCGCGCGGAATGTTGTACATCGAACTTTGCGGTTCAAGTTGCCAGAGGAACCACAAGCGCTGCTGAGCATAAGACAGCGGCTGCGGCTGCGAAGCATCGACCCCATGCAAGTCCGGCAGCACGCGTCGACTTCCGCTTGCCGGTAACTGCTCGACGAATGCCTGTAGCGACGGGCTGTCAAACAGCGCGCGCAAAGGCAGGTCCAGCTGCAGTTCATGGCGCAGTCGACTGATCACCTGGGTCGCCAGCAATGAATGGCCGCCCAGCTCGAAGAACTGGTCGTCGAGCCCGACCCGCTCAAGCTTGAGGACCTCCTGCCAGACCTGGGCGACCTGCTGCTGCAGCGCGGTGCTGGCGGGCCGATAAGGCTTGCTGGCGACGCTGCTGTCGGCTAGCGCCAGCAAGGCCTTGCGGTCGAGCTTGCCGTTCGGGGTCAAGGGCAGATGTGCAACGACGCTCAGGCGTGTCGGCAGCATGTGCGCCGGCAGGTTCAAAGCCAGGGACTGGCGCAACTCGCTGCACAGTTGCTGGCCCTGCGCCGCGTCCTCGAACAGCTGCCGGTCGGCCCCCACCAGGTAGCCCACCAACTGCTGTACACCTTGCTCTTGCTGGGCCACAACCACCGCATCACGGACCCGCGCATCGGCCAGCAAATGACGCTCGATCTCACCGGTTTCGATACGAAAGCCACGGACCTTGACTTGATGATCGGCGCGCCCGGCATACTCGATCTGCCCATCTGCCGCGTAGCAGCCCAGATCGCCAGTGCGGTACAGGCGCCCGCCAGGTTGCGCGGCGAACGGGTCCGGCACAAAGCGTTCGGCCGTCAACCCGGGCCGCGCATGGTAACCCCGCGCCAGTGCGTCGCCGGCAATGCACAACTCGCCAACCACGCCCGCAGGCACTGGCTGCAGGGCCGGCCCCAAAACCAGCAGCCGGACGTTATCGAGCGGCCGCCCGATCGGCACCATGACCCGTTCCAGCGCCCCGGTGAGCATGGCGAAGGTGACCTCGATGGTGGCTTCGGTGGGCCCGTAGAGGTTGACCAGCGTACCCGGCCAGCGCTGCAACAGCTGGTTGGCCAGGGTTGCACTCAAGGCCTCGCCCCCCGCCATCAGATAGCGCAAGCTGGCCATGTTCTGCGCCGTCGCCGCCGGCAGCACCGCCTGCAGCAACGAGGGCGCCGCCTGGACAATGGTGATGCCCAGTGCTTCGACCCGGGCCCAGAGCCTGGACATATCGGCTGACAAGCCCGGCTCGGCAATGACCAGTTGCGCCCCGCAGATCAATGGCAGCCAGCACTCCCAGACCGAAGCGTCGAAGCTCAGGGCGGTCTTTTGTAGAACCCGGTCGGCAGGCTCCAGTTGCAGGGTGCGCTGCATCCAGTGCATGTGATTGGCCAGCGCCCCGTGCCGCACCTGCACGCCTTTCGGGGTGCCGGTGGAGCCTGAGGTGTAGATCATGTAGGCCAGGTTGTCCGGGTGCAGGCAGGTGCTGACCTCGGCGATTGGCGGCCCGGCGTACGCTGCGCTGTCGAGCACCAGGCGGGTAACGCCCGCCGGCACGTCCAGCGCAAGGCCCGGCTGAACGAGCAACAAGCGCGCGGCGCTGTCGTCGAGCATGAAGCGGATGCGCGCCTGCGGATAACCGGGGTCCAGTGGCAGATAGGCGCCACCGGCCTTGAGGATCGCCAGCAAGCCAATGATCATCTCCAGGCTTCGCTCGACAGCAATGGCGACGACCACCTCGGCCCCTACCCCAGCCTCACGCAAACGGACTGCCAACTGGTTGGCTGCGCTGTTCAATTGCTCGTAGCTCAGGCGCTGGCCGGCATACTCGACGGCACAGGCCTGCGGCGTGCGCGCCGCCTGCTGCCGCACCCAGTCATGGATAGCCAACGGCGGCACGTCCACCGGCGGCTCAGGTTGAGCCCGCTGCAACACCGCCTCGCGTTCGGCCTGCGCCAACATCTGCAGTTCGCCCAGCGGCGTCGACAACGCGTGCGGCAATTGCTCGAGCACAGTGCGCAAATGCTCGGCCAGGCCCTGCAGCGCCTGCTCGCCGATGGCGTCGCAGGCATAGTCGTAATCGAGCTGCAGCTCATCGCCCACGGTCACCGCCACCGACAACGCGTAGTGGGTCTGCTCCTGGTTCGCCACCGCACCAAACCGAGGGCCCTGCTGTTGTTGCAACGCCTCGGCCAGCGGGTAGTTCTCGAACACCAGAATATGGTCGAACAACGCATGGGCCTGATGCCCCGCCCAGCGCTGGATTTCGAACAGCGGGGTTTGCTCGTGCTCGCGCACCGCAAGGTTGAGCGCCTGCACCTGCTCCAGCCACTGCGCCAGGGTCTGCTCGGGCCGCGGGCTGGCAATGATCGGCAGGGTGTTGATGAACAGGCCAATCTGCTGCTCGATCCCCGGCAGCGGCAGGCTGCGCCCGGCCACCGTGGTGCCCACCACCACGCTGCGGCGCCCGCTATAGTGCTGCAGCAACAGCAACCAGGCCGCCTGCACCAGGGTATTGAGGGTGATCTTCTGCTGGCGGGCGAAAGCACTTAGCTGCGCGGTGTGCTGTGCGTCGAAGCGCTGGACCAGGCTTGCACGCAGGCCCTTAGCTTGCGCCCGGCCCGCTTCGGGCAGGTAGCGCGCCAGGTGCAGCGGCTCGTCCAGCGCCTGCAGCTGCGCAGTCCAGAACTGCTGGGCTGCCCGTCCATCAAGACCCTGCAAATGCTCGATGTAGTCGCGGTAGCGGCTTGCCGGCAAGGCGCCAGGCTGGTCGTTGTAACGCGCCAGCACTTCGCCGAGCAGCCTGGCATTGCTCCAGCCATCCATCAGGATATGGTGGTGGGTGTAGATCAAGTGATGCCGCTGCTCACCGGTGCGCACCAGATCGAAGTTCAACAAGCCCGCGACCTGCAAGTCGAAGCCGTGTTGACGCCGGCTCAGGGCCAGAGCCTGGAGCCTGGACGCCAGCCCGGCATCGCCGCGCCAATCATGCTCGCGCAGATCAAGCCGGACCTGCTTGCAGACAAACTGCAGCGGCTGTGCCAGGCCGCCGTCCCAGATAAAACCACTGCGCAGAATATCGTGGGCCTGCACCGTCGCCTCCCACGCCTGGCGAAAGCGTTCCGGCTCCAGGCCGTCGACGTCAACCCGTAACTGGTTGACGTACTCGGCGCCGTTGTTGCTGTACAGGGCATGAAACAGCATGCCCTGCTGCATGGGCGACAGCGGGTAAAGCTCATCGACCTGGTCGAGCAGCGGCGCAAGCTGATCGAGTTGCGCCTGCCCAAGCCTGGCCAGGGGGAAATCCGATGGTGTCGCCTGCGCGCCTGGCAGCTGGCAGCAATGCCCGATCAAGCCTTGCAGCTCATCGAGGTAGGCATCGGCCAAGGCCTGGACGGTACTTGCCTGGAACATGGCTTGACTGAACGTCAGGCGCAGGCCCAGTTGCCCTGCATAGACTTGCCCCTCGATACTCAGCCAGTTGGCCAATGGCGCATCGCTGGCCTGCCCGGCGCCACCCGGCTCACTGGCCGGATACAGCAAGGCGCGCTCGTCGAACTGACTGTCAAAACGCCCCAGGTAGTTGAAGGTGATCCGCGGTGCAAGCGCATCACCGCCCAGGCTTGCGCGCTGCTGCGCGCTCCCCAGGTAACGCAGCACGCCAAAGCCCAGGCCTCGATCAGGCACCGCCCGCAACTGCTCCTTGATCGATTTGATCGAAGCCCCAAGATCATCCTCGGGTACCAGCCGAAGCGGGAAAATACTGGTGAACCAACCCACGGTACGGGTCAGGTCCAGGTGTTCGAACAGATCTTCGCGGCCATGGCCCTCCAACTGCAGCAACGCACTGTCATGCCCCGTCCAGCGACACACCGCCCGCGCCAGGGCGGTCAGCAGCAGATCATTGACCTGGGTGCGGTAAGCGCCCACGGCGTCCTGCAACAATTGCCGGGTGTGCTGCGCATCGAGGCGGATTTCAATGCTTGCCGCGTCGCGGTTGTACAGCGTGCCCTGGCGGTTGTCACAGGGCAGGTCCACAGAGTGCTCAAGCTGCGCTTGCCAATATGGCAGTTGCTCGCCGGCACGCTCGAGGTAATCCTGCAGCTGCACAGACCAGGCCTGATAGGCACTGGTCTTGGCGGGCAGTTGCACAGCTTGCCCGGCCTGCAACCGGGTATAGGCCGACTGCAGGTCTTCGAGCAGGATCCGCCAGGAAACCCCGTCGACCAGCAAGTGATGAACCACCAGCAACAGGCGTTGACTGCCATCGCCCATGTGCACCAACAGGGCCCGCAGCAACGGCCCCTGCTGCAGATCGAGGCTGCGCTGGGCGGCTTCGCACAGCTCAAGTAGCTGGGTCGGCGTATCGGCCTGACGCTGCCACAGCTCAAGGGCCGCTGGCGGGGCCTGGTGAAACTGGCGCCAGCTCGCGCCCAGCGGCTCAAAGCGCAAGCGCAGGGCATCATGGTGATCGACCAGCGCCTTGAGCGCCGCTTCCAGCAACGCAGGCTCCAGCGTTTGCCGCGCATTGAGCAGCAATGACTGGTTCCAGTGCGCCGGTTGCGTCAGTGACAGCTCAAAAAAGCCCTGTTGCACCGGGGTCAAGGCTACATCGCCATGCACCGGCCCCTGCTCGATTTCGCGTACCGTACCGGCTTGCGCCGCCTGCGCCAGGCTGCGCAACGTCTGGTACTGGAACAGATCGCGCGGCGCCAGCAGCAGGCCGGCCTGGCGCGCGCGGCTGACCACCTGGATGGCAATGATCGAGTCACCGCCCAGCTCAAAAAAGTTGTCATCCAGACCAATGCGCTCATGCCCCAGCAGGGTCTGCCAGATCTGCGCCAGGGCGCGCTCACGTTCACTGCCCGGGGCCTGGTAGGCGCCTTTGGGGGCAGCCTGGGGCGCAGGCAACGCCTTGCGGTCGAGCTTGCCGTTGGGTGTCAGCGGCAACGCCGGCAAGACCATCAGGTGATTGGGCAGCATGAATTCGGGCAGGCTCTGCAGCAGCCAGGCCTTGAGCCGGGCTTGCCAGTCATCCGGTGCCTCACCTTCAAACACCAGGTACGCCACCAGTTGCTTGCCCTCCGGGGCCAGCACCACGGCCTCGCGCACCAGAGCATGCTGAACCAGGCGCGCCTCGATTTCGCCCAGTTCAATGCGCAGGCCGCGGATCTTGACCTGATGATCAAAGCGCCCCAGGTACTCGATAACCCCGTCGACCCGCTGTCGCACACGGTCGCCAGTGCGGTACAAGCGCTCGCCACTGCCAAACGGGTCAACCACAAAACGCTCGGCGGTCAACCCCGGGCGGCGGTGATAGCCGCGGGCCAGGCCTTGCCCCCCGAGGTACAGCTCACCCGCAACCCCGGGCGGTACGGGCGCGAGGCTAGCATCCAGCACCAAGGTACGCAGGTTGGCGATCGGCACCCCGATCGGCACGCTGTCGCGGCCCTCGTCCACGCAGCTCCAGTGGGTAACATCGATGGCCGCTTCGGTCGGGCCGTAGAGGTTGTAAAGCCCGGCCTGCGGCAACCTGGCAAACACCTGTTGCTGGGCATCCACCGGCAGCGCCTCGCCACTGCAGACGATACGCTTGAGGCTGCGACAACCCTCGACACCCGGCTCATGAATAAATGCCTGGAGCATCGACGGAACAAAATGCAGGGTAGTGACCTGATAACGCTCGATCGTGGCAATCAGCCGCGCAGGCTCGCGGTGTTCGCCCGGCGCGGCCACCGCCAGGCGGGCACCGCTGAGCAGCGGCCAGAAGAACTCCCAGACCGACACGTCAAAGCTGAACGGGGTTTTTTGCAGTACCGTGTCGCCGGCCTCCAGGCCATAAGCCTGTTGCATCCAGCACAGCCGGTTGACCAGCGCCGCGTGGCTGTTGCCGGCGCCTTTGGGGCGGCCGGTGGAGCCCGAGGTGTAAATCACATAGGCCAACTGCAGCGGGTCGACGACGATGTTCGGGTTGCTCGTGGCATAGCCACCCAGCCAGGCACCGGCCTGGTCCAGCACCATCACCTGCACCGCCTGCAACGGCAAGCGCTCGGTCAGCGCCGCCTGGGTCAGTACCAGGCGCACGCCGCTGTCCTCGATCATGTAGGCCAGCCGCTCGGCCGGGTAGTCGGGGTCGAACGGCACGTAGGCGGCGCCGGCCTTGAGGATCGCCAGCAGGCCGACAACCATCTGCAGCGAACGCTCGACAGCAATGCCGACCAGGCTGTCGGCACCGATGCCGGCTTCGATCAGGCAATGGGCAAGCTGGTTGGCGCGGGCGTTGAGCTCGGCATAGCTGAGCGTTTGATCGGCAAACAGCACCGCCGTGGCATGGGGGCTGCGCTCGACCTGGGCTTCGATCAGCCGGTGCAGCGGTTGCTGCAGTGGATAATCAATGGATGTCGCGTTCCAGTCGACGACGATACGCTGCAACTCTTGAACATCAAGCATGCGCAACTGCTCGACAGGCGCGTGCGGTGCGGCCAGCATCGAACCCAGCAGGTTCTGCCAATGCCGGCCCATACGCTCGATGGTTGGCGCCTCGAACAGGTCGCTGGCGTAGGTGATTACAGCCTGCAGACGCCCGCCCTGCTCAAAGGTATCCAGGCTCAGGTCAAACTGGGTGGTGCGGCTTTGCCAGTCGACCTGGCTCATCTGCAGCCCGCCCGCCAGGTGCAGCGTGGTGACGTCGGCGACCTGCGGCTGATGGTTGTACATCACCTGGAACAACGGCGTGTGGCTGAGGCTGCGCTCAAGGGCAAAGGCCTCCAGCAGTTGCTCGAACGGCAGGTCCTGGTGCGACTGGGCCCCCAACACCGTGTCCTTGACCGCCGCCAGCAGTTGGCTGACGGTCGTCTGCCCGTCGAGCCGGGTACGCAGTACCTGGGTGTTGACGAAGCAGCCGATCAGGCCTTCGATCTCACTGCGGTTGCGGTTGGCAATCGGCACGCCAACGCGCAGGTCACCCTGACCTGTGTAGCGGTACAGGAGAATGTTGAACGCCCCGAGCAGCAGCATGAACAGGGTCACGCCCTGGCTGCGGGCAAACGCGCCCAGGGCCTCGGCCAGTTGCGGGTCCAGGCTCAAGCGCTGGCGTGCACCGCGATAGCTGGGCAACGCCGGGCGCGAATGATCCAGCGCCAGTTCCAGCGGCGGGTGCTCCTCGCCCAACTGCGCGCGCCAGTAGTCGAGCTGACGCTGCTTCTCGCCCGCTTCCAGCCAGCAGCGCTGCCACAGGGCGTAATCGCTGTACTGGATGGGTAGCGCGGCCAGGGCCGGCACCTGCTTGCCCAGGTGCGCGGCGTACAACTGGCTGAACTCTTCAATCAGGACGTTCATCGACCAACCGTCGGAAACGATATGGTGCAAAGTCATCAACAGCACGTGCTCATCGGCCTTGAGCTTGAGCAGCAGCACCCGCAGCAACGGCCCCCGGGCCAGGTCGAAGGGCTGCAGCGACTGTTGCTCGGCCAGGGCCCGCACGCGCTGTTCACGTTCGGCGGCATCCAGCACACCGAGGTCCAGGTGCTCGACCTGCGGCCATTGCGCAGCCGGCATCAGCGCCAGGCGCTCATCGGCTTGCTGAACAAACACACTGCGCAGGGTTTCGTGGCGCTGTACCAGGCTGGCAAACGCCTGTTCCAGCGCCTCGACATCCAGGTTGCCCTGCAGGCGCACGGCGCTGGGCAGGTTGTAGGCCGCGCTGCCAGGCTCCAGTTGCCACAACAGCCACATGCGCTGCTGGGCATAGGACAAGCCGCCCTGCCCGGCCACCGGCACCTGGGCCGGGATCGGGAACTGGGCAAAGTCGACCCCTTCGCGGGCCAGCCCCTGAAGAAAGATGCGGCGCTTTTCCAACGGCAACTCTATGAATCGGCGGGCAAGCTTGCGGGCATCTTCGGCATTCATCGACTTTCATCCATCCAGGGGAACAACGAGCCTGCAGGCCCGGTAATTCAAGAAAAACGGATGACCGCGAATGAAAATTAAGCGCATCGGGCTGATGACCCAGCAGCTTTGAAACATTTGCTTTCAACTAACCCTGCGGGTTTTACGATTCTCGTTCGTCTTATCTATTGCAGTCCCAAGGCTGAGCATTGGCTCGACCTCAATTTCTCTGAAAAGACACCTGCAATGTCCCAGAAAGCGAAAAAGTCCAAATCCAGGCTGTGGTTCCTGGTCCATAGCTGGCTCGCCCTGCCGATCTGGTTTTTCGTCCTGATCGTCTGCGTCACCGGCACCCTGGCGGTGGTCAGCCAGGAGATCGTCTGGCTGGCCAACCCTGATGTGCGCGCCAGCAAGCCCGACGGCGACGCCGAGCGGCTGAGCTTCCAGCAGGTGCTCGATGCCCTGCACAAGGCCGAGCCGGACATGGCCGTGCGCTTTATCAGCCAGCCGGACGGTTCGCACTTTGCCCTGACCGCGGCGGTCACCTTCCCCGACGGCAGCGCCCCGACCCTGTACGTCAACCCCTATACCGGGGCGATCCAGGGCAAGAGCCCGGCGTTCAACTTCGAGGGTTTCACCCGTGCCCTGCACGGCTGGTGGCTGGTGCCGTTCACCAATGGCTACAGCTGGGGCTGGTATTTGGTGTCGCTGCTCGGCCTGCCGATGCTGGCCTCGCTGGTTACCGGGCTGGTGGTCTATAAACGCTTCTGGAAGGGATTCTTTAAGCCGACGTTGCGTTTTAACCATGGCGCGCGGATCTTCTGGGGCGACTTCCACCGCCTCAGCGGCATTTGGTCGATCTGGTTCATTGCGGTGATTTCCATCACCGGCACCTGGTTCCTGATCCAGGCGATCCTCGGTGACAACCACATCACCATTTCCACCGAACCGGTGGTGCCGGTGATTGCCCGCGAAGACGTGCCGCGCACCGAATCCGGCGCACCGGCACCGCGCATCAGCCTGGATGACGCCACGCGCATCGCCAAAGAGCAGATCCCCGGCCTTGATGTGAGCTTCGTGTCGCTGCCCGGCAACGCCTACGCCCACGTCTACCTGGGCGGGCGCGGCTGGTACCCGCTGATGTTCCAGACCGTCAACGTCAATCCGTACAACAGCAAGATCGAGGCGCAGTTCCTGATCAACGACCGCTCGACCCTGGAGTTCGTCACCGAATCCATGCGCCCGCTGCACACCGGTGACTTCGGCGGCCTGGCGATCAAGCTGATCTGGGCATTCTTCGGCCTGGTGCTGTCGATGATGGTCTTGAGCGGCCTGCTGATCTGGACCAAGCGCACCGCCCAGGCCACCGCTGCCGCCCTCAAGCGCGAGCAAAGGCCGCGTAAGCAAACCGCCAGCGCTACCGACACCGCCACGGAGGCCAGCCTATGAGCAAGGCAGCAGTTGCGCCGCAAAGCCCGTTGAGCCGCTTCTGGCACAAGTGGCGCTTTCACCTGAACATCCTGCTGTTGCTGATCCCGCTCGGCTTCATGCCCAAGTACTTTGCCGATGCCGCGCTGTTTCGCGGTGACAGCGGTCTGGGCGAGCGCGAGCTGGGCGAGATCAAGGTCGGGCCGTGGAGCGTGCAGCTGGCCGAGTTGCGCGATGAAGCACCGCGCGCCGATGGCCCTGCCGGTTACTTCAAGGCCTTCAACATTGCTCTGTGCCAGGCCTGCATTCCCGAGGTCAAGGCGGCTTACCTGCGCATCGGCAAGCCGCGCAGCCTGCGCGCCGCCGGGACGATTTTCTTCGGCACCCCGTACCGCATGAGCACCAACCTGCCAGTGCCGGCCAAGACCCGCGCCGATGCCGAAATCTGGATCACCCTCGAAGGCTGGGACGGCAGCATGCACCAGGCTGCCGTGCCGCTGAGCAAGGCCTCGCCGGCCACCGTCGCCTGGCTGAACAAACAAGGAGGCAAATGATGACGTTGCGCAAACTGCTGCTGCCGTTGCTGCTGCTTGGCGCAAGCGGCCAGGCCATGGCCCACAACCCGATGTGCGAATGCAAGCCGATCGATGGCGGGCAAATCGAATGCACCGGCGGCTTTTCCGACGGTAGCGGCGCACCCGGGGTAACCCTCGACGTGATCGGCTACAACGAAGAGATCCTGGTGCCGGGCAAGCTGGGGGAAAACTCCAAGCTGACCTTCAAGCGCCCTGAAGGCGAGTTCTATGTGCTGTTCGACGCAGGCCCCGGCCACGTGGTGGAAATCGACTACGCAGATATCGAGCAATGAGCCGCGTGCAGGTGGTGCGCCCGGCCGGTGCCGGGCATGAAACCCTGTACGTGCTGCTGGTCAGTTTGTTGATCCTGGCGGTGGCCGCCGGCATCGTCGCCCTGCGCGGCGAACGCCATGACGAGGTCAGCATCGAGGCCCACCAACTGGATGCCCGCCGCGACCTGACGGCCGCCGAGCAAGGCGTGTATGCCGACCTGCGGGTGGCCTTCGACGAGATCCAGGCACGCCGCGAAGAAGCCCCACAGTTGCTGGCCGTCGAAGACCTGGCCGAAGAAGGCTTCCCGCCCTTCGTCGCCGATGCCAGCGCCGCCAGCCGCGGCCAGCACCACTGGCAACTGATGCAGGAACGCGCCTACCTGGGCCTGAGCCAGGCCAGCACGGTGGCCGGCAGCTTCCTCTTGCTGGTGCCCGAGGCCCACGATGGTGTCGCTGATGTCTGGCTGCAGCGCAGTCCTTCCGCCAGCGCCCCTGCCGACTTCAGCCAGGCCGCGCTGATCGCCGCCGGCTGGCAACAGATCGCCGCCCACTACGACGCCGGCGTCACCCGCCAGCATCGTCACTGACACAAGGACGCCCCATGTTTCGCGCCACCCTCGCCCGTCGCCTTCTAAGTGTGTTCCTCGCCTGCGCCCTGCCCGCCCTGGCCGTGGCCGATAACGGCAAGCCGCTGCGTATCGGCATCACCCTGCACCCGTACTACAGCTACGTGAGCAATATCGTCGGTGACAAGGCCGAGGTGGTGCCGCTGATTCCGGCCGGCTTCAACCCCCATGCCTACGAGCCACGGGCCGAGGACATCAAGCGCATCGGTACCCTGGACGTGATCGTGCTCAACGGCGTCGGCCATGACGACTTTGCCGACCGGATGATCGCCGCCAGCGAAAAACCCGCCATCGCCACCATCGAATCGAACAGCAACGTACCGCTGCTGGCCGCCACCGGCGTGGCCGCGCGCGGCGCCGGCAAGGTGGTCAACCCGCATACCTTCCTGTCGATCAGCGCCAGCATCGCCCAGGTCAACAACATCGCCCGCGAACTGGGCAAGCTCGACCCGGACAACGCCAAGTACTACAGCCAGAACGCCCGCGCCTACGCCAAGCGCCTGCGCAAACTGCGCGCCGAAGCCCTGGCCCAGGTCACCGAAGCGCCGGGCGCCGAATTTCGCGTGGCGACCATCCACGCCGCCTACGATTACCTGGTGCGCGAGTTCGGCCTGGAGGTCACCGCCGTGGTGGAACCGGCCCATGGCATCGAACCCAGCCCGAGCCAGCTGAAAAAGACCATCGACCAGCTCAAGGCCCTGGATGTGAAGGTGATCTTCTCGGAGATGGACTTCCCTTCGGCCTATGTCGAAACCATCCAGCGTGAGTCAGGGGTGAAGATCTACCCGCTGACGCACATCTCCTACGGCGAATACAGCAAGGAGAAGTACGAAGTCGAGATGAAGCGCAACCTCGACACCGTGGTGCGGGCGATCAAGGAGTCCCAGGCATGACCGTGGCCCAGCCGCTGCTCAACCGCGCCTGCGGGCCGGACATTGCCTTCGCCGAGGTCGACCTGACCCTGGGCCGCACGCGCATCCTCGACAAGGTCAGCTTCAACGTTGCCGCCGGCAGCGTGCATGCGCTGGTCGGGCCCAATGGCGGCGGCAAGAGCTCGCTGATCAAGACCCTGCTCGGGCAGATGCCGCACCAGGGCCAGTTGACCCTGACCTGGCCGGGCGACCAGCAGATCATCGGCTACGTACCCCAGGCCCTGGAATTCGACCGTGGCCTGCCAATGACCGTGGACGACTTCATGGCCGCCATGTGCCAGCGCCGCCCGGCCTTTCTCGGCCTGTCAGCCAAGGTGGCGCCGGCCATCGACGCGGCGCTGCAGCGGGTGGGCATGCTCGACAAGCGCAAGCGGCGCATGGGCGCCCTCTCCGGGGGCGAGCGCCAGCGCGTGCTGCTGGCCCAGGGGCTGATCCCGGCGCCGCAATTGCTGGTGCTCGATGAGCCGATGTCGGCGCTGGACGAGGCCGGCATCCAGGTGTTCGAGCGCCTGCTGCACGAGTGGCGCGCTGCCGGCACCACGGTGCTGTGGATCGAACACGACCTGGAAGCCGTGGCACGCCTGGCCGACCGCGTTACCGGCCTGAGTCGCCGGGTGCTGTTCGATGCGCCGCCGAAACAGGCACTGACCCCGGACCGCCTGCTCAGCCTGTTCTCCATCCACCCGCGCAGCGAGAGCACCGCCTGATGAACTACGAAGAATTTCGCCTGCTGATCCAGGGCTGGGCCACTGCCGGTTACCTGCCCGAGGCCCTGGCCTACGGCTTTGTGGTCAATGCCCTGCTCGCCGGCCTGATGATCGGCCCGGTGCTCGGCGGCCTTGGCACCCTGGTGGTGGTCAAGCGCTTTGCCTTCTTCTCCGAAGCGGTCGGCCACGCGGCACTGACCGGCGTTGCCATCGGCATCCTGCTTGGCGAACCCTACACCGGTCCCTATGGCAGCCTGTTCGGCTACTGCCTGCTGTTCGGCATCCTGCTGAACTTTCTGCGCAACCGCACCGGGCTGTCGCCCGACACCCTGATCGGCGTGTTCCTCTCGGTATCCTTGGCCCTGGGCGCCAGCCTGCTGCTGATGCTGGCCGGCAAGATCAACGTGCACATCCTCGAGAACGTGCTGTTCGGCTCGGTGCTGACCGTCAGCGGCCAGGACCTGCTGGTGCTCGGCATCGTCGGCAGCCTGGTGCTGGCCCTGGCCTTGCCGCTGTACAACCGCATCATGCTGGCCAGCTTCAACCCGCAACTGGCGGCGGTGCGCGGCGTTGCGGTGAAGAGCCTGGACTACCTGTTCGTGGTGCTGGTGACCCTGGTCACGGTGGCGGCGGTGAAAGTCATCGGTGCAATTCTGGTCGGCGCCTTGCTGGTGATTCCGGCAGCGGCGGCGCGCTTGATCAGCCAGTCGCTCAAGGGCTTTTTCTGGGCTTCGGTGCTGATCGCCACCCTGAGCACTTTGGTAGGCATCCTGCTGCCGATCGTCTTCGACCTGCCGGTGCCTTCGGGTGCGGCGATCATCCTCGTCGCCGGCTGCTGCTTCGCCCTCGCCGCCCTCGCCCGCGGCCTTGTTCCACGCCTGCAAGGAAACCCGGCATGACCTTCAAACTCCAGCACCTGTGCCTGGCCCTGGCCCTGGCCGGCCTGCCGACCCTGAGCCTGGCCCAGAGCGCCCCGGCAGCGGCCAAACAACAAGCGGCCGGGGTGACCGTCCTGGCCTCACTGCCGGTGACCAACACGCTGGCCAGCGCCCTGCTCGACGGCACCTCGGTAAAACTGCAACGGGCAGCGCCGGCGAATATTCCGGCCTCGCGCCAGCCCTCGTACTTCAGCGGCCGCGGTGGTGCCAGCCTGCAAAAGGCTGCTGGCGGCGCCGATGCGGTGATCGGCCTGCGCTCGATCTGGAGCGACGACCCGTTGTACCCGGTGGCGCGGCGCAGCAATATCCGCATCGTCGAGATCGACGCCGCGCGCCCGGTCGATGGCGCCCTGCCGGGCATCGCCGTGCAGGGCAACAATGCCTTTGCCGGCTACCCGTGGCTGAACCCGAGCAACCTCGGGCGCATGGCCGATGTGCTGGCCAACGACCTGGGGCGCTTGAGCCCGGCCGACCAACCGAAAATCCAGAGCAACCTGGCGGCGCTCAAACGCCAGTTGCTCGAGCTCAGTGCCGGCAGCGAAGCGCGCCTGGCCGAAGCGGACAACCTCAGCGTGGTGAACCTGTCGGATCGCCTGGATTACCTGGTCAGCGGATTGAACCTGGACCTGATCGACCACCCGCAGGTGGCCGATGACCAGTGGGATGCGGCGGCGCTCAAGCGCCTGGGCGATGAGCTCAAGAACCAGGAGGTGGCGCTGGTGCTGCATCACAAGCAGCCGAGCAAGGAAGTCGCCGAGGTGATAGCAGCCTCCGGGGCCAAGTTGCTGGTGGTGGAGACCGATGCCCAGGATGCCCTGGCGGGGTTGAAGGCCAGTGTCGAGCAAGTGGTGGGGGCTTTGGTCGCAGGCAATGGCTGAGGGCCTCATCGCGGGTCAAGCCCGCTCCCACAGGTCCGGTGTACGCAGATCTACTGTAGGAGCGGGCTTGACCCGCGATGCTCAACGTTTCATACAGCGCTGATAACGCTCATCAACGCGCTTGGCAAACCACGCCGTGGTCAGTTTGCGGGTGATCTTCGGGCTTTTCAGTTCGATCCCCGGTAGCTGCGCCCGCGCCACCGCCTTGCCCGCCGCACCGTCGGCCAGGGCATACACGCCCTTGTACAGGCGGGTGTCTTCGAATTCCAGGCTATCGCCCTTCTCCAGCTGGTTGCGGATGCTGACATTGCGCAAGTCCAGCTTCTGCCCCAGGCGCCTGGCCGCCTGCTCGGTGCTGCCGGGCATGATTGCCCCCGGCGCGATCAGGTCGCCGTCGAGCGCCAGCTTCACCCCGGTAGCGCGGCTCAGGGCGCTCTGGAACGCCGCATTGCGGCTGGCGTACCAACCGGCATTGAAGTCGCCGAAGCGGTACAGCTGACGGTCATAGTGGGTGGGGTAACCGAGCAGGTGGGCGATGCCGAAATACATGCCGCCACGGCGGCTGAAGACCTCCTGGCGAATGCTGCCGGCATAGGTGTAGGGATAACCCTTGGCATGCTGCTCGGCAAAGTCGATGCTGACCTGCATCGGCCCGCCGGTACGCACCGGGTTCAAACCACCGAGCAGGGTCTTGCCCATGGGCAAGGCGCCGATCAGTTCGTCAAACAGGTCACTGAGCTGTTTTTCGCTGCGCACTGCATCAAGGCGCTGGCCGTAGGTTTTGCCACTTGCCGAGCGGGTCTGCAGGGTGGCGTCGATCAGCAGTTTGGGAATGTGCAGGCTGGCGGCGCGGCGGTCGATCTCTTGCCGGGCGATGCGACCCAGGCCCGGTACTTTCGGGTCGGCCTGGAAGGTTGATTCCTGCTCGGTGACCGCCAGTACCGCGCACAGGTTGCTCTTGCTGGCGCTGAGCTGCTGCGCGGCGAAGGCGCCCTGGATATCCCGCGCCCAACCTTCACGGTCGTTGGCGCTGGCCGGCAGCAGGCGCACGATCTGCGCGCGCACCTTGGCCGGGTCCTGCTCAGGGGCTTCACCCTGGGTGACGCAACCCTGAAGCGCCAGCAGCGCGCTGATCACAACCAGCCAACCGGTTACCTGCATAAGCCCTCCCGCCGCATCGGGCAATAGCTGCACAGTAGCGGCGCGCGGACACGACTGCAATCAGCAGCCTGGTTTGCTCAGTTGCGTGCCGATGGTCACCGCCGTGATCGCCACCGGCTTGAAGCTCTGCAGGGCAGCCGGATCGAAGCTGCGCTCGCAGTTGTATTGGTTTTCCATGACGAAGTCTTCGCCCTTGTGCTTCTTCATCTCGTCTGCCCATTTGCTCGAGGCGGCGATGGCTGCGTCGTCGGTGAGCATGACCTCGGCCAGGACCTGGGTGAAGCCCACCGCATGCGGCCCTTCCCACAAGGCATACACCGACGGGTCGGCGGCGTTGCCACACATCTCCAGGCAGTCGGCGTAGAACTCCAGCGGGCCACCGGTGGATTCATGCAGGGCGGCGATGGTCAGCGGCTGGTTGGCCGCTGGCGCGAAGGTGCCGATGAACGAGCTGAGGTCGGCCTTGCAGGTCGGCGACAGCTCCAGGCGCAGGTCGTTGATGCTGCCGCCGGCGGCGTCGGCAGTAATTTCGCAGCCCTGTACCTTATAGGTGTGCTTGTCACCGAAGCTGGTGCGGGCAATGCCTGCGACCGACTCGAAGTACTTGAGGTTGGTGCCGAGCATTTCACCATTGAAGACCTGGGCAACGCTGGCCTGGGCCTGGGCAAACAACGGCAGGCAGGCCAGGGCCAGGGTCGAACCTATAGTCAGCAATGCACGCGGTTTCATCTGAACATCCTGTAAGTAATGAAGTGGCGCGCACTGTAATGCACAGCAGCGCGCAACACCACCACCTGCGGCTCAGGACAGGATGATGTAGTCGCTGTACTGGGCCAAGGCTGCGTGCGGCCCCGGCTGGAGCGTCACATAGCGCCCGCCGACCTGGTCGACCGCCACGCAGTCGTCGACATCCAGCAGCGCGTCGGTGTGCGGTTTGCTCCAGTGCCGGGCCATCTGCTGCTTGCCCTTGGCCTTGGCTTGCTCTTTGTTGCTGGCGACCACCAGCAGGTAGTGATGCGCCTCGCCAAAGCAGCCCGGCTCGTAACCGCCAAGGTTGATGAAGTACAGGCGCGGCTCGCCCGGCGCCGGTTGCAGGTCCGACCAGCCCAGCTTGAAGCCCTCTACCCCGTCGACCTCAAGCCAGGAGTCGATATGCAGGCCCTTGGCGCTGCCGAACCACTGCTCGCGCAACTGCGGGTAACAGGCCGCCAGCGACGGCCCGACGACAAAGGCCACATCGTGCACCTCGATCCTGGCCCGCGGGTGCTTGCCGCCGAGCATCACCACATACAGCATCGAAGGTGTAGCGCTCACGGCTGTTCGCCCACCATGTAGGTCTTGCTGATGTGGCGAAACTGTTCATGGGCCGAACTGCCCATCAATTCGAACACCACCATCTCGCGGGTGACGATCTGCGCCCCGGCGGCGCGCATGCGGGCAATGCCGGCGTCACGGTTGTGGGCGCCGCGACAGTCGCAGGCATCCTCGACCACGAACACCTGCTTACCCAGCTCAAGCAGGCCGAGCACGCTTTGCAAGACGCAGATATGGGTTTCCATGCCGCAGACGATCACCTGCTCGCGGGCCAGCAGCGCTGCCGGCAGGCACTCGGCAGCCACGCAGGAAAAGTGCAGTTTCTCGACCACCGCAGCGCCGGGCGAAGCCTCCTTGAGCTGCGCCACGGTCGGCCCCAGGCCCTTGGGATACTGTTCGGAAAACACCGTCGGCAGGCACAGGGTAGCGGTCGCCGCCAACAGCCAGCGGGTGCGTGCGAGGGTGCCGGACGGGTCGCTGACCGCGCCAATGAGTTTTTCCTGAGCATCGATGACCAGCAAGCTGGCCTGGTTCGGCTTGATCAACATCCTCTGCCCCTGGGTTGCGGGTAAAGCCCAAGGCTCGCCCATCAGACCGCGCTGCGTCAATGCTCAAGCCGACAGCAGATGGGGCTCCAGGGCAGCGCTGAGCACGCCGAGCACGCGCGCTTCATGCTCGTGAATGAAGAAGTGGCCACCGGGGAAGATCTCCAGCGAGAAGTCGCCGACACTCTCCTGGCGCCAGGCCAGCAGTTGCTCTTCGCTGGCCTTGTCGTCTTCCCCGCCGAGCACATGCACGGGGCAACGCAGCGGCGGGCGCTGGCGATATACGTAGCGCCCGCACAAGAGGAAATCGGCGCGCAGCACCGGCAGGGTCAGGCTCATCAGCTCCTGATTGGCCAGCACCTCTTCCGGCGTGCCTTGCAAGGTGCGCAACTCGTCGATCAATACTTCATCGCTCTTGGGCTCGCGCCACTTGCCGCCGTCGTAGTCTTCACGCCGGGTGGGCGCAGCCGTGCCGCAGGCGAACAGCGCCACCGGCGGCGGACAGCCCAGCGCCTGCAGCTCGTGGGCCAGCTCGAAGGCCAGCAAGGCGCCCAGGCTGTGGCCGAGCAAGGCATACGGCTGGCTGGCCGCCAGCCGTTGCTCGCTGGCCAACTGGCGGGCCAGCACCTGCATGTCGGTCAACAGCGGCTCGCCCAGGCGCGCGCCGCGCCCGGGCAGTTCCACCGGTCGCACCTGCAACCAGGCCGGCAGCTTGCGCCGCCAGCGGCTGTAGACCATGGCACTGGCGCCGGAATACGGCAGGCACAGCAGGGTCAATGCAGACACGGCCGCCCCTTACTGCGCCGCAGCGGTTTCGGCCATCTTCTGGCGCAGGCTCAAAGGGCGCATATCGGTCCAGACTTCGTCGATGTAGGCCAGGCATTCTTTTTTCAGGCCGCTTTTGCCCACGGTCCGCCAGCCCGCCGGGATCGCCTTGTAGTCGGGCCAGATCGAATACTGCTCTTCGTGGTTGACCACCACCTGGAACACGATGTCTTCGCGGTCGAATACCGATGTCATTGCCTGTCTCCTCGATTGATTGGGCCCGTCACGCCAATGGCGTACGGTGGCTTTCAAGAGAACGAACGACAGGTGCAATAAATTAAGTGGAGTAAACATCTCTGGATGAGATGATGGCCTTTTAGTAGCATTTATGCCTTTCATCCCCCATGGAGCGGGTTGCATGCAACAGATCGAACAAGACTTCATGACTCTGTTCAATTGCCACTGGTACAAGGACTTCCCCGTCGTCACAGGCCAGTACACCAACCCGGCAAACTGGACAGCCCATGTGGGCTTCGTGGTGCGCGAATGTGGCAGTCTGCTGGGAGCGCGCACGTTGTACGAAAAAAACGGTCGCCTCGATGCAGTAATGTCCTATCCCAATGGTCAGGTCGTCTCGAACATTGAATGGGAATGGATCGAAGCGCAGAAGGATACCGTCAACGAAATCCGCAAACTGCATGCTCGAAAAGACCAGCCGCTGTTTTCGACCTTTATCTCCTATTGCAATGCTGCGGCGCTTGAATCTGTGCTCGAAAAGGCTCAGAGCGAATGGCAAAAGGCCGACGAATCACTGTTGGTGTTCATCGTTACCTTCGAGAAGGACGGCGGCGACCGCTGGTTCAAACATCTGAACAGCTATCGTCTCAGCGGGACCCGACTCGATCTGGTACGCACCCAGCCAGCGCTATCCTGGGAGCGCCCGGGAGCAGTCGAAGCCCGCCCCGAATCAATCCATCTGTAGCTACACGCCTCAACTGCGGAGTTTCAATGCCCCCTCCACTCTCGGCACCAAGTTTGCCTGCAGGCAGTTTTGTTACGCACAACGCAGGTATTTGGTCACCCAGTCCGGTGTTGGTAGACCTGCTGCTTACAGCACGCCACGGCTACGCCTGGCCGCTACACGACAGTAATGCCTGCAGCCAGCAACGCATCATCAACCTGGAGTCCCAGGTCGCCGCTTGGCTAAATCCGCTTACCCCAACAACAGCATATTTGATTGTCCTGAATGTCTCGGCCTGGGCAGGGAACCAGGCCAACATTCACCAGTTGATCGCTCAAGCTACAGCTCATGAGCGACTGCTGATGCAAAATGCCTTGCAGCTTTGCTCGTCACCAAACTCTCTAACCGCTGGCTTGCACGCGCTTTGCCAACTGCCGGGAGTAAGCCTGGTGATTGCGTCGAAAATCTACCGGTTCTGCCAGCCAGTGAAAGGTGCCGCTGTCGACCGCCATGCCTCCTACTTCACCAACTCCTTGTCCCCCCCAGGTGTGCAAACCGAATTTCTACGCAGATGGAGCACCGCAAATCATGATCGTTCCCGCCTGGAAACATTCAACGCGCCAGACCTCAACCACAATCTGAACCACTACATCGACGCTTATCTTCCGCTGCTCGACGGTATTGCCGCTGCCATGAACGCCACCGGCCATTACTTCCAGTGCGCCGCTAGCGGGCACTATCAGCAATGGACGCCTGCTGACGTAGAGATGGCCGCCTTCTACTGGTGGGCCTGCAACGGCGCTCAGTGATCGCTACTTAAGTCACCAGCACACTGACCAGCTCACAACGCTGGAACGGTCCTGAAGCCTGGCTTTCACCGCTGACCACTACCTGCACGCTGTAGGAGCCTGGCACCGGGGTGTCGAGCCAGGTACCGAGTTGACCGGCGCCGCTGCCCAGATGCACCACCCGCTCCTGATGGGCGAGGATGTCCAGTTCCGGCAGCAAGGTATGACGCAGCGCCGCCAGGCGCGCCAGGGGTTCGGCGATGCCCTGGGCGCGGTCGAACGGCAGCGCCTGCACGGTGTAGAGCTGGTCGTCGTATTTGACCAGGGCGTCGGCCAGGCTGATGGTCGGCCCCTGCACGATGGCATGGGCGCGGACATTGCTGAGCACTTCGCCACCGGCCTCCAGGTGCACCGTCAGCGGCAGCGGCTGGCCGGCCGTGTGCCGCGCGGCCATCTCCACGCTCAGACGGATGTCGGCCAGGCCGCTGCGCACCGTTGCCCCGTGCTGCAACGCCCCGGCGGTGCAACTGATCGATTGCCCGCTGCCGGCGAACTCGACCTGCAGGTACCATTGCCCCGGTGCCGGCTGGGGAATATTGAAGATGACAAAACCGGCACCGATGATGCTCGGCGCCCGCAGGCTGACGGCGCCGCTGGGGTCGACCAGGCTTACTGAGAGCTGATTGCCGCGCGGGCTGGCGCTGGTGTAGCTGACTTCGCGGCGCGACCACACCAGCGACAACTGCGCAGCACCCGGGCGCTGGCCGATCACCACCGGAATCAACTGGTAGCCATGCTGGGCGATATCGCACAACTGGTTGTTCAGCAACGCCGCCCTGGCACTGGAGGCGCGGATCTGGTTGTAGACCTTCATCAAGTCCACCGCCCGCGGCGCATAGAAGTAGCGACCACCGGTGCGCTGAGCAATCTGCTGCAACAGGTGCTGGTCTGCCTGCGGGCCGAGGGCGCAGGCCATCACCGGATAGATCGGCAGCACCTCCAGCGGTGACGGCCCGTCGTTGTGCTGGCCGTCGCTGAGCAGCACGCAGGCGCGGGACAGCCGCGAGGCGTCGAGAAAACTGCGACTGTGCTGCAAGCCCAGGCCGATGGCGCTGGACAGCCCGTCAAAGGCCAGCCCGGCGACCGCAGTGGCGGCGCTGGCGGTGATGTTGAGCAGCGGGTCGACCGTGGCCAGGCCGCCGTTGCCGGTGAACACTGTGCGCGCCTTGTGGTCACAGGCGACCACCGCGAGCTTGTCGCCGGCCTTGTGCAAGCGCAGGAACGCCTGGGTGTCGATCAGCGCCTGCTCGACGTGCCCATATTGGCTCATGCTTTCCGATATATCGATGATCGGCACAACTGAAACGGTGCTCATGCCCTGTGCTCCCTGCTCATGGGCTGTTTCTGGATCATAGCCACGGTGAATACCCTGTCAAACCGCTTAACTGACATAACGCCACCATTGGTCGCCTGAGGCTACGGCCGGCAAAAGTCGCCCGGGTAGCTATATTGAAGCGCTGAGCTTGCCCTCCGTCCGCAACCTTCAGAGGTGCCTATGTACACCATCGGATATGCAGCGCAACGGCCCGACGCGCCCCTCGCCCCCTTCCCGTTCGAACGCCGCGAGCTGCGCGCCAACGACGTGGCCATGGAGATCCTCTACTGCGGGGTGTGCCACTCCGACCTGCACCAGGCCCGCGACGACTGGGGCATCAGCCGCTACCCGATCGTGCCCGGGCACGAGATCGTCGGCCGGGTCACGGCAATCGGCAGCGAGGTGAAACGCTACAAGGTCGGCGACGCCGTGGCGGTGGGGTGCATGGTCGACTCCTGCCAGCAGTGCGACCAGTGCCGCAAGGGCGAAGAACAACTGTGCCGCGAGACCAACACCCAGACCTACAATGGCCTGGACCGCATCACCAGGGCGCCGACCTACGGCGGTTACTCCAAGCACCTTGTGGTGCGCGAGGAATTCGTCCTGCGCGTGCCCGAAGGCCTGGACCTGGCCAAGGCGGCGCCGCTGCTGTGCGCCGGGATCACCACCTACTCGCCGCTGCGCACCTGGAATGTCGGCCCCGGCAGCCGGGTGGCGGTGCTGGGCCTGGGCGGCCTGGGCCATATGGCGGTGAAACTGGCTGCTGGCTTGGGCGCCGATGTCACCGTGGTCAGCCGCAGCGCCGACAAGCTCGCTGACGCCCTGGCCCTGGGTGCCGACCAGCTGCTGGTGTCCTCCGACGCCAAGGCCATGGCCAGCGCCCGTTCAAGCTTCGACCTGATCATCGACACCATCCCGGTGCGCCACGATGTGTCGCCCTACATGGCCTTGCTCGACATCGACGCCACCCTGGTGATCGTCGGCCAGGTCGGGCCGATCGATGAGCAACAGACCGTACCCTTGATCCTCGGCCGCCGGCGCCTGGCCGGCTCGCCGATTGGCGGGATTGCCCAGACCCAGGAGATGCTCGACTTCTGCGCCAAGAAGAACATCCTGCCCGACTGCGAAATGATCCGCATGGAACAGATCAACGAGGCCTTCGAGCGCATGGAGCGCTCCGATGTGCGCTACCGCTTTGTCATCGACATGGCCTCGCTGCAGGCGCCTGCCAAGGTTTGATGGCGCCTTGAGGACTCAGGTGTTGGACTTGAGCCTGGTCCACAGCCGCGTGCTCAGACGGGCGATGGCCGGCGGCAGGTCTTCGACGGTGAAGAGTTTTTCCATCACGCGCTTGGGTGGGTAGATCGCCGCATCGTTCTTTACCGCCGGCGCCAGGAACGCGTCCGCCGCGCTGTTGGGGTTGGCGTAGTGGATGCTGTTGCTGACGTTGGCGATCACCTGCGGGTCGAGCAGGTAGTTGAGGTAGGCGTAGGCGTTTTTCTCATGGGGCGCGCTCTTGGGGATGACCAGCATGTCCATCCACAGGGTCGAGCCCTCCTCCGGGATCGAATAGGCGATCTCGATGCCGTTGTTGGCTTCCCTGGCGCTGGCGGCGGCCTGGACTACGTCACCGTTAAAGCCGATCACCGCGCAGATATTGCCGTTGGCCAGGTCACTGATGTACTTGGAGGCATGAAAGTACTGCACATAAGGGCGGATCTTCAGCAGCGCCTGTTCGGCCTGTTTGTAGTGCGCAGGCGTGTGGCTGTGGTGTGGCAGGCCCAGGTAGTTGAGGGTGATCGGCAGGATCTGCGTCGGGTTGTCGATGATCGCCACGCCGCACTGGCTGAGCTTCTTAATGTTCTCAACGTCAAACAACAGCTTCCACGAGCGGGTGACGTCGGTGCTGCCGAAGATCGCCTTGATCTTCTCGACGTTGTAGCCGATACCGGCGGTGCCCCACATGTAGGGAAAACCGTACTGGTTGCCCGGGTCGTTGACCTCGAGCTTTTTCATCAGCAGCGGGTCGAGGTTCTTCCAGTTGGGCAACTGGCTGCGGTCCAGGGGCTGGATCGCCCCGGCCTTAATCAGCCGCGACATGAAGTGGTTGGAGGGGCTGACCACGTCATAGCCGGTGTTGCCGGTCATCAGCTTGGATTCGAGCACCTCGTTGCTGTCGTGGATGTCGTAGGTGGCCTTGATACCGGTCGCCTTGGTGAAGCTGGGCAAGGTGTCGTCGGCGATGTAGCCGTTCCAGTTGGAGATGTTCACTTCTTCTACCGCCTGGGCGGCAGTGGCACAGGTGGCGAGCAAGGCAACCAGGGGCAGGGCTTTGAATGGCATGATCAATCACCTTTTGGCGAGCTTTGTTTTTGTTGGGCTAGGTGGGTCAGATTTCGGTCCTGGCTCGCAGCGCTTCCACGCGCATACGCAGCATGGCACCGATGTCGAGCAGCGGCTTGGGCGGCAGCCAGCCGGGTTGTGCGCGGGCCATGACCGAGGTCAGCAGCGGTGAGCTTTGGCCGCTGGCAAGCTCTGCCAGCAAGCGCCCCCACAGGGTGCCGCGGGCGACACCCGAACCATTGCAGCCGGCCACGGCAAACACGCCCTCCTCGACCCGGGCGAAATACGGCTGGCCGGAGCGCGAGGCGCTGAGGTGGCCGCTCCAGGTGAACTGGATGTCTTCGGCGCCAAACCACGGAAAGCGCCGCTGCAGGCCGCGCAGGTGGTGCCGCTGACGCTGGGCCAGTTCACTCGGGTTGAGGTCGCGGGCACGGTATTCGGCAGTGTTGCGGATCATCACCCGGCGGTCCGGAGTCAGGCGTACTGTGGCGCCCAGCGGCCGGGTCGAGAGCACGCCCCAGGGCTCGACGTTGCCGATGGCGCGGAACTCGGCGTCGGTCATCGGCCGGGTGAGGCTGGCGCTGAGCTCCATGGCAAAGGTGGCGCTGTGGTCGATGCCGGCACGCGGGATAAAAGCGTTCAGGCACACCAGCACCTGCCTGGCTTCGATACTGCCATCGACGGTATTGGCGCGAATCCGGCCCTGGCCGAGGCGCTCAAGGCCGCTGATATCGGTGTCTTCGTACAGCGTGACGCTGGCTGGCAACGCATCGAGCAAACCTTTCACGTATTTGGCCGGTTGCAGCAAGGCATTGCCGTTGCCACACCAGATCGCCGCCTGGTAATGACTGCTGCCAAGCCTGTGCTTGAGCGCCGCGCCTTGCAGGAACTGCGCCTCGGCACCCACGGCACGCAGGGTTGCCAGCTTGGCTTCGACCTGGCTGAGTTTGTCCGGGTCGTTGACCGCAAAAAAGTAGCCGTCGTCACGAAACTCGCAGTCGATGTTGTGGCGCGCAATGCGCTGGCGCACTTCGTTGCTGGCGGCCTGGCCGATCGTGGTGTCGATTTCGTAGTCGGCAAAGCCCGGGCGCCCCAGCAGCTCGCTGTCTGCCGGGTGCTCATGGGCGACGACAAAACCGGAATTGCGCGCCGACGCGCCTTGCGCAGCGCTCTGGCGATCGACCACGACAATCCGCGCCTGCGGGTGCATCTCGGCCAGGGCATGGGCGGCGCTGAGCCCGGTGATGCCGGCGCCGATCACCAGCCAGTCGGCTTTTTGCGCGCCGCTCAGGCGAGCGCGTGCCGGTGAACTGCCCGCCAGGGCAATCCAGCCACATTGGTTTTTCATGCATCACCTCTCGACCTGTATGCACACAGCGCATGGACGTTTTATGCTGGTGGCGGTTGCCATGGCCAGAATCTAAAAGGTCTTTGCCGATTCAACCAACGTTATAAATTCATCGGGGCATTCGAAAAGCGCATGGATAAAGTTCGCCACCTGCCTTCACTGCAAGCCCTGCAGGCGCTGGTCGAAGTCGCCGACGCCGGCAGCTTCACCCAGGCCGCGCACCGCCTGTGCCTGACCCAGAGCGCGGTGAGCCGCAAGATCCAGTTGCTGGAGAGCCACTTTGGCGTGGCCATGTTCGTGCGCAGCAGCCGCAGCCTGCAGCTGACCGCCGAGGGCGAGCAGGTACTGGCCAGCGCGCGGAGCATTCTTGAGCAACTGCAAAGCCTTGAACAACGCCTGTCGCCGCAACAGCGCCCGTTCCGCATCCGCATGCATGTGTCGCTGGCGGTGCGCTGGTTGCTCCCGCGGCTCAACGAGTTCTACCGCCTGCACCCGGACATCTCGCTGTCGATCGAGACCGTGGCCACAGAGCTTGTCGAGCCGGGCAGTGACAGCGATGCCTACATCGTTTACCTGCCGGCGCCGTCCAGCGATCCGGCCTGCTCGACGCTGTTCGAGGAAACCCTGGTGCCGGTGTGCAAACCCGGCCTGGGGCTGGGCTCAGAGGCCGGCCTGAAGCGCTTCGCCTTGCTCCATGGCTCCACCGACCAGCAGACCTGGAGCCAATGGCTGGCGGCGCGGGGTAACAAGGCGCTGGCGGATTACCGGCACCTGCCCTTCAACCTCGACGAACTGGCCCTGGATGCGGCAGCGCGTGGCCTGGGGGTGGCGATGACCGACCTGACCCTGGCGCAGGAGTCGATCGATCGTGGCGTGCTGGTCGTGCCGTTCGGCCAGCCGCTGAAAACCGGCGGGGTCTATTCGTTGTGCCTGCAGGCGGCAGGGGCCGGGCATCCGGCGTGTGCGCTGGTGATGCAGTGGTTTGCCGAGCAGAGCGGTGGCTGATCCTGTTACATTCTGTGCCTACTCCACCTTCTAGAGCCTGAAAATGGATCTTCACGCACTGCTTGCCTTCACCCTGGTTGCCGCGATTGCCATCGCCAGCCCTGGCCCCGCCACGCTGATGGCGATCAACAACAGCCTGGCCTATGGGCCGCGTTTCGCGGTGTGGTCTTCACTGGGCAATGCCAGCGGGCTGTTCTGCCTGTCAGCGGCGGCCATGCTCGGCCTCGGTGCCCTGCTGGCCAGCTCCGAATGGCTGTTCAACGCGGTGAAGATCCTCGGCGCCGGCTACCTGTTCTACCTCGGTGCCAAACAGCTGATGAAAAAGAGCCCGATGCTGGCGAGCGACGTTGCCGCAGGCCAGGAACAGGTCAAGCCATCGCGCTTGAAGCTGTACAAATCGGCGTTCCTCACCGCTGCCACCAACCCCAAGGCAACGATGTTCTTCACCGCGCTGTTCCCGCAGTTCATCGACCAGAGCGCCGCGCTGCTGCCGCAGTTCCTGATCCTTACGGCGATCTTCATGGCCTTGTCGCTGACCTCGCTAAGCCTGTACGCCGCCCTCGCCTCGCGGGCCAAGGGCGTCCTGACCCGGCCGGCGTTCTCACGCTGGGTCAGCCGGGTGGTGGGTTCGACGTTTATCTGCTTTGGCGCGGCGATTCTGACCATGCGCCGTCAGGGCGCTTGATCCGCAGAGCAGCGTAAACCTTGTGGGCGCTGGCCTTGCCAGCGATCGAACGCGTAGCGGTCGCAAGTCGGGCAATAATTGATGTGTTGACTGAAACGGCCGCATCGCTGGCAAGCCAGCTCCCACTGGTTCTACATCGCCGCGCCGCTTCTTGATACATGCCTGCGCTTGAATACCCAACTCAACCCCGCTACCCTCACGCAGTCGCTGCCAATTCAGCGACCGGGTGTGCAAGCCCGAACGATGTGGAGCAATCAGTACCTTGAGACTTTCCCGGCGTGCCTTTTTGGCCGTGGAATTGTTTTATGGTGGCTGTGCGTGGGAGACCTTCGGGTCTGCCGGGTTCTATATCCTCGGTCTTGCACACCTGCGCACAGCTGCCACCCATTCGTGTGCAAGCGGATGCTGGCAGTTTCCTGGCTGATATAGGAGATGCAGCATGATCAAGATCGTTCCTGATCCACCGCCGGCCGGCGCCCTTCCCCACACTGCCGCCACGCCTTTCGGCGCCTGTGCTGCAGGTCATCCTCCGTTGTTTTCTGTACGCCCCGGAATTGAGGCACATGACGCGCTGGTGCACGCGTCGATGTATTTGCGTTGCGCCCATGACACGGGCATGCAGACATGCGACAAGGTTGATGCCGACGCCCGTGGAATGATTTGGGCGACACTGCACTCGGTCGAAATGGCCAAGGGACTGGTGGATGCCTTGCTTGATGGGATCGAGGCACAAGCCTTGGAGCGCAAGGCAGCCAGGTAACAATAAAGGGCGATGCAAGCGCCTGGTTTTGGGGCCGCAGGTGCGGCCCATCGCTGGCAAGGCCAGCCCCACACAAGTTTTGCGTCCAGCCTCCAAAGACCATCAAGCCCCGACTCTCCGGGCTGGACACCAATACTGGCCACTTAGTAGCATCCAATGAACAGGTCCGCGTAACTCAATACGACTATCACCAGCCAGGGAGGCTGAATGAACACGATTGTCCATCGACCCATCCTCGCAGCTCTACGCTCCAACCTCAGCTGGTCCGATACCTGGCAGGGCCCTGATCAAGGTCTGATCCGCTGCTGGGAGGCTGGTCGTGAACGAGCCTTCAAACATCCTGACATTGCCCAGCGCTGCATCGCCGGTGAGCTCCCCGTGCTGGGCTGGAAAGGTGGTGTCGAACGCGCCTTGAAGAAGCTCGAAAAGTTCGGCTCGCTCAAGTATCTGGCTCAATGGCAAGGTTTACGTGGTGACGACCTGCATATCGATACCACAACAGAACTGACGATTATTTGCAGCCGCACAGAGATGGTCGTGACGTTCACGTCCGAGCAAAGCAAATACTTCAATTCACAGGTTGAAAGCGAAGAGTAAGGAAGCTTGCATCATGGTCGACTTGCATCAGGAATTCGAACACAGTCGTTTCTACCACCAGGCCCGTATCGACCGACGCTCGGCGGACGCCTTGCTCGGCATTGCCGCTGGGCTCACGGCAGATAACACCATCAACCAGCGAGAGGCTGAGTTCCTAAAAAACTGGATCGAGCATCATCTGGCACATCTGGATGATCCAGTGATCAACCTGCTCTACCGGCGCCTGGCCAATATGCTCAGCGATGGAATTCTGGATGCCGACGAATCGGCGGAGTTGTTGGAGATACTTCAGCAATTTACTGGCGCCCCCAGTAATAGTCCTCGCCCTTTTACTGCGCCCACCACACTCCCCCTCAATGATCCAGCACCTGCCCTCGACTGGTCAGATAGGGTCTACCTTTTTACTGGCGCCATGGCCTATGGGCCACGTAAAGAGTGTGAGGCCCTCATGCTAGAACGCGGAGCCTTGATCGGCGGATCGGTGAGCAAAAAGGTGCACTTCCTGGTGGTGGGGAGTGTCGGGAACGAGCAATGGCTGCACAGTAGTTACGGTACGAAGATCAAGAAGGCTGTGGATAAGAGAGGCTGGGGGCGGGATCGCGATTGTTAGCGAGGAACATTGGCAGAAGGCCATTTTTGAATAACAAACGACAAAGAAAATATTAGTCCTGGCCCAAGCCATGTTCTTCACACTCAATCGTTTGTCGCTGTGTAACCCATGAGCGTTTGGGTTACCGCCCTCAAATCAAACCTGGATCACTTATGGCCATACTGGACTTCAGAGAAATCGCATCCCCCAATAGAAACTTTAATTCCAAAAAAAATTCAACGATCGGCGCATCTCACTCTGTAGACGACTTTGAACTGTTCTGCCAGGAATTCTTTACCTCTGTCAAACAGATGAAAATATTCAAGAGCGTTTCCAGCGGCCCTGACCTAGGCATCGATTTAGGCGTAACCGACACAGTCGGTGACCGCTGGCTCATAAGCTGCAAACATTACGCACATTCCGACAAACCTGTTCCCGCAGTAAAAGACTCGGGCGTAATCGAACGCACCATTGACTGGGGCTGCCAAGGTTTCATTGCATTTTACACAACAGTGCCTAGTACAACACTCGACCGCCAGCTCTCCAGCGCAGACAAATTCGGAATACGTGTAGAACGATATACAAAGGACAGAATCGAGTTTGAACTCATGGCATCCGCCATGGGCACACATATCGCTGCTCGATACTTCCCTATATCAATGAAAAACCACTACAGGCACCTTGTCGGAACGCTTGACGCGTTCTCCCCAAGCGATGTTTCTATTATCGACGGAGTGGCCAAGCTAGGAGAGGCTGTCACCCCCTTAGCCAGTGAAGACCCTGTGCATATAACCAAAACCAGAGAACGGCTGGCTTACATTGCCAACATTCGTGCCACCCGCCATCAGCATAAGCCTTATTTTTCCTCAGCGGTGCAAGACGCCGTAGAACTAATCCCAAGTCACTTTATAAAAGACGATACCCTCCCCCGCCACTTTCTCGGCTTTTCACCCACATGGGATTGCCTTGAGGTGGCCAAGGAGCGAAGCTTGGAAAAGATTTACTTTATCCATGGCGCTTGGAGTTTTTGGGACTGGACAAAAGCTAACGAATGCCTAGCCCAAACACTAGCAATTCGCGAGTACATTGGAAACGAAAAGAATATCACCAGCAAGCAACTACACACTCCCGAGTCGAAGAGCCAACTTAAAGAGCGATATTTGCAACACAGAAGCAAAGGGCTTTTGAATCCAGGATGGCTTAGCCAAAAGCTACCCGAAAAAATGAGGGACATCATTGGCAGACTCTTTATATACGGCCAGTAGTATTTCCCTTCACACTCAAGTACGTTTCTATCACCTTTTGTTGCATTGCCTGAACAGACCTTATCGCTGGCAAGCCAGCTCCCACAGCCCCAGCAACATTCCCAGCCTAACGCATTACCTCTCCCTGCTATCCGCATCACACCACGCTGGCGCGCTGCAGGCTGCTGACATGCCCCACTCCGGCCGCCTGTAGGCGGCTGACCAGATCGGCACGAGCCGCGCCGCCGCCGGCGCGGATGTATTCAAGCTCCGCCGCGGTGATCAGCACCACCGGTACCAAGGTGACGGGCGATAGCGGCATGTCTTGAAGGCGGGTCGGGAAGTCTGGCGCCGGGCCGCCCAACAGTACACCGATGCTGTCGTCGTCGGTGACGAAGTGTTTGGGCACCTGACTGGCTATGTGGTGCGATTCACTGAACCCGGGCAGTTCCAGGGACAGCGCGCCGTAGCGCTCCAACTGCTGGGTGATGCCACCGGCATCGGCCACGGTCTTGGCGATGTTCTCGATCAGCTCGAAGGCCCAGCTGCCCTTGAACGGGTCGACTTCGCCCAACGGCCCACGGGCATGTTCGGGAATGTCCGGGGTTTCGACGAACAACTCCATCTCGAAACCATTGCCCTGCCCCTGGTCATCGTCGAAGGGGTCGGACAAGCCTTCGGTTGCCAGGATGATCGAGTCGCCACGGCGCACCACGCGGTAGGCCTGGCGGGTCGAGGGCCAGTGCGGGCCACCGGCAAAGCTGGGGCTGATGAGGTAGGCCAGGACATCGCGCTCCACTGTGCCGACACTGCTCCAGTGACGATCCAGGCAGGCTTCGCTGGCAAGCCTGGCGGCCTGGTTGTCGGCTTCAGCTTGCAGGATTGGCGGGGTTTCCTGGGACGCTGGCTGTTTAAATGCGTCGAGCAGTTTTTTGAAGATGTTCATCGGCGATCCTTGCGAAGTGGACAGCAATGCTAACCACTCACTAGCATCCGTACTACCCTTGGCCAACCAGCAAACCGATCTGATGCCTCCTTCGCTGAAAACCTGCTGGCCCTCAAGCTGGCGCAACGTGCCCGGCATTGACTACAGCGCACCGACCCTCGACCTGCAGGCCCTTGTGCCGAAAGCCGGCGACAAGACCTGGGCGCAGTTCGACCGGCACGATGCTGTGCAGGCTGGCGAGACCGTGCAACTGCTATGGTGCCCGCCGCTGTCCGCCGTCAATGGCTGGAGCGAGCAGCCTTCGGAAATTGCCCAGAGCTACTTGCTCAAGGCAAAGGTGCTCTGCAGCAGGGGCGACAGCCATGAACTCGACATCCTTGGTAGCGAGCAACTACTGCCCATGCTCAGGTCGCTGCCACACGAGCAGAGCGCCTGGTCGCTGGGGCAAATCGCTACTGAACAAGGGCCGATCATTGCCCTGGAGGAAGCCTGCTGGAGTGCCAGCGCGGTGGTCGGGGGGCTGATCTACCTGAGTGCCTGCACGCCGTTTGAAGCGCATATGGAACTGCTGCTCGAGGTGACAGGCGATGAGGTTTTCGGGCTGTTCTCGGCGCATGTCGACCCGGGCGGCGCTTTCTATTCGTTTGGCCGGCGCACGCTGGAAGGTCGGGAGCTCATGGCGGTTGAGCAGGCGCTGAAGGTTGCTCGGCCACTCAAAGACCTACACGACAACTACCTGCGAAGCTAAGGGCCTACTGGCCAAGCAACTCCCGCGACATCAACCACTGCGCCTTGCCCCACGCCTCGAACTGCTCGCGCACGCTCCAGCCGCGTTTGGCGTAGTACGCGCTCTGGTCATGGGTGTGCAGGTACAGGGTGGCCACGCCGCGCTCCCGGGCCTGCTGGCAGATTCCTTCAATCAGTTTTTCCGCCAGGCCTTGCCCGCGCGCTTGCGGTTCAACCAGCACACACGCAAGCCAGGGCCCAAGCTCCGGGCGCCCGGGCAAGTCGTCGCGAGCCAGCGCGGCACCGCCAAGCAAGCGGCCGTCTTGCAGCGCCACCAGGCATTGCCAGTCGCCATTGCGCTGGCCCTCGGCAAACTCGCGCTGCCATTGCTTGAGCGGGATACCGGCGTATTCGTAGCTGAATTGCCGGTACAGCCGCTCAGCGAAGGTGTCGCAGTGCTGCATGTGCTGTTCAAGCCATTCCAGGTTCGGCATGTGATGTCCTTTTTTGTATTTTGGCTCAGGCGCCAGAGCGCTCGGGCAACAGGCTACGGTCAAACACGAACGGCGTCTCGGCTTTTGGCGTGTGTTCGAACAGTTGCTGCGGCCGGCCCATTTTCGGGAAGTTCTTTTCGCCGGTGTCGCGAATCCAGCCTTCGTCCTTCATGCGCTCCAGGCGCTTGCGCAGGGAGGTGTTGTTGACCGGGTGACCCAGGCAAGCCTGCACCGCGTTCAAGGCATCGAGCACGGTGAATCGCTCCGGCGCCAGGTACAGCGGCAGGTTGGTGTACACCGCCTTGGAGGCCAGGCGCTCGCAGGCCAGTTGCACCAGCAGGTTGTGGTCGAACGGCAGTACCCGCTTGCGGCCGATGACGCTGGCGACGTCGACAAAGCACAGCTGCTCGCTGCCGGCCTCGACCTGCGGGCCCAGCAAGGCCAGGTAGTAGGTGCTCATCGACCAGCCGCGCGGGTCGCGAAAGGCATTGCCTTCGGTGCCCACCTGTTCCAGGTGACGCGGCAAAATCCGCGCTTTTTCGCTCATCGCCCGGTCAGCCGCGGCCGCCAGGGTGTTGTCCGGGGTGCGGCCGTTGACGATCACCCCCGGCAGCGCCCATTCACCTTCGTGGGGCGCGCGCTCGCGCCGGTACAGCAACACTTGCAGCTGTTTGCTTTCGGGATGCAGGCGCAACGCGACGATGTCGACGCTGGCCAGTACTTCTGCAGCACTCACTGTGGACTCCTATACACCTCAAACTCGTCAACGATGTCGGCCAGGCACCAGGCCGCCGGCAGCGCCTGGCCACTGCGCAGGCCGGCGCGGATCGCCGAGCTGTGCACGCCCAGTTGCTCCTCGGCTACCAGCAGGCCGAAGTCCGCCAGCAGTTCCTGGCCTCGGTAAAAGCCCGCGACATTGGCCTGGTTATCCTCGCCGATGACCAGGGCGATATCAGCGCGGGCAATACCGCTGCGCTCGCTCAAGGCACAGAGCAAATCATAGCTGTACACCGCCCCGCCCTCGCCGCCCAGCTCTCGCTCCACCGCCGAGCAACTGACCCGCGGGTTATCCAGGCGCGCGATCAGCCGTTGCAACCAGCGCCAGCGCAGGTCGAAGTCGACCATGCGCTTGCCATGGGCATGCCGGTAACTGGGCACCACGAGCACCTGCTCGGCCCACTGCAGCGCCCGGGTGATCACGCTCAAATGCCCGGGGTGCGGCGGGTCAAAGGCCCCACCGTAGACCGCCAGGCGAAACCGTACCGGAGCCGACTCATATATTTCACTATGCATACTATATCCACCATGATTGCTTGTGAAAAAGAAAAAGCGGTTGACATACATATTACACCTAGTGAATTATGTGTCCACACCCAGCGCAGGAGGCACCGCATGAAAATCGCCAGCTTCGATGTCGACGCCCAGAACGGCTTCACCGACAACGCCCCCAATGAGTTACCGGTACCCGGCGGCGCCGAGATCGCCCCGGCCCTCAACGCCATGGCCGAACGCGCCAGCCTGCGCATCGGCAGCAAGGATGCGCACACGCCAAAAGCCGCCTGGGTGGTCAGCAGCCACGCCGAGATGCTGCAGCCGCTGGGCATGGCCAACGCCGACCTGACCTGGGTCAGCCACTGCGTACCGGGCACGCCGGGCTTCGAGCTGCTGGCCGGCCTGCCCGCACCGATCGACTACGACTTTTTCGTGTGGAAAGGCATCGAGCCCGACCTGCACCCTTACGGCGCCTGCTACCACGACCTGGCCAACCGCCGCTCCACCGGAGTCATCGAGTACCTCAAGGTGCACGGCGTGCAGGCGGTGATCGTCGGCGGCCTGGCCCTGGATTTCTGCGTCAAGAACACCGCCCTGCAATTGCAGGCTGCAGGCTTGCAGGTGTTCCTCTATCAACCGGCGTGCCGGGCGATTTGTGCCCAGGGCGGCGCCGAGGCCCTGGCCGAGATGACCGGGCACGGCGTGATCGCCTGCGCCGACCTCGCCAGCCTCGACCAGCAACTGAACGCATTCAAGGGAGCATGAACATGAGCGAGAGCGTCTTCGGCCCAAGCATCATCCAGAACCTGCTGGACACCGACTTCTACAAAATCACCATGATGCAGGCGGTACTGCACAACTACCCCAACGCCGAGGTGGAATGGGAGTTCCGCTGCCGCAACAGCGAAGACCTGACCCCGTACCTGGCCGAGATCCGCTACCAGATCGAGCAACTGGCCGAGGTCTCGATCACTCAGGATCAACTGGCGTACCTGGGGCGCATCCCCTTCATCAAGCCGGACTTCATCCGCTTTCTCAGCCTGTTCCGCTTCAACCTGCGCTACGTGCACGTTGGCATCGATGACGCCGGACAACTGGCAATCCGCCTGCGCGGACCCTGGCTGCACGTGATCCTCTACGAGATCCCGTTGCTGGCAATCGTCTCGGAGGTGCGCAACCGCTACCGCTACCGCGAAGTGGTGATGGAGCAGGTCGGCGAGCGCCTGTACCAGAAACTCGACTGGCTCAAGGCCGAAGCGTCGCCAGCGGAACTGGCCGGCCTGCAACTGGCTGATTTCGGCACCCGCCGGCGCTTTTCCTACCGGGTCCAGGAGCACGTGGTACACACCCTCAAGCAGGATTTCCCGGGGCGTTTTGTCGGCACCAGCAACGTGCACCTGGCCCGCGAGCTGGACATCAAGCCGATCGGCACCATGGCCCACGAATGGTTCATGGCCCACCAGCAACTGGGCCCGCGGCTGATCGACAGCCAGGTCGCCGCGCTGGAATGCTGGGTCAAGGAATACCGCGGGTTGCTGGGCATCGCCCTGACCGATTGCATCGGCATGGACGCCTTCCTCAAGGACTGCGACCTGTACTTTGCCAAGCTGTTCGACGGCCTGCGCCACGACTCCGGCGACCCGTTGCTCTGGGCCAACAAGGCCATCGCCCACTACGAAAAACTCGGTATCGACCCCAAGAGCAAGACCCTGGTGTTTTCCGATGGCCTGAACTTCGCCAAGACCCTGCACCTGTACCGCGAGCTCAGCCCGCGGATCAACGTCAGCTTCGGCATCGGCACCAACCTGACCTGCGACATTCCAGGTGTTGAGCCGATGAACATCGTGATCAAGATGACCGCCTGCAACGGCGCGCCGGTGGCGAAGATCTCCGACAGCCCGGGCAAGACCCAATGCCGCGACGAGAACTTCGTCAGCTACCTCAAGCACGTGTTCAAGGTCGAAGGCCAGTGAAGGAGCAGCACATGAACAGTCGTCAGATCGAGATTGCCCAGGCCCTGGGCGTGGTGGCGCCCTTCGCAGACGGTGCGGCAGTGGCGAGTGAGATCCGCCAGCGCATTGACTTCATCAAACAGACCCTGCTCGAAGCGCGCCTGAAAGTGCTGGTGCTGGGCATCAGTGGCGGCGTCGACTCGTCCACCGCCGGGCGCCTGGCGCAGTTGGCGGTCGAGCAATTGCGCAGCGAACAGGCCGACAACGGCTACCGCTTCATCGCCATGCGCCTGCCGCACAACACCCAGCATGACGAGCTCGATGCCCAGGCGGCCCTGGCCTTTGTCGGCGCCGATGAGTGCGTGACGGTGAACATTGCCGATGGCGTTCAGGGCCTGGCCGGGCAACTGCCGCAACTGGCCACACTGGCTGACAGCCAGCGGGATTTTGTCCTCGGCAACGTCAAGGCACGCCTGCGCATGCTCGCTCAGTACACCCTGGCCAATGCCCGCCATGGCCTGGTGATCGGCACCGACCATGGCGCCGAAGCGGTGATGGGGTTTTTCACCAAGTTCGGTGACGGCGCCTGCGACCTGGCGCCGCTGAGCGGGCTGGGCAAAGGCCAGGTGCGGGCCATCGCCGCCGCCCTCGGTGCGCCTGAACACCTGGTACACAAGGTGCCGACCGCCGACCTTGAAGAGCTACGCCCGGGCCTGGCCGACGAGCAGGTCTACGGCGTCAGCTACGCGCAGATCGATGCCTTTTTGCACGGCGAAGAGGTCGATGACGCCGTGGCCACAACCATCATCAGTGCCTACGACAAGACCCGGCACAAGCGCGAATTGCCCAAGGCACCCAAGACAAGTTTCGCTACAATGCCGCCACCTTGAATGGACTCACCGGAGCTTGTTGTGCAACGTCTGATCATCATCACACTGGCAGCCGCGACCCTCACGGGCTGCGCGACGCCTTCCAAGGACAGCCTCGACCAGTACATCGGCAACATGCTCGCCCAGCCGCTGTCGGCCAACAGTTTGTATCGCGAAGGCGATGTGCTGAGTTTCCAGATCAAGGTACCGGCCAACAACGGCCTGAGTGATCGCAGTTTCCAGCTCGAAGCCTCGTGCATCGAGCCGAACGTGGCGATCATGTACCTGGACGCCGACCAGCGTGCCTACTTCAAAAGCACCAGCGGCTATGCCCCACCGCAGCCGATGCCGGCTCGCTACCATGCCACCCTGCTGAATAACCCCAGCTTCGCCCAGGCCTGCAAGGCTCAAGCAAAGCCCGACTGGCGCAAGCTTAACGGTGAAGAGGGCGAGCCATGGGTGCTGGTCGACCGCAACAGCATCGCCAAAATCGGCGACGAGGTCAGCCTGTGGGCCGCCTTCGACCAGCCGAGCATCCTCCTCGACCTGCCGTACAACGCCCCCTACGCGCAAAAGCGTGAGCATCACCGCTTCAACTGCAGCACCGGCACCTACACCCTGCTGGCCGGCTACGATGTCGATGCCGACAACCGGGTCACCGACGGCATGGTCCCGTCACTGCCCAAGCCCGCGCCTGTGGCCGGCAGCAACGCCGATTACCAGGCGCTGTACGATCTGGCCTGCGCAACGCCGGACAAACTCGCGCAACTGGCGCCGTTCAGCCCGCGCTTCAAGGCACCGATCGTCACCGGGGTGATGCCGCCGGTCAGCCCGTCGGTGATGGTCGCCCTCGAGCGCCTGCAACTGCCCACGCCGGTGCAGCCGCTAACCTACCTGGAAACCGTCGGCACCTCGACCATGAAAGGCAAGACGTCGCCCATGCGCGAAGAGCACTTTCTCTCCGTCGATGCCAACAGCCGCCAGCAAGTGCTGATCCTGCGTGGCAAAGGCTATGAGGCGCAAAAGGTCACCTGGCGCGGATTGATCCCGCTGGTAAGCAAAAGCGACTTTACCGGCATGAGTGAAAGCAGCGCGCTAACCAGCCTGAGCTTCAAGGGTGACTGGAAGACCATGGCGGTGGGCAGCAAACTCAGCTATTCACAGCAAGGTGTGACCAACAACAGCGTGATTGGCCAGTACGACAAGGATCTGAAGATCACCGAGTGCACCGTGCAACAGCAACTGCCGGCCAACACCCTCAACGCCAGCTTGAGTGGCAATGCCAAGGCACTCGACTGCAGCGTAAAGGGTGACGAGTACAAACGCGTGAATCACCTGTTCTACCTGGAAGACTACGGCTACTTCTTCAATGCCAGCACCGACAAGAACGCCTTTTACTACAGCGATCTGCGCCTGCAGACGGTGAAGTAAACCCCGGGGCCGCTAGCGCGCCCCATCGCCGGCAAGTCCGGCTCCCACATTGGATCGGCATGCACCCTTCCCTGTGGGAGCTGGCTTGCCAGCGATCGACCGCGAAGCGGTCACAAACCAGGCGACTCAGTCAGGCAGGCTACCCCCGATTTGCAGCCCCCACGCTTTGGCTGGCAAACTTCGCCCATGCACGATACCCCGCTACAACCCGCTCAGCTCGGCGTCGCCCTGCATCGCTCGCGTCTGCTGCACCGCATCAAGCAAGCGCATGCCGCGCACTGATCGACGCAGCCCCCGTCGCCTGGCTGCCAATACTCACCCACACCCCCGAGAACGCCATGATCCTGCGCCCCGAAACCCCGGCCGACGCCCTGGCCATCGAACAACTGACCGCTGCAGCCTTCGAGCAGGTACCCCACTCAAGCCACACCGAACATTTCATCGTCAACGCCCTGCGCCGCGTCGGGCAATTGTCGGTGTCGCTGGTGGCCGAAGAGGCGGGGCACATCATCGGCCATGTGGCCTTGTCACCGGTCAGCCTGTCTGACGCCAGCACCGGCTGGTATGGCCTGGGCCCGATTTCGGTGGCGCCCGAGCGCCACGGCCAGGGTATCGGCAGCCAGTTGATGCACGCGGCGCTGCAGGCCCTGCAAGCGTTGGGCGCTGCCGGCTGCGTGGTGCTGGGCGATCCTGGCTACTACGGGCGCTTCGGCTTTGTTGTGCGCCCGGAGCTGGTATTGCCCGGAGTACCGCCCGAGTATTTCCAGGCCCGGAGCTACACCAGCCGGTGGCCACAGGCCCAGGTCAGCTATCACTCGGCATTCGAAGCCACGAGTTGATCACAAGCCTGATGGAATGATTTGCACCGAGGGCGGTCCTTGTACAAAATCGCCGCCTTTGCCTCGAAAGGATGCGTGCAATGAAGTTCGAAGGGACTTTCCAATACATGGGCCAACACGGGATCGTCTTCAACGTCTCGCAGATCACCCTCACCGACAGCGAACGCGGGCGCCTGCGTGAGCTGCATTTTGGCGAAGCGAAAAGCGCTCACTATGAAGTGAACAGCAAGGTGGTCGAGGTCTACGACAAGATGCTCGCCAAAAACCTGCCGTGCACCATGATGATCGGCATCTCCAAGCCGTTGACCCGCCAGCAGGGCGACGTGCTCAATGCCCAGCGCACCAAGGTCGCCAACCTCGCCGCCTCGGCCTTCGCCGGCGCCGCCAGCTCCGTCGCCTCGCCCTATGTCGGCGTCCCGGTGGGTGCCGGTGTGCGCATGTACGCCAACGAAATCCTGCCCACCTACCATGCCGGCGACGTGCTGGTCAGCATTGAAGCGCGGGTCAACGGCGGCATCGGCCCGCAAAGCACCATTTCGACCCTGATCATCAAGACCTGAGTGGAGCCGCACATGTCCGAGATTACCCAGCTGGTTCTGGCCCTGGTGCTGTTCTTTTTGCTCGATCGCTTTCTCAAGCCCTACCCGCTGCGCAAGTGGCTGGGCCTGGCGCTGGTGGCCGCTGGCGCGGTCGGCTGCGTAGCGGCAAGCCAGGCCCGCCTGCTGGGGGCCGACCTGGGGCTGCTGTCGATCTTCGCCGTCGCCCTGGGTGTAGGGCTGTTCCTCAAACGTCGTCGGTTTGAGCAGGTTGGCTGAGATTTTGTAAGGACTGATCGCTAATTTGGGATCGGTCCTACCTTCATGCCGGAGCAATACGACATACGCCCGAAGTTGATTTGGGCATCTTTCCCTGCACGTCGATGAGGTGCGCCTGGCGCGTCTGTATTACACAGGGAAGGTTGTTGTGCAGATCGAAAAAACCTATGAGTACGCCGGCAACTTCGGCATTGTTTTCCACGTCTCGCAAATTGTGGTCCTGCCGGAAGATCGCGCGAGGCTGCGCGAGTTGCATATCAGCGAGGCGAAGGGGGCGCACTATCAGGTCAACAAAATGCTCGTCGCGCTCTACGACAGAATGCAGGCCGGTAACCGTGTTTGTGAGATGAGAGTCGCTGTTTCTCGAGCGTTGAGCCGTCAGCAGGCGGATAGATTGAACAGTCAGCGCTTTGACGTAATCGCTGTCATCGGAGGTTACTTCGGGGGCGCCGCCACTCTGCTCCTAACGCCAGTTTTCGGATCCCTCGTTGGATCCGCCGCTGCCTCCCTCACCGAACCACACCTACCGATTTATCATTCCGGCGACATAATTGTCAGCATCCAGGCATCTGTCAGTGGGGGTATCGGCCCCCAACGATCAGCGTCCTCAATGATCATCAAGAATCAAGGTTGAAGACGCCATGGCAGAATTCAGCCAGCTATTCATCGCCTTCTTCATCTTTGTTGTGGTCGAGCGCCGGCTCAAACCCAGCACACTCCGAAAATGGTTAAGCCTGACGTTATTGCTCGGCGGCCTTATCGGTAGATTCACGTTGGAAGGCAGCTACTGGCTCGGCGTCGACCTGCACCTTATTGCACTTTTTGCGATTCTCGGTGGCGTGGAGTTGTTCTTCAGACGTAATCGATTCGATGAGGACGCTTGAGTGCCACTCGTGTCTGACGTTACCCAACTGTGCTACGCACTGATCCTGATTTCATTTATGGATCATTGCCTGAAACCCTATTTACTCCGCAAATGGCTGGGCCTGGCGTTGATGATAGCCGCCGTTACATTGCAGTTTGTGCCGGGCAGCCTCTATTGGCATGAGTTGAATCTGAAACTGTTCCCTTTGTTCGTACTATTCGCGGGCATGACTCTGGTCAAGGGACGTCGAAAGTTTCAACGGGGCGAATGAGCGAGCCTCTTCGACAGACCGTCATCCGCTAATTTGGGATCGGTCCTACCTTCATGCCGGAGCAATACGGCAAACGCCCGAAATTGATATGGGCATCTATCCCTGCACGTCAATGATGAGGTGCGCCTGGCACGTCTGTATTACACAGGGAGGGTTGTTGTGCAGATAGAAAAAACCTATGAGTACGCCGGTCCTCACGGAATAGTTTTCTATGTTTCCAAGTTCGTTGTTACGGAGAGTGATCGCGCCACAATTTTCAGCTGATTCGATAATCATACCGACCGCAGGTCTGGCCCCATGAATGAGTATCTTCAGTACACAATCCTCTTGATTCTATTTTACCTGCTGTACTTCTTAGTCAAACCTTATCGCCTACGAAAGCGCTGTGGCATCGTACTGTTTTTCGGCGGCACGATTGCCAGCTACCTGCTCCCTACCCGGGCAGGTTCATTGGACATCGAATTCATCGCCATCAGCATATCTGGAGCCGGCGGTGCGCTTTTCATGACACGACGCAAGTACCTAGAGCATGGCTGAGCAGAACACACATCATGTCTGAAGTTACCCAGCTATGTTACGCGTTGATCATCATCGCCTTTCTGGATCACTGCCTGAAGCCCTACCTGATTCGTAAATGGCTAGGGTTGTTCCTATGGGCCGCCGGTATTACTTTACTGTTCAAACCGGGTGGAAGCTATTGGGAGGCAATGGATCTGTTCCTAGTGCCTGTGCTCATATTCTGCGCAGGTACGACGCTGATCATCGGACGCCGCAAGTTTCAACCTGACGAATGAGTGAGTATCTTCAATACACCGACTGAATAGCTCTTTACCCGCACCGCTCTGCGCCCTAAGCTGTCCCCTCCCACATCTCCCCGAGGTATTCGTCCAATGCGCCATTAATGCCGCCGTCTTTGCGACGGCCAGTCTTCAGCCCCTTTGCGGGGGACGTCGCGGGCATTTCTTGGAGTTTTGCATGACGAATACGTCGATCCTGACGCTGGACAGCGTCACCCTGGCCTTGCCGGATGGCCGGCTTTTGTTTTCCGATCTTGTCGAGACCTTCGACCAGCGCCGCACCGGCCTGGTCGGTCGCAATGGCGTGGGCAAGTCGTTGCTGGCGCAGGTTTTGGCCGGGCGCTTGCCGCCCAGCGAAGGCCGCTGTTTGCGTCGTGGCCGGGTGCACTATGTGGGTCAGCATCTGGCCGATGCCGATGCCACGGTGGCGGACCTGGCTCAGGTACGCGAGGTGATCGATGCCTTGCTGCGCATCGAGGCCGGCAGCACCCAAGACGCGGACTTCGATTGCGTCGGCGAGCGCTGGGACATTCGCGAACGCCTGCAGGCGCAGCTTGATCTGCATGGCCTGGGGCAACTGAACTGGGCGCACTGTGCAGCGGCGCTGAGCGGCGGCCAGGCGATGCGCGTGGCGCTGCTCGGGGCCTTTGTCAGTGATGCCGATTACCTGATTCTCGACGAACCCAGCAACCATCTGGACGCCACCAGCCGGGAGGCGCTGATGACCCTGCTCGAGGGCTGGAACAAGGGCCTGCTGGTGATCAGTCATGACCGCGCGCTGCTTGAGCGCATGGAGCGCATCGTCGAACTCTCGCCCCTGGGCCTGAGCAGCTACGGCGGTAATTACAGCGTCTACGCCCAGTGCAAAAGCGCGCAGACCGAGCAGGCCGAACGCACCCTGGAACGCCTCAAGCTCGAACGCCAGCGCCAGGCCCGCGAGCTGCAGCAACAGCGCGAGCGCCTGCAGCGCCAGCAGTCGCGCGCCAGCAAGGCTGCGCGTTCGGCCAATCAGGCGAAGATCCTTCTCGACCGCCAGCAGCAACGCAGTGAAACCACTGCCGGCAAGCAGCAGCGTGATCATCAGGCGGCGCGTCAGGCGCTTAACGCACAGGTGCGCGATGCGGCGCAGCAGGTTGAATCTGCCAGCCCGATCGTGATCCATGCGCCCGCGCCGCTACAACCGAGCGGCAGTCAGGTAGTCGTACTTCAAGACCTGCAATTGCCCTTCGCCCACCAAGGCCTGGTCGATCTCAACCTGTATAGCGGCGAACGCCTGGGCCTGGTCGGCGCCAATGGCAGCGGTAAATCCACCTTGCTCAAGGTACTGGCCGGGCAATTGGCGCCGGTCGCCGGGACGTGTGAAGTACGCAGCGAAGTCGCCTTGCTCGACCAGCACTGCAGCCTGCTGCCCGCCGGGCAATCGGTGCTCGACTACCTGCGCAGCGCCAGCGCCAACCCGGACGAGAGCCTGCTGCGTACGCGCCTGGCGCAACTGGGCCTGGGCGCCGAGCGCATCAGTTTGCCCAGCGGCGTGCTCAGCGGCGGCGAACGGCTCAAGGCAACCCTGGCCGGGGTGCTGTACCGCGACACCCCGGTGGGCCTGCTGTTGCTTGACGAGCCGAGCAACCACCTCGACCTGCCCTCCCTCGCCGCCCTTGAAGCCATGCTGCGCCAGTATCGCGGGACCTTGCTGGTTGCGTCCCACGACCGGGTGTTCATGCAGCAACTAGAGCTGGACGGCTACCTGCAACTGGGCGAGGGCTCAGAACTGCACATCCGCGCTTGATTGCAGGCGGGCAAAGGCGCCGCCCAGGGTCAGGTTGTGGTGGGCGATGATCGCCTCGGCGGGCAAGCCTGGGGTGTCCATGCAGGTGTGGGCATCACTGACCAGTACGACGTTGAAGCCAAGCTCGCGGGCAACCCGGCAGTTGGTGTCGACGCAGTACTGGGTCTTGAGGCCGACGATGACCAGTTCATCGATAGCGGCTTCGCGCAACTGATCGGCCAGCGAGGTGGCAAAGAAGGCGCTGGGGCGGGTTTTATCGAAGACCGTGTCGCGTGCGGGATCGATCGCCAGGGCCGGCAACAACTGCCACGCGGGGCTGCCTGCGGCAATCGGCGAACCTTCGGGCCCGGTGTGGCGAACCGCAAAAACCGGGGCCTGGGCGTTATGCGCAGCGCCAATCAGGCTGTTGATCCGGTTGAGCACCTGCTCACCCTGCCAGGGTTGTTCGGGGCCGTGGAACAAAGCCACTTGCATATCCAGGACCAGCAGTGCGCGTTTTGCTTGCATCTTCATCTCCGTGTGATTGGCCAGCCGGACGGAGAAAAGACAAGGCCCCGTCCATTGCTGGCGGGGCCTTGGATTACCTGCTGCCTAAGGTCAAGCAGCCGTACCCGCCCCGCGTATGGCGGTGGTAGTGGTACGCGACGAGGTCAGCAGGCAAATCTTCATAGTTCGATAATGCGCCCGGGCCAGGCAGCGGTCAACGCTTGTTTTCCTCGGCCAGGCCCAGGTGATCCAGCGGCAACGGGCCGTGCGCCTTGACGGTCTGGATGGCGAAGTTGCTGCGGATATCGCTGACGCCGGGCAATTTGAGCAAGGTGTCGATGAGAAAGCGCTCGTAGCTGCGCAGGTCCGGCACCACCACTTGCAAAAGGAAGTCCGACTCGCCAGACACCAGGTGCGCGGCAATTACCTGGGGCAGCGCCAGCACCGCCTGCTGAAAGGCCTGGGCGGCTGGCTCGTGGTGGCGCTCGACCTTGACCCCGACGAACACGGTCAGGCCCAGGCCGACTTCATCGCGGTCCAGTTGCGCGGCGTAGCCCTTGATCAGCCCCGCCTCTTCCAGCAGACGCACCCGGCGCAGGCACGGCGACGGCGACAGGCCAATGGCTTCAGCCAGCTCGACATTGCTCAGGCGGGCATTGCGCTGCAAAGCTTCGAGAATCTTGCGATCAAAAGCGTCGAGGGTGAGTTTTGGCATGATCTTAATTCTGAACGGTAGATCGTGGCAGTTTATAGCAATACACCCGGGCAAACACGCAACAATCGCAAGCACCTGCCAGGCCTTTCGCGCTTAGAATTTTCTCGTCCCGTTATTTGCGCAGGAGCCCGTCATGTCTCAATACAGCCTGTTTTGCGCCGCCTTGCTGGTGGTCTACCTGGTGCCCGGCCCGGACATGTTCCTGCTGCTTAATACCGGCGCCAGCCAGGGCAAGCGCCAGGCCCTGGTGACCGCCTTGGGCCTGGCCCTGGCCCGCGCGGCGCACGTAAGCCTCGCGGCATTGGGCCTGGCCGCCCTGCTACGCAGCCACCCCTGGGCGTTTGACCTGCTGAGCATTGCCGGCGGTATTTACCTGGCCTGGCTCGGCTGGCAATTGCTCTGCGCCCCGGTTGCGCCGCTGCCGCCGCGTCACAGCGGGGTGCAGCAGCGCGGGCACTGGCAGGCGGCATTGCGCCAGGGCCTGTTGACCAACCTGCTCAACCTCAAGGCGCTGCTGTTCTGCTCGGTGCTGTTGCCGCAGTTCATCGACCCGCACGGCGCTGCGGTCGGCCAGCAGTTTGCCGTGCTCGGCACGGTGCTGGTGGTGGTCGGCCTGGGTTTTGACGGGCTCTATGCCCTGAGTGGCGATCGCCTGGGGCGCTGGCTGGCCGCCAGCCCCTGGAAGCAGAAACTGCAGAACCGCGTGTTCGGCACCCTGCTGATCGGCTTCGGCATGCGTCTGGCACTGCTGCGCCAGCTCGGTGGCTGAAGATTTTCACTGCGACCAAGGTCCAATCTATGACTGGGCGTTCCCGATCTGCACGGGATGTATTATCGTGGCCGAGTGCGCAATAAGAACCGCCTGCCTGAGCAGGCATCTGCAACCGAATCGAGGGTGCCATGAGTAACGAAAGCATTAACTGGGACAAGCTGGGCTTCGACTACATCAAGACCGACAAGCGCTACCTGTCCTATTTCCGTAACGGCGAGTGGGACAAGGGCACCCTGACCGAAGACAACCAGCTGCACATCAGCGAAGGCTCGACCGCGCTGCATTATGGCCAGCAATGCTTCGAGGGGATGAAGGCCTACCGCTGCAAGGACGGCTCGATCAACCTGTTCCGCCCGGACCAGAACGCCCTGCGCATGCAGCGCAGCTGCGACCGCCTGCTGATGCCGCAGGTGCCGACCGAACAGTTCATCGACGCCTGCAAGCAAGTGGTCAAGGCCAACGAGCGTTTCATTCCGCCGTATGGCAAAGGTGCGCTGTACCTGCGTCCGTTCGTCATCGGCGTGGGCGACAACATCGGCGTGCGGACCGCGCCGGAGTTCATCTTCTCGATCTTCGCCATCCCGGTCGGCTCGTACTTCAAGGGCGGCATGACCCCGCACAAGTTCCTGATTTCCGACTACGACCGCGCCGCGCCACAAGGCACCGGCGCTGCCAAGGTCGGCGGCAACTACGCGGCCAGCCTGCAACCGGGCTACAAGGCCAAGCAAGCCGGCTTTGCCGACTGCATCTACCTTGACCCGCTGACCCACACCAAGATCGAGGAAGTCGGCTCGGCCAACTTCTTCGGCATCACCGCCAACAACGAGTTCATCACACCGAAGTCGGCCTCCGTGCTGCCGGGCATTACCCGCCTGTCGCTGATGGAACTGGCGCAATCGCGCCTGGGCCTGAAGGTCATCGAAGGCGACGTGCTGATCAACAACCTGGACCGCTTCGTCGAAGCCGGCGCTTGCGGTACCGCTGCGGTAATCACCCCGATCGGCGGCATCCAGTATGGCGACAAGCTGCACGTGTTCTACAGCGAAACCGAGGTTGGCCCGGTTACCCAGAAGCTCTACAACGAGCTGACCGGTATCCAGAGCGGCGACATCGAAGGCCCGGCGGGCTGGATCGTCAAGGTCGCCTGATGCGCTGAACCGCCATCGCGGTCCAAAGCGGATCGCGGGTCAAGCCCGCTCCCACAGGTGATCGCAAATCCTGTGGGAGCGGCGGTGCGGCGATCCGACTTGACCCGCGATGCTCTCCTCCCTAGATGAATTTTTCTTTAACCCGGGCACCGCCTATTCTTTGGCACAATCAAGTCTCTACCCGCCGCCCAGGTAAAAGCATGCCCCGCGTACTGACTATCGAAGACGACGCTGTCACCGCCCAGGAGATCGTCGCCGAGCTTTCCAGCCATGGCCTGGAAGTGGATTGGGCCGACAACGGCCGTGAAGGCCTGGCCAAGGCGATTGCCGGTGGCTACGACCTGATCACCCTGGACCGGATGCTGCCGGAAGTCGACGGCCTGACCATCGTCACCACCCTGCGCACCCTGAAGATCGCCACGCCGATCCTGATGATCAGCGCCCTTTCGGATGTCGACGAACGGGTCCGTGGCCTGCGCGCCGGCGGTGATGACTACCTGACCAAGCCGTTCGCCTCCGATGAAATGGCCGCCCGCGTCGAGGTGCTGTTGCGCCGCAACAGCGTGCCGCTGGCGCAGACCCGCCTGCAGGTTGCCGACCTTGAGCTGGATTTGATCAGCCACGAGGCCAAGCGCGGCGAGCAGACCCTCAACCTGCTGCCCACCGAGTACAAGCTGCTGGAATTTCTCATGCGTCACGCTGGCCAGGTGATTACCCGGATGATGATTTTCGAGGAAGTCTGGGGCTATCACTTCGACCCGGGCACCAACCTGATCGACGTGCACATCGGACGCTTGCGCAAGAAGATCGACGCCGCCGGCCAGACACCGCTGATTCGCACCGTGCGGGGCTCGGGCTATGCCATTGCCGAACCCGTCTAAGGGCTGGAGCTCGTCCACCAGCCGCCTGCTGGCGCTGTACAGCTTTCTGTTCGTGGCCTGGAGCAGCATCCTCATGGGGGTGCTGTACTTCGAGGTATCAGGCTACCTGAACAAGCTCACCCGCCACTCCCTGCTGCAGCGCCAGCACCTGTTCGCGCACATGAGCGGCAAGCAGCTCGATGATGCGCTGATTGCCAGCCAGGCCTTCGAAGAGCGCAGTTTTGATGCCTATGGGCTGTTCGACGCGCAGTTCAATGCGCTCGGCGGGCAGGTTCGCCAGATCCCGCCCGAACTCGGCCTGGACGGCAAGATCCACGAACTGAGCCGCTGCCTGGACGCCGACGACCCGCACCTGCCCCGTGACAGCTGCGATGCAGTGGCGATCAAGGTCCGCGATGGCCGCTGGCTGGTGCTGGTGCGCGACAACGGCTCGCTGTTCGTGGTCACCCGGATCATCCTCCACGCCCTGCTCTGGGGCCTGTCGCTGACCATCATTCCCGGCATCGCCGGCTGGTACCTGCTGCGGCGCAGGCCGCTCAAGCGTATCCGCGCGATTCAGGCCAGCGCCGAGCAGATTGTTTCCGGCGACCTGACCCGGCGCCTGCCGTTGTCGGCGCGGCGCGACGAGCTGGACATGCTGGCGGCCATCGTCAACGCCATGCTCGACCGCATCGAGCGCCTGATGCATGAAGTCAAAGGCGTCTGTGACAACATCGCCCACGACCTGCGCACCCCGCTGACCCGCCTGCGCGCCCAGCTCTACCGCATTCGCCAGCAGGCCGGCGATGATTCGCCGCAGGCCGAAGCACTGGAACAGGCGATTGGCGAAACCGACACGCTGATGGCGCGCTTTCGCGGGTTGCTGCGCATCAGCGAGCTGGAAGACCGCCAGCGCCGCGCCGGCTTTGTCGAGCTTGACCCGCACGGGCTGCTGCAGGAGCTGCACGACTTCTACCTGCCGCTGGCCGAAGACGGCGAGATTGGACTAACGCTGGAAATGCCCGAGCAATTGCCGGCGCTGCACGGTGATCGCGAGTTGCTGTTCGAGGCGCTGGCCAACCTGGTCGGCAACGCGATCAAGTTCACCCCGGCCCAGGGCCAGGTGCTGATGCGCGCGTTGAGCGATGCCAAGGGCTTGCATATCGAGGTGCACGACAGCGGCCCGGGGATTCCCGTGGACGAGCGTGGGGCGGTGTTGAAGCGCTTTTATCGCAGTGAGGAAGGCCAGCGTCACCCGGGGTTCGGGCTGGGCCTGTCGATTGTGGCGGCGATCGTTGACCTGCATGGCTTTGAACTGGAGGTCGGCGAGAGTGAGCTGGGTGGGGCGAAACTGGTGTTGCACTGCAGGACGGGTGTAGTCAGTTAGGGCCTCATCGCGGGGCAAGCCCGCTCCCACAGAGGATTGCAGTCTTCTGTGGGAGCGGGCTTGACCCGCGATTGCTTATTCAGCCAAGCGCCAGGTCGTGCCGCCCTTGCCGTCTTCCAACACCACGCCCATGGCGGTCAGCTGGTCGCGGATGCGGTCGGATTCGGCCCAGTTCTTGTCGGCACGCGCTTGCAGGCGCGCCTGGATCAAGGCTTCAACCTCGGCAGCATCGACCTTGCCTTCGGCACCGGCACGCAGGAAGTCATCGGCGTCCAGTTGCAGCACACCGAGCAGATCACCCAGTTCGCGCAGGCGACCGGCCAGGCCGGCAGCGGCCTGTGGATCGTTCTCGCGCAGGCGGTTGATCTCGCGCACCAGGTCGAACAGCACGGCGCAGGCTTCAGGGGTACCGAAGTCGTCGTTCATCGCCGCGGTGAAGCGCTCGACGTACTCCTCGCCACCTGCCGCAGCCACCCGTGGCAAGCCGCGCAGGGCGTGGTAGAAGCGCTCGAGGGCACCCTTGGACTCGCGCAGGCTGTCTTCGGAGTAGTTGATCGAGCTGCGGTAGTGGCTCGACACCAGCAGGTAGCGCACCACCTCCGGGTGATACTTGTCGAGCACGTCGCGAATGGTGAAGAAGTTGTTCAAGGACTTGGACATCTTCTCGCCATTGATGCGAATCATGCCGCAGTGCATCCACGAATTGGCGTACTGCTTGCCGGTGGCGGCCTCGCTCTGGGCGATTTCGTTCTCGTGGTGCGGGAACTCCAGGTCGTTGCCACCGCCGTGGATGTCGAAGCTCTCGCCCAGGCAGCAGGTGGACATCACCGAGCACTCGATGTGCCAGCCCGGACGACCCGCACCCCAGGGCGATTCCCAGCTCGGCTCGCCGGGCTTGACGCCCTTCCAGAGGACAAAGTCGAGCGGGTCCTGCTTGGCTTCGTCGACCTCGATGCGGGCGCCGATGCGCAGGTCTTCGATCTTCTTGCGCGACAGCTTGCCGTAGCCGACGAACTTGCCGACCCGGTAGTACACGTCGCCGTTGCCCGGCGCGTAGGCATAGCCCTTGTCGATCAGGGTCTGGATCATCGCGTGCATGCCGGCGATATGGTCGGTGGCACGCGGCTCCTGGTCCGGCGGCAGGATGTTCAGGCGGCGCTCGTCTTCGTGCATCGCGTCGATCATGCGGGCGGTCAGGGCGTCGAAGCTTTCGCCGTTTTCGTTGGCCCGGTTGATGATCTTGTCATCGATGTCGGTAATGTTGCGCACATAGGTCAGGTCGTAGCCGCTGTAACGCAGCCAGCGGGTCACCAGGTCGAAGGCGACCATGCTGCGCCCGTGGCCCAGGTGGCAGAAGTCGTAGACGGTCATGCCGCAGACGTACATCCGCACCTTGTTGCCTTCAAGCGGTTTGAAGACTTCCTTGGTCTTGCTGAGCGTGTTGTAGATGGTAAGCACGAGAGTTCCTTAGCTGCCCCACGAATCGCGCAGGGTCACGGTGCGGTTGAACACCGGGCGACCCGGCTGGGAGTCTTTCAGGTCGGCGCAGAAGTAGCCTTCGCGCTCGAACTGGAAGCGGTCTTCTGGCTGGGCCTGGCCCAGGGAAGGTTCCGCACGACAACCCGTCAGCACCTGCAGCGAATCAGGATTGATGTTGTCAAGGAAGTTGCCGCCATCTTCGGTCTTCTCGGGGTTGGCCGAGCGGAACAGGCGGTCGTACAAGCGTACTTCGCATTCGACGCTGGCCGCGGCCGGCACCCAGTGGATCACGCCCTTGACCTTGCGGCCTTCAGGGTTTTTGCCCAGGGTGTCGGGGTCGTACGAGCAGCGCAGCTCGACGATGTTGCCGTCAGCGTCCTTGATCGCCTCGTCGGCGCGGATCACGTAGCTGCCGCGCAGGCGCACTTCACCGGCCGGCTCCAGGCGCTTGTAGCCCTTGGGCGGCTCTTCCATGAAGTCGTCGCGGTCGATGTAGATTTCGCGGGCGAATGGCAGTGCGCGCACGCCCATGTCTTCTTTGGGGTGGCGCGGCAGTTCGAGGTTCTCGACCTGGCCTTCCGGGTAATTGGTAATGACCACTTTCAGCGGGCGCAGCACGCACATGGCGCGTGGCGCGGTGCGGTCAAGGTCGTCACGGATGCTGAATTCGAGCATCGACATGTCGACCACGCCGTCGGAGCGGTTGGTACCGACCATTTCGCAGAAGTTGCGGATCGACGCCGGGGTGTAGCCGCGACGGCGGAAACCCGACAGGGTCGACATGCGCGGGTCGTCCCAGCCGTTGACGTGCTGCTCATCGACCAGTTGCTTGAGCTTGCGCTTGCTGGTGATGGTGTAGTTCAGGTTCAGGCGGCTGAACTCGTACTGGCGCGGCTTGGCCGGCACCGGCAGGTTGTCGAGGAACCACTCGTAGAGCGGGCGATGGCCTTCGAACTCGAGGGTGCAGATCGAGTGGGTGATGCCTTCGATGGCATCCGACTGACCGTGGGTGAAGTCGTAGTTGGGGTAGATGCACCAGGCATCACCGGTCTGGTGGTGATGGGCATGACGAATGCGGTAGAGGATCGGGTCGCGCAGGTTCATGTTCGGCGAGGCCATGTCGATCTTGGCCCGCAGCACGCGCTCGCCATCCTTGAACTCACCGGCTTTCATGCGCGCGAACAGGTCGAGGTTGTCTGCAACCGAGCGCTCGCGGAACGGGCTGTTCTGGCCAGGGGTGGTCAGGTTGCCACGGTATTCCTTGGCCTGCTCCGGGGTCAGGTCGCAGACGTAGGCCTTGCCGGCCTTGATCAGCTCGACCGCCCAGTCGTGCAACTGGTCGAAATATTGCGAAGCGTAGCGCACCGGGCCGGTCCACTCGAAGCCCAGCCACTTGATGTCGCTCTGGATCGCGTCGATGTACTCCTGGTCCTCTTTGGCCGGGTTGGTGTCATCGAAACGCAGGTGACAGGCCCCACCGAATTCCTGGGCCAGGCCGAAGTTCACGCAGATCGACTTGGCATGGCCGATGTGCAGGTAACCGTTGGGCTCTGGCGGGAAACGGGTGACGATGCTGCTGTGCTTGCCCGAGTCCAGGTCTGCCTGCACGATCGGACGCAGGAAGTTCGCAGGGATGGCGGGAGCGCCTTTGGCAGCGGCGTTGGGAGCGGTGTCGGCAGTGGGCTTGCTCATAGGATCCTTGAATACGGGGTGCACGGCCTGGGTAGGCCGACTGAATCAAAGCGCTTATCATAGCCGAAGCGGTCGAGCTGCCGACAGGTCAAATAGCAGCTTCAAGCTACAAGCAACACGCTTCAAGACGAACGCAGTGCGCTTTTTCTTGCAGCTTGCCACTTGAAGCTTGAAGCTACACCACCGCAAAACCCCCGAACAGAGCGAGTTTCAAGCATGTCCAAAGTCAAACTGACTACCAACCACGGTGACATCGTCATCGAGCTGAACGCCGAGAAAGCCCCGATCACCGTGGCCAACTTCATCGAATACGTTAACGCTGGCCACTACAGCAACACCGTATTCCACCGTGTGATCAAGGGTTTCATGATCCAGGGCGGCGGTTTTGAGCCAGGCATGAACGAGAAGCGTGACAAGCGTGCCAGCATCCAGAACGAAGCTGACAACGGCCTGAAGAACGACAAGTACACCATCGCCATGGCTCGCACCATGGAGCCGCATTCGGCCTCGGCGCAGTTCTTCATCAACGCCTCGAACAACGACTTCCTCAACCACAGCGGCAAGAACGTGCAGGGCTGGGGTTACGCGGTATTCGGCAAAGTGACCGAAGGTACCGAGGTTGTCGACGCCATCGAGAAAGTCGCCACCGGTTCCAAGTCCGGTCACCAGGACGTGCCGAAGGACGACGTGATCATCGAGAAAGCCGAGATCATTGAGTGATACTGCTGATCTCTGATCTGCACCTGCAAGAAGAACGCCCGGACATTACCCGGGCGTTTGTTGATCTGCTCGACGGTCGTGCGCGGCACGCCGAGGCGCTGTACATCCTTGGCGATTTTTTCGAGGCATGGATCGGCGACGACGCCATGACGCCCTTCCAGACCTCGATCTGCCAGGCGCTGCGCGCCTTGAGCGACAGCGGCACGCAGGTCTTTGTGATGCACGGCAACCGCGACTTCCTGCTCGGCCAGGCCTTTTGCAAGGCCGCTGGCTGCACCCTGCTGGCCGACCCGAGCGTGGTCGAGATGGGCGGCGAGCCGGTGTTGCTGATGCACGGCGACAGCCTGTGCACCCGCGACCTGGCCTACATGAAGATGCGTCGTTACCTGCGCAACCCGTTGAGCCTGTGGATTCTTCGGCATCTGCCGCTGAGCACCCGGCAGAAGCTTGCACGCAAGCTGCGTAGCGAAAGCCGGGCACAGACGCGGATGAAGGCCAACGACATTGTCGACGTGACCGCCGAGGAAGTGCCGCGGATCATGCAGCAATACGGTGTGCGCACCCTGGTGCATGGCCACACCCATCGGCCGGCGATTCACAAGCTGGTGGTCGGCGATCAACCGGCGCGGCGTATCGTGCTGGGCGATTGGGACCGCCAAGGCTGGGCGCTGGAGGTGGACGAGCAAGGGTTTCAACTGCAGCCTTTTGCTTTTCCCTGAAGACTGATCGCGGGGCAAGCCCGCTCCTACATTCCTGGTAGGAGCGGGCTTGCCCCGCGATTATCAGTGCCCCGCCGACGCCGGCCCGGCCTTGGCCGCAAACGGCGGCTTGGCCAGCCACACCAGCAATATCAAGCCTGCGAAAATCCAGCCCATCAGGGTGAAGTAATCCACCGTCGACATCATGTACGCCTGACTGCTGAGCATCCGCTCCAACTGCGCATACGACTGCCCGCTCGCCCCGCCCAGCTGGTTCAACGCCTCGCGGGTCGCAGGCTCGTAGTTGCTGATGCTCTCGCTCAGGTAGGCATGGTGCTGGTCTGCCCGGCGAATCCAGATCCAGGTGGTCAGCGACGCGGCAAAACTGCCGCCCAGGGTCCGCAGGAAGGTCGCCAGCCCCGAGCCGTCGGCGATCTGGTGCGGCGGCAGGTCGGAGAGCAGGATGCTCAAGGTCGGCATGAAGAACAGCGCCACGCCGATCCCCATGAACAGCTGCACCAGGGCGATGTGCTGGAAATCCACCTCGTTGGTGAAACCGGCACGCATGAAGCAACTGGCGCCAATCGCCAGGAACGCCAGCCCCGCCAGCACCCGCAGGTCAAACTTGTGCGCGTACTTGCCGACAAACGGCGACATCAGCACCGGCAACAGGCCGATCGGCGCCACCGCCAGGCCCGCCCAGGTGGCGGTGTAGCCCATCTGCGTCTGCAGCCACTGCGGCAGGATCAGGTTGATGCCGAAGAAGCCGGCATAGCCGCCGACCAGCACGATGGTGCCGATGCGAAAGTTGCGGTGCACGAACAGCCGCAGGTTGACCACCGGGTGCTTGTCGGTCAGTTCCCAGATGATGAACACCGCCAGGAACACCACCGAGATCAGGCTGCCAATGACGATGAAATTCGACTCGAACCAATCCAGGTCATTGCCCTTGTCGAGCACGATCTGCAAGGCGCCGACGCCGATGATCAGGCTCAGCAGGCCAATGTAGTCCATCGGCTGGCGGCTGGTGCTGACCGGACGCGTGCGCATCTGTTGGCGCACCACGGCGGCGGCGAACAGGCCGATCGGCACATTGATGAAGAAGATCCACGGCCAGCTGTAGCTGTCGGTGATCCAGCCGCCGAGAATCGGCCCGGCAATCGGCGCCACCACCGTGACCATGGCCAACAACGCCAGGGCCATGCCGCGCTTGGCCGGCGGATAGACTGCGATCAGCAGGGTCTGGGTCATCGGATACAGCGGCCCGGCAACGATGCCCTGAAGCACGCGAAAGCCGACCAGCTCGGGCATCGACTGGGCAATGCCGCAAAGGAACGAAGCCAGCACGAACAGCAGCGTGGCCCAGATGAACAGCTTGACCTCACCGAAGCGCCGGCTCAGCCAGCCGGTCAGCGGCAAGGCAATGGCGTTGCTCACCGCAAACGAGGTAATGACCCAGGTGCCCTGCTCCGAACTGACGCCGAGGTTGCCGGAAATAGTCGGCAATGCCACGTTGGCGATTGTGGTGTCGAGCACCTGCATGAAGGTCGCCAGTGACAGGCCGATGGTGGTCAGCAACAGGCTTGGCGGGGTAAAGGAAGCCTGATTGGCGCTCATCGCTGCGCCGTCTTGCTGGAACCGGCACTGTTGTCATGGATCAGCCTGGTGATCAGGCGATCAGCCTCGACCAGTTGACGGTCGTACACCTGGGTGGCGAACGAGGCCTTCTGCGGCGGCTGCTGGGCCAGCACCGGGCCGCTCTGGTCATGCAGATCGACCTCGACCTGGGTCGACAGGCCGATCCGCAGCGGATGCTTGGCCAGTTGCTCGGCATTGATATGAATACGCACCGGCACCCGCTGGACGATCTTGATCCAGTTGCCGGTGGCGTTCTGCGCCGGCAACAGGGCAAAGGCGCTGCCAGTGCCGGCGCCGAGGCTGTCGATGGTGCCGCTGTACTTGACGTCGCTGCCGTACAGGTCGGCAACGATGTCGACCGGCTGGCCGATGCGCATGTTGCGCAGTTGGGTTTCCTTGAAGTTGGCGTCGATCCACAGCTGGTCGAGTGGGATCACCGCCATGGTCGCAGTGCCCGGTTGCAGGCGCTGGCCAAGCTGCACGGTGCGCTTGGCAACGTAGCCGGTGACCGGCGCCACCAGGGTGGTGCGGGCGTTGTTGAGGTAGGCCTGGCGCAGCTCGGCGGCCGCGGCCATCACCTCGGGGTGCGACGACACTACGGTGTCATCGACCAGCGCCGCTGTGGTGTTGAGCTGCTGTTTTGCATCATTCAAGGCGCTTTGCGCCGAAGACAGGTCGTCGCGGGCATGGGACAGCTCTTCTTTGGAGATCGCCCCACCGGCGGCCAGGGTTTGTCGCCGGTTGAAGTTCTCCTGCGCTTTTTTCAGCTCGGCCTGGCGCGCGGCCACCTGGGCCTTCTTGCCATCGACGTTGCTGTACAGGCCACGCACCTGGCGCACCGCACGCGCCAGCTTGGCCTCGGCAGCCTGCAGGCCGACCTCGGCGTCGCTGGGGTCGAATTCGAGCAGCATCTGGCCTTCGTGGACCAGGTCGCCATCGTCCGCGCCGATGCTGACCACGGTGCCGGTGACCAGCGGGGTGATCTCCACTACGTTGCCGTTGACATAGGCATCGTCGGTCTCTTCGCTCCAGCGCCCGTAAAGCTCGTGCCAGGCCCAGACGCCAGCGCCGGCGACGACGATCAGCAACGCCAGGGCCAACAGCCAGGTCTTGCGCTTGCGCTGGTTGTTGAGGTCCTGCGTGGTGTCGTGCGCAGAAGAAGTAGTGGCCATTGCTAATACCTTGGCTGAGTGAATGGGTGAAATGGGCGCTTACTTGGCGCCCAGGCGCATGGCCGTCAGGGTGTCGCCGGCGGCCAGCAGCACCTTGCTCAGGATCGCTTCGAGGGTGGCCAGCTCGCTGGGCTCGAGCACACCGACCAGCTCGTTCATCGCCGCAGCGCCGATCTGTGGCAGCAGGTCGGCGAGCGTCTGGCCTTCTTCGCTCAGACCCAGGCGAATCTGCCGACGGTCGTCCGGGCAACGGCGGCGGATGATCAGGTCTTTCTGTTCGAGGCGGTCGAGCATGCGCGTCATCGAGCCGCTGTCTACCGACAGGTAGCGGCACAACTCGGCCGGGGTGTCGACGCCGTATTGGGCGACGATGATCAGCACCTTGAACTGCGCGGCAGTCACGCCGTAAGGCTGCATGTGGCTGTCGATGATGCGGTCCTTGACCAGCGCGGTGCGGCCCAGAAGCATGCCGAGGGTGCAGTTCTGGAAGTTTTCCGGGGTGTAGTGCTGCATGGACACAGATACCTGCTTAGGCAGTAAGTTACACAATGTTACTGCTTAGGCAGCTAACGTCAAGGCATTAATTAGCTAGCTTAGTATTTGGCTGATAAAAGGGGCTGCAAGGCAGCCCCCGATCAAAACAGGTCAGTCAGGCCGGCACGCCGCTATGAAAACGGAACTCTTCATCCGGGCTGCTGATCAGGTCGGCCTCGACCGCCCTGACCTTCTCCACCACCCGCTCGATATCTGCGCCATCGCCGTATTGATGGGCAAGCTTGAGGTAACCCTGATAATGCCGCGCTTCGCTGTTGAGCAGGCCGTGGTAGAACTTGCCCAGCTCTTCATCCAGGTGCGGCACCAGGGCGGCAAAGCGCTCGCAACTGCGCGCCTCGATAAAGGCGCCGACCACCAGGGTGTCGACCAGCTTCACCGGCTCGTGGGTGCGCACCACCCGGCGCAGGCCCGAGGCATAGCGCCCGGCCGACAACGGCCGCAGGGCGATCTTGCGCCGCTTCATCAGGCGCAGTACCTGCTCATGGTGCACCAGCTCTTCGCGGGCCAGGCGCGACATCATGTTGATCAGGTCCAGGTGCGTGTTGTACTTGGCCATCAGGCTCAGGGCGGTGCTGGCAGCCTTGAACTCGCAGTTCTTGTGATCGATCAGCAGGGTTTCCTGGTCGGCGAGCGCCGCCTGGACCCAGGCATCAGGGGTACGGCAACCAAGGAAGGCTTCGATTTCAGGGATAAGGGACATAGGCTCACAAACAGGCAGGGCAAACGGCAAGACCGGCGATTATACCGGCAGCAGCGCCGATCACCAGTGAACTATGCTTGATACATATCAACGCCCGGTGCAGTTGGCGCCGACTATAGTCAGGCATTGGCCGCCATTTATGAAGGGAGTTCACGCTCATGCAAGAAGTACGCAGCATCCTGGTGGTACTGGATCCCGATCACGCTCACAGCCGGGCGCTGACCCGGGCCAAACTGATCGCCGGGGTCACCGGCGCGCGCCTGCACTTGCTGATGTGCGACAAGAAACACGACCACAGCGCCCTGCTCAGCCTGCTGGCCAGCCAGCTGCATGATGACGGCTACAACAACGTAACCCATGAGCAGGCCTGGCACGACACCTTGCACGAGTCGATTGTCAGTGTGCAGCAGGCCGAAGGCTGCGAGCTGGTGATCAAGGAGCATCGCCCGGACAACCCGCTCAAGCGCGCCCTGCTCACCCCCAGTGACTGGAAGCTGCTGCGCCAGTGCCCGTGCGCGGTATTGATGGTCAAGAGCGAGCGGCCCTGGACCGGCGGGGTGATCCTCGCCGCGGTGGATGTCGGCAACCACGACGAGGCCCATCGCCTGCTGCACACCAGCATCATCGATCACGGCTATGCGATCGCAAGCCTGGCCAAGGGCGAGCTGCATGTAATCAGTGCCCACCCGTCGCCGATGCTGTCAGCGGCAGACCCGGTGTACCAGCTCAAGGACACCATCGAGCGCAAGTACCGCGAGGAATGCGCAGCGTTCCAGGCCGAGTTCGATATCAGCAATGAGCGCCTGCATGTTGCCGAAGGGCCAGCCGATGTGCTGATTCCCTATACGGCGAAAAAGTACGAAGCGGCGGTGACGGTGATTGGCACCGTGGCCCGTACCGGGATTTCCGGGGCGCTGATCGGCAACACCGCGGAAGTGGTGCTCGATGCGCTGGAGTGTGATGTGCTGGTGCTCAAGACCGAGGAGGTGAAGGTGCAGCTGACGGAACTGGCCAGGGGCTGAGGGCCTCATCGCGGGTCAAGCCCGCTCCTACAGGAGCAGGCTTGACCACCTACCCCAAGGCATCCTTGAGAAAGCCTGGCGCGATATAGCGCTGGTAATGCGCTTCAGACAGCAAGAAGAATTCCCGATCAATGGCATCGCGCAGCTCGGGCAATTCCCAGTCGCGAAACTCCGGCAGCAGCACCATGCCGTAAGCCTCCAGCTCACGGATCACCCGTGCGCCGCGGGCAATCAGTTGATAAGCCCAGCAATATTCAGACTGATGCGGAACGAAGCGGACCTTGCGCAGCTCCAGTTGCTGGCGCAGGCGCGTGGCATCAAAGACTTCAAGTTTGGCCACCATGACCTGCACCAGCAATTGCTCCAGGCGCAGCCACACCGCACGCTTCTCATCTTCGTTGTAGCCGTTCCAGTTGATCACTTCATGGTGAAAACGCTTGCAGCCACGGCACACCAAGTCCCCGTAAACCGTGGAACAGAGGCCGACGCAAGGCGTTTTAATTGACTGATTGGACATGAAAAAACCGACAGCTTGGCGGTGGAACAGGCTGCCATGTTAGCCCTTTGTCTAACGAGGGTCACCCGCTAAAGTCATCCAGCGCGCCTTACCTTTATCGACTTTTTACCGTAGAATCATCCGGCCTTTTTAAGGCAGCAATGTCCGTTAGAAGCTGTTTTCAAAGCGTCACGAGCACAGTTCATCCGGTAGAACGGCGTTGGCCCGGGATATTCGCTTCGCGCATGTCCCGCGCCAGCCCTCATCAGCCTCCGTTCTACAGGCGTAAAACTTTGAAAGCAGCTTCTGTAAGGATTTCCTGCAACCCTGGCTACGCGGCCCAAGAAGCCGTATTGCGCATGGCTGCCGGAATTTCTGGATGAGCGTCCCGGACACCCATTTGGGACCACTGATGAGGGTAATAACTGTGCTTGAAGCCTACCGCAAACACATCGAAGAGCGTGCCGCCCAGGGTATCGTGCCCCAGCCGCTTAACGCCGAACAAACCGCAGGCCTGGTCGAGCTGCTGAAGAATCCCCCTGCTGGCGAAGAAGCAGTCCTCGTCGACCTGATCACCAATCGCGTTCCACCAGGAGTGGACGAAGCCGCCTACGTCAAGGCCGGTTTCCTTTCCGCCATCGCCAAAGGCGAAGCCACCTCGCCGCTGATCGACAAGAAGCGCGCCGTTGAGCTGCTGGGCACCATGCAGGGCGGCTACAACATCGCCACCATGGTCGAGCTGCTGGACAACGCCGAACTGGCCCCTGTGGCCGCCGAACAGCTCAAGCACACCCTGCTGATGTTCGATGCCTTCCACGACGTCGCCGAAAAAGCCAAGGCGGGCAATGCCCACGCCAAGGCCGTGCTGGAATCCTGGGCCGCCGGTGAGTGGTTCACCAGCAAGCCAGCCATCGCTGACAAGTACAGCCTGACCGTGTTCAAGGTCCCTGGCGAAACCAACACCGACGACCTGTCCCCTGCCCCGGACGCCTGGTCGCGCCCTGACATCCCGCTGCACGCCCTGGCCATGCTGAAAATGGCCCGTGACGGCATCGTGCCTGAGCAACAAGGCGCCATCGGCCCGCTCAAGCAGATCGAAGAAGTCAAAGCCAAAGGCTTCCCGGTTGCCTACGTCGGTGACGTGGTCGGTACCGGTTCCTCGCGTAAATCCGCCACCAACTCGGTGCTGTGGTTCTTCGGCGACGACATCCCGTACGTACCGAACAAGCGCGCTGGCGGCTTCTGCTTCGGCTCGAAAATCGCCCCGATCTTCTACAACACCATGGAAGACGCCGGCGCCCTGCCGATCGAGTTCGACGTGTCGAACCTGAACATGGGCGACGTCATCGACGTTTACCCGCACGCTGGCAAAGTCTGCAAGCACGGCACCGAAGACGTCATCACCACCTTCGAACTGAAGACCCCGGTGCTGCTCGACGAAGTCCGCGCTGGCGGCCGTATCCCGCTGATCGTCGGCCGTGGCCTGACCGAGAAAGCCCGCGCCGAGCTGGGCCTGGGCCCAACCGACCTGTTCAAGCTGCCTGAAGCACCTGTCGACACCGGCAAGGGCTACACCCTGGCACAGAAGATGGTCGGTAAAGCCTGCGGCCTGCCGGAAGGCAAAGGCGTGCGTCCAGGCACCTACTGCGAACCGAAGATGACCACCGTCGGCTCCCAGGACACCACTGGCCCGATGACCCGTGACGAACTGAAAGACCTGGCGTGCCTGGGCTTCTCCGCCGACCTGGTCATGCAGTCGTTCTGCCACACCGCGGCCTATCCAAAGCCGATCGACGTCACCACCCACCACACCCTGCCGGATTTCATCCGCACCCGTGGCGGCGTGTCCCTGCGTCCAGGCGACGGCATCATCCACAGCTGGCTGAACCGCATGCTGCTGCCGGACACCGTCGGTACCGGTGGTGACTCGCACACCCGCTTCCCGATCGGCATCTCGTTCCCTGCAGGTTCCGGCCTGGTCGCCTTCGCCGCGGCCACCGGCGTCATGCCGCTGGACATGCCGGAGTCGGTACTGGTGCGCTTCAAGGGCAAGCTGCAGCCAGGCATCACCCTGCGTGACCTGGTCCATGCCATCCCTTACTACGGCATCCAGAAAGGCCTGCTGACCGTCGAGAAGAAAGGCAAGATCAACGCCTTCTCCGGCCGCATCCTGGAAATCGAAGGCCTGGACGAGCTGACCGTCGAGCAAGCGTTCGAACTGTCCGACGCCTCGGCCGAACGTTCGGCTGCCGGTTGCACCATCAAGCTGCCAGAAAAAGCCGTTGCCGAGTACCTGAAGTCGAACATCACCCTGCTGCGCTGGATGATCAGCGAAGGCTACGGCGATGCCCGCACCATGGAACGCCGCGCGCAAGCGATGGAAGCCTGGCTGGCCAACCCGCAACTGCTGGCTGCTGACAAGGACGCCGAATACGCCGAGATCATCGAGATTGACCTCGCCGACGTCAAAGAGCCTGTGCTCTGCGCCCCGAACGACCCGGACGACGCCCGTCTGCTGTCCTCGGTACAGGGCGAGAAGATCGACGAAGTGTTCATCGGTTCGTGCATGACCAACATCGGTCACTTCCGCGCTGCCGGCAAGCTGCTGGACAAGGTCAAAGGCTCGATCCCGACCCGTCTGTGGCTGTCGCCGCCCACCAAGATGGACGCTCACCAGCTGACCGAAGAAGGCTACTACGGCATCTACGGCAAGGCTGGCGCGCGCATGGAAATGCCGGGCTGCTCGCTGTGCATGGGTAACCAGGCACGCGTTGCGGCGAACTCGACCGTAGTGTCGACTTCGACCCGTAACTTCCCGAACCGTCTGGGTGATGGCGCCAACGTCTACCTGGCCTCTGCCGAGCTGGCCGCTGTTGCCTCGATCCTGGGCAAGCTGCCAACCGTCGAAGAGTACATGGAGTACGCGAAGAACATCGACAGCATGGCTGCCGACGTTTACCGCTACCTGAGCTTCGACCAGATCGCCGAGTTCCGTGAAGCCGCTGCGAACGCCAAGATCCCGGTTGTTCAAGCCTAAGCTGACTTAGCGTTAAAAAACCCCGCCAATTGGCGGGGTTTTTTATTGAGCCTGTAGGAGCGGGCTTGCCCCGCGATGAGGCCCTCAGATCACAAACAAATCCACAAACCGCTGCACTGCCGTCGCTTCAAGCGCCTGCTGGTCCTTGCACAGGGCAAATATCTGCGCCGAACGCTGCCCGGTAAACCGCGTCGCCAGGTTGGCCTTGAACTTCTCTTCCAGTAGCGGAATGCCCTCGGCCCGGCGCCGGCGATGGCCGATCGGGTACTCCACCACCACCTGCTCGGTACTCGAACCATCGTTGAAGAACACCTGCACGGCATTGGCGATCGAACGCTTGTCGGCCTCCAGGTACTCGCGGGTGAATCGCGGCTCTTCGACGATCTCCATCTTCTCGCGCAGACGGTCAATGATCGGGTGCGCAGCATGGAAATCATCTTCGTACTGCTCGGCCACCAGGTTGCCGAAAATCAGCGGCACGGCGGTCATGTACTGGATGCAGTGATCACGGTCAGCGGCATTGGCCAGGGTGCCAACCTTGGAGATGATGCGGATCGCCGACTCATGGGTGGTAATGACGATACGCTCGATTTCATGCAGGCGGTTGCGCACCTGCGGGTGCAAGGTGACTGCCGCTTCGCAGGCAGTCTGGGCATGGAATTCGGCCGGGAAGCTGATCTTGAACAGCACGTTTTCCATCACGTAGCTGGCGTACTTCTGACTCAGGCCGAAGGCACGCTTGTCTTCAGGCTTGAGCGCCAGGTCCTTGTTGGTGTGGCTGAACAGCACATCATAAAAGCCCCACTGTGGCGCCGTCAGCACCCCGGGGATACCCATCTCGCCACGCAGGGCGATATCGGCCAGACGCACGCCCCGGCTGGAGGCATCGCCCGCCGCCCAGGACTTGCGCGAACCGGCGTTCGGCGCATGGCGGTAAGTGCGCAACGCCTGACCATCGACAAAGGCATGGGAAAGCGCTGCCAGCAGCTGTTCGCGATTGGCGCCCATGAGCTTGGCGCACACCGCCGTCGAGGCGACCTTGACCAGCAGCACATGATCGAGGCCAACGCGGTTGAAGGAGTTTTCCAGGGCAATCACACCCTGGATCTCGTGGGCCATGACCATCGCCTCAAGCACCACGCGCATGCTCAACGGTGGTTCGCCATTGGCCACGCGCTTTTGCGAGAGATGATCGGCCACGGCGAGAATGCCGCCGAGGTTGTCCGAGGGGTGACCCCATTCGGCGGCCAGCCAGGTGTCGTTGTAGTCGAGCCAACGGACGATGCAACCGATGTCCCAGGCCGCCTTGACCGGGTCCAGGCGGTAGCGGGTACCTGGTACCCGCGCGCCGAACGGCACCACCGTGCCCTCCACCAACGGCCCCAGGTGCTTGGTGCATTCCGGGAAGCGCAGGGCCAGCAGGCCGCAGCCCAGGGTGTCCATCAGGCAGTTGCGCGCGGTGTCCAGCGCTTCCTGCGACTCGACCTTGTAGCCGAGGACGTAATCGGCGATGTCCTGCAGCACCCGGTCGTAGTCGGGACGGTTGTTCAGATCAACGTTGGCACTCATTTCACATCTCACTGTTGACGTAGGTAACAGGGAGCCAAGCGCCGCTACTGGTTAGAAGGCATCACCGGGTACCCGTACCCAGCCCTCCATCAGTACGCGAGCGCTGCGGCTCATGATTGCTTTGGTGACAGTCCACTCACCGTTCACCTGGCGGGCTTCAGCACCCACGCGCAGGGTGCCCGAAGGGTGACCGAAACGTACGGCCGTGCGCTCGCCACCACCGGCGGCGAGGTTGACCAGGGTGCCAGGCACTGCCGCGGCAGTACCAATGGCAACCGCAGCGGTGCCCATCATGGCGTGGTGCAGCTTGCCCATGGACAGCGCCCGTACCAATAGATCAACGTCGCCGGCGGCCACGGCTTTACCACTGGATGACTGATAAGCCGCCGCTGGCGCGACAAAGGCGACTTTCGGTGTGTGCTGGCGCTTGGCGGCTTCGTCGATATGCTCGATCAGGCCCATGCGCACCGCGCCATAGGCACGGATGGTTTCGAAACGGGCCAGGGCCTGCGAGTCGCCGTTGATCGCCTCCTGCAGCTCGGTACCGGTGTAGCCGAGGGCCTCGGCCTGGATGAAGATGGTCGGGATGCCGGCATTGATCAGCGTGGCTTTGAGGGTGCCGACACCGGGCACCACCAGGTCATCGACCAGGTTGCCGGTGGGGAACATCGAGCCGCCCTCGCCGTCTTCGTCGGCGGCCGGGTCCATGAATTCGAGCTGCACTTCGGCGGCCGGGAAGGTCACGCCGTCCAGTTCGAAGTCGCCGGTTTCCTGCACTTCACCGTCAGTGATCGGCACGTGGGCAACGATGGTCTTGCCGATATTGGCCTGCCAGATGCGCACCACGGCCACGCCGTTGTGCGGGATGCGGCTGCTGTCGACCAGGCCGGCGCTGATGGCGAACGAACCAACGGCTGCCGAGAGGTTGCCGCAGTTGCCGCTCCAGTCGACGAACGCGGTGTCGATCGAGACCTGGCCGAACAGGTAGTCGACATCATGCTCGGGCTTGATGCTGCGCGAGAGGATCACGGTCTTGCTGGTGCTCGACGTCGCGCCGCCCATGCCGTCGATCTGCTTGCCGTAGGGGTCGGGGCTGCCGATTACCCGCAGCAGCAGCGCGTCGCGGGCCGGGCCCGGGATCTGCGCGCTTTGCGGCAGGTCGTCGAGGCGAAAGAATACGCCCTTGCTGGTGCCGCCACGAATGTAGGTGGCGGGGATTCTGATCTGGGGTACGTGAGCCATGGCTGAGTTGTCCTGTGAGTGCTTTGGGGGAGCTATCGCGGGTCAAGCCCGCTCCCACAGTTCAGTGGGAGCGGGCTTGACCCGCGATGAGGCCCTACCTCAAACCGCGACCGCCGATTCGAGGAAGTCCTGGGCAAAGCGCTGCAGCACCCCGCCCGCTTCGTAGATCGAGACTTCTTCGGCGGTATCCAGGCGGCAGGTCACCGGCACTTCGACACGCTCACCGTTGGCCCGGGTGATGACCAGGGTCAGGGTCGCCCGCGGGGTGCGCTCGCCCAGCACGTCGAAGGTTTCAGTGCCGTCGATGCCCAGGGTCTTGCGGTTGACACCCGGCTTGAACTCCAGCGGCAACACGCCCATGCCCACCAGGTTGGTACGGTGGATACGCTCGAAACCTTCAGCGACGATGGCCTCGACACCGGCCAGGCGCACGCCCTTGGCCGCCCAGTCACGGGACGAGCCCTGGCCGTAGTCGGCACCGGCAACGATGATCAGCGGCTGCTTGCGCTCCATGTAGGTTTCGATCGCTTCCCACATACGGGTGACCTTGCCTTCCGGCTCGAGGCGCGCCAGCGAACCCTGCTTGACCTTGCCGTTTTCCTGGACCATTTCGTTGAACAGTTTCGGGTTGGCGAAGGTTGCGCGCTGGGCAGTCAGGTGGTCGCCCCGGTGGGTGGCGTAGGAGTTGAAGTCTTCCTCCGGCAGGCCCATTTTCGCCAGGTATTCACCGGCGGCGCTGTCGAGCATGATGGCGTTGGACGGCGACAGGTGGTCGGTGGTGATGTTGTCCGGCAGCACCGCCAGCGGGCGCATGCCCTTGAGCGTGCGCTCGCCGGCCAGGGCACCTTCCCAGTACGGCGGGCGGCGGATGTAGGTGCTCATCGGGCGCCAGTCGTACAGCGGGGTGACCTTGGGCCCTGTGTCTTCCTGTACGGCGAACATCGGGATGTACACCTGGCGGAACTGCTCGGGCTTGACCGCGGCCTTGACCACCGCGTCGATCTCTTCGTCGCTTGGCCAGATGTCTTTGAGGCGGATTTCCTTGCCGTCGACCACGCCCAGCACGTCCTTCTCGATGTCGAAACGGATGGTGCCGGCAATCGCGTAGGCCACCACCAGCGGCGGCGACGCCAGGAACGCCTGCTTGGCGTACGGGTGGATACGGCCGTCGAAGTTGCGGTTGCCCGAAAGCACGGCGGTGGCGTACAGGTCGCGGTCGATGATCTCTTGCTGGATGACCGGATCAAGCGCACCGGACATACCGTTGCAGGTGGTGCAGGCAAAGGCGACTATGCCAAAACCGAGCTGCTCCAGCTCGTCATCCAGTCCCGCCTCCTTGAGGTACAGGGCGACGGTTTTCGAGCCCGGTGCCAGCGACGACTTGACCCACGGCTTACGCATCAGGCCCAGCTTGTTGGCGTTGCGCGCAAGCAAACCGGCGGCAATCACGTTGCGCGGGTTGCTGGTGTTGGTGCAGCTGGTGATCGCAGCGATGATCACCGCGCCATCGGGCATTTGCCCCGCTACTTCGTCCCACTGACCGGCGATGCCCTTGCTCGCCAGGTCGCTGGTGGCGACCCGGGCGTGCGGGTTGGACGGCCCGGCCATGTTGCGCACCACGCTGGACAGGTCAAAACGCAGCACCCGCTCGTATTCGGCGTTGGCCAGGCTGTCGGACCAGAGGCCTGCGACCTTGGCGTAGGTTTCCACCAGCTTGACCTGCTGGTCTTCCCGGCCGGTGAGCTTGAGGTAGTCGATGGTCTGCTGGTCGATGGAGAACATTGCCGCGGTGGCGCCGTATTCCGGGGCCATGTTGGAGATGGTCGCGCGGTCGCCCAGGGTCAGGGCGCGAGCACCTTCGCCGTAGAATTCCAGGTAGGCACCCACGACCTTTTCCTTGCGCAGGAATTCGGTCAGGGCCAGTACCACGTCGGTGGCGGTGATGCCCGGCTGCGGCTTGCCCGAAAGCTCGACGCCGACGATCTCCGGCAGGCGCATCCACGAGGCACGGCCGAGCATGACGTTTTCGGCCTCAAGGCCGCCGACGCCGATGGCGATCACGCCCAGGGCATCGACGTGCGGGGTGTGGCTGTCGGTGCCGACGCAGGTGTCCGGGTAGGCCACGCCGCGCTCGGCATGGATCACCGGCGACATTTTCTCCAGGTTGATCTGGTGCATGATGCCGTTGCCTGGCTGAATCACGTCGACGTTCTTGAACGCCTTTTTGGTCCAGTTGATGAAGTGGAAACGGTCTTCGTTGCGGCGGTCTTCAATGGCGCGGTTCTTCTCGAACGCCTGCGGGTCGAAACCACCGCATTCCACTGCCAGGGAGTGGTCGACGATCAGTTGCACCGGCACCACCGGGTTGACCTGGGCCGGGTCACCGCCGCCTTCGGCGATGGCGTCGCGCAGGCCGGCGAGGTCGACCAGCGCGGTCTGGCCAAGAATGTCGTGGCACACCACCCGGGCCGGGAACCAGGGGAAGTCGAGGTCGCGCTTGCGCTCGATCAGCTGGCCCAGCGAAGCATTGAGGCTGGCCGGGTCGCAGCGGCGCACAAGGTTTTCCGCCAGCACCCGCGAGGTATAGGGAAGACGGTCATAGGCGCCGGGCTTGATCGCATCGACAGCCGCGCGGGCGTCGAAATAATCCAGGCCAGTGCCCGGCAGGTTCTTGCGAAATTCACTATTCATGGCACAGGGACTCAATCACGGTAAGGTCGAAAGCCAGCTACAAGCCCCAAGCCACTAGCGGCAAGCAAAGCAGATGAGTGGTGCGTCAGCATTTACTGCCGGGGCACATCCCTGCTGTTACTTGCAGCTTGGCGCTTCAAGCTTGCAGCTCGGCCTAGTCTCAGCGTTGTTCGATTGGCACGAACTTGCGCTGTTCGACGCCGGTGTACTCGGCGCTCGGGCGGATGATGCGGTTGTTGGCACGCTGTTCGAACACATGCGCCGCCCAGCCGGTCAGGCGCGAGCAGACGAAGATCGGGGTGAACAGCTTGGTCGGGATGCCCATGAAGTGGTACGCCGAGGCATGGTAGAAGTCGGCGTTGGGGAACAGTTTCTTCTGCTCCCACATGGTCTTGTCGATGGCTTCGGACACCGGGTACAGCACGGTATCGCCCACCTCGTCCGCCAGCTTCTTCGACCAGCCCTTGATCACTTCGTTACGCGGGTCGGACTCTTTGTAGATGGCATGGCCAAAGCCCATGATCTTGTCCTTGCGCGCGAGCATCTGCAGCAGCTCGGTGACCGCTTCCTGCGGGCTCTGGAAGTGCTCGATCAGCTCCATCGCCGCTTCGTTGGCGCCGCCATGCAACGGGCCGCGCAGCGAGCCGATGGCGGCGGTGACGCAGGAGTACAGGTCGGACAGGGTCGAGGCACAAACCCGCGCGGTGAAGGTCGAGGCGTTGAATTCGTGCTCGGCGTAAAGAATCAGCGAGACGTTCATCACCTTGACGTGCAGCTCGCTCGGCTTCTTGCCGTGCAGCAGGTGCAGGAAGTGGCCGCCGAGGGTGTCTTCGTCGCTGGTGCAGTCGATGCGCACGCCATGGTGGCTGAAGCGGTACCAATAGCACATCACCGCCGGGAACAGCGCCAGCAGGCGATCGGTCTTGTCGTGCTGCTGCGCAAAGGTCAGCTCCTGCTCCAGGGTGCCGAGCACCGAGCAACCGGTACGCATGACATCCATCGGGTGGGCGTTGGCCGGAATGCGCTCAAGCACTTCCTTGAGGGCCTGCGGCAGGTCGCGCAGGGTTTTCAGCTTTTGCTGGTACTCGGCCAGCTGCGCCTTGCTCGGCAGCTCGCCGTACAGCAGCAGGTAGGCGACTTCTTCAAACAGCGCGTGCTCGGCCAGGTCGCGCACGTCGTAACCACGGTAGGTCAGGCCGGCACCGGCCTGGCCCACGGTCGACAGTGCGGTTTGCCCGGCCACTTGACCACGCAGGCCGGCACCGCTGAGTACTTTTGCTTCGGCCATTGTCTTTCTCCACTTTTGAAATTGTTATGGAATCTTGGCTAATCGCGGGGCAAGCCCGCGCCTACAGGTTCGAGCATTCAGCCCTTTTTCTGGGCGAACAGGGCGTCGAGCTTCTGCTCGAACACGTGGTAGTTGATGGCGTCGTACAGCTCCATGCGAGTCTGCATGGTGTCGATGACGTTTTTCTGCGTGCCGTCGCGGCGCAGCGCGGTGTAGACGTTTTCCGCGGCCTTGTTCATGGCGCGGAAGGCCGACAGCGGGTACAGCACCAGCGAGACATCGACCGAGGCCAGCTCTTCGGTGGTGTACAAAGGCGTCGCGCCGAATTCGGTGATGTTGGCGAGGATCGGGGCTTTGACCCGGTCGGCAAAGGTCTTGTACATCGAAAGCTCGGTGATGGCTTCCGGGAAGACCATGTCGGCGCCGGCCTCGATGCAGGCGGCAGCGCGGTCCAGGGCCGCTTCCAGGCCTTCGACGGCCAGGGCGTCGGTACGCGCCATGATCACGAAGCTGTCGTCGGTACGGGCATCAACGGCGGCCTTGATGCGGTCGACCATCTCCTGCTGGGTGACGATCTCCTTGTTCGGGCGGTGGCCGCAGCGCTTGGCGCCGACCTGGTCTTCGATATGAATGGCGGCAGCGCCGAACTTGATCATCGACTTGACCGTACGGGCGACGTTGAACGCCGAGGAGCCAAAACCGGTATCGACGTCGACCAGCAGCGGCAGGTCGCAGACGTCGGTGATGCGCCGTACGTCGGTCAGCACGTCGTCCAGGCCACTGATGCCCAGGTCAGGCAGGCCCAGGGAGCCTGCGGCAACACCGCCACCAGACAGGTAGATGGCCTTGAAACCGGCACGCTGGGCCAGCAGCGCGTGGTTGGCGTTGATCGCACCGACCACCTGCAACGGGTGTTCGGCGGCAACTGCATCGCGAAAGCGCTGGCCGGGACTGCTTTTCTGACTCATGACTCACCTCGTGGGCTGGTAGCGTCCAGATAGTGACGCTCGATGTTGCGTTTGGAGGCGCCGATGTGCCGGCGCATCAAGAGCTCGGCCAGTTCACCGTCACGGTCGGCGATGGCATCGAGAATCCGGTGGTGTTCGGCGAACGCCTGGCGTGGCCGGTTGGGCGTGGCGGAGAACTGGATGCGGTACATGCGCACCAGTTGATACAGCTCGCCGCAGAGCATCTGCACCAGGGTGCGGTTGCCGCTGCCCTGGATGATCCGGTAGTGGAAGTCGAAATCGCCTTCCTGCTGGTAATAGCCCAGGCCGGCCTGGAAGGTGGCGTCGCGCTCGTGGGTGTCGAGCACCCGGCGCAGCTCGTCGATCTCGGCTACGCTCATACGCTCGGCGGCCAGGCGGCAGGCCATGCCTTCGAGGGACTCGCGGATCTCGTACAGCTCGATCAGCTCGGCATGGCTGAGCGACACCACCCGCGCCCCGACATGCGGTACGCGCACCAGCAGGCGCTGGCCTTCCAGGCGGTGGATGGCCTCGCGCAGCGGCCCGCGGCTGATGCCGTAGGTGCGTGCCAGCTCCGGCTCGGAGATCTTGCTGCCGGGGGCGATCTCGCCTTTGACGATGGCCGCCTGGATACGCCGGAAGACGTTTTCCGAGAGGGTTTCGCTGTCGTCTGCCACTGTGCCGGGGGCTTGGGCTGTGTCCAGCATATTGTCGACACCTCATAAATCAATGAGGGCAAAACTAGCTAAATCGGCATGCGGAGTCAAAGACAAAATGAACATTGTCGACAATCGTCTAAGAACGAACTTCAAGGTATCCGCTGTTGTCTGAGTCCAGCCGCTGGCGCCAGCACACCAGCGTGATAGAATGCCGCGCCTCCCGACGGGGCACGAATAGTGTGTCTGTCATCTGTTTATGCAGGTGCCAGGTAAACGAGGAAGCTTGCGCAGTACTGCCAGTGGCCTTGACCCGAACATCGCACAGCACCGCGCCAGGATTTATGAGACTTACGCCCCTCCCCCTGTTGTTCAGCCTCTGTCTGTTGCCGGCCCTGGGCCAGGCTGCGGAAAAGACCGTGTACGGCCTTAATGAATACGCCCGCCTGGCCGATATCGACCTGGAAGTGGCGGCCAAACTCGACACCGGGGCCAAGACCGCCTCGCTCAGTGCCCGCGACATCAAGCGCTTCAAGCGCAATGGTGAGTCATGGGTGCGCTTCTACCTGGCAATTGACGCTGCCCACTCGCATCCGCTAGAACGACCACTGGCCCGCGTCAGCAAGATCAAGCGACGCGCCGGAGATTACGACCCGGACGAAGGCAAGGCCTATACCGCCCGCCCGGTGATTGCCATGAACATCTGCATGGGTACGGCCCTGCGCAGCATCGAAGTGAACCTGACCGACCGCAGCGCGTTCCAGTATCCGCTGCTGATCGGCTCCGAGGCCCTCAAGCACTTCGACGCGCTGGTCGATCCAAGCCTTAAATACGCTGCCGGCAAACCCGCCTGCGCCACTGACGCTCACACCGCAGAGTAATCCTGATGCGCTCTCTTACCCTCCATCTGAAAGTCCTGATTACCGTCCTGGTGCTACTGGGCATCCTGGTCACGGCCTATCAGATCTTCTTTCTCGGCATTCCGGTGACCGAGGACGAAACCGATGACCTGTGGAACATCGACGCCAAGGTCGAGTTCGTCGCCAGCCCCAAGGACCCGGTCAAGGTCCAGATGTTCGTGCCGCCGCTGAGCCGCGACTATGTGAGCCTCAACGAGAGTTTCATCTCCAACAACTACGGCGTCAGCGTCAACCGCGTCGACGGCAACCGCAAGGTGACCTGGTCGGCCCGTCGCGCCAGCGGCAACCAGACCCTCTACTACCGTCTGGTGCTGACCAAGCGCTACAGCACCGAAAAAGCCAAGATCAAAGGCCCGACCTTCCGCGACAGCCTGGCGGTAGAAGGCCCCGAGAAGATCGCCGCCGAAGCCCTGATGGCGCCTATTCGCCAGCACTCGGCCGACGTCGAAACCTTCGTTGGCGAGACCATCAAGCGGGTTAACAACCTCAACGACGACAACGTCAAGCTGCTGCTGGCCGGCGATACCTCGTCGCTGAACAAGGCCAAGGTCATCGACCTGCTGCTGTCGATTGCCCACGTGCCGGTGGAGAAGGTCCACACCATCCGCCTGGTCGCCGACCAGCCGCAAACCCCTGAACTGTGGCTGCGCAGCTTCAACGGCAGCGACTGGCTGTACTTCAACCCGGACACCGGCGAGCAAGGCCTGCCGGCCGACCGCCTGCTGTGGTGGACCGGTGACGACAACCTGATCACCGTCGATGGCGGCAAGAAAGCCAACGTCAGCTTCAGCCTCAACAACAGCGAAATGAACGCCATTCGCCTGGCCAAGCTGACCGACGAGAACACCGACGCCGACTTCCTCGAGTACTCGCTGTACGGCCTGCCGCTGCAGACCCAGCAGACCTTCATGATCATGGTGATGATCCCGATCGGCGTGCTGGTGATCCTGGTGCTGCGCAACCTGATCGGCATCCAGACTTTGGGTACCTTCACCCCGGTGCTGATCGCCCTGGCCTTCCGCGAAACCCAGCTGGGCTTTGGCATCATCCTGTTCACGGTGATTACCGCGCTCGGGCTGTCGCTACGCTCCTACCTTGAACACCTTAAGTTGCAGATGCTGCCGCGCCTGTCGGTGGTGCTGACCTTCGTCGTGGTATTGATCGCCGCCATCAGCCTGTTCAGCCACAAGCTGGGCCTGGAGCGCGGCCTGTCGGTCGCGCTGTTCCCGATGGTGATCCTGACCATGACCATCGAACGCCTGTCGATCACCTGGGAAGAACGCGGCGGCGGCCATGCCATGAAAGTGGCGATCGGCACCCTGTTCGCTGCCTCCCTGGCGCATCTGCTGATGAGCGTGCCGGAGCTGGTGTACTTCGTCTTCACCTTCCCGGCGGTACTGCTGATTCTGGTGGGCTTCATGCTGGCGATGGGTCGCTACCGCGGCTACCGCCTGACGGAGCTGGTGCGTTTCAAGGCTTTCGTGAAGGCTGACGCCTGATGTTCGGTCTCTGGAAAACCTGGAAAGCCCTGGAGGCCCGGGGCATCATGGGTATCAACCGGCGCAATGCGGACTACGTCCTCAAGTACAACAAGCGCCATTTGTACCCGATCGTCGACGACAAGATCATCACCAAGGAGCGTGCGATCCAGGCCGGCATCCATGTGCCGGAAATGTACGGGATCATCTCCACCGAGAAAGAGATCGACAAGCTCGGCGAGATCATCGGCGGGCGCAGCGACTTCGTCGTCAAGCCTGCCCAGGGTGCCGGCGGCGACGGCATCCTGGTGGTTGCCGATCGCTTCGAAGACCGTTACCGCACGGTCTCGGGCAAGATCATCAGCCACGAGGAAATCGAGCACCAGATCTCCAGCATCCTCACCGGCCTGTACTCCCTGGGCGGTCACCGCGACCGCGCCTTGATCGAGTACCGCGTTACCCCCGACCAGATCTTCAAGAGCATCAGCTACGAAGGCGTGCCGGACATCCGTATCATCGTGCTGATGGGCTACCCGGTGATGGCCATGCTGCGTTTGCCCACCCGCCAGTCCGGCGGCAAGGCCAACCTGCACCAGGGCGCCATCGGCGTCGGCGTCGACCTGGCCACCGGCGTGACCCTGCGCGGTACCTGGCTGAACAACATCATCAGCAAGCACCCGGACACCACCAACGCGGTGGACGGCGTGCAACTGCCGAACTGGGACGGCTTCATGAAGCTTGCCGCCGGCTGTTACGAGTTGTGCGGCCTGGGCTACATCGGTGTCGACATGGTGCTGGACCAGGACAAGGGCCCGTTGATCCTCGAACTCAACGCCCGCCCCGGCCTGAACATCCAGATCGCCAACGACTGCGGCCTGACCCTGCGTACCCACGCGGTGGAAGCGCACCTGGAGCAACTGGCCAAAGACGGCCGCCAGGAAAGCCCCGAAGAACGCGTACGCTTCGCCCAGGAGCTGTTCGGCCACGTGCCGAGCTGAGTCCACATCCTGTGCGCGCCAGCCTGCCCGGCTGGCGCGCCCTGGTGCCTCTATGTCGTAGTCAGCGCTAGGAGCATTTCCTACAGAGGACTACAATCGCCTCCCCGCATTCATAGCTGTTACTTGCATGCCGACCTGTACGCTCCACCCCCTGCCCTACCAGGCCGACCCTGCGGCCTACTTCGCGCGTATTCGCCAGGCGCCCGGCGCCGTGTTGCTCGACAGCGCCCGGCCAAGCGCCGAGCGCGGCCGCTTTGACCTGCTCAGCGCCTGGCCGCTGCAAACCCTCGCGCCCGCGATGGATGAACGTGGTAGCGCCTACCTGCAACGGCTGCGTGAAAGCCTGGCGCAACTGGGCCAGGCGCAGGTACCGGATGGCATCGAGTTGCCGTTTGCCGGCGGCCTGATCGGTTACCTGAGCTACGACTTTGGCCGGCGCCTGGAGCAACTGCCAAGCATCGCTGTCGATGACCTGGGCCTGGCCGATGCCAGCCTTGGCCTGTATGCCTGGGCACTGATCAGCGATCACCGCCTGCACAGTAGCCAGCTGCTGTTTCACCCGAGCCTGGCAGCGGCCGAACGTCAGCGCCTGATTGAACTGTTCGAGGCGCCACCCGCTATCGATACCGCCAGCTTCGCCCTGCAAGCACCGATGCGCGGCGATATCAGCGCACACAGCTACCACCAGGCCTTCGACCGCGTGCAGCAGTACATTCATGCCGGCGACTGCTACCAGATCAACCTCACCCAACGCTTTCGCGCGCCCTGCCAGGGCGACCCCTGGCACGCCTACCAGGCCCTGCGCCAGGCCTGCCCGACGCCGTATTCGGGGTTCCAGTTGCTGGCCGACGGCAGCGCGCTGCTGAGCTTCTCGCCGGAGCGTTTCATCCAGGTCAGCAATGGCCAGGTCGAAACCCGCCCGATCAAGGGCACCCGCCCGCGCAGCAGCGATGCCGACGAAGATGCGCGCAACGCCGCCGAACTGCTGGGCAGCAGCAAGGATCGCGCAGAGAACCTGATGATCGTCGACCTGTTGCGCAACGACCTCGGGCGCACCTGCGAGATCGGTTCGGTGAAGGTCCCGGAGCTGTTCAGCCTGGAAAGCTACCCCAACGTCCATCACCTGGTCAGCAGCGTCACCGGGCGCCTGGCGGCCGGCAAGGATGCCCTGGACCTTATCGCTGACAGCTTCCCCGGCGGCTCGATCACCGGCGCACCGAAAATCCGCGCCATGCAGATCATCGACGAGCTGGAACCCAGCCGTCGGGCGCTGTACTGCGGGTCGTTGCTGTATGTGGATGTGCGCGGCGAGATGGACAGCTCGATCGCCATCCGCAGCCTGCTGGTCAAGGACGGTCAGGTGTGCTGCTGGGGGGGTGGCGCAGTGGTGGCGGATTCGGACTGGCAGGCGGAGTACGAAGAGTCGATCACCAAGGTCAAGGTGTTGCTCGAGACCTTGCAAAGTCTCTAAAAGCATCGCTGGCAAGCCAGCTCCCACAGGTTGGGTGGTGAACCTGTGGGAGCTGGCTTGCCAGCGATGAGGCACCTACAGGCTCAACGACCGCTTCGAAGCCTTGATGAATTCCTGCTTCAACGCCGCAAAATCATGCACCGCCGGGAACTGCGGAAACTCGCGAATGACGTTGTCCGGCGCATGGAACAGAATCCCTGCATCTGCCTCGCCGAGCATGGTGGTGTCGTTGTATGAATCACCTGCGGCAATCACCCGGTAGTACAGGCTCTTGAAGGCCAGCACCGACTGGCGCTTGGGGTCTTTCTGGCGCAGCTGGTAGCCGGTCACCCGGTCGTTTTCGTCGGTGATCAACCGATGGCAGAGCAGCGTCGGGAAGCCCAGCTGGCGCATCAGAGGCTGGGAGAACTCGTAGAAAGTGTCGGAAAGAATCACCACCTGGAAACGCTCACACAGCCAGTCGACGAACTCGATGGCGCCGTCCAGTGGTTTGAGCGTGGCGATCACCGCCTGGATATCGGAAAGCTTCAGGCCGTGCTCATCGAGAATGCGCAGGCGCTGTTTCATCAGCACGTCGTAATCGGGAATGTCACGGGTGGTGGCCCGCAGCGATTCGATTCCGGTTTTTTCCGCGAAGGCGATCCAGATTTCCGGGACCAATACGCCTTCCAGGTCGAGACAGGCAATTTCCACAGCACACTCCTCGAACAACGCCAAAAATGGGAAGCCGCACTCTACATGCGCGGCGTCTACCCGGGCAATTTTTGTTAAGATCAGGGCATTACGAGCGCCAAGCGCCATTCAATGACCGGAAGCCGCCTGATGAGCCAACCCTTCGACGTCGCCGCCCTGGCCGCGACCTACGCCAACAAGTCGCCGCAAGACATCCTCAAGCTGGCCTTCGAGCACTTCGGCGATGACCTGTGGATTTCCTTCAGCGGCGCCGAGGACGTGGTGCTGGTGGACATGGCCTGGAAGCTCAACAAGAACCTCAAGGTGTTCAGCCTGGATACCGGCCGCCTGCACCCGGAAACCTACCGTTTCATCGACCAGGTGCGCGAACAGTACAAGCTGCCGATCGAGATCCTCTCCCCCGATCACAGCAAGCTCGAGCCCTTCGTCAAGGAAAAAGGCCTGTTCAGCTTCTACAAGGACGGCCATGGCGAGTGCTGCGGCATCCGCAAGATCGAGCCGCTGCGGCGCAAACTGAGCACTGTCAGCGCCTGGGCCACCGGCCAGCGCCGCGACCAGAGCCCGGGCACCCGCAGCCAGGTGGCGGCGCTGGAAATCGACAGCGCCTTCTCGAGCCCCGAGCACACCCTGTACAAGTTCAACCCGCTGGCACAGATGAGCAGCGAGGAAGTCTGGGGTTACATCCGCATGCTCGAGCTGCCGTACAACAGCCTGCACGAGCGCGGCTTCATCAGTATCGGCTGCGAGCCCTGCACCCGCCCGGTGCTGCCGAACCAGCACGAGCGCGAAGGCCGCTGGTGGTGGGAAGAGTCGACCCAGAAGGAATGCGGGCTGCACGCCGGCAACCTGATCACCAAGGGTTGACTTCCTCGCGCTGGCAATAGCGCTCCAGGTGCTGCTCAAGGTCGATAATCGCCTGGCGCAGCATCTGCACCAGCTGGCTGATGCGGTGGGCCGGCGCCTGTGTACTGCAGGCCTGTTCCAGCTGTACACAAACTGCCAACACCTCATGAGCACGGATCATCCGCGCCCCGCCCTTGAGCCGATGCACCAGGTCGGCCAACGCCACCCGATCCTTACCATCGTGCAACCGGTCCAGACCGCGCAGGTCCTGGCGATTGCTGCTGACCAGATCGCCGAGCAGGGCCCGGACCTTGTCCTGATCACCGGCGGCCAGCACCAGCAGGCTGGAGATGTCCATGCCCGGTAGCACCGGCGCTGCCTGGGCCACCACCGGCGCCGCGACACGGCCCGTCAGGCCCTCCAGCGCCTGCTGCAGATCGTCGATGCTCAAGGGCTTGAACAGGCAGGCATTCATTCCCGCCGCCAGGCAGCGGGCACGTTCCGACGCCTGGGCATTGGCGGTCACCGCCAGCACCCGGCAAGCCTCGCGGCCGGCGCGCCGCTCATGCTCGCGAATCGCCCTGGCCAGCCGATAGCCATCGAAGATCGGCATGTTGCAGTCGGCGATGACCACATCGAACGACTCGCGCAGCCAGCAGCGTAAACCCTCGCCACCGTGTTCGCAGACCCGCACGCGATGGCCCAGGTAACCGAGCTGGTGCATGAGCAGGATGCGATTGGCCGGGTAGTCATCCACCACCAGCACCTTCAGCGGCTTGCTCAGGCCTGCGCTCTCCCGGCGCCGGCCCGGAGCGTCGCTGGACGCCGCCGGTGGCAGGCAGGCCAGGTTCAACTGCACCTCGACACGGGTACCGACACCGATACTGCTGTCCAGCTGCATACGCCCGCCCATCAGCTCGCACAGCATCCGGCAGATGCTCAGCCCCAGCCCGGCACCATTGCGCCCGGCCTGGCGGTTGTTGCTGGCCTGGCAATAGGGCGTACCCAGGCGTGACAAATCGGCCATGGGAATGCCGACGCCGGTATCTTCCACCACCAGGCTCACCTCCACGCGGCGCAACCGGCGCTGGGTGTGCAGGCGCACACGCACCGAGCCTTCACGGGTGAACTTGATGGCATTGCTGATCAGGTTGGAGAGAACCTGCTTGAAGCGCAGGGCGTCGAGCAGCACGTCGCTGTCCAGGGCGCCGGTAACCTCCAGGTGCAGGCGCAGGCCCTTGCCCAGGGCTTGCTGTTCAAACATGCGCACCACCCCTTCGACCTGCTGGCGCAGCTGGGTGCGGCGCGGTTCAAGGAGCAAATGGCCGGATTCGATGCGGGTGACATCCAGCACATCGCCGAGCAGTTCAAGCAGGCCACGCGCCGAGCTTGAGGCCACCTCGATAGCCAGCCGGTCGAGCACACCCTGATCGGCCTTTTCCTGGGCCAGTTCGAGCATGCCCAACAGGGCGTTCATCGGCGTGCGGATCTCGTGGCTCATGGTCGCCAGAAACGTCGTCTTGGCCTGGTTGGCCGCCTCTGCCTGTTCCTTGGCCGCTTGCAGTTCAGCATACATCTCGGTCAGGGCACGCTCGGCCCGCTCGCACTTGCGGATTGACTGGCGCAAGTAGTGAATCCACACCAGCGCCAGCGCCAGCAAGCTGCCGACCACGGCACAAGCCTGGGCAATCAGGCGCCCGTTTTCGTGCCAGAAACTGTCGACAATCGCCAGCGTGGGGTGTTGCGCCACCACCGCATGCGCTTGCGCCTCAAAGGCGTGCAGGCCGCGGATGGCATCCGGCCAGATGCCTGGCGCTACCTCTTCGGCCCCGGCCACTGTGGCCAGGCACTGCAGTACCAGCAACACCAGCGCCTGCAGCAAGCGAGCATGCACACAATTGGGCAACCTAAATGAGCAGGTTGCGCTTGGCGACATCCGCCAGGTCCACCAATGATTTGACCCTCAATTTCTCGATCAGACGGGTTTTGTACGTGCTGATGGTCTTGTTGCTCAACAGCATCACATCGCCGATGGCCTTGTTGCTCAGGCCGCGGGCCAGTTGCTGCAGCACCAGCAGTTCACGGTTGGTCAGGCTGGCGATGCACTCGGCCTCCGAGGCGCGCACATCGACCCTGCTCACCGAGCTCAAGGCGACTTCAGGGAAGTAGGTGTAGCCGGACATGACCGCATGCACGGCCTTGCTCAGCTCGCATAAATCGTCGGTTTTCGATACATAGCCGACCGCGCCGGCCTTCATGCAGCGCAAGGAAAAATACTCAGCCTGCTGGGAGGTCAGGATCAGAATTTTCAGCGCAAGCTTCATCGCCTTGACCCGGGCAATCACCTCCAGGCCGTCCAGGCCCGGAATGCTGATATCGAGGATCATCAGGTCCGGGCTCAACTCACGGGCCAGGCGCACGGCATCGACGCCGTTGTCGGTCTGGCCGACCACATTGAAGCGCTCGCTGACCAGCAGCAGGTTGACGCTGGAGCGAATAAACGGGTGATCGTCCACGATCAGAACACTACTCATACCTTTCCTCATGCCACGATATTGGCGGGCTCCGGTTCAGCCCTTGAAGGCAATTTCGCGGCGCTGCTCGCCCTCGACCAGTTCAAAGCGGTAATGGCGTCCGGGCTTTTTTTCAAACACGCGAGTGTTGCCTGGCAGCACATGGTGCTTGGTCGCCGGGGCGCAGTCCTTGTTGCCGGCGGCGCAATCATTGAAATGATCGAGGACGATGGTGGTGTTGCCCTTGTTGGGAATCAGAAAGCGCCCGGCCTCATGCTCGACCTCGACCTGATAGCGGCTGGCCTGGGGCCGCACGAACAGGATCGAGCCGTAGCCGGCCAAAATGTTGACCCCGACCTTGAGGGCGTTTTCATAACGCTCGGCTTCATCTTCGGTCACGGCAAAACCGTCGTTGACCTCCGGCAGCACCGGGATGAAACGCAGCCTGAAGTAACGCTCGTGCTCACGCTCGCCGCGATACAGCAGGCGCACCGCCTGCATGCCATTGGCGGGGATGATCAACCGCGCAGGGCTCACCACCAGGCCACGCTGCAACGCCTCGCGGCCGTCCATCTCGACTTCGCGGGCCTGGCCCTGCTCATCGTAGACCAGCTCGGCGACGCTGACCTTGACGAAGGCGGTGGTGTCGCCGCCATTGCGCACCCGCTTGAGCAACGTGCTCTTTTCACCGTCGAGGTAATCGTAGAAGGTCCCGATGTTGAGCTCGGGCCCGGCGAGCGCAGCGCTCGCCACCAGTATCCATAGCAGCGGTACCGCCAGTAATCCTTTCATGTCGTTTAGCTCCCAGCTCAACTGGCTAATTAATATCATTCTCATGCACCCGGGCTGTCCGGGCAACCGGCATGGGTTGTAGGAAATTTCCTTATCTGACAGCGAAATCTCCAATTATCTCGTTCAGGGGTTGCTTATAGCGCAGCATCCAGCACCAGTGTCACATCGCCCTGGAAGGTCTCGCCCGGGTACCCGAGCATCGAGGCGGTATCGGCCTGGGACACTTCGAACAGCAAGCGCGCCTGACGGTCGAGCGTGGCCTCGACGGTATCGATGCGCAGCGCCGCCGGAGCGCCAACCGGCACCACCAGATTGTCCACCGGCGCCCCCTGATGCTTCATGCTTGACGGCAGGGTCAGGGCGACTTTCAGCGGAACCTGATGGCCATCGCGGCCGCGAATGCCACAGCGTCCGCCCAGGTCGTATTCGCAGCGGGTGTGCACGCTGATCGCACCGGTGGTCCAGATCTGGAATGGCAGCACCCGGTACAGGCGCTGAGGTGGCGTGCCGCGATTGATCCAGCTTGCCCAGCCACCGGGCGGTTCGAGTACTGCGCGTTCGGAGCCAGGCGGAAACTCGAGCTTCAAGGGGTGTTTGACGGTGAATTCGAAATTCAGCGTCAACATATCGGTGCTGACATTAGTGACTCGGTTACCCAGGTCGAAGTCCGCCCCGTTGCCACCGACGCTCAACTGTAACTGGGCCCGGTAGACGCCATTTTTCAACGAAAGTGGCGACGGCAACAGCAGCTCAAATCCCAGGCCCGTTACGGTGCTGTCGACGCTTACAACGGACCCGGCACTGCCGCTCCGTCCGGTCATGTAGCAACCACCAGGCACCAGCATATCGACCCGACCCAAATACTGGGTAACGGCTTGATGATCAGTAGTAGCCGCAGGTACGCACACTCCCTGACTTGGTCCGACCAGGACCGTAAAGCCCGGCTGAATCCGCAAACCTAAATGCGTAGGCCTGAACCGGGCTGAAAAAGACTCTCCTTTCTCATTGACCAGATTCAGGGTTCTGGTAGCCGGCAGCTGGAAGAAGTAGCCATCACGAGGATCCGGTGCACGATGGATGAACGCCGTAGAGAATCTCAGTGGCAAAGCGACTGTGTATCGATACTCGCTGCCGCTGCAAGTCACAAACCCCGAGCAGAACTCTGCCCGCGGCGTGGTATTGACGAAACCAGTGGGCGGCCTGCCTGAAAGACCTGGTATGTATTCGGCAGTAATGTCCACCACGCTGGCCTGGGCAACACCCGTGAAAGGTTCCGGACAGAACGCTGCGAACACCGAAAAGAGTGCCCCAAGGGTTGCGCACCGTGGTTGTTTCAGCCATCGCATCAAGCGTCCTCCTTCGATTGTTTCAGCTCAGCCCTGGCCACATTGGCCCCGGCGCAGGTCAGGTCGCCGACCAGCAGAATGTCGTTCTCGCGGGTGTACGTACCCTGATCGAAGCTGAACAGGCACAAGGCATCGGCGCCCCGGCGAATTTCCAGGGTCGGCGTCGATTCGCTCATCTCGATGGCGAAGAAACCATCCGCCTCGCTCACGCTACGGCTGGCGTGGTTGATTACCAGCGCGCCCCGCAACGGCTGGCCCTTGGCATCGACCAGGCGGCCGATCACGGTGACGGTCTGCATCACGCGAATCTGGTGATAGTCGACCCCGCCGCGGTTGAGGTGGTACGCCACCGTCGCGGGCTGGATGACAGCGGCATGGGCATCCCTGCCTTCGAAATCGAAATGCACCTGGCCGGCCTTGTAGGCGCTGACCGGAATGACATTGCGCCCCGGGCGCAGCACGGCGCTGTGGCCGTGATGGTCGTCGGCGCGCATGCGCAAGCCCTGCAGGTCCGACTCGACATCGACAATCAGGCCGGCCTCGTGGGGCAGGTACTGCCCGGACATCGCCACCTGGCCGGCGCCGATCGCCAGCACGCTGTCGAGGTTCAAACCGGCGGTCAGTTCACCGTTATAGGACGAGCTCTGGGCATAGGCATCGCCGTGCAGCAGCGGGCTCTCGAACAGGGCGCTGCCGCCAAAGCCGGTGCCGTAGCGGTCCAGCGAAACGGTGCCGGCCAGGCTCTGCAGTGCGCCGTAGTCGACATCTTGCTGATAGGTCAGCGAAGCGTTCTGATCGCGCCCGCCGTCGCGGGACGTGCGGCTGCCCAGGGTTGCCGAAATCCTGCGGCCCGGCCCGCCTAGGCTCATGCTCATGCTCAAGGTCACGCCGCGGTTGCGCGCATCACCCGAGCTGCTGGTGCCAGGGCGATCGAACACCGACAGCCGCCAGTGGGTATCGGAGTCCAGCAGCTTGCCAAAATAGCCCCAGCCGACATCGAAGCCGGTGCCGTTTGCACCGGTACCGCTGCTATGGGAAACCCGTACGGTAGCGGTACTGTGGCGATCGACCCGGTGGTTCAGCGACAGAGCGCTCTGGCGCACCTCGCGCACGCTGAAGTCGCGCTGCGCACCAGGCTGATCGTCTTCGAACCTGCGGCTGTCCAGCCATGAGCGGCTCTGACTGAACACCAGCGAGCCCGATGCATAGTTGTAGATGCCTTGCAGGTCGTAGCCGTTACCCTGATCTTCGGTGTGAAAAACGCTGCCATAGAGCTTGAACGGATCGAGCACATCCCAGTCCAGCGAGCTGCCGTACTGCATGAGTTCATCGATGCGCTGGGCCGAGAGCCCGAGCACTGCCCGCGGGTGTAACAGGTAATTGGTAAATACCCCGGCGCTCAGGCTGTTGTCATAGTCCTTGTCCCAATTGCTCCACAAGGTGCTCTGCTGCCCGACATAAACGTTGTAGCGCCAGGGCGACTCGGCGTTGTTCCAGTTCGAGGGTTTGTAGATGAAGGCCTCGCTGCGCGAGGTTTCCTGGTTGTCTTCAATCAGGCGAACTTCTACTTCATAAATGCCTCCCGGCAGCACCCGGGTATCCAGCGCCTGCAAACCGGCTTGCACCGCCTGGCTGTTGATCAGCACACCATCACGGTAGATTTCGGCGATAGCCGACCGGTTCGGGGTGACATAGATGGGCGTGGCGCTGGCCTGGCCATTATTGACCGCCAGGCTGTCGCTGCTGCCGAGCATCAGGCCGCGGGTGGTATCGGGCAGGTTGCCGAGCAGGCGCGGCTGGCGGGTCAGGCCCTGGGCGCCCGGGGTAAAGTAGCCCAGGCGAAAGAAATGCTGGTCGTGCACACGCTCGGCATAGAGCTGGTCGACACGGTGCCGGGTTTGCTCGGCGTAGTCGCTGTTGCGGTCGAACTGCGCCTCGCCAACGGCAGTCCAGTTGCCGACGCTGCCCTGCCCCTGCACGGCATAACGCCCGGTGGTTTCCAGGTCGCCACCGACCAGGTTCAACTGGTTGCGCAACAGCAAGCCGTGGCTGCCGCGTTCCGGCAAGGCGTGGTAAAGCGCCGGCTGGTCGCTGCGCTCCGCCGCCGTGGTGAGGATCGACAACTGTGAATTGACCAGGCTGTAGTGCAAGGCCACCAGCCCCAGCGGGCAACTGGACAGGCAGTTGCCCAGCAACCTCGGCTCCTGCAACTGTTCGCGCCAGCGTGAACGCTCGCTGTCGGCGGCGTTGCTCTCAAAGGTGTCGGTAAAGTCGAGCAGTTGCACCTGCTCATCGCGCGACAGCACCACCAGCGCATCGCCCAGGTAGCGACCATCGAGGTCGACGCGAACCGCCAGGGGCACATCAAAGAAATGTTCGCCGAACTCTTGCGGCAAGCCTTGCGCCTGGCTCAACACCCCCAAGGGCCCGGCCGCCCCCCGGGCATCGGCCCAGGCACAGGCAGAACTGCAGAGCACAACACACCCCAGGGCCAGTCGAATGGATACAGCGAGAGACAAGTAGTTGGCCATGACCATTTTTTCACAGGCAATACTCACCCCGTACTCATTCGAACGAAGGAGCAACGGGGTGAATAGAAGGGGACGGAAAAACGCCGGCTGGCGACTTACGGCGAAACGGTCTCGAACAGCATGTTGACGATGCCCTGGTAGTTGCCTGGCACGTAGCCGCCCGCACCGGCCGACTGCGCGGCCACATCAAAGGCCACCAGGGTGCCCGCCGCCGCGGCGGCTGCCGGCACTACCGGCACCGAGGTGGTGGTCAGGCCGGTGCCGTTGACCGCGACATCCAGACCGATGCTGTTGGCGCCGCTGTTGATCACTGCCGGGCTGAGCAGACGGGCGGAAATCGCCCCGGTGGTGCTCTTGACCTGCAATTGCTTGCGGATCGGCTCAAGCGATTCGCGCAGGGCGTTCCAGGCCATGTTCTGCGGTTCGTTCATCCAGTTGCCGCCCACCGGCTCGACATAAAAGTTCTCGGTCGGGACGGTGGCGGTTACGGTGACTTGTTTCTCCAGTGGGTCGGCGGCAAAGACATTACCAACGGCCAGCAAGGCGAGCGGCAGGGCCAGAAAAGTGCGCTTCATGAATTGATCTCCTCGAATTGACCTGTGCAATCGTCACAGGCGACGTGCCAACGGCGAATGCCGCACCGCACAGGGCGGTTGGCGAGGAGGATTATTCGGCAGATATCCGACGCAAAAAGTCGGACCACTCCCAGCAGGATTGGGAAATTTCCCAAAGAGCGTTAGCGTTCAATCGCACAAAAAAAGGTTCTTCACGGAATCCCGGGGGCTATGATTCTTGGGTTGGGTTGCGGGCTTATCCATTCGGTGTGGCGCCGCTGTTGGCCCCTTCCGCCCTTACGGCGGGTCCCTTTTGTTCTTGGCAAAAGGAACCAAAACCGCTCGCTCCAGCATACGGCCCTACGCTCCGCTCCGGGTTCCTTCGCTACGGTGCCTTCCAGGGGCATCGCGGCCTACGACTTGCTACGCCAAGTCTACATCTCGCGACTTCGGCTCAGGCCGA